>JAAXGN010000005.1:0-15196 GCA_012267415.1 Candidatus Poribacteria bacterium | reverse complement strand
CAATAAAGAAGCATTATCAATTGGCAATGGTATAATAATCATCGGTAATTTGTTGACACCTGCCTCTGTCATATTCCCCGTAGCACATTCTGTTAGATTGTGCTACGCATCCCGCATTCCTTTTGTAGCACATTCATCCTTGATTGTGCAACGAAGCACGTCATCCCACGCGATAAAGTATCTACTCAGCATTGGGTCTTATCAATGTTGTGCAGAGAGGTGCAACGAAAGATGGTTGTTGTCCAAAGAAACACAATCAAGATGAATGTGCTACGGATTGATAACATCCAATGCTGAGGATATAATGTTATTGCTTGTTTTGGCGTGTTTTCTCAGTAGACTGCCCAGGAGGTGGTTCTGTGAACTCTTCACCCCGCGCTTCCGCTGCAAGGCACCGGTTATTCCAATTTATCCACAGATCCCGTTCTTCGGCTCTGGCAGCTTCTGCGGCAGCTTCTGCGGCAGCGGCTATCCGTTTCTCACGTCTTGCTTCAAAAAAGTCTGATAGTAACATCATTAGGTCTATACCTCCAATTAGCATCCCAACGAATGTCGCATCCACTGGAATAAAAGCAGTAGGGGTGAGCCGGTAGGTGCGATTTCCATATCGCATCGGATCCTACGCGGGGACGTTGGAAGCAGCAGATGATGGAAAACCTGTTTCATCAAAGGTTTCCGCTTAAGGTCCGATGCGATACGGAAATCGCATCTACCGGCCTGGGAACATCACTAAATTGACGCTTATGGTGACAAAAACTTTACACAAGCACCAGCGGTGCGAAAAGTATATAGAAAACATATCAAATCAACACACAAGCACCAGCGGTGCGAAAGGTGCATCATGTTTCTGAATTGTCATCAGGATCAAATACGTATTTTGGATTATACGGGACATCAAAACGTTTCAGAAACGCAAGGTATTCTTCTCTAAACGTTAGATGAGAATGATGTGCCTCCTGATTATTAATGTAATTAACAACGACATCCAATTGAGAACGAGAATACGAAAACGCTCCAAATCCTGTCTGCCATTCGAACTTTCCTGCAACCCATCCTTTTTTATTAATGAATTTTGATGAATTCGCTTTTATATCTCTTACTAAGTCAGACAATGCAATGTCTGGTTTCATACCAATAAGAATATGTATATGATCCGGCATTGAATTGATACGGATGAGTGTCTGCTTTTTGTTTGTTATGATGCGTGTTATGTATTGGTGTAAAGCCTCTTTGTGTTGTTTCGGAATGAGATGTTGCCTGCCTTTGACAGCAAAAACGATATGTATGTATAGTTGGGTGTAGGTATCTGCCATGACGTTATTCCTTGAAGTTATATACCTGTCGCACCGCTGGTGCTTGGGATGGTGTTGTTCACACGTTCTACATACCTGTCGCACCGCTGGTGCTTAGGATGGTGTTGTTCACATGTTCTACATACCTGTCGCACCGCTGGTGCTTGGAAATGTCAATCTAAAAAGGGATCCCGCGAGTGCGAGACCCCTTGCTTTAGATGGGTTAGTTCGTAATTCCATATTGGAATACGGAACGGAAGGGACCATGCACGGCAACTTGCAGACATCCCTTCAAGTAGAGATAGGTTAGTAAGATTTTCCTCAAGAAGCCACAAAGGATGTGGCTTCTTGTTGAGGAGATTAGTTAAATTATCCCTGAAATTTAACCTTTATTGTGAAGCGTTTTTGATGTCGCCCCACGACGTTGTGAGTTTTCCTTTCGCTGAAATCAAGCCTTTCAACTTGGTTGTAGCAAGCGTAGTATGCTCACCTGCGAAAGATACATCTTCAATCTGGTAGTAGTAAACTGCCCCGGGTTTCGCAGTCGTATCAACCCATTTATACGTGCTGCGTTCCGCGGTGGTACCTTTACCTTGTATCATCTGTTCATTGACCTGTGTGAATTCACCGTCGCGAGTTTCACTACGGAGGATATTGAATCCAGCGTTATCAAGTTCTGATTCCGTTGTCCACTGGATGGTAACTTTACCATCTTCAAGTGTTGGACGGAAGAAAGAGAGTGATACGGGCAATGGTGTGCCGGCTGTATGTAATGGTGTGCTTGAGTCAGTTCTATCACCGTAATATGTATGATCTACGACGTCAGCAAATGTAAGATCAACAGCGTGTATCCAAGCAGCCTTATCACCTCTTCTATTATCAGGTGTGCCCATCGGCAGGACCATACCTGTCATATCACCTTCGATGGAACGATCTGGGACACCTGGACGTGGTGTGCCGGCAGTGCCTTGACTTATACCCTGGACACCTCGAGTTCCGCCATCCATTAGACGGATCAACGATGTGCGGTTATCCTCTTGCGTCACATTCGTGGGCCAGTTCCAACTATAAGGATCGTCAAAGCCGATCTCCTTATGCGGATCTACAGCTATACCATCAAGGTTACCAACTTCATCACTTACCTTTCCGTCACCGTCAACGATTTTGATATAGAAACCACCTTCGGCATTCAATATCAACGATTTACTGTTCAGCATCTTGAACTTATTTCGTACAGCAGCTGTTTCCCATACAGCACCCACTCTGTGATCAGCCATGTATTCAGATTTCTTATTGCCACTTACCTTACGGGAAGTTATCAAGATTGTCTGATTGGGTGGTATATATCTGACATTCCCAAAGTCTTTTAGATTAATGGTAATATTCAAAGGACGTTTACCACCTTGCCATGAACCGGAGTTATGGTTTTCAATAATCATCTGCCATCCGTTTTTCGGATCACTACCATCAGCAGCAAGGTCAATACCTCTGGTTCTGGAAGTATTTTGGAGTTCAATCCACTGTGGCGCGCGTCCATTATCATTAGTGAGCATAAGTTCACTAATGATCAAACCGCCGTCAGCAATATCCCCGACTTTACCTTTCACAGAATCATTATGGTATCCTGGCGTTCCACTACCTTTGACACCGCGGTCGTAACCGAGACCACCCATGAACCCAACGTGCTTACCGCCACCTTTACGCCAACCGTGTGCTGTGCCATTACGTGCCCAGACTGAGCCGTCCTTGAAATTAGCAGTAGGCTCAAGAGATGCGTTATTGTTATTGGAACCGTTTGCGTTATGTGCCCTATAGTTATCTCCAGAATATCCGTTGAGAGGCCATGCCTCTGTAACCCAATATTGACCTACCTCTGGTTCTCTGGCACCGTTCGGCTGGTCTATAGTCTTCAAGATTTGACGTGAAACACCAACAACATCTCGAATATGTTGACGCCCGCCCTTGAATTTATTATCACCATTGCTACGCAAGATCAGAAAACCTGTCGTCATATTCGTAATGTGAAGGTTTTTACCATCACTACGGTTGACATTCAGATATTTGTGGGATCCCGCACCAAACTGTTGGTTTACTCGGGAACTTTCTCTGATATCAATTCCTGCGATAAGGTCTGTGTCAACAGGATCTTTGTTGACAATCAGCAACACTTCGCCTGCAGGAATAACTGTGTCCTTGTTCGCGAATTGGATAATATTGATCTCATCAGCTGGAGTGGTACCACCCGTACCTTTAGTGTAATTAAGTCTCCAGTTCTTAATATTCACATTACCACCGCTAATGTTGCGAAGTTCAATCCAATCTAAACTATCATCAGAGTTGTTGCCAACTTCGTTGATGATAATATTATTTTTCGGCACAGAGGCAGCTGTTGGCTTAGGACGTACAGTTGGAAGTCCGCCACGTGTATTTGCACCACCAGGCGTTCCATAGAAACCTGGGAAAAATGCGAGATCAGACACTGCCCAACTACCAGCGTTTATACCAGGATCCGCTTGTTTAGAACGATACATTGAAGAAAATGCTGGGTTTGCCCCGATAATGTCATCAGGATTAGAAGCATTTTTAATGCTTGTACCGTTGCTACTACCTTTCAAATTCCACACATTTTGAAATCCACCAATGTTACTCAACCGGTCAGCCGTTCCAACAGCAGTAGCAGGCGGTGGAAATGTATCTTCTATAAATTTGAAAGATATATCATTATCAGCAACAGGAAGAGCAGTATTGTTATAAATCTCAATCCACTGCTGATCGGTATAACCCTCTTGTCCCACTAATCTGTTGTCAACTGCCCACATAATCTCGTTGATGATAATGTGCTTAGAGTCTTTCGATGTGTCAGTAAGTAGCAGATCAATCGTTCCGCCACCGACATTGAAAAATTCTTCCAAGTCATCGGGAAAATTCGATATAAAAACGACCTTTGTATTCTCCGGAAATACAGCTCGGACAGAATCATCCTTGGATCCTCTTGTGTAAATCCTATATTCCTTACCAGCTAAGTGATTCGCTTTAACCGATAGCGTAACTGCAGCATCTGCCTCTATAGTTGCAGTAATAGCATCTATCCGCCTGTAACCTACTACCTCGAATTGCAAGGGAGGACCTGTAGAGGTGCCTTCAGGAATAGGAACAGTCAATTTATGATCACTGTAAGTAACAGCGTTAAATTGATCTGCTGTTAAATCAACGCCATTTAAGACGATATTATAAATTGTAACAGCGGGGGTTTTCGTAGTATCAAGTGTGGTAAAGTTGATTTTATTGAAACTCCCACCTTGCGAAAACTTAAACGTTACTTCCCACTTGCCAGCTGCCTCTGCTGTGGCATCAGTCAACTTGGCAGTGAAAGTTACCGTTTCCTGTGCCATTGCAGGAACAACAACGAAAGTAAGTGCTGCTATGAGCAAAACAGAAAAAACTAAAGAAAATGTCAATTTATGTGACAAGTACATTGTAATCTCCTTTAATAAAATAAAGTTCAAAAATCGTGTTAAGGATTCAGGGAACGAAATCCTGTTAACCTATTCTCAAATATCAATATTGATATTTGTATTTACTGTAAAAAAATTTGCGTCAATATTTACCTAAAACTTTCATATTTCGCGGTGTTCAATAATGACTTGAAACACACGCATTTGCCAAAATATTACTTAATTATACGCGAATAACTTTAATTAAGCAAATTAATTTACATCTATTTGTGTTAAATTGCCACTTTTGCGACATAATAGACGGTGTGCCATACATGGCCATGTGAATATCATGTGAATATAATAACGAATAAAATTAAATTAAGCAACAACTTTTTTCATACTTTTTGTCTTAATATGAAACATTTGTGTATTATACACTATAATTATTGGGATGTCAAGAAAAAAATCAAACTTTTTTGAATTATTACTTACCAAGTTGTTGACGTAGTCTTTCTATCTCAGCAGCCTGTTCTCGAATCTTTTCTGCTTGTTCATCTGTGAGGTTTTTTGCATCTTTCAATTGTTCTGCTTGTTTTTCAACTTTTGCCTCAGCGATATTGCGTTGTTGTTGTGCTTCTTCACGAAGTTGTTCTTCTTCTATGGATGTGGTTATTGGCGTTCCATCTGGAAAATATGGACGCAGCAAGCGGACATTCAAATCCATATCTATGTTCCATTTGAACAGTAGGTTTAGTTTCTCACTCAACAACGTTCTGGGTGTGTCAGATGTCATCTCAACAATTTCCCCTGAATCGTCACGGGACCAACCCCGAAATTCCGCAGGTTCTTCCAGGTTAGGTTGATGTAGTCCATTCTTATCTCCCTCACTAATACTTTCGTTTAGGATATCTTTTCCTATTGTATCGTATTCTTGTGCCATACTATAGTAAAGTCAATAATTAATGAGACATATACACATTTACAAAGATCACCCCGCGTAGGGGCGAGGTCTCCTCGCCCGTTGTAGAGTGTATCATTAATTTGTAGAGTGTATCATTAATTCTGAAGTCCACCATAATTATTATATAACCGTGTGTGAGGAACTTTCAAGGATAAAATACGAAGATGCACAATCAAGATGACGGGTTGGGAAACCCAACCCCTACGAAGATGCACAATCAAGATGAATGTGCTACGGACCGTATGACGATGTTTGTTGAGCGGGGAGGGTAATGATGGAGGAATGTTTATGAAGGAGTAAAGTCTAAGTTTATTCCCGAATTATTCTCTCATAAGTTCTGTGGTTTCCTATCCAAAACCAACACAGACCGTCTTCATCTTCAAATGCCAACGCTCTGTAACCATCACCAATTTTAACTCGCCAGTACCCAATACCAAGTTTTTCAAACTCAAGAGAAGGATGTCTTGGATTCCGCTTGAACAGATCAAATTTTCTCTTTGCACGGATTTGAACATCTTGCGGAAGATTATTAAAGCAATTCCAAAACGCTGAGGTGGCTTTATAGGTCCGTGAACTTTCCTGCATCAATTTCCTCAAGCGCTTTTTCTCGAAGATGATCAAGTTTTCCCGCTTTTATATCTTCTTCAATCTGTTTATCCCATGCCTTATCGCGTGCCTTTAAAGTTTCATGAAGTGCCTTTGTAAGCGTTTCTATCAATGCTTTTTTGGTTTTCTCTTCATATCTCAACTTCGGAAAATCAGGAATCCATCCACACCACTTAGATGCTCTCTTGGTTAGATATGCGGTGTATTTTTCGAGAAAAGACGTATCTTCAATTTCAATTAACTGAATGCCAGATTCCTTAACTGGGGGCACTGATACCTCTTTATCCGTGTGTTGATCTTCAATAGATGGTGTCTTAAGAAAGAATGTCATATCTGGGTCCTTTCCATAGTCTGTCTTATTAATATACACTATTCTGATTGGAATGTCAAACGTTTTCAACACTTTTGGATGTGTTAAGTGGAAGGGTGGTTACCTTCAGTCCGCTACCGGTAAGGATGGATACGGTTGTATCTCCGCTTTTGATGATGCCTTCCTGTTGAAATTTTTGATAGGCTTTCATGACAACTGCTGAGGTCGGTTCGACGTAAATGCCTTTTTCTGCGAGTTCTTTTTGTCCTGCTCTGATGTCGGTGTCGTTGACTGTGGTAAATGCACCGTTTGTATTGCGGATTGTGTCTAATATCTGATTCGCGCGGATTGGGAGCTCTGCAGTAATGCCTTCAGCAAGGGTAGGTGCTGTCTGGGACATTCTTGTGATGGTGAGGGTTCTATTACGATAGGCATTGTATATCGGACAACAGGTTTCGGGTTGCACACCGAGTAGCCGGGGGAGATGTCCAATGATCCCTGCGTCGTAAAGTTCTTTGAATCCGATATATAAACCGAGATAGATGCTGCCAAATCCTACTGGACAGATAACATGTGTTGGGGGTGATCCATGTAGTTGTTCAATGATTTCAAAAGCGATCGTTTTTGTGCCTTCTAAGAATACAGGATGCCAGTTGTGTGAGGCGTAACAGGTGTTTTGTGCTGCTTTTTTTACCGCCTCTGTTGTTGCCATACGATTGCCTGGTATCAGTTCTAATTCTGCACCGTAAGCGGAAATCTGGTTTAGTTTGCCTTTTGATGTGGTTTCTGGACAGTAGATGGTGCATCGCATACCTGCCCTCGCTGCATAAGCTGCAATGGCTGCACCCGCATTGCCAGATGAGTCTTCTACGATTTCGGTGACACCGAGTGATTTGAGATACGTAATGAGGACAGATGCACCACGGTCTTTGTATGAACCTGTTGGACAGAGATAATCTAATTTGACGTAGTGTGATGCATCATCTGAGTGTAGTGGGATAATGGGTGTTATGCCCTCATTGAGCGTGACAGGAGGTGTGTCTGTAGTAATTGGGAAGGTTGATCGGTATCGCCACAGTGACATGGTGCTGGAATCCACTGAATACCGTGCTGATGGATGTTTTCGGATTGATAATGGGAAACCGCAGTCGCATTGGTAACGTAGAGGTGATTCTTTGTATGGGGTGTTGCATCTGGTGCAGAGAAATTGCATGGTGTTAAT
Source organism: Candidatus Poribacteria bacterium (assembly GCA_012267415.1). Taxonomy (GTDB): domain Bacteria; phylum Poribacteria; class WGA-4E; order WGA-4E; family WGA-3G; genus MSPOR6. The sequence goes on along the minus strand of JAAXGN010000005.1, from coordinate 7,368 downwards.
TCAGTTAAATATACCACGTAAAATTGTCGTTAATGGATTCTCGGTTAATTCAATAAGATACACTCTGTTCCCATTGTCATCAATTACATGTAGTTCTATTAGACTGTCCAGATATATTGGATAATCTAATTCCACTTTTGCTTTTTTCTCACCCTGCAACGTCAAGACATCCTGCAAAGCGACTGTATCTCCTTTGTAGGATCTTTTCCAAGTTGTTTGGTTTTCGGTAGGGTCTATCTTCCTTTGAAAACCTGGTGGAGGATTGTCGCTATTTGATGCTGCTAACAACCGGATTTGAGATATACCATCAGCATCTTCAATCTCTAATCTGAGTTTATCTCTAAAACATGAGGGTTTCTTAATAATCGTTTTTCTATCAAAAAACACCTGTTCTGAATTAAAGAATCGGCTACTACTTAACCATAGTGCACTATCCTTTGACAGATGTTTCGACTCCCTACCATCCGACATCAGATAAGAAGGGTCTCTATAATCTTGGTGTAATCCGAATTCTCCTGCAAAATCTTGTGCAAGGGTATGTGTTGCGAATCGATTGATAGGTGTCTGAACGATAATATGTCCCCCCTTTTCTCTAAACATAGAACCCCTTAGGGTAAGCGACAATTCTCGCATCCTTTTTCTTGACTTCTGCATTCCTTTTAATAACTTTTTCACATCGGCAGCTGTAATCTCCTTTTCATCTGTTTTCTTTACGCTACTTTTCTCTAAGACAATAAAATAGAGGTTGTTGGATAATTCAAAATGTTGTTCAATTTCTTCAAGTATTTGTGAGGAATCCCCATTATAGTAATCATCAGTTGTTTTACCTTCAAATAGGAATATTTTTGCAGTACCATTACTATTTTTTTCAAAGTCGAAAGTTTTTCTTCCGAGTCCGTGTCGCTCCATTTCATCTGCAAAAAATGTTTGGACATCCTTAAGCATCTTATCAATACGTTCTGGCATATCTGCCTGGGGTTGAAGATTAGTAGGCATGAAGTATATCGGTACTACAACGTCTTGTACGGATTTACGTTTTATTGGTAAATATCCTTTTATATTCCAGACACGAATCACATCATCATTACCACCAGCGGCGATAAAGTTTCCATCCGCAGAGACATCAACGCAATATACCCATCCGGACTGTCCTTCTATTGATGCGATAAGTTTACCATTTTCCACTGACCAAATTTCAATACCATTGAGGCCTACACTGATAAACGTCTCTCCATCTGGGGTAAATGCCAGATCGTGGACGTTTTTAGTAGGAATAGTGTTATAGTTTTGCCAATCAGGTGGATAACACAATCTTATATCTTCATCATTATCTGCAATAGCAAGGATGGGATTCTGCGGATCAGGAGAAAACTGCAGTGCCTCAATCCATCCAACCTTTCTATCTATGACATTAATAGAATTCCTTTTGATGACGTGATTTCCATCTATTTGCCAGATATTAATAATGTCACTGAATGCCTCTATTGTTGCCATAAGTGTGCCATCTGCCGAAAATGTATGTTCATCTTCAATGCGTTTTCTTTCCAACGTGATAGCTTTGACAGGTTGTGTTGGATCACTAACATCCCAAAGTTCTATACCGCGTGCTTCTACTGCTAAGAGGTTCTTATCAGGTGAAAATACAGCATTATCTCCTACCGTCCATAGAGAACTAATAAATTCCTCTTTTGCAATATCCCATAATTTTACTCTGGCATCATAATCTCGCGAATCGGATATAGCGAGGATCCTTCCATCCGGTGAAAATGAGGCTGAATCGCCTTTGAACTCAGCTATAGGTGTATCCGGGTCGTTGATATCCCATAGTCTGATACTATCTTCAAAGTTTCTATCGTAGGTTCTGCTTACGATTAAATTGGGGTTTGTCGGTGAAAATTCAACTGTTTCTAAATTTCCTTCTTGGACAAATTCAGCGATGATTTCAGGTTTTTCAGGTATTTCTGTTACAGCAGCGAATTTGTGTCGGATTTCATCTGGTATCTCTTCAGTTCTCGGGATTTGTGGTGGAGGACTATCTGTTCTTGATAAATATTCGTCTAACCCCTCTTCGCTGTCTTCCGTTTGCTGATTATACCCAATAATAAAAAATATAAATCCGAATAGGATTATACACCCGACCAATAACAGTGAGATGAATACTTTGAAACTCATATTAGTTTAACCTCGATAAGATAACGTTGGGAATTATTATATGCAGACTGAACAATACCTGATAATGGCACAAACTACAGCTGCTATTTTAGATTATACACGACTTACTATACCGAAGTCAAATTAGAGATTTGCAGTGACGAATTAGTTATCTATCTGTAAAATGTCAAGCCCCAGAGGGGCGAAAGGTGTATAGAAAACGTTGATATTACCAGAGTAAGCCCCAGAGGGGCGAAAGGTGTATCATGCCACGAAATTAAAAACACATGTTCTATATACCTGTCGCACCGCTGGTGCTTGGGATGGTGTTGTTTACATGTTCTATACACCTGTCGCACCGCTGGTGCTTGGGACTGTGTTATTCATACGTCCGGTCTGGGAACATCACTAAATTGATACCCATAATGACAAAATGTTTACATACCCCGTCATCCTACGCGATAAAGTATCTACCCAGCATTTGGTGTTATTAAGCCGCCTGTCACGAGAAATTGAGATTAATTTTGAAATCTGTTATACTAACCCAAGTTGCTACCTATGTAGCACAATCTGCATGAAGATAAAAAAATAATCAGGTAATTTTGATTACCCCCAGGCTGGTAGGTGCGATATCCTTATCGCACCGGATCCTAAGAGAGAACCTCGGACGAAACAGATTAGGATAAACCTGTTGCATTGAATGTTTCCGCGCAGGATTCGGTGCGATAAGGATATCGCACCTACCAGCCTAGGAAAAATCGGTTTTTATTCTTTTAATTACTTAATCTTCATAATGGCATTCCCCGTACTACAAATATTAGCTAATTAAACGAAAGGAATTGTAATCCCTATGGCAAAACAACCGAATATCTTATTTCTCATGACAGACCAGCAGCGATTTGACACTGTCCGATCGCTTGGAAATCCGGTCATTCAGACGCCAGCACTTGATCGACTTGTAGGTGAAGGTACAAGTTTTACCTCCGCGTATTGTCCTTCTCCTGTCTGTGTCGCATCACGATGCAGTTTTCTACTCGGACAGTGGCCCCATGAAACTGGATGTGCGACCAATTCAGGCATGCCACAAGACCGACCTTCAGTGATGGAATTGCTGAACGAAGTAGGATATCAGACCCACGGAATCGGTAAAATGCACTTCACACCGCAAGGACGAAAAATGTGGGGATATGAAACCAGAGATTTCTCAGAAGAAGGTGCCGGACCAGATGATTATACCGAGTTCATACACGCAAATGGATATGACCATATCATAGCACCTCACGGAGAACGGAGTGAGTATTACTACATACCACAGCAATCGCAACTTCCTGCACGTCTACATCATACACAGTGGATCGGTGATGGAACGCTTAAGTTTCTTTCACAACGCGACACGAACCGTCCATTTCTATGTTGGAGCAGTTTCATTAAACCACACCCTCCTTTTGAATCACCTGTGCCGTGGAACAGACTTTACCGGACAGTAGAAATGCCGTTACCATTTCTGCCGCCAGACTATGAACATCTGTATACCTACTGGAACCGGCATCAAAATAGATACAAATATCGTGACCAAGGCAGAGATATGAACCTGCTTCGGACGATGCGGGCTGCTTATTACGCCACTATATCCTTCATAGACTATCAGGTTGGACGTATCCTGGAATACCTTGAAACGGAAGGTGAGTTGGATAACACACTCATCATTTTCACATCTGACCACGGAGAACTACTCGGGGATTATGACTGTTATGGGAAACGTTCTTTCCTTGATGCAGCCGCACGTATTCCGCTACTGGTTCGTTATCCGGAACGCTTTGATGCTGATGCCCAATGTAGTACCCCAACGAGTCTTGTTGATGTGCTCCCTACCAGCCTTAAGGCAGCAGGATTGACACCTCATGACGAACATAGTGGCGTTGACCTCGCTGACATTGCATCTGGCAATACCGAACGCGATGCAATTATCGGACAATTGGCAAGTGAAAGTAGAGGTCTGTATACGCTTATTACTTTTGACTATAAATATATCTATTCTGCTGCTGACAGAAAAGAGTGGTTATTTAGACGGTTGGAAGGAAGACTGGATGAACGGAGTCTGGCGGGTAATCACGCTTACGGTAGCACGGTTAGAGAATATCGGGAACGATTGATCAATTGGTTCCGAGAGGATGGCTACGAACAACCACTTGATGGCAATCGTTGGAAGGAATTTCCACCACCCTTTGAACCTGAGAACCCGGACGCAGACCAACTCTTCCAAGATGGACGTTCCGCAAGCGATCAGTTTCCGCCGGGGTATTCTCCACATATTGATCCGGCAAGAAGACGATAATATAGTGAAACCTAAAAACATCATTATGCCTACTAGGACGACGGGCAATGAATTGCCCTACTACGAACCCGTCTGTTTGTAGTAGGGCAATTCATTGCCCGTCGAAATATTACCCAATTTAAATCTTAATCTTCATAATTGCCCGTTAGCATTGGGGTCAATGCAGGGATATATTATGGATTGCACGCGTCTTTCAATAAGGCATCACGTTTCGTTCCACTCGGTAGATACGCCAAGATGAGTCCATCAACCGGTAGATTCCGATCCGCGACAACACCTGTGCAGCGTTCTGCCGTCAAGCCTTTAGACATAAACAGATAGAAAGTGTCTTTGTGCCAACCCGGTGTCGTAAAAAAGTTACCTTGTCCCTTTGAGATTACAAGGTCCGTATCTAATAGCAGATTGATAAATTCGGGTGTGGCGTTATATAGATTTGTCCCGATCGTCTTTGCACCTGATGACATGAGCGTTACAACACCATCTTGGACTGCCTTCTGAAGCACTTGGAATTGTGGATATTTGATAATATCATGCAAATCTGCAAGCGTCACATCGTTGCTGGCGTTATCCACTTTCCCGACTATACAGAGTTGATGACCGCACTGCACCAGTTCCTGAACGAAAGCGACATCAAAGATGATTTCACCATCGTTGTCAGCCATCCAAACGATATGTTTTGGTTGCGAATCAATGACCAACTCTTTGAACAGTGCATAACAATCAATCGCAAAAGGTGTTTCAACAGCTGCCCGTAATGCCTCAGAAAAATAGTCAGGATTAGCATTTACCTTTTCCACAACGCGCGCGCTGCTGTAGTCTATAACATTCCCCGCAACGACGAGTTTCAACCGTGTCAACCAGTCGTCATTCCAAAATTCTGGTAAGAGTTCAAGTGCTGTTTTACGCGCTTTCAGTTTGTCGTCATGGTATGGATTTGGATTGCCAGTCTGTATTTTTACCATCTCAAAGATGCTACCCCACAACTCTTCGGGAGTCAACGATTCAATAAGATAATCACCATTTGAACGACGCATGTCTAATAACGTATTCACTGCTTCAGAAACATCCGCTTGCAATTGCTCATTAGATGTGGCACGCGGTATCAATTCTAACGCGCTGTGTGAACTGACATGCTCTCGCAAGTTATCCCAATCAGGTAAATCCTTTTTGTCTCCAAAGGTGTACACACCTGGTCTATAATCCGAAGGGACAATCTGACTGAAAAGTGAACGTTGCACACCCATAGGTGCTTGCTGGCATGGAACACCGATCTTCTGATTTGAAAGTTTTATTTCTGAAGGAATCACAGTCGCGTGTGCTTGAATATACGACAGTTGAACCGCAGAACCGACTACGACAGAGTCAAAGGTGCTATTTGTGATAGTGCTTTCGGTGGCAATACCGATGATAGGTGCTGACAGCGTTTCTGGTAAAATATTAGATGCTATTGTCGTATCATGCGCAGATACATTTTGTATGCCGACTGAATTTCCTATGGAAGTCTTGCCTGTTAATGTTGCATTTTCGAGTCTACAATAATCCCCTATTTTTACATCTTTTCCGATGTGTATTCTTCCGATAAGATAACAGGCTGTCCCGATTTCCATATTTTCATTTTCTAATGTTATCTGTGCAGATGGATCAACTCGGACTCCTCTCTGAACGAGTAAATCTCGTGTTTTTTGGTATAAAACGGCTTCACCCGATAACACATTTGACCAACGATTCACACCGGATAACACATCACCACGATAGATAAATGCGTTAGTTTTCAATCCATCTTCATAGCAGTGTCGAATCAAGTCAACGTGATGGAGTTCACCTTTTCGGTTTGGATGGGGTTGTAACTGATTTATGCGTTCCAGCATTGCGCTTTTTCGGATGATAGTAATTCCTGTATTGGTATATGCTTCCCCGCGTTCCAATCGTCTCCACATCTCTTCTTTTTCGTCAGATGTCATATCATACCACTCTTTTGTCCCGACAAAGTTTCCGTCTGCATCATAGAAGAGTCCACCCTTATCTATGACAGTTTCGGGTATCTTACCGCATAAAGTCACATCTGCGCCAGTCATAAAATGGGATAGCAGTGTTTGTGCAAAGATGGTTTTCTCCAAGAACGGTTCATCTCCGAATGCTACACCTATCCACTCTGCATCAGATTGACGAAGTTCTGGTAATGCAGCTTTTAATGCCCCTCCTGTTCCATTCATCTCTTCTTGAATACAGGTTATAGCATTTGTACCTAACAGGTGTTCAGGCGATTCACTTTCAGCAATACGTTGTGCCATCTGCGGATTGATGACGATGATATGTGGCAGGTTCCCCGGCAGGAAACGTCTTGATAGTTGTAGCATGTTCTGTTCACCGAACATGATGTCAAGTGTCTTACTGATTCGTCCCGTAGGGTCAATACGGGTACCTTTTCCGGCAGCGAGCACCACCCATTGCGGTGTCAAGTATTTCTCAAGTGAGTCTATTGGGATTGCGTTAAGGCGGGTTTCTAAGGAGTCGGGTTTGAAATCCATGCCCTTAGTTACATCTTCAAGTTTGCAACCGAGGCGGTTTTCAAGAATGCGTGCTGTATTTTCTGATACGCGCGCTATGAATGTTTGCGCGTCATTTTTCATTTAGTTAATCCTTGATTCTTTTCGATTGTAGCAGATTAAAACGGATGTGTAAAGTTTTTGGCAGAATCACCCTTCTAACATGAAACTCAGTAATAAACATATTTCTGATGTGTCCAGTTCTTGTAGAAGCACATGAGTAAGGAGAGAAGTAGGTTTCTATAAAATGTCAAGCCCCAGAGGGGCGAAAGGTGTATAGAAAACGTTGATATTACCAGAGTAAGCCCCAGCGGGGCGAAAGGTATATCATGGCAC
>JAAXGN010000070.1:1006-1182 GCA_012267415.1 Candidatus Poribacteria bacterium | reverse complement strand
GAAGATAACATATCCACGACCTTGCCTCACGTGTGGACAGCAGTTAAACAAAGGACATTTCTCTCATCACAAAAAACTGTGTGGTACGACAGAACATCGATATCACTGCCAATTCTGTCCATTATCCTTTACACAGAAAGGGAGCATGCAACGGCACGTACGACAGCAACACTCCA
>JAAXGN010000070.1:357-871 GCA_012267415.1 Candidatus Poribacteria bacterium | reverse complement strand
ACGTATCTGTCGAGAGCAAGAGATCAATTTGCATATTCATTTACAGCACCTAAGTGAAGAGGAGGACTTCCAGAATGAATGGATGTTTCTGGAATGCAGACCAATTCAACCTGATGAACATAACGTATACCCGTGTGGTCAAACACCGATACAGTCATACTTCTTTATAGAAAACAACATCAATGGCAATCGCACCTTTGTAGCGTCAGGATGTATTGAGAACGCGATTAGCAAAGCAGCTGCAGTGATTGGCTACTTCAAACATATTCTACATCATGAAGTGCAAGGGATCTACAAGGGACAAGACGACAATGACCTGCAGACATTTAGAGTCAAGTCAAACACTATACTACTACGTAGTTTACATGAAGTGGAACATTTAGACCCACCATTAACTAAAACCCTGGACGGTCAATGGCAAGTGTCAGTGATGTATTCTAAAGCAGAGTCTTTACTTATAGGACAAATGTATTTTCTAAGGTTCAAAGAAAAGTATGTACGAGGATGTTTACAA
>JAAXGN010000070.1:0-192 GCA_012267415.1 Candidatus Poribacteria bacterium | reverse complement strand
TTTATAAAGTTGGGTATATTTAGCCTGTAAGTCAGTCAATTCTTGCTGGAGTTGAGCCACGGTAGATTTCTTAGGTTTTTTAGGTGTCTTGAGGTGCTGTCGATATCCCTGTCGTTGTACCTTGAGAGCCTAATAACGTTCTTGATCTTCAGTGAGTTTTTCTCTTCCTCCTGAATCATCTGATCCAAAATC
>JAAXGN010000135.1 GCA_012267415.1 Candidatus Poribacteria bacterium | reverse complement strand
TGGTTCGATTCCAGGTAAGCCCATCTCTATTCTATCCAATAAGTCAATATTCTCTCCTTTACTTGTCTGAACCAGGATTTACAGGATTATAGGATTTGCAGGATAAGAGACCTGTGGTGAGTATCAAACGCGTATGGTTAAATTCATCACAAGACTTAACGAAATAGTGCTATCCTTGTTCAGAGTAGTATTATAGTAGTTTTCTTATTGACAATTTGCGTGCGGAGTGGTATCCTACAAGAAACCGATATTGGATTAGTCGTATATCATGCCCGAAAACCGACCCAACATCCTTCTCATCATGTCTGATGAACATGCACCAATGTTTAGCGGACCGTATGGACATCCACTCGTTCAAACACCGCACATGGACAGACTTGCTAAAGATGGTATAACCTTTACGAATGCTTACTGCAATTCCCCACTCTGCATGCCATCGCGTATGTCGTTTATGACAGGACGGTACATTCACAAAATCGGGGCATGGGATAATGCTGCACCCTTACGTCCGGATGCGGTCACATGGGCACACTTATTGCGCGATGTGGGTTATGACGTTGTGCTTTCAGGTAAGCAGCATTTTGGAGGATTGGATCAACTACACGGTTTCCGAGAACAACTGGCACGAGACCTTCATGCAGAAAAAAAACACGGACTGACAGATTGGGACAACGGGACACCAGCAGCAGCACGACCATGGGGCGGTCCTGCACAAGCTGGACCAGGAACTACTGAAGAAATCAGAGTTGATGATCTTGCTGAAACAGAAGCAATAGAATATCTACGCGATCCTGAACGGAAAGAACAACCGTGGGTATTAAACGTCTCTTTCATTGCACCCCATTTTCCGCTTGTAGTACCCCAACGGTTCTGGGATCTTTATCCACTTGATCAGATAGACCTACCGAATATTCCACAAGGTCATCTTGAAAACCAACATCCCGTCTATAAACGGATGCGGCGTATGTTTGGATGTGTTGAGTTCCCTGAGGATTTAGTGCGTCGCGCTCGCGCTGGGTATTACGGTTTGATTACCTATCTTGATGAAAAGATTGGAAAGTTACTACAGACGCTTGATGAGACTAATCAACTGGAGAATACCGTTGTCATCTACACAAGTGATCATGGTGAGATGAATGGTGAACACGGTATGTGGCGTAAATCAAACTTTTATGAAGCCTCATCTCGGGTACCCCTACAGATTATGTTTCCAGATAAGTTGTCCGCTGGTAAACGAATTGATGAAGTCGTTTCACTTGTTGATTTGACGGCTACCTTAGTTGACATTGCAGGTGGAAGAAGCCAAGAACAGTTTGATGGAGATACGTTATTGCCTTTTATACAAGATACCAAAACCGACTGGAAAGATTACGCTTTTTCAGAATACCTGGCACACGGTGTTCAACGTCCCATGGCAATGTTACGAAAAGGGAAATACAAATACAATTACAGTCTCGGTGATGCACCTGAACTCTACGACATATCTGAAGATCCGGGAGAATTTCATAATCTTGCGAATGAACCAAAGTATCAGGCAATATGTCGTGATTTGGAAACACAATTACTCGCTGAATGGGATCCTGTTGAGATTGAGAAACAGGTACGTGAAAGTCAAAAAGCACGTATCTTAATAGAGAAAGTTACAAAGGGACAATGGCGTCGAAGAGAACAATCAAATACTTAAAAACAGAGAATATATATGGTATCAACAGGTAGAAAACCGAATCTCGTCTATGTCTTCGCCGATCAACTTCGCTATCAGTCTTGCGGTTATGCTGGCGATGAACGTGCAATAACACCGAATATTGATAGGCTTGCAACAGAAGGTGTGAACTTCTATAACGCTGTTTCAGGTAGTCCGATGTGTGCACCGTATCGTGCATCCCTTTTCACCGGTAAATACGCGAGCAGCACGGGTATGGCAATCAATGAACTCCGAATCAATCCCAATCATGACTGTATCGGACATGTTCTGCATCGCAACGACTATCAGACGAGTTATATCGGGAAGTGGCATTTGTGGGCAAATCAGTTGGGAAGACACCATGACACCCAGAATTCATACATTCCACCGGGACCCCATCGCCTCGGTTTTGATGGTGAATGGTCTGCGTATAATTTTCATCACACCTATTTTGACACATATTATCATAGAGATAGTCCTGAAAGGATTACGATTCCGGGATATGAACCGGATGGTCAGACGGATTTAGCAATAGACTGCCTTAAACGGGTATCAACCACCGACGATCCGTTTGCGCTGTTCCTATCAATCGGCACTCCGCATGATCCGTGGACACAGGACAACGTTCCGGGTGAATACTACGACATGTTCCGAGAAGTCGACTTTCCATTACCAGAAAACTACCGTGAAGAAAACGACCCGTATGGAGATTCCTGGGCAATGATGTCCGATGAACAACGTGCTAAACTTCCTGAATGGATGCGAGTTTACTATGCTATGACGACTAATTTGGATTGGAATGTTGGTAGATTACTCTCTGCTATTGATGAACTTGGACTGAAAGAAGACACAATCTTCGTATTCACATCTGATCACGGAGAAATGTTTGGTGCACAAGGACGTAAGGCAAAGAACATCTTCTATGAAGAAGCAGTCCGTATTCCATTTCTGATGAGATGGTCAGAGACAATACGGGAAGGACTTACCACAGATGTCTGCCTAAATACACCGGACATTATGCCAACACTGCTTTCAATGATGGAACTACCGATACCAGAAGATGTAGAGGGATCGGATCTGAGTCCTGCAGCGTTTGGACAAACTTTTGAGAAACCTGAGGCTGCATTCATGCAAGGGATGGGTTGCACTGCTAAGTGGGAAGATGGCTATGAATGGCGTGCGCTCAGAACGAAACAACATACTTACGCTGTCCATCGACCCGATGGAAGCGAAAAACTTTTTGATAATATTACTGACCCATTTCAAACACAAAATCTAATTGATGTTCCAACATCACAAGGTATACTAAATGAACTTCGTGCACTGCTGAAACAACGTATGCATGCACTTAACGACACGTTTGAGGCATGTACTTGGTATCGTGATAATTGGACAGAGGATCGTGTTATACTAAGGACCGCGACAATGCATTGAGTGATAATTCTGCTATTATGCATAAGTGCCAATTTAAGGAAATTAATTTGTTCTTGGTTTGTCTTTAGTCCCTACGGGACTAAAGAAGCACTGTTTAGCTAGGTTCTATAAACATATCGTCCCTACGGGACTGAAGAGAAGATAATCCCTATAACTGACTATATTGAGATAGGGCCATAATGATTCATACGTTTCCTTAAGTTGACATCTATGGGTGTCGCTTTACTCTACCCGACCTACAGAATTAAACTGGACAGAACACTATGTCTGAAATAGGAGAATAACTTTAGATACTCATAAGGTACTTTACCGAGGTCTTACTACTCTTGATCCTACATCAGAAGTCCAGTGATAAACTATACCGTCGTCATGCGTGTAAAGGTTTATGATGGGTATTAGTGTGTCCAATCTTCCACGTAACTTACCATCTGGAAATGTTGTTATACCTACGATATGCTTCCATGTATAGATTCTACCACCTGAGTTCTGTTCGGTGACTTTATTCGGCTGTCCCCATTTCTTGACAACTTCTGATATATGCTGTCCTTTCCATGCATGCATTCCCCGTCTCTCAGTCAGCGTATATTCTTCGTGTGTCTGCTTTACATTTTGCGTATGTGTTGCACACCCAATTAGAAAGATACTTATGAGAATGCTAACAGTGTATAATGTTTTCATTGGTTAACACCTCTTCGTCTATTAGATTGTCCTAATTTGAAGTAGATAGAGCAATTTCTGTGCCATCTATTTACACACAAATTCACTGGATAATTAGGCACATTGCGTGTCAAATTGTACCAGAAAGGTCAACGGAAAAGTTACATTGCACGATTCTGTGCAAGAGGGGAAAATGAATATACCTTATAAGACAGTAGCATTACTGTCCTATAAGGTATATCTAAGATAACATCTTTAAATCACGCGCTTGATATAGACGTAGTAGGCACCGAGAGACAATTCTCCAGTTTCATCTGAGAATTCTGTGTGGAGTCGTGTCTGTCCGGCTGTGAGGTTGAATGTAAAAGTTACACCAACTGCATCAGGTTTTATCGCTTGTGTTGCTGTCTGATCAGCAATACGGATCTGTGCGGTTTTCAAATCTAATGCTCGTCCACCGTTATAGAGATCAATTCTCTCACCAGGGATGCCTTCTGTGATGGGTCTATTCTCCTCACGGGGCCACCTACGCAACTCAAAGCTGTATTCACCATCCTCTGGTATCTCAATTGCCCAATACCCGTTGCACTGCATGCCGTTGCGGATGGAGCCTTGATTCCAAGCATTTCCGCTGCCGTGCCAATCATGTGTTGTAATACAAGCGAGTTGTTCGTTCTGTGTGCCGATTACCACCGGACATTCTTCATCAAACCTTTCGGATACTAACTGCCACCATTCTTCGTAATGTTCACGCAGTTCAGAAACGACCTCTGGATGATCATCAGCGATATTTTCCCGTTGTTCGGGGTCCGCTTGGATATCATAAAGTTCTTCCCCATTGATGAGTCGCCATCTCTGTGACATCGTTGCACTCTGTCTCCACTTAACCGGATTTTCAACACGTTGGGAATCTGTGACGACGACCCGATCCTCCCATTCAACTAATCTATCATGGAGTAAAGGTGAGATGCTTTTTCCGTGGAATCTGGAAGAATCAGATACCTCTAAATCACAAAGGTCTATCAAAGTCGGTAGTAAGTCAATGTTAGCGGTGAGTTCATCTACCTCTTTCTTTTCTGAAAAGCCTCCACTTGGCCAATGCATAAAGAGCGGTACACGGTGCCCCCCTTCATAAGGAGATCCCTTTTTACCCCGCATCCCTGCATTGTATCCTGATCTTACAAACTGCTGTCCATCCAAGTCGCAACCAGCAGCAGAACCGTTATCTGTCATGAAAATAAGGATAGTGTTTTCTTCAAGTCCAAGCACTTTGAGATGATGCCGCATACGTGCCATGTTATCATCTATATTGGTTATCATCCCGTAGAAACAGGCACGCGCATCTGGTTCCCCTTTTCTCTTGTAGACTTCACTGTAGGCATCGGGAACACGGAAGGGACCGTGTGGTGCATTGGTTGGAATATAACAGAAGAATGGACGATTCCTGTTTCGCTCAATAAACTTCATCCCTTCTTGAAACCATACATCTGTGCAGTAACCCTCGAAAGGTTGTTCAGAACCGTTACTAAAATAGGTATCGTCAAAGTAATCGTTACCCCAATAATCTGGTGTTTGACTGATACCGCCACCGCCGTGATAGAGTGCTTCTTCAAAGCCTCTGTCGTGTGGACGGAACGGGTAGTTGTCGCCAAGATGCCATTTTCCGAACATACCGGTTTTGTAGCCGTTGCGTCTGAAGATATCTGCCATCGTGACCTCATCACTACGGAGGAGTGATCTGCCACCGATGGTATGCCACACACCTGTAGAATTGCAGTATCGTCCTGTCATGATGCCAGCGCGTGTTGGTGAACAGGTTGGACCGACATGCAGGTTTCTGAGTTGCACACTTTCATCTGCAAGTGCGTCTAAATTTGGGGTGTTGATGACTGGGTTGCCGTAACATCCTAAATCACCATATCCTTGGTCATCCGTTATGACAAAAACTAAATTAGGTTGTGACACTATAATATCTCCTTTTCTTTTGCGTTTTGTTTACTATGCTAACGCCTTCTTTATCCGATCTAATCCGCGATGGATTTCCTGCAAAGATGTGGCAAAAGAGAGTCGTAAATTCTTGTCTGCACCAAATCCATCTCCAGGTACAACACCGACACCTGCAGAGCTCAGGAGATAGTCGGTGATGTCCATTGAGCCTTCAATCTTGTTACCATCAAGTGTTCTGCCGTAGTGTGCTGAAAAATCTGGGAAGATATAGAACGCACCTTGCGGTTTAACATAAGTCACACCATCGATATCATCAAAACGTTCACAGATAACATTACGTCTTTCTTCAAATGCCTTACGCATTTCCTCAACTGCATCTTGTGGTTCTTTGAGTGCAGCAACGGCAGCTTTCTGTGCAATTGAGGTAGGATTTGATGTGCTGTGTGATTGGATACGAGACATCGCAGAAACTGCATCCTCTGGACCTGCAGTATAACCGATACGCCATCCAGTCATAGAGTATGCTTTTGAAACACCGTTGACGACGAAGGTAATCGCTTTCGTTTCTTCGTTGAATGCAGCTGGACTCTGATGTGTTGCACCATCGTAAAGGAGTGCTTCATATATTTCATCGGAGATGAGATATATTTGATTCTCAACTGCAAGTGCAGCAATTTGTTTGAGTGTCTCAACAGAGTATGTTGTTCCTGTGGGATTGCTTGGACTGTTGATGAGAATTGCTTTTGTCTTTGAGGTAATAGCAGCTTCTACTTGTTCCGGTTGCATACAGAAGTTTTGTTCAGCAGTCGTTTCAATGACGCGTGGGATTGCACCTGCCAACTTTATCTGTTGCGGATAACTCACCCAATACGGTGCTGCGAAGATTACCTCATCACCTGGATCACAGATCGCTTGCATGATGTTATAGAGTGTATGCTTCGCTCCACAAGAGACGATGACTTGGGATGGTATATAGCTAAGTCCGTTGTCATTCTTGAATTTATTAACGATGGCTTCTTTGAGTTCAGGGATACCGGGAACCGGTGTGTATTTTGTGAAACCTGCATCAAGTGCCTCAATAGCGGCAGCTTTGATATAGTCGGGAGTATCAAAATCGGGTTCACCTGCGCCGAATTTGACAACATCTCCACCATCAGCGATCATTGCGTTGATTTTCGCTGTGATGGCTAATGTTGACGATGGTGTAACATTTTGACTTCTTTGTGATATTGAGATCATTAGTTCTCCTTTGTTCTTCAATCATATTGTCTTTTCAAGTTGCTTTAGTAAATCCTTCTGCTTGCGGGTTAATGACTTTGGTATCTCCACGATTAACCGGACCCGCAAGTCACCTTTGCGTCCGCCTACATCTGCTATTCCTTTTCCACGCAGTCGTAGTTGCTGCCCCGGTTGTGCCCCTGATGGTATTTTGACTTCAACGTTCTCTGTCAATGTCTGCACTCTGACAGTTCCACCCAACGCGGCTGTCGTCATCGGCACTTGTACATCTGTCACGAGATCAAGTCCATCACGGGACAACGTTGGATGGGGTTGAATTGATATCTTAACTAACAGGTCACCTGACTCACCTGCCCCAATGGATTCACCTTGTCCACGTACCCTAAGCGTTTTTCCGTCTTTAATTCCTGGGGGAATCTTGAACTTTATGTTCTTGCCCTGGATGCTAACTTCTTTCTGTGTACCGTTAATCGCGTCAGCAAATGGTATGGTAACATTGATGCGATGATCCCGTCCTCGCAGTGTTCGCGTTGTCTGCCTTTGTGATCCAAAAACATCGCCGAATACATCCCCAAAGTCGCCGTATGCTGCGCGTCCAAAGATGTCATTGAAATTCACGAAAATGTCATTCACATTGGTGAACCCTTCAAACCCCATTCCTTCTACACCCGCATGCCCTCGAACATCATATATTTTGCGTTTTTCAGGATCAGACAGGACTGAATATGCGTTAGCCGCTTCTTTGAATTTTTCCTCAGCAGTTTTATCACCAGCATTCTTGTCAGGATGGTATTTTACCGCTAATTTGCGATACGCTTTTTTTATCTCATCAGGTGTAGACTTTTTATCAACACCGAGTATTTCGTAGTAATCTCTCATAGTTTTTCTGTGTGCTCTCTCTGATTATGATTATTATAACATTTCTAAGAAATGATGTTGCATTACCGGTATTTGTGAGATGTGATCTAATACTGCACAATCTAACAGATTGTGCTACAAGGTGGCAACTTAGGTTAGAACAGTATCCTCACTTACAATAACGCTACCATTTCATGCACATTTGCAATGTGATTTCGCTTTTTTATGATCGTTTTACCAAATTCAAGGATCGCTTTTTCTATTCGCAATTTTCGATCTAAATCAGCAATACTCTCAATATCTCTCACATGGGCGGCACCGATGATCCGTCTCAACATCTCCATACCCGTGAACCCAACAGCTTCGTGAAAGATAACATGTAGGGTTCTTTTCTTTAAAGATGTTTCCATCCTGAATTCTTCAATATAGGTCTCCCACAACGTAACAATTGCCGAAATTATATCTGTCTGAATTTTTGACGCGTCTAAGTGTGAAAAATAAGATAGTAGGTAATTTGCCCAAAAAAGACCGATGTCAAATCCGACAGAGCCATAGAATGCAAATTCTGAATCAATCACCTTCGCAGAATTGTCATCAACCATAACACTGCCTGTGTGTAAATCGCCGTGTGTTAACCCACGCTGAACTCTCAAGAAGATGTTCTTTAGTATTTCTACCTGTTCCAAGAATTCATTGTCAGTTATTAATTCTTCAACTGACTCTGCTAACCCTTCCGTGTAGAAGTTTGTTTCATGTTCTATGAATGGAAACGTAAAAACATAGTTCCCAGTTATTGCTTGCATATCGGTATTGGCGAACGCATTTCGGTAGTGATTCTCTGATGTTTTATCAATGTTCCGCTGATATGTTTGACTATGGACGACTCCCATAAATCTTCCAATTTGTTTTGGAATAATCTGATTGACTTTGCCTAAGATAAGATCATCGCGTAAGAGTCGATACTCTGGCAGATATTCCATCACGATTACAGCGGAATCAGGGTCAAAAAAATACAACGTTGGTACAGCATCACTGATTAGACGGTTGTGTACCTTGAGTGCGCGGGCTTCATAACTAAGACGTTCAGATGTAAGCGGGTAGTCTGGACCCAAAATCTTGATATAGGGTGGTGCTTGTTTCAGGACAAGTGAAGACTCTGGTTTAGATGTATCGTATACACGATAGACATAATTAAGGTTTCCATCTCCAATTTCTTCAACCTGCAGCTTAGCATCAGTGGCAAAAAAACCTATCTCTGCTTCCCGTTCCTCAAGATAATGTGCAATATTATCTCTATTAAGTGTCATCTGATGTCTTTGCCTGTATTCTTACTGAAGCCATCTTATTAGCTGTAATATTTACAATAAGAGTTGTTCTGCTATCTGAATAGCATTCAGCGCAGCACCTTTTCGTAAGTTATCGGCGACAACCCATAAATTAAGACCGTTTGCGATTGATAAATCCTCTCGGATTCGCCCCACATATACCTCGTCTTTTCCAGCAACGTCAATAGCCATAGGATATTTATAGTTGTCAGGATCATCAACTAACTGTACACCCGGCGCATCAGCGAGCAGTTCTCGTGCTTCAGCTTGCGTGAGTTTCTCTTTTGTTTCAACGTTTATAGATTCAGAATGTGCAAAGAAGACAGGGACGCGGACGGTAGTCGCTGAAACACCGATAGAATCGTCAGAGAGTATTTTATGGGTCTCTTTGATCATCTTCAGTTCTTCTTCATTGTCGCCACTATCAGTGAAGGTCCAATCAAAAGCAACATTAAACGCCATCTGATGGGGAAAGCGATCAAGTGTTATAGGTTTCCCTTCCAATGCTTCGGTTGTCTGCAGAACAAGCTCGTTCACTGCTTGTCCGCTTTTACCAGACACGCTCTGATATGTTGAAACTACGATTCTCTTAATACCGACAGCATCATATATCGGTTTTAAAGCGACCATCATCTGAATTGTTGAACAGTTTGGGTTTGCGATAAGACCGTTATGTTTTTGTGCAGCATCCATATTAACTTCTGGGACAACCAATGGGATGTCATCGTGCATGCGGAATGCGCTTGTGTTATCAATTACCAACGCACCTTTTTCTATTGCGGTTGGAATAAACTCACGACTGACAGATGCTCCTGCAGAGGAAAAGACTAAATCTATGTCCTCAAAGGAGTCGTGTGTCAACTCCTCAATCTCAATATGTGCACCTTTGAAGGTAAGTATTTCACCTGCTGACCTATGTGATGCCAACAATTTTAGACTACCAACAGGAAATGTACGTTCCTCCAATAATCCCAACATAGTGTTGCCAACTGCTCCTGTTGCGCCGACAATTGCAACACGATAACTCTCATGCATTTTTATTAATACCTCAAATCAACTTTTTTATTATGTTACCACAGATTTAGGACTTAAGCAAATATGTTTTATGTGTGGTATGTAAAGAGTGTGTAAAGTTTTTGGCATAATCATCCTTCTAGCATGAAACTTAGTAATGAACATGTTTCTGATGTGTCTAGTTCTTGTAGAAGCACATGAGTAAGGAGAGAAGTAGTTTTCTGTAAAACGTCAAGCCCCAGAGGGGCGAAAGGTGTATAGAAAACGTTGATATTACCAGAATAAGCCCCAGAGGGGCGAGAGGTATATCATGGCACGAAATTAAAAACACATATTCTATATACCTTTCGCACCGCTGGTGCTTGAGATTTTGTTTTTCACATATTCTATACACCTTTCGCACCGCTGGTGCTTGGGATTTTTCTGACCATTTTTGCCAAAAACTTTACACACCCGTATGCAAAGTTATGTTTACTTGTCTGAACCAGGATTTTCAGGATTATAGGATTTTCAGGATAAGAGGGTTGTTGTGAATATCAAACGGGTATGGTAGTATTCATTACAAGACTTGATGAAATAGTGCTATCCAGTAAACTCAAATTTCCTTACATTGTGTTCAGGCTAAGAAGATTCTCTACTTTTTTCTCAAAATTATGAGACTTTTTTTCTGCAAGTCGCGTCACTATATGTTGATGTGAATAAATGAATGTCCCTTACAGAGGTAACCGATGAATAATCCTGATGCTGAACTTATTCAACGTGTGATTGACGGTGATGATTCTGCTTTCTCTACACTTATGGAAAAGTATAAGAAGTCTGTCCACGCGCTTGCGTGGCGGAAAATTGGAGATTTCCATATCGCAGAGGAGATAACGCAGGATACATTCCTGAAAGCATACAATAAACTGTCATCACTCAAGAAACCACACTCTTTTGAGAGTTGGCTCTATGTAATAACAGCGAACAATTGCAAAGCTTGGCTGCGCAAGAAACGTCTGCAGACACAGTCGCTGGATGATACAAGCAGTTCAGAAGTGGACAAAGAAACATATTCCCACTATGTCATTCAGGAAAGGGAACGGACATCGGCAGAAGCACGACGCGAAGTCGTGAAAAAGTTGCTTGCAAAGTTACAGGAAGGTGACCGCACGGTCATAACCTTATACTACCTCGGGGGAATGACGTATGAAGAGATAAGCAGGTTTTTAGGAGTCTCGGTTAGCGCGATAAAGAATAGACTCTATCGCGCGAGACAGTTTCTAAAAAAGGAGGAAAACATGATCCGAGAAGCTTTAGAGAACTACCAAATCACACCGACTCTCACGAAGAATATCATGCAGGAAATTTCGCGGATAAATCCCACAACACCATCTGGCAGCAAACCGTTTGTCCCGTGGATCGCTGCAGCAACAGGTGCAGTATTGATTATGTTAATGCTTGGGATAGGGAGTCAGTTCCTATCACACTTT
This sequence comes from Candidatus Poribacteria bacterium, assembly GCA_012267415.1. Taxonomy (GTDB): domain Bacteria; phylum Poribacteria; class WGA-4E; order WGA-4E; family WGA-3G; genus MSPOR6. The sequence continues at coordinate 123,796 of JAAXGN010000135.1, read as the reverse complement.
CAGAAACCTTACAGTTTAGATTCTCAGACAGAAATGTCCGTTGAACTTATTAACGCACCTATCGTCCAGAATTTTGAGATAAAACCAGATGTGCAAAACCGGATTGGTAGTATAAGAGAACCTGAAGGAAATGAAAATACTGGACAGAAACCAGATGGCGTTTCAGCACTGTCCGCACAGGAGAATGGAGAAAACACTCCTGAAACCGAACAGCAATGGATTAAGTCTGAACCATTAGAGGGTAGTAGGGTAAATAGCATGTTTTCAACTGCTGATGGTGAACTCTACGTTATGGGTGGACCTAATCCAAGTATCTTCAAATTGTCTGAGGATGGCAGCAGTTGGCAGCATCTTTTTGACATTATCAACTTGAATACCGGTTTCGGTGGTAACTCACCATTTGCCAGATGGAAGAATACACTTTACTTTGTCCCCTCTCATGAACTTTTTACTTCAACAGATGACGGTAAGACATGGAAATTGCGTCATGCCTGGGAACAAGACTGGTATGCAGAAGGAATGTTATTGACAGAGTCAGCGTTCTATATCGCTTTTGAGAGTGGAATTGTAAGGTCCAAAGACGAAGGAAAGACATGGGAAGATCTAAACACCGGGTTATCACTTAACAGGCCATTAGATTCCATCCGGTCTATCGTTGAAATACAGGACACTATATTCGTCGGTACTGACAATGGTCTCTATCGTTTAGAGGCTGATGCGTGGAAAAGTGTAGACTTTCCTGAGAATATTGGCGGGATTCGTTCAGTCGCTGTAACGAATGACATGTTATATGTTGCTGCAGAATTAAGTGATACAGAGTCAGATCCGCGTTTGATATCCCGCGGACTGCAGCGTTCATGGTGGATATTTAGATCAACAGATTTGGGTAGGTCTTGGACGGATATAACACCGACAAACGCTTGGTCTCTAAATGGTTGGCCCCCGCATGTTAAGCTTGTTGCTGCTGGTGAGACGGTTATGGTAATGGAGAAAGGTATGGTTCGCTCTACTGATAGTGGAGATACTTGGCAACCTGTTCAGGCACCTGGGACTACACCTACAATGAGTGGTGATGTAGATGTCGTCGCTGTTGTAAATGACAGTGAGTTTTATGTTAGTAGTGATGACGGTTTACATCGCTCTACTGATAGTGGAAAGACATGGTACAAAGTAAATATCAGTGGGGTTAGCAGGATTGATGATCTTCTTGCTTTTAAACCCAAGAATAGATCCATGAATACCCCTACGATTCTTTATGCAAGATCGGGTAAAAAATTGAATAGCACCAACAATCAAGGCAAGACTTGGCATAAAGTCAAAGAGGGAATACGCATGGATAATCCTGCTCGATCAGAACAGCCTGACATTACACATTTTTTCAAATATAGTGATGCAGTCTATGCTAAAGGGGGAGATCGACTTGGACATGGAGAAATCGGATTATATCGTATTTCTGCAGAAGATGGCGTTACTTTAACACCGATTGTAGGCGTGCCAAGATATGACTTAAGTGCGTTATATCACAAATGGTCAGATTTGAGGATGCAAGCATTGCAGACATCGGAAAAACCCGATGCACAACAACTACAAGAGGTCGCTTCTGGTGCTATTGAATTCTTTAGACAGATGGCAGAATGGGATCCTAAACAGCCGGATGTCTATATGCAATTAGCGTTCCGTACGGGTCCCTTTGCAGTCAGTGGTGATACCTTCTTCATGGAATACAACTATATGCTCTTCCGTTGGAAAACAGGACAAAGAAGATGGGAACCCGTCGGAATTGAAGAAACGACTGAATTGACTTTGGAAGTAGCATTCAAAGATCTCCAACTTGGGGTATCAGGTGAGACAGTGTACGTTGGTAAACGGGATGGACATCTTGTCGTCTCCTTTGATAATGGTACGAATTGGATTGACATTACACCAGCACTGCCATTTCCTGTAAAGACATTTAAAGATATAATCATAGATGGATCGACTGCCTACATCGCAACCGACGCGGGTATCATAAAAACGGATGATGGGAGAAGTTGGATCACCGTTACGGATGCAGCAGATACGAACTTGGTTATGGAACATTTGGCTATTGATCGTTCTGTCTTATACGGTGTTACCAAAGACACAGGCATCTATCGTTTAGAAAACGGTACATGGCAACGTGTTGTTTTAAAGATACCCGCAAATGTAACCTCACTCGCTGTAGATGGAAGTATCATATATGTTGGTACACTGCATGATGGGGTGTTGCATTACAATCTTGTTGAGTAGTTCTGGTCTACGGAGTCTTTGTTAACCCGCTTTGGTGTCGTTGAATTCATAAGTCTGTCTGATGGCTAACAGTGCCCTTTCAACTATAGATGGCAACTTCAATCGGTAACTGAACGAAGTGAAACCTATTAGTCGTATAAGCATAGTCTTCACCGCTTTCATCAATTACGCGAATATAACCGTGCTCCGCTGCTTCTTCATCAGGAATGACACGATAGAATTTGCCTACTTCAAGAGATGCGGTATAACCTTCGTTGTTAAAGCATAGTGCAAATTGTGGAATTTGGTTGTCTTTCTTGTTCATTTTAACTCAAATGCTAACATATTCTTGATAGTTTATCAACTTCTAATTATACCATTTCTATTAGATTTTCTCTCATTACCGACTTTCAGGATGTGTAGAACTATTGTCACCATAGTCGTGAATTTAAGAGGAATTATACCCATCTGTCCAATCCTGTAGGTGCGTTTCCTTGTTGCACCATAAGCATCAATTTATGAAGATAAATCCAATCCAATAGTAACCTCAGTCCCGTAGGGACGATATGTTTATAGATTGATTGAACACCAGACTTTTAGTCCCGTAGGGACGATATGTGTAAAATTAAGCAATAACATAAACATATCGTCCCTACGGGACTAAAGAGGTGTCTGTCAACGTTTATCTATAAACATATCGTCCCTACGGGACTTGGGAGATGTTCTGCATGGAAAAAAATCCTTAAGTTTACACTTATAGGTTTAGCTTCACTCAACACTAACTACAATGTAAGAATAGACAGTTTACTATTAAAAGCAGCACAAGATGTGCAGAATTATGCAACCGTTTTGTGCATAAGTTGCGTCATTGTGTTATGATAGGATAGTTCATCCTAATTGTTTTTGGAGTGACTCTATGCGTAACACAGATACGGACCTTATCAAAAAGATTCTCGCTGGCGATGAATCGGCATTTGAAGAACTTGTGAATTGCTACAAGAAACAGGTTCACGCGCTTGCATGGCGGAAAGTTGGAGATTTCCAAATCGCTGAAGAGATTACACAGGATGCATTCCTGAAAGTATTTCAAGAACTGCACTCGCTGAAAGATCCGAATCTGTTTTCTGGGTGGCTCTATGTAATAACAGCGAATTTATGTGCAACATGGCACCGTAAAAAACGGATACAGACGCAACCGTTAGAAGACGAAGAAATTATGATGCAGGATAAAGACCTATACTCACAACATGTCGTAGAAGAACGCGCAAAAACTGATGCTGATACACACCGTGAGGTCGTCAAAAAATTATTGGCAAAACTTAAAGAGAGTGAACGTACTGTGATGACACTTCACTATCTCGGTGAGATGACTGTTGAAGAGATAAGCAAGTTTATAGGTGTGTCTGCAGGAACGATCAAAAGTCGATTACAACGTGCGCGAAACCGTTTACAGAAGGAGGAACACATGATTAGAGAAGCACTCGAACACTTCCAGATTTCACCAAACCTTACTGACAATATACTAACGAGAGTTTCCCGTATTAAACCTGCTGCACCAACCAGCAAACCCATAATCCCGTGGGCAGTCGCAGCTTCAAGTGCTGTTCTGATTCTGCTGATGTTGGGTGTAGGGAGTCAGTTCTTAGCTTATTTTCAGAAACCGTATAGTTTCGATGCTCAGTCAGAGATGGCGGTTGAGCTTATTGATGCACCTATAGTTCTAAACCTTGATACACAAACGGATAAGCAGAATCAGTTTGGAAATGCAAATGCAATGGGTGAAAATGACAACAGCGGACAGAATCCAGATGAAGTTTTGTTGGCTGATGGAGAAACAGAAGGTGAAGACATTTCAGTGCCTCAGAGGGAGTGGGTTGAACCTGAACGCCAAGCATTCGCTTTTCCAAGTGAATTACTTGCGACCCCTGAAGGGGAACTTTATACGTTATCCACGGGTGGACACCTCTACAAATTGGGTAGCGATGGTGAAAGTTGGGAACATATCAATGATATGAATTCTATAAAAGATAATTTTACGGATCCTGTATCACTTATTGCGGAATGGAACGGTATTCTATATATGGTGTGGCATAATGAATTCTATGCCTCTAAAGATGATGGAGAAACATGGAACTTGGTATATAAATGGGAAATACCTGCTGGTGGAAGGGATTGGGAAGCACAGGATCTGGTGTTAACGGAACAATCTTTCTATCTTGTTTACCCAGATGCAGCTTACCGTTCAGAGGATCAAGGGAAGACATGGAAGGACATGCGTGATGAATTACCAGATGTCCCCAACTCTATAACAGTCTTACAAGATACAGCATTTGTTACATCAGGAACAGATTTATATCGAGGCAATGTTGATGGTTGGCAAAAGTTAACGTTTCCAATACCTGAATCTGTCCTTGTTATTTCACTCGTTGGTTCCAAGAATCGTCTATATGCTATGGCAATTTTAGAAGATTTTGATCCTCGAGCAGCATCAAGGGGGCTTCAACGGACATGGTGGGTATTTCGCTCAACTGATCTGGGGAATACGTGGAAAGATATAACACCGACAAATGCTTGGCCCATTAAAGGATATCCCCCGGGTATTAAGCTTATTGCTGCTGGAGAGAACCTGCTACTAATGGAGAAGGGCATGGTAATGTCAACTGATGGTGGAGAATCGTGGCTGCCGCCAGTGAAACCGAATGCTTCACCTTCAATGAATTTCTACTCCTCACCTGCTGTGGTACTAAACGACCGTATCATTTATGTTGGTGGTGATGGATTTCAAAGATCCAAAGATGGTGGAAAAACATGGGAACGTATCGAAATACCAGCACGTAGGAAGTTTTCAAGGAGTATCATAGATAAGTTAATTGTGTATGATGGAATTGAGAATGTGCAAGAGAGAGTTTCAGCAGTCTATGCAAAGTCTTGGAGATCACTCGTCAAAACTACGGACAGAGGTAAGTCTTGGCATTCTATAGAACTGGAAGTTCCAATGACAGCACCCTTAAGGGAGGACCAACCGGAGATTCTTGGTATAATAGTCGCTGATGAAGGACTTTATGCTAAAGGTGGTAGTGGATATGACGTTGAAAAGGAAGTTGATCTGTATAAGATATCTGAAGATGGTAATTCGCTGTTACGTATTCAAGGTTTTCCAATCTTGGACTCCAGCTCATATTCACTGAAGTTAAAACGGAGTATAACTAATCCATTAAAATCATCAGATGAGTCGCTTCTTGAGGAATTAAAAGAAGATGCTATCGGAGCAGACCAATTTTTCAAAGAATTAGTGGAATTAGCACGGGGAAAAGTAGCAAATTTGGGACAAGGAGATTTTCCAGGCCAAATTTTTATGGTTCAACGTGACCTCATAGAGAGAGGCTTAAACGGTCCATTTGCAATAAGCGATGATACATTCTATTTAGAATACAACTTCAAGCTCTTCCGATGGACACAAGGTGAAAGAGAATTGTTTGATACGGGTGTGGAAGAGACGATTGGTCTTACTGTCAGATTGCCTGATGGAAGGTATCTACCCGCTGGTTTAGCTCCCGCTGGTGCGCCAAAAGGACAAGCATTGGAAAAGTTTAGGGTTTTGTATAATCTCAAACTTGCTGTTTCGGGTGATACTGTCTACGTTGGCAAACGGGATGGACACCTTCTTGTATCTTATGATAGAGGAGATAATTGGACAGACATCACAGAAAGATTACCGTTTCCGGTTATTGCGTACAAGGACATAAAGTTCGTTGGATCCAAAATATATGTAGCAACGGATGCCGGTGTAGCGGTGTCAAACAATGGAACACAGTGGGATGTTATCACGGATGCAGAGGGAACAGAACTCGTCATGGAATACTTGGCTGTTGATGGAAGAAGGCTGTATGGAATGACTGATAAAACTGGTGTTTATCTCTTGGTGAATGGCACTTGGGAACAAATTGTATCAGAAACACCTGAAAGAGTGACATCTTTTGCTGTTGATGAAAATACACTATATGTAGCCACAATGAAACGTGGTATGCTCCACTATGTTGTTGAGTAGACAGACGAATCTTGAGTAATCGGTATCGACTGTGTCAAACTTCATAACCCTTCATGTTTGTGTGTTCATACAAGCATGAAGGGTCTGCTTTTTATGGTAAAATCTATAATTACTTGCACACGATTGTAGCGTAAACTTTTAGTTTGCGTACACGACTGCACAAACTAAAAGTTTATGCTACAGCACGGTCAAGTCTGTCGGTTAAGTCCAACGGACCAAAAGTGTGCATTTGTTTTTGTATTTTACTATAAACGAAATGTTTTACTACGCGGATAATTCCGTGCTTAGAATGAGATTTTATCAGTCTGTAGCACATTCATCCTTGATTGTGCTACGTACCCTGTCATTTCCCGCGTAAAGTACCGTGCGTAGAAAATGAGGTAATATGTGTGCGGTGAAACCGGTAATATTCGGGCGGGGTGACCCCGCCCCTACGATCGTTTTTGTGGGTTCGATCATCTAAAATTCACACCATGGACTACGTTCCAATTGATGAAGGTATTGCTCATAACCGACTGTTAGATATGAAACGGAGAAAGGCATAAACTAAGAGATTGTGCTACAATAAACAGAAGGTATCAATTAGAAATGCTATTAGCAGATACTTCTACTCAAATTTAGATCATCTCATTTCGCAGAATTATGCACCAGTTTTGCACCTAAGTCGCGTCACTATACGTAGTATGGAGACAGATCATGAAAAACAACGATATTGAGCTTATTCATCTCACGCTTGATGGTGACGACACTGCTTTTGCGAAACTTGTGGAAAAGTATCGCAGTGCGGTTCATGCATTAGTCTGGCGAAAAATAGGTGATTTTCACATCGCTGAGGAGATTACACAAGATGTCTTTTTGCATGCTTACAATCAATTGGGTTCAATAAAGAAACCACAGAGTTTTGCCAGTTGGTTATATGTAAGTGCATCACGTCGCTGTCTTGCATGGCATCGCAAAAAGCGTTTACCGATGAAGTCTTTGGAGGATACAAGTGAAGTGCAGGATGAAGATACAACTTACTCACAGTTTGTTGTTAATGAGAACCAACGTGTATCCGAGGAAGCGCAACGCGATGTTGTCAAAAAATTACTTGCTAAACTGCCAGAGAGTGAACGCACAGTCCTCACCCTACATTACTTCAGTGAGATGTCCAGTTTTGAAATCGGTGCCTTTTTAGGTGTATCAGCAAATACGATTCGGAGTCGTCTGCGTAGAGCACTGCAACGATTGCAACAGGAGGAACCTATGATTAGAGAAGCACTTGAACATTTTCAGATTTCGCCTAACCTAACAGATAACATCATGAGAGAAGTATCTCATATTAAACCTACCCCATCCGGCAGCAAACCAATTATCTCGTGGATTGTTGCCGCTTCAAGTGCAGTTCTTATTATTCTGATGCTTGGAATTGGAAGTCAGTTTTTAGCACATTACCAGAAACCTTATAGTCTGGATGCTCAAGCTGAAACGGCAGTTGAGCTTGTCGATTCGCATCTTGTGCTAAATTTGGCGTTTCAACCGGATACGCGAAATCAGGTTGGAAGAGCAAATGCATTAGTAAATAACAACAATAATGGACAGAAACAGGAAAATGTATCATTTGCTGCCGCACATAACGATGGTGTAGATGACTCTACCCCCGAACAGCAGTGGATTCCTGCTACACCCATCAAGGGTAGTTCCGTGTCATACCTGCATGCGACACCCGAAGGTGAACTCTATGCACATAACGATGAAATGCATATTTTCAAATTACCGGCTGATGGTAGCGAGTGGCAATATCTATGCAATGTTGAGTCGTTGCCAACTGCATGGTCGCCATCCTTCCCTATAGCAAAGTGGAAAAACACGCTCTACATTTTACCCGATAACGAACTATTTGCTTCAACAGATGACGGAAAGACGTGGGAGTTAATCTATACATGGGAAGAACGATATGGTATAAATATTATCTATCCTACTGAACAGGCACTCTATGTCGTGTTTGGTTCCGGTGTTTTGCGGTCTGAAGATAATGGTAAAACATGGATAGAAATGATTGATGGTATGAATGGAAATCCGATCTCAATTATAAAATTTCAGAACGTCCTATTTGCTGCCACTGACAATGGACTTTTTCGCCTTAGGAGAGACCTTTGGGAACGCGTAGAACTGCCTGATCCAGCCGTTGGAAGAATCCTATCAATAGCGACAGCTGGTAAGAAGTTATATGTTGCCACAGCATTTAGCTTTGAGGCAATAGGGGATCCTACTCCTGTCTTCCAAGGGAAGGTGCGCGGTTGGTGGATATATAGATCGACTGACGTTGGTAACACGTGGAAAGATATTACACCGAATAATGCGTGGCCCCAGAAAGCTGCACCACCCGAGCTCACACTCTTAGCAGCAGGTGAAACACTTATTGCGATGGAAAATGGTATGGTGCGTTCCACTGATGCTGGAGACACATGGTTATCACCATCATCAATGAATAAGCACTATTCTTCGCCAGCTCTCACCCAAAATAATCAAGTTTTTTATATCGGAGGGAAGGGTGGTTTACATCGTTCCACCGATGACGGTGTATCATGGAATATGGTCAACATTCCTCAAGCAAAGAAAATAAGTCCTATAGAAGACCTTATTGTGTTTGGGGAAAACAGTAAACAGCATATCAAACCGACTATATATGCCAGATTTCCGAATAATCTTGGCAGATTCTCTGGAGAGATAGTAGAAACAAGTAACAATGGTAAGTCTTGGCAATCTATTCAAATGGAAATAGAACCGATGACTGAACGTAGTAGAAAAACACAACCCAGTATTTCGCACATCGTAAAATCTGATGGTGTCATTTATGCAAAAGGTGGGACGCTATTAAATGTAGGAGGAACAAAGGTATATCGTATATCACGAGTTAACGGTAAACTTGTACCTATGCAAGATATTCCGCTATTTGATGAAGGCTTATTGCATTTTCATTATGTGCGTCAGATACAGAAACAGTTTCCTAAGGATTTAGCACTGGAACACGAAAAGAAAATCAAAGAAATGCCATTTGGTGCTGAACAGTTTTTCAAACAGTTAACAGAGTTAGATGAAAAGCAACCTAACGCTGCTTACGCAAGAATGCTAAAATCACATCTCTTTACACGCGGGCTTTTGGGACCGTTTGCAGTAAGTAATGATACGATCTATATGGAATACAACTTCAAGCTCTTTAGATGGACGAATGGTGAAGCAAAATGGTATGATACAGGTTTGGAAGAAACGACGGAAATTGATACGGGTTTTCCAAGAAAAGATCTCAAACTCGCGGTTTCAGGTGACACTGTCTACGCCGGCAAAAGAGATGGACACCTTGTCGTGTCTTTTGATAGAGGACATAACTGGACGGATCTCACGTCAGCACTACCCTTTACAGTGGGAACATTCAAAGATATTATTGTAGATGGTTCTACTGTTTATGTCGCCACGGATGCCGGTATCATACGGACGGATGATGGAAGAAGTTGGCATACCATCATGGATGCAACAGGTACTAATCTTGTTATGGAACACATAACCGTTGATAACAGTATCTTATATGGTATTACACAGCAAACCGGTATTTACCGATTAGAAGACGGGAATTGGCAACAGGTTGTTTCAAACACGCCAGAAAGTGTGACATCGCTTGCAGTATCTGGCGACACAATCTATATTGGCACAGAATATAATGAGATGTTGCACTACACACTTGAAGAATAGTTAGGAGAACATTCTGATAATCTTGGATCAGACAATTGCTATGGTCCGATTCAATTTATAAAAACTGATTCCTGATTCACAATTAAAGGTAAGAACTCATGCAAACGCGAAAATACATACTACTCTTACTTCTATTCGTATCTACAGTCAGCATCGTCAATGATGCACTACCAGCAAGACAACCCATCCGTCTCGGCAAAGGTACTATCAATGGTTTAGTCTATATCGCTGAAGGCACACAGATCGCAGTTGCAAGTTCAGAAGGGATCTGGTCTATGACGCAATTACATATCAAACGGTCGCGCGACTAAATGATCATGTACATGTAGTAACCGCAATTGAAATAAGCGGGGATGGAAACACACTTGCTACCGGAGATGCGGACGGTATAGTGTTCATTTGGGATGCAAACACTATGCAATCTATGCAACACATCTCGTTCATTGACATTGGCACTAAAACAGTATCCCTTGGATTAAATGAGGGTGGCGATATCATTGCTACACTAAATTTCGGCGGTGCGATAACTATATTTGATGCGAAAACGGGAGAAATAAAAGTAATCTACGGAATTAAAAATGTGTTTCCCCATCCTGAGTCCTATACATCACTTGACTTGGATCCGACAGGAGATATACTGACAACGGGTGGTATAAATAAAGAGACTATTGTATGGGATGCGTTTTCAGCGAAACGTATACACGAATTGGTTGGACATAACCTGCCAATAAACAACGTCGCTTTCAGCTCAGATGGCAATAGATTGGCAAGTGGACACAAAGACGGAAGCATACGTATTTGGGATCCGAAGACGGGAAAACGCATTCGCGTTTTGAAAGGTGAAATGACAGCAGTAAATAAGATCGCTTTCAGTCCTGATGACAACATAATAGCAGGGGGTTGCGATGATGGCACTATTCACCTTTGGTTTGTTGATACAGGTGAATTTTTCAAAGTTCTAAGAGGACATGCCAAAAAAATCACTGCACTCGCTTTTAGTCCTGATTTACGCACGATCGCAAGTGGCAGCCTTGACGGTAATCTACATATTTGGGATATCACATCAGGCAAAACACGACACACCTATCACGAACATCTGGGAAACTTCAGAAGGTTTGATGTCACAAGGAATGGCAAGACAATCTTGGCGTACAGCAAAGGTGGTGTCGTCAGTATATGGGACACCGAGACTGGTAAAACTCGCAAAGTACACAGTGATAAGGAATTGAAAGGTCTCTTAGATTGTGCCATACATCCTAATGGACACACATTCGCAATCAGGACTACCAACAATACCGTTAGTATATGGGACACTGAGACAGGAGAAAAAGTGAATGTCTATGAAGGACATACTACTCCTGTCAATCATGTTGTATATAGTTCCGATGGTAAGTTTATCGTAAGCGCAAGTAGGGATGGTAAGATACATATCTGGAATGCTGATACGACAGAACTAAACCGCATTATTGACACAAATCTTGAGACAATTAACAGTCTCATCTATAGTTCCGATGGTAAGACAATCGCTTTGCTAAGTAATGATATGGACGCACGTCTGTGGAACGTTGAAACAGGCGAGTTAAAGTACATTCTAAGACATGAAACACGGGTTACAAGACGAATTGCAAGCATCAGCATGAGTGCTGACAGCAAAATGCTCGTAACAGCTGCCGGTTCACACGTCTATCTCTGGGATCTCAAAACGGGTGAACTGATAAAGATTCTAGAGTTAATCAATCCTTACATCTCAAGTATGACGTTCACTCCTAATCCGAATATGATTGCAGTGGGAGATGCTTGGGGATACATTTCTCTTGTAGACGTTACTACGGGTTCAGGAACCGAATTAATCGGGCGCAAAGATGAATTAATCGGGCGCAAAGATGGAATAAGGTCCGTGTCAATCGCTTCTACAGGCGATACCATCGTCAGTCGTAGCAGCGATGGTGTGATCATCTTATGGGATGATAATCAGTAGTAGTGGTCTCCAAAAAAACTTGGTTCAGATAAATTGAGATTTAGTGTATAATATACCTAAATATCCAACATAGATCTGAACCATGAAAACATCAATACATACTCTGGTACTCTTAATCCCCACTCTTCTTCTCATATCATCGCAGATTGATGCCCAACAGAATCGTCCTGATGGGTTAATCACTCAGATCGGTAGAGGGATGATCAACGATATCGCCTACGTTGCAGATGGGGAACAACTTGCAGTTGCCACATCAAACGGGATCTGGATATACGACACACAGACTTATAAGACCAACATATTGCCGACCAAACATTCAGATGACGTCACTGACCTTGACATGACATCCGATGGGAACACACTCGTAAGTTTAGATGTTGATGGTGAAATTAATACTTGGGATGCAAAAACACTGAGAAAAAATAGGATGGTAGCGCATGCAAGGGGTTCTCATATTGTTCCCTTAGTGATTGCCATTGATCAGACTGGAAAAACAATCATGGCTTTAGATGTCCGGGGTGGCATCACAACTATTAGGATCAAAGAACAGGAGGTATTGACAACTGTGGAGATGGGGCCACCGGACCAGAGATTATACAAGACAGTTGATATCCATCCTACCAAACCTATATATGCAAGTAGTAATATCATCGGGAACGTCGTGATAACTGAGATTACTACGAAAGAAATACTGCACCAATTCCAAGTAAACAGAGGTGAAGTGAATTGTGTTCTCTTCAGTCCAGACGGGAACACTGTCGCAAGCGGAAGTGAGAGTGGACACATCCATATATGGGATATAAACAACGGTAACCTGTCCCTTGTTCTGAAAGGAGAAATGAGAGCGGTTAACAAAATCGTTTTTAGTCCTGACGGTAGCATCATCGCTGGCGGTTGTGTTGATGGTACTATTCATCTGTGGGAAACAGATACGGGTCGTCCCATGAAAACGCTTATAGGACACAAGCATAAAATAACGGCGATCTCCTTCAGTCCAGACTTCCGAACTATCGCAAGCGGTAGCACAGACGGTTCCCTTCGGATATGGAACATCGCCGCTGGTAGAGAACTCCATGTAGATCACAATCATGTCGGAGAACTGAACGGATACGACATCAGTGGAGATGGTAAAACTATCGCCGCCCTCACGCATGACAAGGTCATCGGTCTGTGGGATACCACAACGGGCAAGAATATAAAGGTGTTCAATGCGATCATGGATGTCAATAAAATTGCATTACACCCACTCGGTAGTATGATAGCAACGGCACGATGGGACAGTATCTTCACATGGGATGCTGAAACTGAAGAGATGATATCCAGTTTTGAAAGAACCGAAGCACTTATCGGAGAGATCACTTTCAGTCCAGATGGTAACACAATCGCGACAGCAAGCGTAGATGGCAAAATACGACTTTGGAACGCGCAAAATGCTGCGTTGATGCAAACCTTTGACACGAATGATGCTAATATCTCACATCTCACCTATAGTCCCGATGGCAGAACAATCGCGTTTAGCAGCAAATATCTATTTGTACGGATATTGGACATTGAGACTGGTGTGTTCAAACACAATTTACGTGAAGCCTGGCGTGTAGTCTCAAGCATCAATTTCAGTGCTGACAGCAAAACACTCATCGTCGCAGGTCGCACACAGAACATCTATCTTTGGGACGTTGAGACAGGCACACAGTTGGGATCACGTAAAGGACTGGGGCCGGTCATTATAAATGCTACCTTAACACCTGATATGAAAACTCTGGTTGCTGGTGATTCTACTGGTACGATCAGTCTTGTTGATGTAAAATCAGGTGAGCTGTTAGGAGCCTTTCAAGGCAATCGAAACCAAACAATAGGATTGACCTTCATATCGGATGGTAAGGTTCTCGTCATTGGTGGTGATGATGGCACGATCAGTCTATGGGATATGAGTCAGTTAGAGTAGTAACAAGTCAGTCAGGCTACGGTAATCCTTCCTCCATTTAACAACAGGACTTACGCAGTTTCTCTTAAATTCCCCTGATAAGGGGAATTTAGGGGTTAAATCACTAAAATATCATTGAAATAACGACTTTTTAACCCCCCTAACCCCCCTTATCAAGGGGGAACGCGTAAGTCCTGAACAAGTAAAACCTGTTTTCCACCTATTGAGACTCAATATTTCTTTCTCGTAAACTGATTTTTTTTTGAGAATTATGCACCAGTTTTACTTGTAAGTCGCGTCAGTATATGTCGCACGGAGGTAATTCATGAAAAAGAACGATGCTGAACTTATTCGTCTCACGCTTGATGGTGATGAAACAGCTTTCACTGAACTTGTGAACAGATATAAAAAAGCCGTTCACGCATTGGTTTGGCGAAAAATTGAGGATTTCCACATCGCGGAAGAGTTAACACAGGACGTTTTTCTAAAAGCCTATCAGAAATTAGGATCGTTGAAGAAACCTCAGAGTTTTGCAAGCTGGTTATATGTGAGTGCATCACGTCGCTGCATTGCATGGCAACGAAAAAAGCGTTTGCCGACGATTCCTTTTGATGAGACAAAAAGTACACAGCGTCAAGAAACCGCTTATTCACAATATGTCGTTGAAGAAAAGCAAAGGATCTACGAAGAAACACAACGTGATGTTGTAAAACAACTCCTTGCTAAACTGCCAGAGAGTGAACGCACAGTCATCACGCTACATTACTTCAGTGAGATGTCCAGTTTTGAAATCGGAACCTTTTTAGGTGTATCAGCAAATACAGTTCGTAGCCGTCTGCGTAGAGCGCAGAAACGATTGCAAAAGGAGGAACCTATGATTAGAGAAGCTCTTGAACACTTTCAGATTTCACCGAACATAACAGATAACATCATGCGAGAAGTATCTCATCTTAAACCTACCCCACCTGGCAGCAAGCCAATCGTCCCGTGGATAGTTGCTGCTTCAAGTGCAGTGATAATTGCTTTAATGCTTGGAATTGGCAGTCAGTTCTTAGCACATTTCCAGAAACCCTATAGCCTGGATGCTCAAGCTGAAACGAAGATTGAATTTGTCGATTCGTCTCTTGTGCTTAATTTAGAAAAAGCTGCAGATACGCGAAATCAGATTGGAAGAGCAAATGTATCAAATAGCAATAACATTAATGGGCAGAAACAGGAGGATGTATTATTTGCTGCCGCACAAGACAATGGTGTTGATGTATCCAAAAGAAAACAGCAATGGATATCGGAAACCCCTATCAATGGAAGTCCAGTTTTTAACCTACTTGCTACCCCTGAAGGTGAAATTTACGCACTTGGAGAAAAACTAAATTTGTATAAATATCCCCCCGATGGTACAGAATGGCAATTTTTGTGTGATGTGAGTTCATTTGCAGCTGTTTGGGCGACAGTATCACCCATGGGAAAGTGGAAGAATACTCTTTACATATTGGCAGCTAGGGATCTCTTTGCATCAACGAACAATGGCAGAACATGGGACTTAGTACATAAGTGGAATGATGATGATGGACCACCGAATACCATAGTTGGTACTGAGCAGGCACTCTATGTGGCTCTTGGTGATGGGATATTTCGAACTGAAGATGATGGAAAAACCTGGAAGGTAATGAATGATGGGTTGAATGAGAGATTGGTTACATTAATAGAATTCCAAAACATTCTGTTTGCTGGAACAGAATACGGTCTCTTTCGTTTGAATGGTGACAGTTGGGAACGTCTGAATCTACCAGATTCTGCGTTAGTGAATATTCGCTCACTTGCAGCAGCTGAAGAAAAATTATATGTTGCCACAGAGTTCAGTTTTGAGGCAATGGGAAGACCGGGGTTTGTTGACAGGGGACTGGAGGGTGCTTGGAGGATATACAGATCTGTTGACCTTGGAGACTCCTGGACAGATATAACGCCTAAAGACACTTGGTCACATGAAGCATGGCCGCCACCAAGAATTACGCTTCTTGCTGCGGGTGAAACGCTTATAGCGATTGCACAAGGTATGGTTCGGTCTACTGATGGGGGAGACACATGGTTGCCACCGTCATCGGCTTTTTCAAAAGATTATTTTTCACCTGCTGTAGCACTCAACGAATCCCTATTTTATGTTGAAGGTCAGGACGGTCTACATCGTTCAACGGATCAAGGTAATACATGGCTTAAAGTAAATATTCCTCAAGAGAGAGAGCGAAGTTCAATTGCAGATATAATTGTCCATAGAGGTATCGATAAAGAAAAAGGTTTGCATCCTACTTTATTTGCCCGGTATGGCAACACCTTTAAGAGACCTGCTGGAGAGATAGCACTGACTGAAGACAGCGGTAATTCGTGGCAGAATATTCAGATGGATTTAACACAGAATACGGACTTTGGGACGAAGCAACCGACTATTACACATATAGTAAAATCTAATGGAGACATTTATGCTAAAGGAGGAGATAATGACGGGATACAAAAAGCAAAGATCTATCGCGTATCACAAGATGATAAAACGCTGGTGCCAGTTCAGGAGATTCCTATAATTGATGGAAGCATAATGGCAATCTTCTATCAGGATATTAAATATGCAGGATTCCACAATGAGATTCTAATGCAGGAAAATGAAAAAAAGGCAAAAGAGAATTCCTATGGTGCCGAACAATTCTTTAAACAACTAAATGAAATGGATCAACTTAACAGGCTTGATACAAGAAGAGCAATTCTTGATCTCTTTTGGCGTGGTTTTTGGGGTCCATTTGCAATAGGTAATGATACATTCTACATGGAATATAATTTCAAACTCTTCCGCTGGATGCCGGGTGAAACAGAATGGTATGACACTGGATTGGAGGAAACCGTGGAATTGACTTTAGATACAATAAGGAAAGACCTTATACTTGCTGTCTCAGGGGACACTGTCTACGTTGGGAAGCGAGATGGACACCTTGTCGTATCTTTTGATAAGGGGAATAACTGGACTGACCTAACACCGGCTCTACCATTTCATGTAAACACCTTTAAAGATATTGTGGTAGATGGCATGAAAGCCTATGTTGCAACAGACGCAGGTATCATTAGAACAGATGAGGGTAGGAATTGGTTTACCGTCACTGATTCGGAAGACGTAAACCTTATTATGGAGCATTTAGCTGTGGATAAATCTGTGTTATACGGTGTTACAGAGCATTCTGGAATTTACAGATTAGAAAACGGGAGTTGGAAACAGGTTGTTTCAAATACGCCAGAAAGTGTGACATCTCTTGCTGTTTCGGGAGACACAATCTATGTGGGGACAGCACACAATGAAATGCTTCACTACATACTTGAAGAATGACAGTATCATGTTCCTTTTTGTGTGAGAGTTATTTATGAAGACTAAAAATACTTTGGGTAATCAACGGGCACTGAATTGCCTGTCAGAATACCGTTTGGTATTCTGAATTAAACGGGCGTGTTCGTAGTAGGGCAATTTATTGCCCGTCGAGACATTACCCAATTTAAATCTTAATCTTCATTTATAGCTCCGCGCTGACTGTCATCTCTAAACGGTGTTCAGGTTTCCGTTGCTCTGTAGAAAGCAGGCGGTAATTCAGACGAAATAGCAGGTCGGTGAACTTACGTAATCTATAATCGGCAGTAGCACGGACTTCATGACTGATGCCTTCATAAAAGTAGTATTGTGCGAATGGCACACCACCATCGTTCCTACCATAACCGAGTTTGTGGTTAACTTCAACGCGCCCCTTACCGATAATACTATATGTGATACTATTTGTCAGTGAGAAGGTACGTGTCTTGGCATCATCCTCATCGGAAAGTTGTTCTATATCAATGGTTCGGCTGTATCCTGCTATTCCACGCCATCGAATTGCACGGTTTAATTCATACTGACAGTTCAGTTCAGTTGTCTGCTCAAATTGACGAAGGTTAGAGATAGGTGTTGGCGGTAAGTCGTTGTCTTCTGGATTGGAAACGGTACCCACATCTGCGATATTGAGTTGGCTATATTTTTCTGTTTCACGACGTTGCTCCCAATTTGCTCCCACAGAGAGCTTGAGTGTAGGATTAACTGAAAAACCCACCTCCCACGTTCTATGATTCCGATGACGTTCTTGGGTGTTTATACGTTTGTTGAGAGAACGACCACTGTGTCGATTGACTTCAAAACTAAACTGTGGCGAAGGTGAGAACTCCATACGATGACGTTGGTTTATTCTGCCAAAAAGCGTCTGTGTTTCTTGTAGACTCCTCAGCAGATAGAGAGAAAGGGAATCTTCCGCCTGTTGTTCCTCAGTTACCCATAACCGTGTTTGCACGTTCAGTGCATTCAGAAACCATGTAAAAGGTGACAACGTGCTTTCATTTTTTATTTGCTCTCTTGCTGAACGCGTTGCCGATACACCAGGGTCTCTACTGTCGAGTCTTGTCCTATTGATATTTTGTCGATTGCGACTGCGTCGCGCAAGGAACTGACGGGGTTGAATACGGAGTTGGAATGTTGCATCGACCGCAGTAGTGGGTTTATCTCCCACATTCTGATATATCTTGATGAACGTTCCTTCCTCAGGATCTTCTACATAACGTAAATCATCCAATCTGACGTAGTATCCTTCACCGGGTTGGATTCTGTGTCCTGTTAGTGGGTGAAGATCAGTGTATATCTCGCGACGTTGTGTCGTTAGTTTTTTGTCCAATTGATATGTTACTTCAGCATCAATCGCACGATTAAACGGTGTCAATTGAATATTCATGTCTGCTAACTGTGTCGTAGAATCTGTTCCCAATTCTGAATGTGCCTTTACCATACGACGAGATATGTTTGTTCGTACGTTCACCCATTGCCGTTGCTGTGAAAAGAGACCTACCTTCCATGTGCGTGCTGTTGTGGATCGCATCCAATCAGAGATTCCGAGACTTTCATCATCAACAGTCAATAAAGGTTCTTTAGCATAAGCGTGTTCAAGTTCGTAGCTTGATTGAACGGAAACCCATTTGAAATTGACCAAATTGATACTTCCAGATGACCGATTACGTCTTCGGTTACGCGCAGCACTGAAATCATCAGTTGCGTTGAACCGATTGAATGTACCTACGAACTCGAATGGTGAAAGATAGTAAGATATACTTCCCTCCTGTCTTGACTTTTGATAGTTTTCTTGCCCGGTAATATTTTTGGTTTCGTTACTCAGAGTCAAAACGGAAGTGCTTCGGTAATCATTCCAGCGAAGATTCGGTAACTTTTGCAATAGAGATGTTTGTGTGAGTTTTGAAGTTTCCCCGTTAATATTTTTGGTGGTAGTTGGGATCGGTTTCTGAATAGTGTCTAACTGATATTGAGATGATGGTCTAAGTATGTTTTCCCTTAGAGGTGTTGTGCCAAATGAGTTACTGCTGCTTCTTGCACGTGGTGAGAAGCTTGCTCCCCAGTTAATGTTAGTGCGCTGTGTTTTCTGTACATCTGTTGCTGTCTCAAGTGTTCTACCACCTCCTCCATTGAATTGTAACCACGGAAATGGCAACAGCTTAATGTCAAGATTTAGGGTTCTTTCATCGGATGTGTCTGTCATTGTATTTGGATTCAATAGAATAGCATCCTCAAAACCTTCTGTAGCATATTGTGTGCCGTATCGGGCACGATTGCGGTTACTACTGGATGCACCGACGGGTAGAAAGTCAGCATCCAAAGCACGTACATCCATGTTGGCAATGAGTTTAGGACGTAGTTTTTCTGTTCCTGTCGGTATATCCCATCCCGTATAACCGATTAGTTTCCACGCTTGGCTTGTCTCTTTTCTATCCACATGAGAGTATGTGTTTTTGTCTATTGCACTGAAGGCGAGTTCACCGTTCATCCAAGTTTTTTCACCCATATTCAATCGGCTTTCAAGTCCCCACACCGTATGCTTCTGTGGTGGTGTAAGTAGTGTTCCATCATCTTCTGGGTCTAACCTGTTTTGTCGCAAGGCTGCCAGACTTTCGTCATCAAAAAGGACTAACGCTTGGTCAGGATCGTCTATATCTGCTTCCACTGCGTAAGAAGCACCGAGTGATAACCATTCTCCTGGGAAGACAAAGACATTATTGATACCGTATAGGTTCTGTTGATATGTGCGATCTTCTGGAATATATTGAAAGTCAACACGGATAACATCATTACTGGTAATCAGATGTCTGTTATTGAATTCGATTATTGGATCACCATACTCGCGAATGATGTAATCATTGTTTTCTCCGCGCCGCATTTTCTCACCGTTTAACCAGACGATCTCACTTCCTGCTTTCACAATAACAAACTGGTTATTCACATCAAGACGGTATTCACTGCGACCTTCCTCACCGCGAATTACTTTACTTGTGGATTGTCCTTTCGGCAGTGCACTCGGTATGAAATGGAATTTCACATTTTCGTAATCACCTTCTACCTTAACACCTTCTAAAGCACGGGGAAAAAAGATAAACTCAGAGGGTCCAAGTGATGCATCAAAATCTCCCAATGTTCCTACGACCCGCGGATGCATGATACGGATGAGTTTCTGATTGATATCCTGAATATCCTCTGTCATACCTTCCGGTTGGATAGGCAAGTCTTGGTCAGAAAGCATTGCTAGTACTTCAATGTTATCTGAGACGTTACCTCGCACATTAATGCGAAATTCCTGATTTTGAGATAACGCGCGACCACTACCGACAGATATACCAAAAGTCCGGCTGCCTGAATACTCTAACTGTGAAGTGGGTGGTGTCGTGGATGTGGTTGGTAAAGTCGGTCTCTGACTGGTTCCATCAATTGGACCGTCTTTTCTCTGTGTTTCTTCAGGTAGTTGCTCAAGTGGTGTTCCAAAGAGTTCTCGTTTATAGGTTTTCAACAAAGTGAATGGGATTGCACGGTAAGTAATCCTGAATGTAGAAACTTCCTGCCCATTCATTTTGCTGAAGACGGATTCCTCAAATTTGATCAATCCGGTTGAATATTCAATTTGATAGTCTTTTTCCCTAACCAGTAGCTGCCCTGTTGTTGTAATTTCTTCACTATTCGGGAACACAGGTGTATATTTAAGTGTCCATTCATTTTTTTCTCTTTCTAATTGAATTGTCTCTGTCTTCTCAATCACAGAAAAGGTTGGCAATTCCAGTAAAGATATAGACTCTTGCGTTTCATCTTGAGCATCTGCAATGGTCAAATAGAATAGTTGCGTAGAAAGCAAAAAAAAAAGAGAGTATGAAAAGTTGGATTCTTGTCAATCTTGCCATCCATTGACGGGCAATGAATTGCCCTACTACAAACGACGGGCAATGAATTGCCCTACTACAAACGATTTCTGTGTAACTCATTCTGTTTTCTCTGCATCTTTTTTGTATATGACACGGAATACCTTTATATCACCCGCGTCCATATCACTTACATAGACTTTACCTTTCGTTGACACAGCGATCCCACAAGGATTTAGCAATGACTTAGCAGAGAATTCTAAAATTGCCTTTCCTTCTGGTGTGAAGATCTGAATTCTACGATTACCGCTGTCAGTGATGTAGAGGTAATTCCATCTGTCCAACGCGATGCGTTTCGGATTTCGGAATTGTCCAAGTGCGTTGCCTTCTTCACCCCAGAAGTGAATAGGATTCCCACTGAAATCGTAACTCTTGATGCTATTATTGCCAGAATCTACAACAAAAACTGTATTATGGGAATTCACAACAATGTCAGTCGGATTCCAGAACTGTTCGCGACTGCTACCGAAGCTCCCCATAGCAAACACAGGTGTGAGGTTTCTGGTAAACTGGAGCCATCGGTGATTGTGCGTATCAATTGCGTAGACGTCTCCGTTTTTGCCAACATCTATCCCCTCTGGACTATCAAACTCATACTTCTTGAGAGTTGTTATGAGTGGGTAAAAGATGCGATTCACCAGATTACAGTACTGAATTCTGTCATTTCCTGTATCTGCTACAAAAAGCGTATCTAAGTTAAGTGCGACATCATTTGGAAAATCAAACTCACCCTCGCGCCATCCATAACTTCCGTATTCAGTCATGAAGAATCCATCAGTGTCTACAACTTGTATCCTGTTGTTTCCAGCGTCCGCTACGTATAGTTGTTGATAGGCATCGAGTGCTAACCCCATAGGCATCAAAAATTCTGCAGGTCCTTGACCTGTTCTGCCTATTGTTTTCGTATATTGGACACCTAAAATTGGGGGTGCTGATCTTTCTCGGTTGGATGGAACAATGTCCAGATTGGGTGCGATGGGGGGACGAGACGAATCTATACCGTTAGGTTCTGGTACAACACAACTCACTAAACCGAGGAGAAAGACAAGTATGAGAGTGAATCCACGGTGCGTTAACTTTTTCAATGTCCATTTAGCGTAATATGAGGAATAACTGAAAAAACAAACGTCGAGAAACCAAAGCAGCACTAACTG
Source organism: Candidatus Poribacteria bacterium (assembly GCA_012267415.1). Taxonomy (GTDB): domain Bacteria; phylum Poribacteria; class WGA-4E; order WGA-4E; family WGA-3G; genus MSPOR6. The sequence goes on along the minus strand of JAAXGN010000135.1, from coordinate 101,417 downwards.
GACTTTATTATCGCTGGACTCTAAATCTAAAAGTGAACGTGGTTTGTTGTTCATTGAATTCACTTGTCACACCTGGAATAACAATACGTAGATTTTTGGATTTTAGGCTTCGTTTTGGAAAGTATATTGGGAAACGTAAAGTTCTTTTTGGCATAACATTTGTTTTCTTCATGTCCTCAGAGGGTAAAACGGCGTGGTCACCTTGTATGGAAATTGTTCTATCCCAACGGAATACTTCTGATGCGAACTCAGGAGGAAATTTCGGCTTGTCGTTCTTTTTTATATGAAATGCTTGCTGAGCCCTACTGAGTTGTTTTACGATATTACCTGCTTGATCTTGCATCCAGAACTTATCCTTTTCAAAACTGATCCAATGACCGGTGCGGTTGTGGATAAGAACCCCAAATGCATCAACGTTTTTTATGTCATGGAGCGGAACTACCATAACAACGATTCCATTTTTTTCATAGATCACGGTCCCTGACTGCGGTGTAATTGTTGCATTGGGATCAAAGACGGGAACAATTCGTTCTGGTCGGATCAGATTATTTGTAAAATTCCGTAGTTTGCCACATCCAACAATTGATGTCGTCAGCACTAACAAGATAATTATGTAACTGCTCCGTTTCCATATTAGTGTATTCTTCATGCTATTATATTGTGTTTTTTTGCTGGTATCCATTTTTATCGTCCGTCCTCTAAACCTTTCTTTTGTGGGTATATGCCAACATTGCTGCACCAACAAGTCCAGCATCATTGCCTAATTTTGCTGGTACAATTTGCATTTTACCGGGTATGTCCATAGTACGTTTGCTGAATTCTTTACGAATGTGTTGAAAGAGCAATTCCTCCCCTGCAGCGGAAATACCACCCCCGATAACTGCAATCTGCGGATTAAGTATATGTGCGATAGAAGTTAATGCTACACCGATGAGTTTTCCAGTTTCTGAAAATATCTCACGTGCCAGTTCGTCGCCTGCTGATGCAGCGTCCGCGATCTTTTTTGGTGTCAATTGGTCAGGATTCATGACAGTTTTTCTGCCGGAGACAATTTGTTGCTGTGTTCTTTCAACGATATGTCTTGCGCCGGCATACGCTTCAAGACAACCCCTGTTTCCACATCCACATTTACGTCCATCGGGTTTAACAATCGTATGTCCCAATTCACCTGCTGTATTCCAGCTGCCGTGATACACTTTTTTGTCTATGACGACACCGCCCCCAACCCCTGTGCCGATTGTTAGTCCAACAATGTTGTCAAAGCCGACACCAGCACCGTGGTGCAATTCTCCTAATACCATGACATTCACATCATTGTCAATATAGAGGGGAATATCTATTTCCTGTCCTGCTTCATTTTTTAACGCTTCATTGACGTAATCCAACAACGGAATATCATACCAACCTGGGAAATTCGGTGAGAAGTGGACAATTCCACTCTCTGCTATAATGAGGCCTGGTGATCCTAAACCGATACCGATGATCTGCTGACTGCTAACAATCGGTTGGTCGGTTTCCTCTGCATACGAAATGACCTGTTTAATTACACCAGCGATTCTTTTGGCTATTGCTCTTGCACCTTCATTCACATGTGTGGAAATAACCGTGCGACAGGAAAGTGTGCCATTTTCTGCTAACAAGCCGGCTTTTATGTCAGTTCCTCCGAGATCAATTCCGATACTGTATTTCCTATATTTCATTTAGTCCTATATGTTCCACCTGATTCGTGCCCCGTCTCCAATGTTACATACGTAGATATCTGGGTCAATTTTAGTACGTTTCGGATATTCTGTCATAACGCGTTCACTGAACTGGTCTACTGAGTCTTTCTTAACTAAGTTCACAGTACATCCGCCAAAACCTGCTCCTGTCATTCTTGCGCCTAGGACACCATCCGTATTCTGAGCAATCTCTGTCAGAATATCTAATTCATGGCAACTCACTTCATAATCATCTCGCAATCCTTTGTGTGAAGCGTTCATTAGATGTCCGAAGGTGTCTAAATCCTCTCTTGTGAGTGCAGATACAGCATTTTCCACACGTGCGTTTTCTTCAACCACATACCTACACCTTTTTTGTGTGATGTGTGGAAGTTCTGCTTCATACTTTTTTAGGTCATTCAACGTTACATCTCGTAACGAGGATATATCAGGTTTCCATTTCTGAAGTATCTCAACACCTTTTTCACATTCTGCCCTTCTCTTATTATATTCTGAAGAAGCAAGCTCCCGTTTGACGTTTGTGTTGCAGATTACAAGTAGTGTATCCTTAAGATAGAGCGGAACATGTTTGTATTCTAAGGAACGACAATCTAAAAAGAGTGCATGATCTGATTTTCCTAATAGTGATATGGTTGGGTCCATGATGCCACAGTTCACGCCCGCGTATTCATTTTCTGCACGTTGACATAATGCTGCCAACTTAGTCGCAGGAATATCAAGCGATTCTACCGCATGATCTGAATCTATACTTGTATCGTTTACCACCAAGCCACATACACTTAGAAAAGAGAGTACTGAAGCGACTTCAAGTGCAGCGGAGGAACTTAAACCTGATCCAATCGGTACATCTCCTGTTATCAACGCAGACATACCATTTAGCATAAGACCGAGATCCTTCAAAACAAGGTCTTGTAGAAGGTGTGCAACACCCCTAAGATAGTTACTCCAAACAGGAAGATTGGTATCTGCATCTGTGTCAAGACTGAATTGGCATGTTTCATTAACATCTAAAGCATGAAGGTGAACTTGTCTATCGTTACGTTTACTGCCAACGATATGGATATACCTGTCAATGGCAACAGGAAAAACAAAACCATCATTATAGTCAGTATGTTCACCTATTAGGTTGACTCTTCCTGGCGCAGATGCAATGAAGTCCGGAGTATCCCCGAAATGTTCCTTGAATTCATGTGATAGTTTTTTACGATCCATAGATACACCCTTTTGTATAGATATTTCTTGATTATTGTGTGGTAAATGCGAAAAATCTTAAAAATCGCACTAAAACTTCATGTATCTCAGGACGTGGTACATAACAATCAATACTGATATCAGGAACACTTAGGTTAGAATCTCGACTTTTTTCAGGTAGGAGTTGTTCTTCAGGTGCATGTAATGCTGGTTGCGGATGAAATCGTGCGGCATTATCCGATTGGGAAGTGCACTCAGCTATAATGATTTCTCCTACAGGTAGGTGTGTTGTCAGTTTTCTTCTGTCTGTTTCTGTTAGCACGGTCAAGTGTGGTATCGTCTGCTCCGCTAACGTCTCTAACTTTAGTAACAATGGCACTATATCAGCAAAGGACACTTCTGTCTCAATTGGACTTGCTGTAAAAACGGAGAGAAATGGGATTGAGTCTGTTAGAGCATTCTCTATTGCATCAGAAAACACCGTGAGATGCTTTTTCAAAAGGGGAGAGTCTGGGTTTAGAACAAACAGACTCACGGGGTATTCATCAACGGTTTCTACAATTGTTAGGACATCGCATTCAGTATCTTCGTTCTCATTGATATTCATATCATCAATTTCGGAGGATAGTTCACCGAGAAGGAGTCTTATACGATTTTCAATAGATAGCGGGAACAGTACTTTACATTTCGGACAGATGTATCCATTCCGTTCTAATTCACCGCGAAAAGACACATTACGACATTGTGGACAATTGTGCCATAAACCGATGCTCTCCTCTTCTATATCCGATGTACGTAGCGTTTCTATATTCTGTTCCATTCTGTTGTGTCCTGCTGTGAATGTTTTGATTTCCTGTTTAGAGGAAACTTGCAATGGCTTCTGCTTCCGTATCATATCGGTCAAATATCGTTACAAGTTTTGCCATTATAATGAGACTTCTGATATTTCCTCCGATATTAAGTAAGACTACTCTACCTTTGTTGCGTTGTATTGATGCATAGGCTGCAACGATGACTCCCAATCCTGAACTATCCATCATCTGCACACGTTCCATATTTAGAATCATATAGACAGGTTCACCATCTGCTGAACGTATTTGGTCATCAATGATGTTTTTTAGTGCGATAGTATTTGGTCCAACAAGGTTTCCCTCAATATCCAATATTGTTACGCTGCCTTTATGGCGTAGATTAATTTGCATCAATACTCCTTCCGCGAATCATATAGTTTTCAATTTCAGACAATAAACTGTTGTGATCTATTGATCTTCAGATTATTTTACCATATATGATAGAATATGGAATTATTTATACAGTCAACAACGGCAGAATGCGCGTTTGGCATTCTGCATTGATAAGGATATCGCACCTACCGGGTATGAAGTGTGTAGATATTTTCAAAATTCACCATAAATGTGCAGAATTCTGTTTGGTCGTTCATGGACTGGGACTATTCCTCAATTTGACCATTTTGACAATGGTACCGTTCTCCGAGTATGCCACTTCATCCATACAGGCTTCCATCAGGAAAAGTCCTCTGCCACTGTCCTTTAATAGGTTCTCAGGATCAAGTGGATTTGCGACCTCTTCACGTTCAAAACCTTCACCTTCATCCGTAATGATGATCGTAAGTTTCTCATCGTCAATGATGAATTCAAAAGTTGCAGTTTTATCAATATCCTCTTTATTACCATGTTTGATTGCGTTTGTACCCGCTTCAATGACAGCAAGGTTCACATGTTCTTGCGCTTCTTCATCAAACTCCATCTCTTTCAGAATATCGCTGATGACAGTGTCAAGTAGATAAATCAACTGCATTGAACTTGAGAGAGTAAGTGAGATTCTCAATTGTTGTTTCTCATCCACTTGTTATGCTCCTTCCTTGAGAATACAATGTGTGTGCTTTATTGGATCAATCCATTCTGAAACCGAACTGAGAAGTCTCGTCACACTATTCGCTTATTTCTGATTTCCGCATCCAGCGATTTTTTGTTTCCATGATGCGTTTAGTTGACTTCTGTTCGTTTTATTACAACTACAGCACGATCATCTTTCAGTTGTGTTGTTCCGCTAAAGTCCAGCAGGTCCGATTGAAGAACTTCACATAAGGTTTCTGCCGATTGGTTTAAATTCTTTGAGAGACATTCAATTAGACGGTCTTCACCATAAAAGTCGTTGGGTTTTACGCCTTCGGTTTCGGTCACACCATCAGTGTAGAGAATAAGTACATCTCCCGGAGAAAGTTGACATGTATCCGATGAAAAAGTTGCAATATCAAATGCTCCAATTAACATCCCACCTGTTTCAAGTAACGCGACCTTTGGCCGGTTGTGATTAGGTGTGCCTGTCTTATCTTTTCCTGATATGAGGTGAATTGGTGGACAGTGTCCACCGTTTGCATAAGTGAACAGCCCCGTGTCTAATTCTAATATACCGTAAACCATTGTTGCAAATTGTTCCAAGTCAGTATTGTGGAACAGCAATGTGTTGATGCGTTTTAGCACTGTTGAGGGACTGTCCGTTTCGTTACACAGCAGACGGGAAGCAGTCTGGATCATTACCATCAGTAACGCTGCTGGAATCCCATGACCTTTTACATCCCCTAATACGACACCAATTCGTGTTTCACTTAGCGGAATAAAGTCGTATAAGTCGCCTGAAACCGATGTTGAACTTCGGAACATTGTAGCAAATTCGAAACCTGGATAGACTGGCGGTTTATCGGGCAGCAGCTTCATCTGAATCTCTGCGGCTGCTTGTAGATGTGAACCGAGTTCAGCTACACCTTCTTCACTAAAACCTTCACCCATAGCACTGATCAATGGATTGATGTATTTTACGGGACGCGTTCTACCTAAGACAGCATTGATTCTTGCGGATACTTCTCTTAGGTCAAATGGTTTAGTGATATAGTCGTCTCCCCCCGTTTCAAGTCCTTTCAACTTATCCTCGGTTTGGGATTTTGCCGTTATCCACAGTACAGGAATGGAGCTTGTGTCACTATCCGATTTAAGTTTTTCTATAACCTGTAATCCATCCATGTATGGCATCATCACATCAAGTAAAATCAGATCTGGAAGATCGGTTTTCGCTCGTTCCAGACCTTCCATGCCGTCACTTGCTGTTATTACATTAAAACCATCGGATGTAAGACTCATCTCCAATAGTGCCAGGATATCTGTATCGTCATCTACGACTAAAATCGTTTCTGTTGATGAATTGACTTTTGATACATATACTGTTTCTGACATATCCATAACCTTATTTTAATCAGTGAAATTGTGCATTAGGTTGCTCTCATAATATGGTAGAATATGATTTTTTTATACAGTTCACAACGGTGTGATTAGGAAATCGCACCTACCAGAGTGGGTAAGTGTATAATTATTTTCAAATTTCACCATAATATCGTGCTGTTCATTCCCTGCGTTTATGTCCCGGTTCTATGAAATTAACGGAATCCAGAATTGAAAGTTGCAACCATTGCCATTTTCACCGGTATCTACCCAAATTGTGCCTTTATGTGCTTCTACAAATCCGCGTGCGATTGAAAGTCCTAATCCTGTTCCGCCTTGTTCTCGTGTCTGGACGTTTCCCAGTTGTTGAAACTTATCAAATACGTTCTCTCGTTCTTGTTCAGGTATTCCAGGTCCGGTGTCAATCACCTCAACATGGACACCATCGTTTTCATCTATCGTGTGATCCAATTCAACTGGACATTCCTTACGCGACATTCTGACAGATACTTTACCGTGAGTAGGTGTAAATTTGATTGCATTTCCGATTAGGTTCGTTAGAATCTGTCCGATACGTTCTGTGTCTCCTGTAAGATTGGGTAAATCAGATGGCGCGTTTAAATCCAATAAGATCTCTTTTTCATCGGCTTGCGGTTTCAGTTCTTCCAGACGTTGTTGTGCGATTTCAACCATCTCAACAGGTTCCAGTTTCATCACAATACGTCCTGCTTCAATACGTGAAATATCGAGAAGATCGTTAATCATCGTTGCAAGTCTTCGAGACTGGCGATGTGCTCTGGTAAGGCTCTGTTCTTGCTTATTATTTATTTTTCCAACTTTGCCATCCAGTACCAGCGAAATAAAGCCGATGATTGAGGTCAATGGCGTACGTAATTCGTGTGAAACTAGTGCTACGAAATCAGATTTCATTCTGTCAATTTCATGTTCTCGCGTTATATCATCAAAAACATATATCATGCCGGTGAGGTTCCCGTTTTCTGCTGTTGCATCTTCCCCATTTGTATTCACATCAATTGATTCAAACTGACTTGTAACGACACGTAAGACACGATTTTCATCTTCTTGATCCAAATTGATTTCTACGGTCGTCCGCGAGTCTTTTCCATAAACATTTGCTAATACAGTTAGGTCTGTAGTCCTGATTAGTTCAGTAAACCGTTCCGGGAATTCAACTGTCTCGTTATAGTTTAGTAGGTACTTCGCGGCTGGATTGAAGTATAGAATTTTATCGTTCGTATCAACAACAATCAGACCTTCACTGAGACAATCAACGATAGTTGTCATCTGCTGTTCTGCGTTAATCAGTTTTTCAACAGCAATTTTCAAATTGCGGTGCATATCGTTGAATTCTTCAGCTAATACCCCGACTTCATTCTTGCTATCAATAGCAATGTTATCTGATTCTTCATCTTGCAACCACTGCATATTTACTATCTGTTTTCGTGCTTGTTCAGTATTATCCTGAATTACGTTATTTGCCTCCTGTCCGATACGTTTTGCTGTTTCAGCGAGTTGCATCACAGGTAGTGAGATGCGTTTTGCTGCAACATAAGCGACAGGTATTACTATTACACAAGATAGTATTGTAACCAATAAGACATATTGATTCAGTTTGACAACACCTGCAAATGCCTTAGAACTTGGATATGACACAAAAACGATCCAGTTGCTGAAATTTTGGCTGGTTTTCCAAGGCGTTCGGAAAGTCTTAAGTGTCCTTGCCCATCCATAAACTCGTGATTCATTGTTCCTGTCAGTTTCTCCTGCTGCCTCATAACCGTAGTAGTTTCCTTCTGATCCCCGTTTCGCTTCAACAATTGCTCTGGCAGCAGCACGTTCAATATCTATGTTATCATCTACTATATAACCACTGTCTGGAGAGGTGGCTATCATTCGTCCGGATTCAGATGTCAAGATTGTAAAAGTTTTCTCCATACCGGGTCGTGGTGCGACAATACTTGCAATTTCTGGTAAGATAAGAATTGTCCTGATGAGACCGATTAATTTTCTGTCACTGTTGTCTGATTGATTCCTGTTTCCTTGTGCTGTTCCTTCATTATTATTAGACGGTCTACGGTTACTTGTGTTAGAGGGGCGTCTGTTTGTACTCTGGTTGTAGATAGGGAAGGAAACAGGCAAAATGTATACACGTTGTTCGGCATTGTATCTAACATCTTCAATGAATTGTTTACCCTTTCCATTATCGTTTGTATTTTTCCACCATGTTTCGTTTTTGACGTTTTTTATCTGAAATGTGGATGTCCGTCTTGAACTGAAACCTAAATCGCGTCTGTTTGAACTTAGAACATTTCCGCTAACGTTTGTGATAGTTACCTCTGCCCTATAACCCCTTCTCCTATTTCCGCTACCTGCATAAGCTTCTAACAGACGTAGGCTATCCTCCAAGTGACTATTTACATCCTTGTAGACTTCCAAGTCTGTGTCAGCACTATTTGAAGTAGCGATTGCTGATCGTAAATTTGGTAGTTCAGCTCGGATTTTTTCAATTCTTTCCGATATTGAGCGGTCTATACGATAGAGTTTTTCTCGTGCTAACTGAACTAAACCATCTCCCACGCTGCTCTTTAGTGCATTTTCTCCAATTATCCTGATGGTCAATGCGACGATTAATAGTGGCGTAAGTGAAACAAGTAGAAATAAGACAACCTGTTGTCCCCGCAATCTCAACTTAAACCAAGAACGTTTCACAGGTTTTTTGCCGTTGTTATATTTTGCTGACATTTCTTACACTCCATTTGGGTGTGTAAATATTTTGTCAGAAGAGACGGCACTCGGAGAGTGCCTACTACTATTAATATATCACTTATGAAAATGCGTTTCGCGCAGCTTCTTCTGATTCGTAGACCTCTAAAATTGATGTAAGTCGTGTTACCTCCAGTACGCTACTCACAGCTTTCTGTGGATTTAATAAGACTAATTTACCACCCGATTTTTGTAATACTTGAAATGTAATTATAATGACACCAAGTGCTGTACTGTCAAGGAGTGGGACATCAGTGAGATCTATTATCAGGTTATTGTTCCCGTCCTGCAGTTGCTGTTCTATTTCATCTCGGAACTGTGTTACTGTATTGCCTATTATTTTTCCATTGACATGGACAATCGCTTTGTTTTCTGCAAATGTAGTAGTATCAAACATTCCATAAATCTCCTTGACTGGGATGCTATCTCTAACATTTTTAGTGTATATTAGATGCGATAAGAGGTGTAAAGTAGTATTACTATTACGCTAATTCCCAATATCAGTACGACTTATTACGATATATGAACGATTAAGGTGCGTAATGTTGGATTTATGCACGTTTCTAATTTCTACCCCAAACTCCTTCAATGTATCTTTACTCTGTTGAATCTCTCGATCTGTCTCCTTGGATTTATATGCTATCCATCGACCGGTTGTTTTTAGCATCGGTACACAGTATTTGACAGACTTATCAAGAGATGTGATGTATCGTGTCAAAACCCAATCATAGGAATTCACAAATTGATCATCTTGTGCACAGATTTCAGCACGTTCTGCACAGACCTTAATGGAACTATCAAACCCTAACTGAGAAATCAAGAATCTAAGAAATGCTACTTTCTTATGAGATACTTCAATAAGGGTTAGTTTGATATCTGGAATATATATTTTTAGTACAATTCCTGGAAATCCTGCTCCTGTACCAATATCAACGACAGAATCTCCTGTCCGGATATTGCAATGATTCAGAACGCTTACAGAATCAAGAAAATGTCTATAGATGATTTCAGAATCTTCAGTAATTGCTGTTAGGTTTGTATGTGTGTTCCATCGCTGCAATTCTGTCCGATATATCGTTAACTGTTCAATCTGCCTTGTATCCAAAGGAAATCTATATCGAGAGAATTCATTCTCAAGTAGTTGACAGAACTGTTCCTCCATATCTTACATCTAAATTCGCCAAATCTATATCCTAATTTATGTCCTGGCACTATACCACTCTACCGACCATGCTGATGTAGCATCACCATAAGTATTGAAATATCTGCTGGAGAAACACCAGGAAGCCGAGATGCCTGTCCAATGGATGCTGGACGAATTTTCTCGAGTTTTTCACGTGCTTCCGTTTTCAAACCGCGTACATCTACATAGTCAAAAGTATCTGGAATTCGCAGGTTCTCCAGTTTTTTGAACTGATTTATCTGTCTCTGTTGCCGTTGAATATAACCGTCATATTTTATCTGTATCTCCACCTGTTCGGTAACAGTTGGGGATAGCAAATCGGTAGTTGGTGCTAAGCGAGAAATGTGCTCATAGCTAAGTTCTGGACGTTTGAGTAAGTCAGCTAATAACGTCGGCTGCTTTAGCTCACCGGTTTCCACTATACTTCGCAGCTTCTCTATTGTAACTGCATTCGGTGTTAGACGGGTTTCATCCAAACGTCTGAGTTCAGATTTGATAGCGTTTTCTTTCTTTTTGAATCTTCTGTATGCTTTATCATCTACCAAGCCAATATTCCTTCCAATGTCCGTCAATCGGAGATCGGCATTATCTTCCCGCAATGTTAACCTATATTCAGCACGAGATGTAAACATACGATACGGTTCACGAATATCTAATGAGACCAGATCATCAATTAGAACAGCGATGTATGCTTGTGACCTGTCAAGAATGAGTGGTTCCTGACCTTTTACCTTTAAGGCAGCATTGATTCCTGCCATCAGTCCTTGTGCGGCGGCTTCCTCGTAACCGGTTGTACCGTTGAGTTGTCCAGCAAAATAGAGTCCAGGTACTTTTTTGGTTTCAAGAGTAGGATGAAGTTGTGTTGCAGGTGCAAAATCATATTCCACTGCATAGCCAAAACGCATAATCTCTGCAGCTTCTAATCCTTTTATGCTATGCACCATATCTACCTGTACATCTTCAGGAAGACTTGCTGAGATGCCGTTTAGGTAAATCTCATCTGTATCTATACCTTCAGGTTCAACGAACACCTGATGCTCCGTTTTTTCTGCAAAACGGACAACCTTATCCTCTATAGATGGACAGTAGCGGGGACCGATACCAACGATTCTGCCACTATACATCGCTGAACGATGCAGATTGTTGCGAATTACCTTGTGGGTTTTTTCGTTGGTATAGGTAAGATAACATGGTACTTGTGTCTGTGTAATCTGTTCAGTAGAGAATGAGAAGGGAAGTGGATTGTCATCACCGGGTTGTATTTCCATTTTACTAACATCAATGGTGTGTGCATTTACACGCGGTGGAGTACCTGTCTTAAGTCTACCGATTTCAAAACCTAATTTCAGGAAACTTTCTGATAGTTTTTCGGCAGAGGATTCTCCTGCTCTGCCAGCACTATACGATACATCTCCGATATGTACTGTACCTCTCAAGAAAGTACCGGTTGTCAGGATAACGGTATCTGCATAATATGCAGTCTGTGTTTGACTCTTAATACCGACACATTTTCCATTTTCGACGAGTAATTCTTCCACCAGAACCTGTTTTATATCAAGTTTTTCCTGTTTCTCCAAAACCTGTTTCATCTGATCCTGATATGCTTTCTTATCGGCTTGTGCGCGACTTGATCTAACAGCGGGTCCCTTTTTGGTATTCAATCGTCGGAATTGAATTCCGGTTTTGTCTATGTTCTTTGCCATCTCCCCACCGAGTGCATCAATTTCCTTTACGAGGTGTCCCTTCGCCAGACCGCCAATAGCAGGATTACATGACATTTTTGCTATCGTATCAAGGTTAATGGTCACGATGAGGGTATTACAACCCATGCGTGCAGCAGCAAGAGCTGCTTCACATCCTGCATGACCCGCACCTACTACAATGACATCATAATGTTTCTGATATGTATTCATGGTGCCTTCACCTCATTGCTGGGAATTCTACTATAGACCCTCATAGATAATATTTAGCACAAGCGTCCCAACAATTTCCAAACTCTTTGGACTACATTTATCCACTGTATCCTCAAGTGTATGCCAGTACGGATAATCAAAGTCAATGATATTGACCATCGGTATACCTACCTCAATCAAAGGCACATGGTCATCCATAATCGCAGGACCTATTCTACGTTGGAATGGTGCTAATCCTAATTCTATTGCACGTTTCCAGATTGAGTCTGTATATTCACGGTTTGCGACCCAAGAGTACTGTTCAATAGGTATCTCTAAGTCCTTATCTCCAATCATATCCAACAGGATTCCGTAATCAGGTTTCCATTTTCCCATATTCTTTGCAAAGTAACGTGACCCGAGGAACATCTGGTCTGTTGACTTTCCGTAATCCTCTCCATCAAACAGAACTATTACAATTCTTCTTGGGGGTGGCTTCAATTTGAGGATACGAGCGATTTCAAGTAAAACTGCTACACCCGAAGCACCATCGTTTGCCCCAAGTATCGGATTAAGTTGCACCTCTTTATCCGGTTCTTTATCAGCACACGGACGCGTGTCCCAATGCGCTGCTAACAAGAGTGTTTCACTATGACGACTGCCAAATTCTGCAATGATGTTGTTCATGTGCAGCGTTATACGTTGTTGTGGATTCCCAACTGTATCTACCTCAGATGTGAAAGGTTGTAGTGAAACAGCATCGGTATATTTTTTTAGTTCTGTAGAGAGGTAATCCCTTGTTTTTATATGCGCTTCTGAACCGGGAGGACGGGGCCCGAATTCACACTGCTTTTTCAAGATTGCAAAAGCATTGTTGCTGTCAAATGTAGTCAACTGATTCTTGTCAACAACATTGTTCTGTGCAGTTGCATGCAAAGATAACATACAGCAGCTTAATATGAAAAAAATAGAAGTCAATTGTGATAGTTTCATGGAGGCTTCCTCAAAATAAATATGTCAAAAGTGTATTACATTGCGCGCCTGCCTTCAAGAGCCTTCGCAAGTGTGACTTCGTCAATATACTCCAAATCGCCACCAACGGGGATACCGTAGGCTATTCTTGTTACAGATACAGGGTACTTTTCTAATTGCTGTGTTAGGAAGAGTGCCGTTGCCTGACCTTCAGTGTCCCAGTTGGTAGCAAGTATTACTTCTTTCACGTTATTATTGTGAACGCGTTTGAACAGATCGCTCATTCTCAAGGAATCCGGTCCTATGCCGTCTAATGGTGACAGAACACCACCCAAGACATGATATAGACCTTTGTGTGTCTCTGTGCGTTCTATTGCCCAAAGGTCATCTGATTGTTCAACGACACAAATTATCTGTTGATCACGTCTTGGGTTTGAGCAGATATGGCATGGATTTATATCTGTGATAGTACCACAGATATTGCAATCTGACAAGTGTTTTTTAACTTCCATGATCGCTTCTGCAATCTGGTTTGTCTCAAAATCCGGAAGTGTTAGCATAAAAAAAGCTAAACGTTGAGCGGTCTTTGGACCAACCGTTGGAAGTTTTTGGAGCTGCATGATTAACCGCTCCAAAGGTTGAGGATACCCTTGCATGTTTTTGCCTGTTGAAGTGACAGAAATCACCTTGAGCATCAGACATTCAGTCTGTCAATATGCTGGCAATATGGAACTGTCGTTATGGAAGTCCCGGAATCTTGAAATTGCCGGTGAGTTTACTCATCTCGTCAGACATCAATTCTTGAGATTGTTGTAACGCTTGATTCACTACTGAGACAAGAAGGTCTTCAAGCATCTCTGTATCGTCGGGATCCACGACTTCCGGTGTAATGCGAAGTGAAACAAGCTCCTGTTGTCCGTTGACAACTGCTGTTACCATGCCACCCCCGACGGTTGCCTCAACAGTCTGGTTTGCAAGTTCTTCTCTGATTTCGAGCATACGTTTCTGCATCTGCTGTGCTTGCTTCATCAAGTCATTCATTTTCATAGTTATAAATGGTTCCAATTCCCGTGTGAGAACCGGAATATCTCCTTATTTGGTTTCTAATATTCTTGCGTCAAACATTTCCAGAACAGGTCTAATCTGTTCATCTTTCTCTGCTTGACGTTTCCGCATAGAAGGTGTAGTCTTAATTTCTACATCAGATGGTTCTAAGGTCTCTACCGCTTTTGGAATTATTTCTGTTTTTACAAGTTCAATGTTAACCTGTCTACCGATGACTTCAGAAAATATTTGTGTGATTTCTTTTCTGGCATCCTCATCAGCAATGGAAAATTTTCCTAAAGGACAAGAGATTCTTACATGGTCTTTTCCATCAAAACTTGGGACTGCATTTTGGAACACCCCATGATTTAACATTGCTGGTAGTCGGGATTTCACCTCGTTCCAAATATCAGATAGTTCATCAGGACTACTTTCAACAGTATTAGTGGACTTCAGTTCAACTTCAGGAATAGATTTTATAGGTGGGGAATCAACACTCCCGCCATGTGCGTGTATTTCTTCAGACTGCGTAATAGGTGTCTCCTGAATCTGCGAAAATAATGGCTCAGTCACACCTTGTTCTACTACGTTCTGAGGAATATGCTGGCTTCCTTCTGTATCAGCATGTCTCGATTGTGATGTTGTTTCAATGCTTCCTATCTTCTGCTCAATTTCAATAAGTTTATTAACAATCTCGTCAAGTTTAATACCCTCTTTAATAGCATTTATTTGTACCAACGCGCTCTCAAGTTGTAATTGAACGTAACCGTATTCTTTGATATCTCTGTTAGCATGCATGAGTATTCTTATGATCCGTGATAGCCGTTCAACAGAGATTTCTTGTGCTTTCTCTTTCAATGTTGGGAGTTCAGAGGATGGTGCTTGAATGAGTTCTCCGAGTTGGTTGTCAATAGCGAGTAGACGCAGGTCGCGAAAATAGGAGATAAGTTGATTTAGACACAATACCAAATCCATTCCCTGTCTGGATAGCTTGTTTAATGTCTGCAGACCTGAAGTAAGGTTCTGTTTGATAATGGACTCTGAAAGTTCGTTGAGCAGGAAACTTGACCCTAATCCTAATGTCTCCTCAACGTTTTCGATTGTCAGTTCTTTTGCATTAGATGAAACGAGTCGCTCAAGTAGGTTTTCTGCATCACGAAGACACCCCTCAGATTGACGTGCAATAAGCGATAGGACCTCATTGTCAGCAGAAATCCCTTCATCGGAGGCAATAAGTTGTAGTCGGGAAATAATTTGTTCTGAGGAGAGGTTACGAAAATCAAAATCTTGGCAACGCGATACAATAGTTTTCGGTATTTTGGAATGTTCTGTAGTCGCCATGATGAAAATCACATGTGAAGGGGGTTCTTCAAGTGTCTTGAGCAGCGCATTGAACCCCTCCGGTGTGAGCATGTGGACTTCATCAATTATGTAGACTTTATATTTATAGGCGGCAGGTGAGAGTTTGACGTTTTCACGCAGGTCACGGATCGTGTCAATGCCCCGGTTGGATGCAGCGTCCATCTCAATCACATCAAAAGATCTGCCTTGTGTAATCTGCTTGCACGCATCACACGCATTGCAGGGTTCACCTGTTATTGACTGATCAAAGTCGGTTTCTTGTGTAGGTTTTAGGCAGTTGACTGCTTTTGCGAACAGTCGTGCGACTGTAGTCTTTCCAGTACCTCGGGGTCCCCGAAAAAGATAAGCATGCCCCAGTCGGTTGGACTTGATTTGATTCTGTATCGTTGTCGTCACATGAACCTGTCCAACGACATCGCGAAAGAATTGAGGTCGCCATTTCTGAGCGAAAACTTCATAAGACATGTTTAAAACCTTAGACAGGTGTGTATTCCATTCTATTCACAAATCGGTTTTTTCTGAGAAAATGGCTATGCACCCAGTGTTGACAAGCCTTTCCGGGCGTTGCTTAAGTCGTTAGCTCAAGTCAGGCTACCTTGCGTCACACGAGAAAACTTATCTACCGCTGCTTCCTTCCGGATCTGACGGGGTTTAATAAACTCTCGTTGCTCAAGACCCAACTATCAACGCTACGTGCTTAGGACAGACCCCACAAAGACAGGCCGCCTACTCGGAATTCAGTTCTGCTATAGCGGATTGCAGATACAGGGCACCGCTACCTCCCCACTTAGCATAGCCAAGTCGTAAAACTATTTATCATATTTGAAACCGTCGGTTTAGCACAACATACATCAATATAACGCAAGACCGATGTTTTTCATAACAAGATGGCGGAGAGAGTGGGATTCGAACCCACGGTACTGCATAACAGCACACATGATTTCCAGTCATGCCAGTTCAGCCAGCTCCTGCATCTCTCCGAAAAGTTCATCAGTATGGAGCAGACGGGATTTGAACCCGTGACCTCATCCGTGCGAGGGATACGCTCTCCCAACTGAGCTACTGCCCCAACAATATCATTTTCTCCAATCAATTCAAAAGTTTGTATCAAAAAGTTTGTAACGATATCTGAATTGCGACTAAGCTTGCTCTACTACACATCTTCGTAACAAGATGGCGGAGAGAGTGGGATTCGAACCCACGGTGACTTGCGCCACAACAGTTTTCGAGACTGTCCAGTTCAACCACTCCTGCATCTCTCCTTATATTCTTTAACGTCTATTCTCAAAAAAAGTTCGCAAAAGTGCACTACTTTCTTCGGCACAGACGCCGCTTAACAGTTCTACTTTATGATTGAGTCTTTCATCTTGAACAATGTTGTAAAGTGATCCAGCAGCACCACTTTTTGGGTCTGCGGCACCAAAAACAACTCTTGGAATACGTGCGAGAATAATTGCACCAGCACACATTGGACACGGCTCCAGCGTAACATATAATGTTGTTTCTGTCAATCGCCAGTTGCCGAGTTTCTTCGCTGCTGACTGAATTGCGAGCATTTCAGCATGTGCAACAGGATTTCCCGACTGTTCACGAAGGTTATGCGCAGCAGCAACAAGGTTTCCTTCCTTTATAACGACTGCACCAACTGGTACCTCACCTATCTCTGTAGCTTGTCGTGCTAATTCAAGTGCCTTTCCCATCCAAGAGACATCATCGTTTGCAATTGGCTTGGATGGTAAGGTGATTGACACTGTTCTTCAAACCTGCGGTTTTGATTGTTCACAAAGTTTTAAAGCGCCTGAGAGGATTCGAACCCCCGGCCTTCTGATCCGTAGTCAGATGCTCTAATCCACTGAGCTACAGGCGCATCTTATGCACATTCTATAGGAAAATCTGATTAATCTTGCGTATTAAGACACTGAACCGAACATATTGTTCATATTGTTTTTCTGTATTTAAAAGTCAAAAACGGAGAGGGTGGGATTCGAACCCACGATGGCTTTCGCCATAACTGCTTAGCAGGCAGTCCAGTTCAACCACTCCTGCACCTCTCCATATTGTGTGGCGGTGGGAGTAGGATTCGAACCCACGGTGACTTGCGCCACAACGGTTTTCAAGACCGCCGCCTTCGTCCACTCAGCCATCCCACCATGATTCACAAATTAACAATTCTAATTTTAACATATAATTAAACACTTTGTCAAGTGAATTAGTTACATCTCTTTTTAATTTGACACTGACCCGTAATTATGTGATAATTTACATAGAATATTCTATACCAATCCTTAAGTTAAAGGTTTGAATAAATTATGAATTTGTAATTACAAAGAGGAGATTGATTAATGAGAATAAGAAATGTTTCACTTTTTGCCTTAGTGGCAATAGCATTTTTAGTTGTAGGTCTTTCAGGTTGCGAAAGGATGACGAGTGTTATACCTCCTGGTGAAACGGAACCCGTTGATATCATAGATGTAACTATCGGTATCGCTCTTGCAAGAACTGGAGATAATGCCGAACCCTATGGGGACCCAATGTTTCGCGGGCTTGAATTAGCACGAGAAGAACAGAGAATGTATGGTGTCAACTTTAAGTTCTTCGTATATGACAACAAGAGTACAGTAGACGGTGCTAAGGAGGCAGTTCAGTTTTTGGTGGATCAAGGTATCCCTGCCATAGTTGGTGTTGGCATTTCAACCCATCTTAGAGAAGCTTTTCCGATTGCACAAGAGGCTGGTGTTGTTGCTTTCAGTCCGATTTCTTCTGCTGCAGGTTTAAGTGGTGAGGTCGGCGACTATGCATTCCGCGCAGGTTTAGCCACAAACATCCTTATACCAAAGGGAGTGATGCAAACGCATGCAGCACTGCAATATCAAAGTGCAGCAATTATCTATGATAGTACTGATACCTACTCTACAAGTGTAAAAGATGAGCTGACAACCGCGTTAGGCACAGCAAATGTTGACATATTGGCTACGGAAGCGTTCGCAACAACCGATACCGACTTTATGACACAATTAATGAACATTAATAGCATGGCTCCTGATGTAGTCTTTGTCGCTGCTCTGTCAACTCAGATGGTACAAATTATCGAGCAAGCAGATGCATTAGGTGTCTCTTCAAGGCTGATTGTTCCTGATTTGACAAAAGTAGAAGTAGGTGAAGTAGGTGCTGCAGCTGAGAATGCAATCGCTTTTGCGGGGTGGTCAGAACTTGATGACAGTCCAAAAAATCAAGCTTTTGTCAAAAGTTATATGGATAAACATGGATCCATCCCGAGTCCTTGGGCTGCCCAAGCGTACGCAAGTCTGAATATACTGGCAAATGCGATTAGACAAGCAGATTCAACTGATGCAGCAGATATTCGCGATGCTTTGGCAGCAACGATGGATTTTGATACAGTCTTAGGTTCATTTTCTTTTGACCCGAACGGTGAGGCAGTCTATGAACAGATTGTTGTTCTTGAAGTAGTGAAGGATGGTTCCTTGCAACCGCTCGGTAGTCAATAGATTTGTCTTGAACGCTTAAGAAAAAAGCACCATCATCTGATGGTGCTTTTTTCTTAATATCACAGTTTTGTTTTACCTTGCTACGGGGGTAACTTTCAACTTTACTTGTTTCCCATCACGCATCACAACCACATCAACGGGTTCACCAACCTTGGCTGCAGAAAGTGCATCAGTGAGGTCATATATATTCTCAATCTTCTTAGTGCCAAATTCTATGATAACATCTCCACCTTTCAATCCAGCTTTTTCTGCTGGACCGCCACCTACAACACCAGATAGTTTTACCCCAGCATCTTCGGTTGTATAATCTGGAATTGTCCCCAAATATGCACGCATTGAAGCGCGACTTCCCTGCTCAGGTGCGTTACGTTCAACCTTCAGATATTCTGGACGTTCATCAGCACTAATTAGGTCAGATACCATCCCGTACGCCAAGCTGGTTATACGTTCCATGCCAGCATAGTTCAACGTTTCAGGGTCATCTGAAGGACGGTTATAGTCGTTGTGTAATCCGGTGAAGAAACTGAGAACAGGGACATTCTTAGGATAGAAAGCTGTGACGTCAGTCGGCATATACGGGTCTGCTTTTAGTGAAAGATTAAGACCGACGAGTACGTTCCTTTTTTCTATGATCTTTGTCCAGATGGGTGATGAACCTATTCCTTGAAGAACGAGTTTATTGTCACGAAGCCGTCCAACCATATCAAAGTTAACGTAGGCTGCAACACTTTCTAAAGGGAGTGTTGGATCATTGACAAAATGTGTTGAACCGATAAGACCGAGTTCTTCACCGGACCATAGCGCAAAGATGATTCCACGTTTGAACTTCTCCGGATGGTTTTTATGGTCAGCACTGAACATCTCTGCAAGTTTTAGAACGATTGCAGTACCTGAAGCATTGTCATCAGCTCCGTTATGGATTTTATTCTTCTCTTCACCTTTTGCAAGTGAACCCACTTCCCCGAATCCTATATGGTCATAATGTCCACCGACGATGATATATTCACTAACATCCGTTGGATTGGTTGGCGGAAGTTTCGCAAGAACGTTATTGTCTGTCTTCTTAATCTTTTTAACCCCTGCTGATATTCTAATTTTGACATTGGGGATAGGAAAATGTCCAACGAAGTGTGGATTCTCATCGTCAAGACCAGTCTGTACATCCTTAAGGTCTTTACCGGCTTGTGAGAATAGTACATTGGCAATTGTATCGGAAATAGAACAGGAGATGATACCAGCATCAGCACTGCCGCTGTGAAAACTCAGTGGTATTACTTTACCAGCGTTCTGAGAATTCGGTCCAGCAACTGTTAAAAATGCTTTTGCCCCTTTTTCCTTTGCTCGCACGGCTTTATAGCGGATACCTGCATGTTGAATTAATTGCTGTTGTCGTTCACCTTTGACAGCTTCTGGAACATAGCGCAGCGCAACAACGATCTTATCCTTCACATCTATACCGTCGTAAGAATCATAGCCTAAATTCGTATCATTAGGTGCGTGTAAACCGTAGCCAATGAAAACAACTTCACCCTCAACATCACCATTGCTTGAAAATGAGAAGGGTAAAAAATCATCCTCTACCATGAATTTAAGCGGCACGTCTGTACCGTGCGTCTTACGTGTTATGTCGAAATGGTTCTTATCAGGAATGAGCTGGCTGCCAGCATTGAATTCGAAAGTTTGGAAGAAGTCACCCTCTTCCCCAGCAGGCTGCAGACCGAGTTTCGTAAATTCTTCAACGATGTACTCCGCCGCGCGTTTTGAACCTTCAGAACCTGACATTCTGCCTTCTAATGCATCGTCAGCAAGAAACTCAACATGTCGCTGAATGGTAGTTTTGTTATCATCAACGAAATCAGTAAAATCCAGATCTGCATCTATCTGTTGCCCTATCGGTTCAGAGATTCTGGTGATGCTACTTCTGGGAGATAGGGAGATCGCTTCTAAAGCAGCTTCATGATTCCAAGTTGCCAGATAGAGTTGTGATTGCTTCTGATTGTTGCGATTGGATGTCCAACACAAACGACTCCCATCAGGTGAGAAGACAGGAAGACCATCAAATCCATCTGTTGAAGTAACCTGAATAGGTTCGTGTCTACCCATTGAGTCAACGATAAAGAGTTCAAAGTTGGCAAAACCGAGTTTGTTTGAAGAAAATATGACATAAGCACCACTTGGATGGAAGAATGGAGCCCACGACATACTCTCAAAGTTGGTCAGTCGTGTTACCCCCGATCCGTCTATACGCATGGTGTAAATGTCTGCGGTTTTTCCATCATCTGAAAAGTGTCTCCACACGATGTGCTGTCCATCAGGCGTAAAAAAGGGACCCCCATCATATCCGGGTGAATCAGTGAGACGTTTCTGATTTGACCCGTCTGCATCCATAATATAGATTTCACCAAAATAGGAAGGATCTATCTCATACTGTTTTAGTTGTTTCGGCGTTAGATCGATCTTCGGATAGGCATCTCGTAAAGAACAGAAAACGATGTATTTACCATCAGGTGAATAGGACCCTTCTGCATCATATCCTTCAGCATCTGTTAATTGTTTGAGATTGCTTCCGTCACGATTAGCAGAAAAGATGTCCATGGTTACATCGTAATCCCAGCTATAACGTCGTTCTTTTCCTGATGCGCGAAGTTCAAACTCCTCGAGCTGTTTAGCTTGTGCAAACGTATCGTGATGTGTAGAAGCGAATAGTACTTCTTCAGTTCCCGGACGGAAGAATGCACAAGTTGTTTTCCCTACACCAGGGGAAACACGATGGAACTCACCGGTCAGCAGGTCCAATATATAAATCTGGTAGAAAGGATTGTCTTTTTCACGTTCACTTTGAAAAATAAGCGAGTTTCCATCCTCAGAAAAATAACCTTCACCTGCCCTTTTACCCTCATAAGTAAGTTGACGTACATTTGTGAGTAACCTGCTCTCTTCTATCTTCTTCGTCTCAGTTTCACTCTCCGTTGCATTTGGTAGTTCTGCATAACCAATTAGAGAGAAGAAAAAAAGAGTGAAAATTATCGCGCAAAGCACGGATAAATTCCTATTCAATTGCATCTCAGTTCCTCCTGATTGTCCTCAAAAACCCTCTAAAGATATTCGTCCGCTTTCTGTTTGAGAAATGCGAGTCCATCCGTGGCAAGACTCTCTGCACTCGGCGCGATATCGCGCCAGATACATGTCGCTGCTGCTATTTCCTTTACAGCAGGTGTAAAAGATTCGATCACCAACCATCTGTCATAGTTCACTTTCGCAAGCGCACCGAAAACGCCATCCCAATCAACCAGACCAGTTCCTGGCGTTCCTCTGTCATTCTCACAGCAATGCATGTGATGCAAATAATCACCCGTATTCATTATGGCATCTGCCTGATTCTTTTCCTCTATATTCATGTGAAAAGTATCAAGATGGACTTTGAAGTATGGACTATCAACTGCTTGACAGAGTTTCACTGCGTCTTCTGCGATATTTACGAAATAGGTTTCAAAGCGATTGAGGGGTTCACTGGCAAGTGTTACGCCATGTTTACCACCAAATTCGGCAACATCTTGTAAACCTTCAACACACCAATCCCACTCCTGTTCATTTCTACCACGCCCCACCAATTTACCGACCGCGCTATACATCGGTCCAACGAGTGTATCTGCTCCTAATTCGGCAATAACTTCAATTGTCCGTTTGAGATAGTTGACACCGTTTTCTCTTATAGCAGGGTCTTCATCAATCGGATTTCGGTCACCTGCCATGATATTACAACCGATAGTTTCTAATCCTGTATCCTTTAATATAGATTGCGTATACGGTATGTCCACCGTTTCTGGATCAAAGATGGGTATTTCAACCCCATCAAAACCCATCTCTGCGACCTGTGGAATTAAGTCTGCAGTCTCTTTGTCAAATTTATCTGCCCATAGTAATAGATTTACACCAAACTTCGGCATTTTATTTCGTTCTCCTTATCTTCAAATTTATCCGTATTTTACCACATATTGTGATGTTTTTCAACGTGAATGTATGTGGAGGGTATGTGAAGTCATTCTACAAATCCAGATGCTTTCGTAAAATAGAAATGCAGCACAATTGGGTTTTGTTTAGTTTTAGTATCACCCACAAATTCATAGTCTAATCGCGTCCCAGCTGGTAAAAAAACGGGTTCGCGGTAATGGTAGATGTCGTGCCATTCATCCAATATATATATCTGAGATTCTTTAAGCCATATCATCTTTATACGTTCACCTATCGGTGTAGTGGCAACCACCTTTAGTTCATGTTCGCTTGCAACCCTTATAGGTTCTACTGCAAATACATAGGCATCCTCCTGAAAATGATGAGAAAAACCGTTCTTCTGATCATCTGAATTATCTTTGCCTTTTCTTGTATCCTCTCTATTCATTAGTGTGGTCTTGTAGGTGCGAATTGTACCTGGTGTATCAGAGAGATAAAGTCCGATTTTCAAGATTTCCTGCTCCTCACGATCTGTGCCTTGATAGAGTAGATTGAGCGTTATTGTTCCACCCTTTGGTAGTAGGTGACCAACTTTATCAGGAAGAACTGTTGGATGAATACCTGGTCTCCAAATACCGATTCTTAAGTCAGGCGTATTCACTGTTTTATGGACATCTTTTTGTTCTGTTCTATTATTTCCTATTAATTTTGCCTCGGAACCGATACTCGCAATTATACGCCGTACTGATTTCCAATTATTTGATTGAAAGTCAACTGCACGTATATAAAGGTCTTCGTCAAAATCTGTGTTAATGGAGACGGTGATAGAGGCGTGTTTTCCTACAGTTAGTTTTTTTAATACAACAGGTATCTCTTTCACAACATCGGGTTGGCCCAGTGTCCAAGTTTTTGGTGATTGAATCGTTTCTGGATCTTTAATTATTTTTCCAGAAGCTGCACCTTCTTTCACCCACTTTGCTATCAAATCAATTTCGTTGTCCGTGAGTCTACGTTCATTCTTAAAATCCCCATGATCAGAAGCAGCTCGCCAGGGTGGCATCAATCGTCCCTGTATCTGTTCAACGATTTTATCTGCATACAATTTCACATCTTCATAACCAGTCAATGTAAAGGAAGCAATTCCATCAGTCTGATGACAAGACTGACAATGCTTCTGCATAATTGGAGCGATGTGTTCACTGTGATTTATTTCAGTTTGTGTAGGTAGATCGGGAAGGTGAATCGTGCAACCGAATGCAGGTGTCTCTTTCACGGGGACAGGTTTACCTTCAAGCACTGCTCTCAGTGCATCTTTCAAGTATGCATGCTTCACGCGTGTTACATAGCGATTATCATCAATCGGACCCCGATAGCGAAGGATAGCTGCGGTATCTATTAGGTGTGCTTGCGGTGTCATCGTCGCGCCGAGATGACGTGCTAAACTTCCATCCGTATCTTTCACGATTGGGAACGTGTATTCTGCCTTCGCGAGATATGATCTTATATCCTCAACTGAATCATTTTCGTTGGAATACACACCTACAATAGTGACGCCTTGTTCCTGATATTCTGCATGCATCCTTTTCAGCCGCATGGCGTATCGCTGTGCTACTGGACATTCAGCCGATAGAAATACGAATACGACAGGTCCCTGCTTCAAGAGATTGTCCAAACGATATGTCGTTCCATTTAGTGCCGTAAAGTCTATGCTGTTTATTTTAGTGTCAACTTGGACAGTGCTTGAGTCAGTGAATGTTTCTTGAATTACCCGGTGTTTCTTCGGTATCGTATAATCATCTTGTGCAGATGCTGAGATTGGTAGTAACAGAATGAGAATGAAGAGTATAGTTCTGAGTGGCATATATTGCATTGTAGTATGAAAGTGTTGAGAAGGATGTTATGTTTGAATTATATAAAAGTTCTTTATCACTTTGTGTTTTCGTCCATTTTACTTGACATTTGACTTTTGCAAAAAAGTTACGAATTCGTAACGAATCTCGTACAGTCCGTAACATTGATAAATTGTCTGTTAATCCAGTCTGTGTAAGGTATTTATAGGCTATTTTATCGACTATGCGAATTTTTTTTATCTGCCAAACTATAAGAAGTATATTGTCAAATATAATTTACGTTTTTTGCGATTGAAGGCCAAATTGAAACAGTTGATATTTTACGAATTTGCATTGCATGCTCCCTATTAACTTTATGTTAGTTATATAATAACTTATATTTTGACATTTGTCAAGTGTAATTTCATAATCTGAACCAGGATTTACTGGATTATAGGATTTGCAGGATAAGAACGTGTGAATAACAAAAAGCCCAAGCCCCAGCGGTGCGAAAGGTGTATAGAACGTGTGTATCTAATTCCCTAACCTGATATACCTTTCGCCCCTCTAGGGTTTGACGTTTTCAGAAACCTAACTCCCTTCTTTCTCATGTGTTTCTACAAAAACTTTACACATCCGAAGGATATTTATTACTAAATTTCATGTTAGAAGTGGTGATCATGCCAAAAACTTTACACATTCCTTTCAAAAACATTTTCCATCAATACCCTCTCCGCTCATCAAACATCGTCATAGTGCTACGGTTTGATAACGCCAAATTCTGAGCAGATACTTTTTTGTGCAGTATGACGTTCATCATGACGTCATACCAAAAACTTTACACCCCCCTTTTCTGTAATATACCTTGCATTTTTAAGAGAAAATCAGATATAATCGCTTATCAGTGAATATGTTTATTATCATCGCATGGCAGGTATAAAACGATCGGCAATGGGAACGGACACTCAATAGAAATACGATACTACCGTTCCCAATATCGCAAGAACCTATTAGCGGGATTATAAGGGGAATCAACAATTGCGGTTTTCACTGCACGCTTGATATCTTCCAAATGCTCTTTACTGTACTTACGTAAATGAAAGGATTACAAATCATGGCTGTTCTTAGATGGGGTATACTCGGCTGCGGTAATGTCGCTGAACATAAAGGCGGTCCACCTTTATATTCCGTTGATGATTCAGAACTCATTGCAGTGATGCGACGGGATCAAGCAAAAGCAGAAGATTTCGCTGAAAGACATGGTGCAAAACGTGCCTATACAGATGTAGAAAAACTCCTGTCGGATGATGAAATCAATGCGATTTATATCGCAACACCACCAAATCTTCACTGTGAACAGACTGTCCGTGCTGCCCGAGCAGGTAAACACATCCTCTGTGAAAAACCGATGGCAATGTCTGTTAGCGAGTGTAAACAGATGGTTGATGCCTGTAGTGAAGCAGGTATTACCTTGATGCTCGCTTACTACCGAAATCACTATCCGAATGTCGTGCAAATGAAGACACTGATGGATGAAGATGTAATCGGTGATGTAGTGCTTGCACGTATCAACTGTACATCATATTACAATCCGAATCGTCAAGATTTGAGGAATTGGCGTATTAATCCTGAAATAAGTGGTGGTGGTGTTTTGATGGATATCGGTAGCCATCGTATCAGTCTATTGCAGTATCTGTTGGGAGATGTAGTATCCGTAAGAGGATTTGCAGAGACTGTGCATTTAGATGTTGCCGTTGACGATTCTGCAGTGTTTACTCTACGTTTTGAAAGTGGTGCACATGCTGTTGCAAATATCAACTGGAATGTGGGGATTGGGATCGACGATGTTGAGGTATACGGTACGAAGGGGCGTCTAAGGTGTTCACCGTTGAATTCAGCGAATCTGACGCTTGAAACCAAATCTGATGGTGTGAAGGCGTTACCACAAACACCTTTACCGCATACACACACTGGACTTGTAGAGGATTTTATTAATCACATTAGAACTGGTGAACCGATCCGATGTACTGGGGAATTAGGATTACAGACGAATGCTATAATTGCAGAAATAATGCAAGTCTGAGTTAACTGATACGTATGGTTTCCAGTTTTCTCTCATTACCGACCGTTAGAAATGAAGCCAAATTTCAATATTTAGGTTTATCCGTATCTGTTTTTACCTTGTGTTCCTCTCCAAACATCCACAAACAATAAGTATAAAGAAAGGAACCCAATACAGCAGTATCCACCATCCAGACATGTTTCTGTCATGTAATCTTCTAACAGTAAAAGATATTTGCAACCAGAGACATGCACATCCTGCAATGTAAATGGTATTTTCTCCTAAGAAAATAGACAGCAAAACACCAGCGAAAGCAACCCCGAAAATTGCAGCAAGTCTCAATACCCACCAGTCCAATCGTCCTACTCTACCTCTGTAATCAAACAGATATATCAGAAATCTAACCATCTATTTTCACTCCTTTATCTTCAGAGTGTCATGCAGCCTTCCTGAGAATGTTACGATTTATATTCTCAATCCAAAGTCTCAATTCTACAGTCAATAATACTGTATTATGTAACAAACATCAATCTAAATTCGTTTAATAAATTACGAATTTTATATAAATTATAGTTCCAATATTAGGACGTTCAAATCAAAAAGGAAAATTTGAAGCGATGAAAACTACCAGACAACTACCATTAACTTTATTCGGTAGCATTCTAATCGTACTTTTCGGTATAACAGGATGCTCCGATGTGCCTTATACGGGACCAATAATCACTGTTGACCGCGTAGATACATACCTCAATGCCATTGGGGACGATACCCTCTGCCTTAAAGACGGCTTTGATTCTGTTTGCGTCAAACTTGATCTGGATAAAATAGAGGTTGACAGTTCTGATATAGGTTATACACCTACTGTTCATGTTCATCCAGAGAACATTGCTTATGTGTTCGAGTATCAAGGAAATCCTATTTTACGTGCCAAAAGAACCATGGACACCTCAGCTCTCGTGCAGAGATTAGAAGATGAAGGTAAAGTCAATTTACCCTCAAGCGGAAATAATCTGAATGTTGCACCAATTCCTGAAGGATGGATTATTGAGATATATTCCACTGCTCCAATGAATGTCAGAGTCGTAGAAGGTTTAACCATAGGCACTAATACACAAAAAGACCTTAGGATTACCCAAACGACGAAGATGGATGATGGCGTTCAGTTTGCCGTTGAAACCACGATTCCAGAGATAACGGTTCAAGTTAGAGGGTTGATCCCAGGAAATACAGCAACATTCCATATCAGTGCAAATGACATTAACTCCAATGATAATACGAATATCTTGAAGTTACAACCCATACAATAACCGTTAAGGGTAGGAGGAATACGTGGAAAACTTACAACGTGCCATGACGGGAATTCAACTATTATTTTTCGGAACCTTATGTAGTATCCTACTTATCTTTTTAAGTACTGCAGGATGTTCCGATCCTTCCTCTACGAGATCGATTGCTTCAAATATAGGTTCAGCACTTAATCCTTCGGGTGGGGACGATTATATCACCTCCAATAGGGGTGGGAGATACTGCATTCACAATGACACGGATTCCGCCTGCATTGATCTTATTCCACATGTTAATGACAAGATAGATTCCAACGGACCTATCATCCACATTTATCCGGAAAGGACGCAGTATCTCTTCTACTATGAAGGCAAACCTATTATCAGAATCGAAAGACCAGGGGATACCACTGAAATTATTGAGACAATTACAGACACAGGTCCGAACCCTCCTAAAGGGGGACCATCAACTCCCCGAGATGATGACGACGATGATGGGAATGATGATGATGACGGGGATGATGACCCGACTAATGACGATCCCACTGATGATGACCCGACTAATGACGATCCCACTGATGATGACCCGACTAATGATGACCCGACCAATAATGACCCAACCAATAATGACCCAACCGATAACGATCCGACTAATGATGACCCGAAAAATGATGATCCTACAAGTAGCGGTGATGATGGACATGGATGGCTTATCTGGATATACTATCCAGAAGGAAAAGCACCAATTAATCCGCCATCCCTTAGTAAGAGTAATGTGGTAGTTACAATAAATAGTATACAATTAACGGATGATGACATAACAGGTTTTGCACAATTCATCGGAAACGATGGACAAAGAGGTATTCAGTTTTTCTATCCAACAGATTCCGCAGAACTTTTAGATTTAAAGGTACAAATGGATGGTATAGTTGATGAAGAAGGTAATGTACGATTCAATATCAACTATTTGTGGTATTCATACTAACAACATTTTCATCAAGCATCTTTAGTGCTTAGTCAACATACTATTGCAGGTCGCGATTCGGAGATCGCTCCTACAGTCTCTTTTGCCCTGTAGGAGCGATCTCCGAATCGCGACTATCTTCGTACTATCCCTACGTTAAGTCGCGATTCGGAGATCGCTCCTACAAGGACTTTGTATCATTATTTTCAATGTTCACTATATATTAGGGGTTTCAATCTATTGTCTACAATAGATTGAAACCCCTAATCAATCAAGCTCGGTAAAAACATAATCCATATCCTCAATCCGTGAATGGCAACCCCAGCAGGTTCTACCTGATGCTAGGACTGTAAAGTCATCTGTCTGTTCACTTCGTGAATACTCAATAAATTCCCAGTCGTTGTGATCAGGGTCACTTCCTTCAACCTTCCGCATAATTGCGATGAGTCCTATATAATCCTTACCGGGTCGAGTTGCCTCTTTTACCACGATGCTACCATCTGGATATGGGAACTGTTGTTCACCATCTGGTGCAATGGTTTCTCGATCTTTATTGACAAAGACGTTCTTTGTTCCATTGTGAGGATCACCTCCAGGAACTGGTGGAATGGGTTCACTGTTTAATTTCAGCCAAGACTCATATCCAGCAACGTATTCTGGAAGTCCCGGTAATGCAACAGCAGGTTCATCAGATTCTTGATCTGTTTCATCTGTTGTTTCTTGAATCTGTTCTGCTAACTGTTGTTCCTCTACACAAGCAGTGAACATTGTCCCCAAAATCAACATAAACGCTATACAGAAATAAACACTATAGCCGCGTTGATTTCGCTTTCTCTTTTGCATCATATTTCTCCTCAAATAACATAATTGTAACCTAAGTTGCCACCTTGTAGCACAATCTGCCAGATTGTGCCTGTGAGACGCAAACTAACAGTTTGCTCTACAAATATTGGCTAATTGTTTATGTAATCGCTACTTTTGTCTTCTCTCTTGCTGATTGATATGTGGCTAAGACAATTGCGACAGCGTGTTTTCCACCTCTGCCATCAATCATCGGTGTCCTATTGTCACGGATGCATTCCACAAAGTGAGAGAGTTCTCCAACAACATGCGTCGGTCCTGAGCGGTCAGGTACGATTTCCTGCCATTCTCTCTCTCCTCGTTTTTTGAGATATGCTAAATCAGCAGCCATGTCAAGTCGTAGTGACCCCTCAGTGCCGTCAATGATTGTTTCATTTGTACCGCGTGCACCGAGAAAACCACCCCATCGTAGAATGCCGACTACTCCTGAATTGTAGCGTATGAGTGAAACAGTATAATCTTCCCAGTCATCATGTCCAGAGAAACTACCAACTTCTGCTGCGACAGTGAGTGCTGTCCCACCGAACCAGTTAATAAGGTCAGATTTGTGGATGCCATTTTCCAATAGTCCACCGACGGTTCCGTACCAACTCCCTGGACGATTCCTTGGGGCATTATAGGGACCTGTATAGTCAGTTTCTATATATACAATATCACCGATGTCGCCAGCATCTACCATTTTTCTGCCGAGTTTGTGAACAGGATAGAACCTTAGCACCTGTCCAACCATGATATGTGTACCAGCTTTATCGGCTGCATTGATCATCTCGTCGGCTTCCTCAAGCGTTAGAGAGAGTGGTTTTTCACAGAAGGCGTGAACACCCGCTTCAGCTGCGTCAACGACGACTTGGGTGTGTGCTATGGGAGGCGTAGCAACGACGACCCCGTCAACGAGTGGGAAAAGTTCCTGATAGTCTTGGAATGCACGAATGTTGTGTTTTTCCGCAACAGCTTGTGCCGCATCCAATCGTAAATCCGCGACACCTACAAATTCACAGTTTTCTACATTAGGGAGTGAGTTACAATGGGAATTACCCATGCCTCCTACTCCGATTACACCAATCCGAATCATGTTTTTGCTTCCTTCTTGAATAGGTTAATTTCGGTTTGTCATTAATTTACAATATAGATAGACTGATGTCAATTGGTTTTTGCATGTAATCGGTCACTAATTCTTAGATTTCCGATTCTTTAGCAACCATATTACAAGTGACACAGAAATCGCAATACCGAAACCGTAAAGCATCAATCTTGTATTCGTTGATATTCTGTTACCGACATAAGTGTAGACCGCAGTTGCTGGCAGTTGACCAATACCGGTTGCAATCCAGAAACCGATGAATTGCATGCGTGTTAACCCTGCTACGTAGCTTACAACATCAAATGGTACAAAAGGTAAGAGACGCGCAATTAGGATAGCATAGTTCCCGTATTTTCTTAAGAAATCGTCTGTCTTGTCAACAACAGGTCGCGTGATGATTTTTGCCACATGTTTACCGCCAAAAAATCGTGCGATATAGAAACATAAAGCAGCCCCTAACATTGCACTACCCCAGGATAGTAACATACCCAACCAGAAACCGAATAAAGCACCATTGGCGATTGTAATCAAAAAGGCAGGTAACGGGGCAATGACACTTTGAAAAATCATTAGTAAAGCTGAGATGAGTGGCGCAAAGATACCGAAACCCGCAATGTATTCACGTGCTGTTTCAATACTACTAAATGCCGAGACAAACCCACCAAGAAAATTTGACAATTGGGTCTGAATCTGATTAAAATACAGGATTATAGCGAAGACTGTAATAGAAATAACGAGGATTAGACATAAGTTACGCAGGTGTTTTTTTGACATGTGGATAGATGGTAAGAGTTAAGCAGGAAAATATAAACCCACTCAGTAGGGGCACTTACGTTTTAAAATTGGATGGCTGCACATCATTCATCCTCTTGAATAGCGCGAATTAATGCTTGCGACATTCGCGTGCGGAGTACTTCCTGTTTTTCTGCTGTCCACTGATAAAAACCTTCCCCAGATTTCACACCGAGTTTGTCTGAATCAACCATCTCTCTTAAAAGCGGATTGATTTCTGAGGAACTGTTCAAGTCTTTGTAAAGTTCTTCAAAGGCAGCGAGTACTAAATCCCATCCTGCAAGCTCAAATACTTCAAACGGACCCGCGACACTTAGCCTTCTACCAAAACTGTTGCGAACTACAAGGTCTACGGTTTCAGCACTTGCAATGCCTTGTTCCACGATGGCAAACGCCTCACGTATCAGAGCGGCTTGCAAGCGGGGTCCAACAAAACCGGGCACCTCTTTCTCAATGATGGCAGGTGTTTTGCCGATAGATTTCATAAGATTATAGGTGATAGATACAGTTTCGTCTGATGTGGCAGGACTTCGGATAAGCTCAACGAGTGGAATTAAGTAGGGTGGATTAAAATAGTGTGCATTGAGCACTTTATCTTGACGGTTTGTATTAACACCAATCTGACTCGGCATTAATGCCGTTGTGTTGCTGGCAAGAATCGTGTGTGGTTGACACAAGTTATCTAATTTCTCAAAAATCTGTTGTTTTAATGATAGATTCTCAGTGACTGCTTCAATCACAAAATCCGCATTCTCAGTAGCTGCTGCGAGTTCATGAGTAGTGTTTACACGCTGCATGGTGTCAGGAATGTCTGATTTATCAACAACATCGTGTTCAGCAAGCAATGCAAGGTTCTGTTCTATCAGCATGCATGCTACATTGAGTTGTTCCTCTGTGATGTCGTGGAGATATACACTAAATCCAGCAGAAGCAAATTCTTGTGCAATACCGTGTCCCATTAACCCCGCACCGATTACAGCGATATTATTGATGCTATTGGGTCTTTCGTCAGACAATGTCACACTCCAATCACTATAGTGAATTCTCCGCGCGGTGCGGTGGCACTGAATTTCTCCAGTGCCTGTTTGAAGTTACCACGGAATATCTCTTCATAATGTTTTGTGAGTTCACGTGTGATGACGATTTCTCGTTCTCCCATGATTTCCAATGCATCCTCCAGGAAACGACATATCCGGTGTGGTGATTCAAACAGGATTAACGTGCGTTCTTCATTCGCAAGTTGTGTCAACTGTCGTTTCCGTTTTCCAGATTTTGGTGATAGGAAACCTTCAAAGATGAAGTTGTGGAGTGGTAAGCCGGAAACTGCTGCCGCTGCGAGAATAGCGGATACCCCTGGCACTGGTACAATCCGCACTTCATCCGATATACATTGGCGCAGTAGGGGATATCCGGGGTCTGATATCGTTGGTGTTCCTGCATCCGAGACAAGAGCAATTGATTCTCCATCCTTTAGCCGTTCAATCAGTTTTTCGGTTTTACTTTGTTGGTTACCTTCAAAAAAACTTGTGAGTGGCGTCCTAATTTCATAATGTGTTAATAATTTACGTGTTTTACGGGTATCTTCCGCAGCGATTAGGTCCACCTCTTTAAGAATACGGAGTGCTCGTAACGTTATGTCCTCTAAATTTCCTATTGGTGTGCTGACGATAAATAGGGTACCAGCAGGTGTTTTGTCCATATTTAGTTCATTGTAGCACAAACTTTCAGTTTGTGGCACATCTTCGCAAACTGGAAAGTTTGCGCTACATTTATCAAACTCACGTTAGGAATAACGTCAAACTAAACCGCCCCGTTTTCTCAAAAACCACTCCAGACCAAGGAACAGAATGATTAGACCGAAAATCAGTGGAAGATCCCATATATCAACATCCGTAATTTCAGAGGTCGCACTCTCAACAAGTGATATCTGGTTTACCAACTGTCCTGCTTCTTCAATGGGATAGTATTTACCCCCGCTCATTTCAGCGAGGTTTGTAAGAAGGTTCACATTCAGTGCTGCATCACTGAATTCGGCGAAAGACGGTTTGACTTCAAAAAGTGCTTGTTGTTTACCGAGGGTTTCACCATCAAGTGTACCCGTCGCTGTTATCGTATATTCTCCATAACGACCCGGAATGAATCTTGCACTATATTGACCATCTTTTCCCAATTCCTGTTCAAGTTGAAGTTCTTTGCGGACTCCATCTTCTCCTACGATGATTGCACGCAACTTAGCATCATTCGTTAATGCAAAGTCATCGTCCATTGCAGTAGCATTTATCACAACAGGTTCCTTCAACGTGTATTCAGTTTTGTCTATATCAAGCTTAAGGGAAGCCTTCGGTGCAGTCGTCAACCATTTAGCAGTCTGTCTCCAGAACCTTGCGTGGCTTTCGTCATCACTCTCTTCACCCATTTGCCACACCCATGAGTTGTTCGGCGTAAAAACCATAGCGCGTCCAGCATTATAGTTGTGGGTAGCGATAAGGATACGGTTACCAAATTCATTCCTCTCATCTGGATGTTCAGCAAGGACTGTCGCTCCTGCTTTTGCGCGTTTTACTTTACTATAACTTTTCAGTTCGGTTAGTGTATCCCAACGTTCTGTGTTCTCACTTGGATTATCCACCAATCGCATCAATGGATCGCTCTTACCTTCAGTTGTTAGTTTCACTTTGAATCCCTTTACCATTGGAATCTGTGAAGGAGGCAGGTATACTGAAGGTGCTTTAGGCGGATCACCCAATTCCAATTCAACGGGGAGT
This sequence comes from Candidatus Poribacteria bacterium, assembly GCA_012267415.1. Lineage (GTDB taxonomy): Bacteria > Poribacteria > WGA-4E > WGA-4E > WGA-3G > MSPOR6. Next base: position 66,938 of record JAAXGN010000135.1, on the reverse strand, counting down.
AATTCGGCGATCGGTGTATTGAGATAAGAGTCACTAACATCGGAGTTTCCTAATGAATCTGTTCCCCCTAACATCAGAAAGCCGCCACCGCGTGTCCTTACAAACTCAACTGTGTTTTCAAGTTGTGTCTGTGTGAATTCGGATGCTGGTAAATTGCCGATGATAATTGCATCGTAATCAAATAGAACTTCTTTAGAATCTGGATAGAAAGTGAATTTTTGTGCTAATCTATCTTGTGTTCCACCGAAACTCTGTTGACTGGTAATATAACGAACAGTCAGGATTATATTTGGATCGTCTTCTAAAGCACGGCGTATAAATTTGAATTCATATCTTTGTGTATCAACAAAGAGTATTTTTACCCTTTTAGTGGGTATTACCTTTAAAATGAATGTTTTTTTGTTATTTTGGGGTATCGCCTCATCTGTTTCGGTTAGTACCTGGACTTCATACTTCAGTGTTCCCGGTTGACGCGGTGTGAATTTTAACGGGACCCTTGTCGTCTCTTGCGGCATATTTACGGATACTGTCTGAAGTACTCTACCATTTTCTATGAGTTGGATCGTTGCTTCCTTTTTTGCATTTCCCGTGCGTCTTACAGTGGCTGATATGTCAACTGGATAGTCTTCCTCAGCAGACCGTGGTACATCTACCTTCACCAATTCAATATCGGAAATACCCGTTTCCGAACCGATACCAACGGTATGAATGGGTGCTTTCCTTTCACGCACTTGCATCGCCAATTTTGTTATGTCTGTCCCACTCCGATCTACACCATCGGTAAATAACACGATACCAGAGAGTGGAATACCTTGTAGATCATCAAGTGCATCATTTATTGCTTTGGGTATATTTGTGTTTTCACCTTCAGCTGCTGGCAATAACTCAAGTGGAATCCTTTTCGCATCGCTATCAAACCCAAACAAACGGGTCTTAAACTGATTGGCATTCATTTCCCCTATTAGACCCTCTAAATCACCAGCTTCAGGGTTCTCACCAAAAAGTAATCGGTTCGTCAGATTTAGACGTGATGTTTCATCCGCAGTATCGGTTATCTGCATACTTTTCGATTGGTCAACCATTACCAACAGGTAAGAATCATCTGGGTTGTTCTGATAGATAGTTAGGAAAGGTTTGAGAAGACAGAAGGCGAGGAAGCAGAGCACTAAAGCACGGAGTGTAATAAGAAATCCACGAAAGAAACGATTGGTTCGTGCCCTTGCACTCTTATATGCCCAAATAGTTGCGGCAATCAGTGCAGCGATTAAGGCAATGATAAGAAGACCCGGAATTGGAATGCCAAACGAGAAATCACCTTCACGAAAGACATCAATCGGGTACTTCATTAGTTTTTCAAACATAACAACTGTATACCTCTATAAACAGAATGCTTAGCGAATTAGAAGGACGTAATTTTAATACGACAAGTTTGACTTCGCTGTTTTGTATGGTATATTATACACGGGAATGACAAATCATTTCAACCTATATTACAAGAAAAACGCTTGCATAGTAGTAAGCACACTCCGTGTGCCGTTCCCCTATTTCAGTTGCCTCAGCACCTCGGGTTATTTCGTTACGTTAATACGTTGTCCAGTATGTGCGGATTCATGTAGAGCATCAATAACGCGCATATTACCAAGCGCATCTGTAATCGGTAAGAGGAGAGGAGTACCGTTTTCTACTGCTTCACAGAGATTGAGGATTTCTGCTGCATACGGATTAACCCCTGCAATGTTGATGGTCTCACCATTTATAGTAAAATGTGATTCTCCTTCACTATTTCCCCAAGCACTCTGAACACGGATAGTTCCTTCTGTACCAGTAATTTCATAACATTCCCGCCAAGTCCAACCAAAACTGCAATCGAACTGTCCTGTGACACCATCACCGAAGTCTAAAGTTCCAATAAGTGTTTCCCACACACAATTTATCGCTTCATACTTACCTGTTGCCCAAACGGACTGTGGTTCTCTGCCAATCAGGTATCGGATGATGTTGATACAGTAACACCCTAAATCCATGACTGCACCCCCACCCAGATCTCCTCTTAACCGCCAATTTGTCCTATCTGTCAGTCCTGTTGAGAACGTAGATCGTGCATAGCGGACATCACCAATTGCACCTTCCGCAACTTTCTCCTTCACTGCAAGTGTTAATGGATGGTGTCGGTACATAAATGCTTCCATCATAAGGATACCAGCACCTTCTGTTACCTGAATCATCTGCTGAAGTTGTGATGTATTGACAGTGATAGGTTTTTCTACGAGGATTCCCTTAACACCACAGCGAACTGCTTCCAATACATTCTTGAGATGACTTGAGGGCCACGTCGCAATTACAAGGATGTCAGGTTGCTGTTTTTCAAGCATGTGTCGCAGATCGTTGTATGTGTTCTCTACACTGTATTCTGTAGCAAAACGCGAGAGTGCTTCAATCTTTTCATCACAGGCACCGACAATCTCAATTTCTGGTATATCTCGCCACGCATTTCCATGTGCATGTGAAATACCACCACACCCAACGATTGCAACGCGATATTTTGTTGCCATATCTGCTACCTTACAGTGAAGAAACTTCCACCGGTCTATTCTCTTGTGCTGATAGATTCGCTGCAATTGATATTTCAAGCGTCTTAACAGCATCGGTGTATGGACTCTGAATTTGAGATGCATCACCGCTGCGTACTGCATTCACAAAAACTTCGTCAATGGTCGGACCGGGTTCTGTTTTTTCTACCCATTCACCATCTTCCTTATAATAGACCCTTCCAGGATTCCAATTCAGCAGGTCCCCTTCATATAGAATATCTATAACATTTGCATTGTCCCAACCACCGCCGTATGCCCAGGCAGCTGTCAATGAACCGACAGCACCGCTGGTAAACTGAATTGACACACTATTGCTGTCAGGACAATCAATCTGTTTCAGCACACGATTAGCCTGCATCGCATAGACAGAATCAACATCGCCAAGGAAGTTACGCATCATGTCAAAAGTGTGTGTTGCCTGTTCAACCAATTGTCCTCCAGATTTGCTCATCTGTCGCAACCAACCATCAGGACTGCCACGTCCAGTGCCACACCAGTATTTTCCGACAGCCATGTTGATCGTCTTACCAGCAAGGATTTCTTTTGTAATCTTTGTGGAACCGAGATAACGGAGTTGATAACCGACACATGTTATCAGACCTGCTTTTGTCACTGCTGCTTCAACTTCCCGAGCAATATCCATGTTGATTGCTACCGGTTTTTCCACGAAAAACGGTAGACCGCGTTCAATTACATCCAGTTCAGGTTGTCCGTGAACAAAAACAGGGAGACTCAGATAGATTGCGTCTAAGTCATCTCGTTCTAACATTTCACGATGATCTGTATACGGATCCGCGTTATGTTTTTCCGCTGCTCGCTGTGCCTTCTCTTCAACAATATCACAAATAGCCACAACATTAGCACCATCCATATCCGTAAGTCGATTCATGTGCCCGTTTGCATTTCCTCCCGAACCGATAAAACCAATTTTTATTTCTTTCATATTCTACCTTTCTTTAGTTTGAATCTGAAACCATTCCTAATTGATAATGTCCCTTTTTTGTCAATACGTTTGCCATTTTCAAGTACTTCAGTTGTATGAGAATATAGTGATGATCTACCGTTGATCTATCATATTGACTTTTTGTGTATGAGAAGCCATGCTAATCAATAAGAATTCATTTTATTGATTATTTGGAGGTAATCTCAGGCAACAACATGTTATCAGATATCTTATGTTTTGTCAAATGCTTCATAACAGAACTTGAACTTGACGAATACGCAAAAAATACATATAATAGACAATCATAAGCACAAAAAACCGACTGAGTAATTGATATTATGTCATTTCAAACATATTGCGATGATTATCTGCAGCAGATTGAGCAGACACGAAACGATCCTCACACAACCGATGAACTCTCCCTGCATCCAATCCTCAAGACCTTTCTTGAAAATGTCACTGATGACTGCTTTGAAAGCCCCAACGTAAGATACCATCTGGAACCGAGACAGATAAACCAGATTGGACGACCCGATTACATTGCCACGGAAGGACTGATACCTATTGGCTATATTGAAGCAGAGGCTTATCGCACTGACCTTGACAATCTCACCGGACAAGCAAGGATACAGAATGACCGCTTCAAGCAAAACCTTGATAACTTCATTCTGACCAACTTCATAGATTTTGAGTTGTATAAAGATGGGGAACGTATCAATACTGCACGGATCACTGAAAACACGGACGGTCTCGCTGCACTCTTACAAAACTTTCAAGAAGATGCCATCCAGATAAGCACACCAGAAATGCTCGCAAAATACCTTGCAAGACGAACACGCGAACTCAATACACAAATCGCAACAACACTCAGAGATGAAACCAGTGAAACTTATGGCATATATAATGCCTTTTGTGAAACGCTCCTTTTCACACTTACAAGAGCAGATTTCGCTGATATGTATGCACAGACGCTTTCTTACGGGTTGTTCGCCGCGCGCTGCACAATACCTAATGCAACCAATTTCTCACGTTACACCGCCGCCGAAGCACTACCACAATCAAATCGTTTTCTGGCGCGGCTCTATCGGCACGTAGCAGGTATGTCAGCAGAACAGAACGTCACCTACATTCTGGACAACATCGTAACCCTGCTTAGAAACGTCCCGACAGAGATGCTCCGGACAGCTTTCACTCCCAGCAACCAACTTGAAGACCCGGTTATCCACTTCTACGAAACCTTCCTTGCACAATACGATCCGCAACGTCGCATTGATCGAGGTGTCTACTACACACCACCACAGGTGATTTCCTACATCGTGCGTTCAGTGGATATCCTGCTTAAAACAGAACTTAATAGACCGCGTGGCCTCGCAGATGGCAACACGTTAATACTTGACCCCGCAACCGGTACTGGTGGATTCCTACTCTCAGTTCTTGACCACATCCGAGATTATGTCTCAAATACTGATGGGACTGGTTTCTGGGGTCAATATGTCAATGATAAGGTAGTCAATCGACTTATCGGATTTGAACTACTTATCGCACCTTATACCATTGCACATCTCAAGTTGAGTCTATTCTTACGTAGATATGGGTGGCATGCGGACGAAAACCTACGTGTCTATCTCACCAATACATTGGAACAACCCGACGAGATGGTGGAAACGAATCCGTTTGCAAGGTTTATCTCAGAAGAGGCAAACGCTGCCCTCTCCGTGAAGCGTGACGAACCCATCCTCGCCATTATAGGCAATCCACCTTATAAGCAGCATTCTGCGAATCCAAGCCGAATACGTTCAAATCTAACCTTTATTGGTACACTAATGGAAGATTACAGTCAGGTTGATGGACAATCTTTGGGAGAAGCAAATCCAAGAGCATTGCAGGATGACTATGTTAAGTTTATTCGCTGGGCACAGTGGCGAATAGATAAAACAGGGGAAGGTGTAATTGGATTCATTGTCAACAACAATTTCCTTGACGCACCTACAGCCCGTGGTATGCGACAAAGCATGATGATTAGTTTTAACACTATTTACGTACTCAATTTACACGGCAGCGTGAGAAAACAAGAAGCAATACCAGAAAACGAGACAGACGAAAATGTGTTTGACATAATTCAAGGTGTATGTATCCTGTTGTGTGTAAAAGAACGAGACAACGATAAACCCGCAAGAGTCTATCACGCGGATATGTGGGGTTCACGACAAGATAAATACCGAGAACTCTTGCGTAACGATGTTCAATCCACACTGTGGTCTGAACTACAACCAACATCCCCTCATTATCTTTTTGTCCCACAGGATACAACCTATAGATCAGAATATGAAACTGGATGGAAAATTACTGACATTCTTCAAAGCAAGTCAATAGGAATTGTTACTGCAAGGGATAAATTGACAATTCATCAGACTGTAGAAGACGTGATTGAAACAGTAACAGATTTTGTATCACTCTCAGAAAACGACGCGAGGAATAGGTACAATTTGGGAAATGACAGTAAAGACTGGAAGGTAGAACTTGCACAAGCAGACCTTCGTGATCATCCTAATGCAGAACAACATCTAACACCTATTCACTACCGTCCGTTTGATACACGTTGGACATATTACACAGGAAGGTCGCGTGGATTTCATTGTAGGCCTCGTTCTGAGAATATGTCACATCTACTTGAAGATAATCTGGCAGTTTGTGTCTGTCGAATTGTCACAAGTCCCGCATGGCAACATGCATTGGTAACCAACGAGATTGCTGAAAATTCTTATGTGTCAAATAGGGCAAGTGAATCTGGACATGTGTTTCCGCTCTACTTGTATCCAGACACCGAAGGACTACCACTTGAAACAGAACGTAAACTCAACTTCAAACCTGAGTTTCTCACAGCTTTGTCAGAATGCTTACGACTTGCTCAAACCACACCCCACCAACTCCCCGAAGGCATCACACCTGAGCAGATACTTGGCTACATCTACGCTGTATTATATAGTCCTACCTACAGACTCCGCTATTACGACTTTCTCCGCTACGATATACCTCGTATCCCCTTACCACAGGACATAGACCACTTCAGTACCCTTGCTTCGTTAGGACAAGAACTGATAGACCTACACCTATTGCGGAACATTCTCCCAACCACACACCGCTTTGAAGGTGATGGTGCGGCAGAAGTGGAACGGATTCGCTATGAAGATAACAACGTCTGGATAAACAGCACCCAACATTTCACTGATGTCCCTCAAACTGTATGGGAATATAAGATAGGCGCGTATCAAGTCTGCCACAAATGGCTCAAGGACAGGATAGGCAACACATTGAGCGTTGACGAAATATCCCAATACCGCAAGATATTAGTAGCAATCGCCGAAACTATTCGTATTATGGATGTGATTGATGCGTAATACAGCATCTATCTCAATAGTTTTCACTCAATATGCATATCTTGATTTTCTTTTACCAGAGATATAACGTAATTTGCAAAATCTTCATTTACCATCAGGTCAGAAATTTTAACTGCTATTCGGTTAACGCGTCTTTCATGATTAACATTTGTATCGGCTAAGGATTCAGTGCAACAAGACATTCACTCAGCATACTTTCAACTTCCTGACGTGTGTCTTCAAGTAAAGGACCCGCAAGAGCAGCTCGATAAAGGTTCACGGCTCTACTCGGATCACCTGCCTTTTCATAACACGAAGCTGCACTAATTCGATGTATTGCTCCTTCTAATTCACGACCTAACGCATCAAGCATTGGCGCGATATGTTCTTCATAGTTGGCAGCGGATAACCATAATGGTTGTGCTGTTTCTGTCATGCCAACTTCCCATAGTGCCTGTGCTTTGGAAAGAATCTCTGATTTTTGGTTCATAGCCTCTCTAAGTTCCTTTGAGTAAGGCCTGGTTTTTTGGGCAGCCATGTGCTCACTCCTCCAAACGGTGATAGGAAAATCGTATTAGGTGGCCAGACTTAGAAAAGGCGCAGACGACAACGTAAGCATCCAATCCGAATGGGTTTTCTAATGCTTGTCCCACCTTTTCCCTATGTCGTCGTCTGAGTTCAGATACTGTTTCTGTGCCGCTGATTTCAAGGACGCTTGGCATGTCTAACGAACGGTAGTCAGCACGATCACCATAATTCGTTACATCTAATTGTCCAAGATTAACAATATTAGGGGTAAGAATAAATGCCAGTGCCGATGCAGCCATCTCTACTATAGGTTTTGTTTGTATAGTTGCTCGTAAACGTTCAGCTTTCCTTTCAGTTTCCTTTGACCATGAAATTTCAAGATTAAATTGTGTTTCTCCACCAAGCCAGTCGGAAACAATATTCTCACAAGTAACTTCCAACACTGCAGGTGAAGTAGAATACGAACGCATCATCTCTACGCATGCAACAATATGTGTCTCAAGAAATAACCGCGGATGCCAGTCTGAAACTTTTTCTATGGCGCAGTTGAATGTCCGCATACTTATTCCACACCCTGTGAAATCGTTTCATTTTGCAGGTATCTCATAGTTTCACTCAATATACATATCTTGATTTTCTTATACTAAAGATATAACATAATCTACCACAGAATGAAGTTAAATCTCAATCAAAAATTGCCTTACGTTCAGTTTTATACCATTTCCATTCATTTTTCTCTCATTACCGACTATTAGAAATAAGATAGAGATACTAAATTTTAACATTCAAATGTTGGTATTTTGCAACTGAAATTCATTGAATGAAGTATAAGTTAGGTTTCTTAACTAACGCGCTTTAAAATTAACCTGTAATGCTTTCTCTATATCTTCACGAGGGTGGATACCGAATTGTTGTTCAAAATTTCTATCAAATACCTCCTCCTCTTCAGGATCAGGTTTTAGTGGAAGTCCTATAGGTTGTCGATTCTTATGGACTGAACGATGTGCTGCGATCACCATCTCCTGATCTGCTCTACCCATCTCACCAGTCCATAGGGATTGTGTATCTTCGCGAACTGCGTGTGCAATCCCATCAAGCATCGTAGCAAGCGAAATACCGCGTTCAGGAATCGCTGTCCTCCTGTAAGGATTTAACCATTCAATAGTACCACCAAGAGATTGTGGTAGTTCAGCAAAGATACGTTGTAGAATCTTATCCTTACTGTATTCACGTTGGAATTCGTAGGTCTGTGCTCTCCCTGATTTCTGACTAATATCTGCATCTGTGCAGACGTTGACAGTTTCGCCTCCAGATGCGCTCTGGTTCCCGTTTGTGATAATTGTCCCACGTTCTCCACAGGTCTCGAATCCTACGAGTTTATTCCGACCAAGACAACTGTTTTTATTACCGACCATTGCAATGCCGAGTCCCCCGTTGTCAAAATCTACTGCGTAAAACTCCAGACCTTCTCTATTGAAATCTCGTTTCGCGCCATCAACATAAGGTACAACAGGCATTGAATGTCCAATACTGCTCACAGATGTTGGTGTCGCGTTCATCCTGCAACGAATCGCAGCCAGTCCATGATAACCCGTAGTAGAAAAAAGTCGGTAGCACTTGTGAACGTTACCGATCACACCCTCCTGTATGAGTTTGCAGACAAACTGTTCCACTGGAACAAAGGGAAAGTTCTCCGATGTCTGGAGTTTTACGTCATATTCTGCAGCATCATCTATCATCATGTCCATTAATCCGAGTGTTGGTGCAAGTGGCGTTTCAACATTGTGTGAGATACCACACCGGGACAGGTAACAGGAGACAATATGATGCAGTTGTGCTGGGACGACAACATCACAAACATCGGGAGAAACTTCATCAACCATTTTCTGAACATCTGTATATGCTTTAGTACCGACTTTTGCTGCTCCTGCTTCTGCTGATTCCTGATGTGCATCGCAAACCGCAACGATTTCAAAGGTATCCTTTAGTGCAGCGGCAGTTGAGAGGTGCACTGAGCCGCGTCTGCCGTGACCGATGAGTGCATATTTTAAGCGTGACATATTCTATACCTGATACGTTTGAAATACCTACCAACTAATCGTCAACATTGAGGTCCCACAATAGAACAGTGCCGTCCATACTCCCACTCGCAATCAAATTCCCATCAGGACTAAATACGATGCTTTTGACTGAATATGTATGTCCTTGCAGTGTTGAAATATGCGCTCCGGTATCTACATCCCATAACAGTATATTAATCCCCCAATCCAAACTACTCGCTAATGTCTTACCATCAGGACTAAACGTAACACACTTAACCGCTTCCGTATGTCCCTTCAGCACACGAATTTGCTGACCTGAATCTGCATCCCACAATCTTACAGTTCTGTCCCTACTTGCACTTGCAATCATCTTCCCATCAGCACTATAGGCTAAGTCATAGATCTGATCCGTATGTCCTTCCAATTTGTTTATCTCTTTACCAGTAGACACATGCCATGTTCTGACGGTTTTGTCAGAACTTGCGCTTGCCAATGTAGACCCGTCAGGACTGAACGAAATACGACTGATTGGTTCTTCATGCGCTGAAATTGTATTAAGGTTTACTCCAGTGTCTGTTTTCCACATACGGATTTGACCATCTTGACTACCAGTAGCAACGATTTTGCCATCAGGACTTAATACCACACTATGTGTCCAGAAACTTTCACTGCTAAACTTCTGTTGTATAGTGTCTGTCTGTAAATTCCATATACACAAGGTATCTTCCGCACAACCACCCACCAATAATCGTCCATCCCCACTAATAGCTACGTTGTTAACTGTTCCCTTATTCTCTTTGATCTCACGAATGAATTCAACAGTCTGAGGATTCCACAACTGAATGATAGGATCATGTTTTCCGATTGCCAACAATTTGCTATCAGGACTAAATGCCAAGCTATGAACAATCTGTGTATGATCACTGATTTTCAGTAACGCATTACCTGTTTGCACATCCCATAACCGCAAGGCACCGTCCCGACTCGCACTCCATAGATTCCTTCCATCAGGACTGAATGCAACGCTTAATACCCAAGAATTATGTCCTTGCAAGTCTTGTAGGTGTGATCCTGTTGGGACATGCCACATACGTAGTATTCTGTCTCTGCTTCCTCCCGCAAGTATATTTCCATCAGGACTAAACGCAACACACATGACAGACCACTCAAACCCCTCAAAAGTATGAAGGATCTCACCGGTCTGTGTATCCCATAGATGCACGGTATTGTCATTGCCAGCACTTGCTAACTTTTTTCCATCAGGACTGAATACAACATCAAATGCATCTTCTGTATGTCCCAAATAGGTCCGGATCAATTCACCTGTCTGCACATCCCACAAACGTAAAGTTCCATCAAAACTTGAACTCACTATAGTTGTACTATCGGGACTGAATGCAACGTTATTGACATCATCCGTATGTCCTCTCAGAGTCCGCAGATGTGCACCTGTGTGTGTATCCCATAAACGGATAGTTTTATCACTACTTGCACTTGCAAACAGTTCTCCATCAGGACTGAACACAACACATCTCATGTCATCTCCGTGTCCGTCTAAAGTACGAAGCAGTGTACCGGTGCGTGTATCCCATAAACGGATAGTTTTATCAGAACTACTGCTTACTAATTTAGCATCATCAGGACTGAAATCCACGCTCCGGACTATTTCTGTATGACCCGTAATTAACATTTGTGCTTCATGGGTATGAGCATCGTAAATCCAAATTCCGATACTTGCCGCAACTGCTAATCGTGTGCCATCATTGGAATATGCTATGTTACCTGTTATTGCTCCCTTGCCGATGCGCGCTATTGTCCCTTCAGGTAAGTGTCGTAGATGCCAATCAGATATTTCTTGTGCAATAGAATCTGGGGTGACAGTGTGTATACTAAACCAAATCACAAATGTTAGAAAAAGTGTTTTTCCCATAGAACTCATAGTTTTCCCGTTATAGATTGTCTATTATGTAAAAGACTGTGAAGTAGAGCTGATATGTGCAAGACCCCCTTCCGCGTCTTCTGTGTTCTCCGCGTAATCCGCGATTCAGACAAAAAGGAACACAATAACTTTTCTTTCTTGAACATTATATTTAATTTTCAATCTAAAAGTCAACTATAATCTATTCAGGGTGCGTAGAGTTTTTGTCCCTTATGGGAAATTTCTCCTCAACCTTTTCAACAAAAACTCGTTAAAACGACTAATATATGAGAAACAAATAAAAGAACAAGAAATCCCGGGAGTATAACCTATGCACGGATCAATATCAGGTTCTGGTCGGAGCAGTTCCCGTCGTATGGGAATGGGGTCTTACGGTGGAAAACCGCGCTTCAAAAACTTAAAAGATGGTGAATTAACAACAAAGGAAGAAGTACCCGAAATACTAGAGAAACGCGCACAAGAACTGCTTGATAATGGAGAAGAAATAATAGTATCCGTCTCAACAGACCTAAAATTTGACGGAACTTACGGGAAAGACTGGGTATTAGCAACAGATAAACGACTGATAGCATTTAACCAGAAAGGTGTAATCGGTCATGATATACAAGAAGTATCCCTGTCAGCAGTTGAAGACATAGAAGTCCTTGAGATGTACGGCAACAATATCCTCAAGGTCACGACCTCAGATAATGCGGTTGAATTAGCACGTTACTCAAAACGACTTGCCCCAAAATTCAATCTAACAGTCACAGAATTAGAGAGACTATCTTCCGCTGAGACATCAGATGATAGAAGAGGCGGAAGACGAGGTGCCGGTCCCGGCGGCAGACGGCGCGGACGACGCGGAGGAGGTCCTGGCGGAAAACCCGGATCACAGACTTCAGGAAATGGGGCACGATGCAATAAGTGCGGTCATCCCATACCCACCTGGTCAGGTGTTTGTGTCAACTGTACACAGAATACGAAACTGATATTCCGTCTGTTCAAATATGCAACACCATTCTTACACGTCATGATACCCGCTTTTCTCATGATGATGCTGATAAAACTTATCGGTCTGTATCCCGCTATCTTAAGCAGACAATTAATTGATAATATACTCACACCTGTTGGTAATGCTGTTGCAAGTGGAGAACAACTACCTATAACATCTTGGGGACACCTTCAAGCCACTGTAGATACACTTGGCGGATGGTTCGGCAGTATGCCACTTGGTGGGAGTTTTGGACACTTAATCGGTATTATACTCCTCATGGTTGGTGTGAGAGTCTTCATCATGGCAACCTCGTCTATCCGAGGATTTATGATGGCTTGGGTAGGTCAAAACATTACAAGACGATTACAGAATGAAACCTATGGACATCTGAACGCCCTCTCCATAGACTTTTTCCACGAACGCGATACTGGAAATCTTATGTCTAGAATCACTCACGATGTTTCCAGACTCCGAGACTTCATAGCGAACGGTCTGCAAGATATAGTTGGTGATTCTCTCACGCTTATCTATATGTGTCTCATCATGTTCCTATTCAACTGGAAACTGGCATTGTGGACACTTATACCGATACCGTGTCTAATATTTTTCACGGTTATTTTCGGTAAAAAAATGAGCAAAGTCTATCAAGTCTTATGGAAAAGATATGCAAATATTAGTACTATCCTCGCTAGTACTATCCCCGGTGTCCGTGTCGTCAAAGCTTTTGCAAGAGAGAGATATGAGATAAGTCGTTTTAACGAGATGACACATCAAGTTTTCTCCGGAGAAATGAACGCAGCAAAACTCGGTTCACTCTACCGTCCGATCATGGAATTCATCACCTTTTCAGGTTCTATCCTCATTTGGTTAGTTGGTGGATGGCAGATATTTCAAGGTGATTTAACTCTCGGAACACTTTTCATGTTTCAATCTTATATGATGCAATTTTTCGGTCCAGTTAGAACCTTATGTCAGATGAATGAAAGATTTATACGAGCGGGAACTTCTGCTGAACGTGTCTTTGATATATTAGATACACCACCGAGTATTGCGGATAAGAAGGATGCTGTAGCACTCGCGAATATTAGAGGTGCAATAGAATTTAACGATGTCGTTTTCTCCTACGATAACGAAAAGAATGCACTAAATGGGATCAGTTTCAATGTCTACCCTGGTGAAATGATAGGATTAGTAGGACACAGCGGCGCAGGGAAAAGCACACTAATCAATCTAATCACACGGTTCTATGATCCGAATTTCGGTGCAATTATCATTGATGGACACGATAGTCGAGATATAAAAGTAAAAGCATTACGACAACAGATCGGAGTTGTGCTACAGGACCCGTTCCTCTTTGAAGGTACAATTGCACAGAATATTGGATACTCAAAACCTGGCGCATCACGTCATGAAATCATCGCAGCAGCAAAGGCAGCAAATGCACACGACTTTATTATAAAATTCCCTGATGGATATGATACAATGGTCGGTGAACGCGGCGCACGGGTGTCTGGCGGAGAAAGACAACGGATTTCCATCGCACGGGCAATATTGAAAAACCCGCGTATCCTCATCTTAGACGAAGCGACATCGTCTATAGATACAGAAACTGAATCCAAAATTCAGGAAGCATTAGAACGACTCGTGAGAGGAAGAACGGTCTTCGCCATTGCACATAGACTTTCTACACTAAAATACGCAGACCGACTTGTCGTGTTGAAAGAGGGGGAAGTAGACGAAATCGGTACACATGAAGAACTAATTGAGCAAGATGGTACCTATGCAAGTCTTTGCCAGAAGCAAACTGAACTATCCAGAATCCGCGCATGGTAATACCAGATTAACGCTATTCATAACGGTAGGTGCGATTTCCTAATCACACCAGTCTAAAATAAAACATGATAAATCCTGTTAATTTGGTATAATACCCAAAGGATGAGATATGAATGAAGCAATAAAAGTCACTGATGAATTGGTGTTCTTGGATCCTAAAACATTGATGCTTGGAAAAAACGCATTTGGTGAATTAGTCGTTGAACTACCAGACGGTTCAGCCTTTACAAAGGTAGAACCGGTTCGTAGTTTCCCTGTAACCGAAACATTACGATACATTTCTCTATTAGATGAAGAGGGTAACGAAATTGGAATTGTTGAGGATGTAAACAAACTTACACCGAACGCTCGCGATGTTCTAACAGAGGAACTGCAGAGACGATACTTCATGCCAAAGATCACGAAAATCAACTCCGTTGATGGGCAATACGGTGTAACACGATGGAATGTTGATACAAGTCAAGGAAATGTAGAATTTGGTATGCGCACACGGTATGACATCGTCACACTTGAGAATGACCGTGTTCTCATTAAAGATGCGGATGGCACACGGTATGAGATAGAAAATTACAATAAATTAGATCCGAAAAGCATAGCACTGTTACAAACACAACTGTAATTATACTGTAAGCAGATTTTCGTTTGTAGTAGGGCAATTCATTGCCCGTCGTACCAAGAAGTACCCTATTATTTTTAGGTTCACTGTAAAAGTAGAAAAAGGAGAATAAATTTGGAGAATGTCAAAATTGGTCGAATTGAATGGGCACGTCTAACAGGTGAACGTCCCCGTAAGGCTGGATGCAACTCACGTCTCGGTGAACACGGATTACACGTCAGACCACCCATTGCACGAATTACAACATCAGATGGGGCAATCGGTATCGGATTCGCATCGTTTTCCCGCGAAAAAGCAGAAACGCTAATTGGATTACAACTCAGTGAAGCGTTTGATGAGGAGAACGGCGTATCAGAGGAATATCGTTTCATGGAGTATCCTCTATGGGACTTAGTCGGTCAGTTAGAACAGAAGTCAGTATATGCTATCCTCTCTGACAAGAATGGGAACTTCAAAGCACCGTGTTACGATACTTCTTTATACATAGACGACCTACACATTGATGACAATGCAGAAGCAGCATCACTCATAGCATCTGAAGCACTTGAAGGTAAAGCACGCGGACACAAAGCATATAAAATAAAGGTCGGACGCGGTGCAATGCACTTGCCGCTTGAAAAAGGAACACAACGTGATATTGATGTCATCTGTGCAGTACGCGATGCAGTAGGAGAGGATGCAACGATACTCATCGACGCAAATAACGGATACAATCTCAACATTACAAAACAGGTATTGGCAGGAACTGCAGAGGCAAACGTCTACTGGGTGGAAGAAGCATTTCATGAAGATGCACGCGTATATGGCATTCTAAAAGAATGGATGAACAAGGAAGGTATCAAGACCAAAATCGCTGATGGCGAAGGCGGTGCATCACCTCATCTTATCCAATGGGCAAAGAACGGACTTATAGATATCGTGCAGTATGATATATTCCATCCAGGTTTCTCAAGATGGCTTGAATTGGGATCCGAATTGGATGAAGTCAACGTTGGCACTGCACCTCACCATTACGGCGGCTACTACGGCAACTTTGTAACAGGTCACCTTGCGGCAAGAATAGAAAACTTTGAGTTTGTCGAATGGGATCACGCAACGACACCCGGCATAGACGATTCCAATTATTCTATCTCAAATGGTTATGTCAATATCCCAAATCTCCCCGGATTCGGTTTGACCATAGAAGAGGAACCATATCAAAAAGCACTGAAAGAGAGCGGATTTATCGTCAAGAAATAGATAAAAAAGAAAAAAGTTCATATAAATCTTCTTCAGTCCCGTAGGGACGATATGTTTATAGATAAAACCATATAAACCCTCTTCAGTCCCGTAGGGACGATATGTTTATAGCGCGTATGTAAATATATCCGAAAACCAATAAAACAATCGGTTAACTCACACAAGTTGTTAGAAAAGGTAGAATAAAGGAAGGATTAACTATGCCACTTTTGACAGATAATGACAGAGAATTCTTCAAAGAGAACGGTTACCTTGTCGTGCGCGGCGCACTCACACAAGAAGAAATTGACGCTGCTCTAAATAAAGTCTGGGATTCAATTGAGGAAGACCGTAACGATCCTCAATCATGGATACGCAAAGGTTATAGAACCGCTCCCATTGGGGGTGAGGACGTTATCAAAGGCACCCTATACGGCAATGACGTATTCGCTATGGCTGAAGAAATGGTAGGAACAGGTAGACTCAACGCGGGTGGCGGTGCAAGTCCACATCTAAACTTCCCCGACCCAGACCGTGAATATCGTGAACCCCGAGGACATCTCGATGGATACCATACACCCACAAACGGCGTTCCTAAAGGAGTCGTGGGTGCATTTACACTCGGAGCAACAGTATATCTTGATACTGTTCAAGAACATGGTGGCGGATTCACAATTTGGCCCGGAAGCCACAATATCTGGGCAGAATACTTCAGACACCACGACCTTGATAGTTTACCCGGAGGTGTCGCACCATTTGACTTAGGTCCATGCTATGAATTTACGGGAGAAGCCGGTGATGTCTGTTTCTGGCATCACCAGATGAGCCACACAGCCGGTCCAAACTGCGGACACAGAGTCAGAATCGCACTTATCGGAAGGTATCGTAGAAAAGACCTGGATGAGATTAAATTTGATACACCAGACGATATGTGGAAATACTGGGACGGTATCTCCTAACATTTGCTGGTAAAATCTCGACGGGCAATGAATTGCCCTACTACCAACATGCTTGTTTGTAGTAGGGCAATTCATTGCCCGTCACGTCAAAAAGTACCCTTATTTTTTGGGGTTTCATTATATAGACCAAGGCAGTGTTTTGAAGAAGAAGCAACTCAAATGGATATTTAGATTTGCTATACCAACTGTCTTAGCAGTTGTTGTTTCAGTTATACTCTTAAGAGAAATTGATCTGAAGGAGATACCTGAAACAATCAATCGTATCCCTATTCACGCGTTGCTCATCGGTTTCGTCTGTTACAGTCTGCTTGTGTTAGCAAAAACCTTAAGGTTTAAAACAATACTAGGGTTAGAATCAAACATACTTCAGGTCTTTCCTATCCTAACACTGCATACATTTTGGGGTAATTTTTTACCCTTTAGAACTGGAGATATATCTTATGTATATCTAATGCAGAAACGACAGAAAGTAGAAGCAACCCAAGGGATCGCTTCCTTGCTCATAGCAAGCATCATAGACTTAGTCCTATTGATCTTACTCATGTCTGCTACTGCATTACTACTGCTACCGAAGCTGAGTGGAAAACTCTCACTCACTGTTCTGTTCTTAATTCCATCCCTCTTTGGTATTGGATTGGTAACGTTGATCATTCTTGCCTGTACCGCACCAAATGTTTGTCTGTTAATTGCTGAAAAGTGTCTTCAACCACTGTCAAACCTGAAGAGTCGTCATATCACATGGTGCGTAGAAAAGTGCAGGACAATTGTAAAAGAAATTACATCATTTCGTTTCAATTTTCTATTCTTCAAAATCTGGGTTTATTCACTGCTCTGTCTCGCAATTCGTTTCGGTTTTCAATGTTATCTTGTATCAGAAATGGGTGTTGAAATCCCATTGATAGAAGTACTATTCGCGCTCGTGTTTACGAATGTTTTTAACCTGCTACCTATTCAAACCGTAGGTAACTTCGGAACAACTGAATTTCCTTATGTCTGGTTACTAAATTATTTTGGAACACCACTAAACATAGCCACTATCACCGGTTTTAGTCTACATCTATTGATATTACTCTACTGCATACCGTTAGGTATCTACGGATTCTTCGTTAAGAGAAGGGAATAATATGAGAATTATAGACCCACATGTTCACGTCTGGAAAAATGATCCACAATTTCCGTGGGCACGAGAGAGAAATCATCCCCGTGAGGATGCTACACCTGAAATGCTACTTGATCTGATGGAAAAAAACGGTGTTGAAAAAACGGTCATTGTCCAAGTAATACACTATTTGTGGGATAATAGTTATGCCGCAGATGCAATAAAAAGATACCCTAACAAATTCATGGGAGTTTGCCGAATCAATCCTGAAGACCCTGCAGCACCTGATCATCTCAGTGAATGGACAGAAGAACACGGATTCCATGGTGTTCGGTTGAGTCCTGCTACCGGTTCAGATGGAGATTGGTTTACCGGTCTGCTGATGCCACCTATCTTTAGTCGTGCGGAACAGCTCGGAGTCCCCATGTTAATTCTAACGAAAGCGGACAGATTGCTTGACCTGATACCCCTTGTTGAACAGCATCCTAATCTTAATATCGTAATTGACCACATGGCAGATTGTCCACCAGATGAACCTGAAAAACTGCAGTTACTGCTTGATCTTGCAAGGTTTCCTCAAGTTTATGTCAAGATTAGCCATACATGGTCAATTTCCAAAGAAAGCTATCCGTGGAAAGACACACATGAACAGGTAAAAAAAGTCTATCATACCTTTGGTGGCAAACGAATTATGTGGGGTACAGATTGGCCCGTCTGTTTAAGTCGTGCAACCTACGCACAGACACTGTCCGTTGTTCGCGACGAAATGGATTTCTTCACTCCTGAAGATAGGGAATGGGTGTTAGGTAAAACAGCTTTGCAAATCTGGAATTTCGAAAGCAGTTAGAAACAGGTAATTCATAATCTTAGACCACTAAACAATATTAAACCTTTTTCCGTTTACTCCAGATATTCATTTGTGTTGAACTCAATTTTTTTCCAGATCAATCTAAGATTCTTATCATCACTTATGAATCGGTACTGCCCATCAGATTACCCACTTATTGTCACTACCCATGATTTTTTTGATTTAATTGAAAAAAGTTGTTGCATAAGAAATTAAAAAGTAGTATAATATTCATAGGGCATTGTAAATGTACGTTTTGCATGTATAATGCCTGGGCACGCAACCCCCAAGGTGGGGTGCACTGAAAGTGTTGAAGCCACTCTCAGCGCATAGTCATGCCATTGGTATAGAATGACAGGACTGGTTTTCATTATATCACAGATGCCCATCTGTTGCTATATGAAAACCAGCGAGCCCAAAAGGGATAAATATCAACTTCTCCTTTGGGACTGTCAAATCATAAATACAGCGATCTAAAAAGATCATATCCAACAGAGGAGAATTTGAAATGATAGGTATTCGTAATCACAGATCTTTGTTTATTTTCGTCACGATATTATGCGTCCTAATTGTGTCCACTACTTGGGCAAGGAATACACCACCACCAAGCAGACTGCCTCCAATCCCAACGTGGTTAGCGTGGACAGTTGCATTAGGTGGTATTGTATCAATTGTGAATCATGCCAAAAACCTAATAAAATCATTTATCAAAGATGAGGAAAAACGACTTGCTGACCTCGAAAACGATAAAGAGAAACTTGCTGAGAAGATGGAGAAAACTGATAAGAAGTATGATGATCTTGGTAAAGAAATCGAGGATATAGAAACGTCGACCGAGTACAAAGATGCGGAAAAAGCCTTTAAAGCTGCCGAAGAAGCGTATAATGCCAGTGAATTAGAGACTGCATCTGCATACGACGTGTATGAAGAAAAGCTTGAACACTACAATAATTGCAAAGCTGCCTTAAAAAATCACAAAGACAGCTGTAATTATTGTGGTTGGAGGGTGGATTCCGGTTGTTATGATGGCGTGATGTATGAAGCATCCTATAATCTTGCCAAAGAAGAGAAAAATAAAGCACGGAATAACTGGATTATGCTCAGCGTCACAAAATATGCTCGTCGGTGGGACCTATACTGGGCAGAACGCCCTGTTAAGAAATATAAAGGTCAAATTGAAGATCTTAAAGAAGATCGAGAAGAGCTTGCAGAAGATTACGCTGATATGAAGAAAGAATTAGACGATTTACCCGAAAAGATACGGGAAAAAAAGGAGTCTATTGAAGATGCCAAAAAGGATCTTGGGAATTTAGAAGATGCGGAGGAACCGCTTAAAACCCACAATGCTCAAGCATTAGAAGCATATAGGAATGGTGAAGATATGGAGGAATGGAACGAAAATAATCCTCCTCCATTAGACTTAAAAAGTTTATTGGAAAAGTATGGATTTGTAAGTATATTTTTCGGGATAGGCACATAAGGATAAATACAATAAAAGGAGGACCGTCATGAGAAAGCAAATTTTAGCCAGTATGATCATATCCCTTTTCTTAGCTGTTTTTGTATTTGTTTTCATACAAAGGCATGAAAAAGAGGTATTACCTGATGTGTCTTTACAAAAACTGGAAACGGAGCAAGTAGAGAGGTTCGATATGCCAGTTTATTCAGAATTAGAAAAAGCACATTCACAAGATCGGATAGTAACGCTTAAAGACATGATCCGTAAGGAAAAAGATCATGGTGCTTCAAAAGAAGAAATTGCTCAATTAGAAGCAGTACTTGAGTTAGAACGTCTAGTTCTTACAGGTGCAAGTGAGGAGAGTGTGCTTAAATTCTACGATCGTCAAATCAGTCTTGCAATACAAAGTGGCGATAGTGCAGACAATAGTAAATGGAAAAACGCCCGTGATAGCCATCTTAATGCTCGTGCCCGTTCTGAAGCCTTGATTCGTCAACTTGATGCAAAACTTGAGGCAAGGAGAGAAGCGCGAGCTCACCAAACCGAGAAAGAACTTGCAGCATTCCGTGCCATGAGTGATGAGGAACGTGTTCCTTATTATGAAAATGAGATTAAAGAATTAGAGGAAAAGCTGCAGGTTGCGATTTCAGAACACGACACAAAAGAAATTAAAGTCCTCGAAATGTTTATTGAAGGGAAAAAGTTGAGTCTGGAATTGACACGAGGGCGGATAGAATGGGATCGCAAGAATATAGAATGGGATCGCAAAAGAGCGGAGCGTGACAAGAGATCGGATTCCATTATAGGTTCTCTGAAAGATGCTTTTGTATTTGAGAAAGTGAATGGAGAGTGGGAATATCGTGGAGGGCGTGACGAGTGGACGCGTTCTTTTGAAGTTGAGGTGTTACCATCTTCTGCTGAGAGGGCGTCTGATAATCCATCATTTGAGGCTTCTCCATCCTTGGATATTTCTGTTCCTTCCGATATTGCACTTGAGCCTTTGGATACGTCAGTTTCATCATCACTATCAAGTTTTGATCCTGTTGGTTCTTTGACAGTTACCCAAGAATCTCTAACACCTTGGCGTGCTGAAATTACTGATGTATATTTTGATGTTGTCGTCTCTCAATATATGACCCCTGTGGAGTTGGATAAATATTTTCCAACGGAGTCTGATCGTGAAATGTTGAAGTCTCGGACAGTTGAGATGCAAAAGACGGTAGTTTCTAAAATTCGTAAAGTTATATCGGATTTACCGAATGCATCTGCAGATCAAAAGCGTGAGTTTGCGCGTCAGTTGGTCTCACAGAACTTTGAGAAAGATTTTGCGGAGTCGGTTCTCAAGGCGTTAGAGGTAGGAACAGACTAACAAAGGAGATTTTACATTCTTTCATTCAGGCAGGGAACGTTTATCGTTCCCTGCCTGAATGTTTATATTTTGTATTGGGAGATATCTTATGGGAGTGAGGTATCACAGAAGGTGAATACTTTACGTCCTTTCTGCTCACTTCAGAATTAACTTTACTATAATATTTTATAGGTGAACATTGAATGCTGCTAAAAGACCGAATCTGTATTGTTACAGGTGGTAGTTCCGGTATCGGACGTGGGATCGCGCTTGAGTTTGCTCGTGAAGGGGCACGCATTGTTATTGCTGACATTCAAGAAACACCACTTCAAGGCAAATATCACGAAAAGGATGTTAAGACTACAACTACTCAGGAATTAGAGAGATTAGGTGTTGAGAGTTTATTCATTAAAACTGATGTTTCAGATGTGAAACAAGTGGAATTAATGATACATAATACAATTGAACATTTCGGAGGCATAGACATACTCGTCAACAATGCAGGTATTCATATACCCGGCGAATCACGAGATATAACAGTCTCAGACTGGGACAAAGTCGTTTCAGTCAATTTACGAGGCGTATTCTTAACAACAAAACTGAGCATACCCCATATCAAGAATTCAGCTTATGGCAGAATAATACAGATTGCTTCCGTTCATGCATTCGGTGGCGGTGCAGGACCTGCTTACGCTTCGGCAAAGGCAGCTGTGGTTAATATGGTCAAAGATACAGCATTAGAGGTTGGTAAATATGGTATCACAGTCAATGCAATATGTCCTGGATATATTGAAACTGCAATACAAGACTACCTAACACCTGAACAGATTGAGTCCTCATTGAAGAAAACCCCACTGCAGCGGTTGGGACTCCCAAAAGACATAGGACGTGCGGCAGTATTCCTCGCTTCAGACAACGCCGAATGGATTACTGGAACATCGCTCCTTGTAGATGGTGGCGCAAGTGCTAAAGCATAGTTAAAATTAAAACGTTGTTCCATAGTTTAACCGTAACGTCAAGGAGAAGTTTTATGACATTAGAACAGGTCAAGAATATCGTGAAAGAACATGAAATTGAGTTCTTTCTTTGTTCATTTGTTGAGATGAGCGGCGCACCAAAAGCAAAAGTAATTCCAGTCACACACCTTGATGACATGGCAATAGACGGCGCAGGATTCGGCGGGTTTGCTGCAGGTGAGATCGGGCAAAGTCCACATGATCCAGAAATGGCAAGCATCCCCGACTTTACCTCTCTTACGATAGTTCCTTGGCGGAAAAACTTAGCATGGATAGCGAGTGATATGTATGTTGAAGGGCAATCTTGGCATTATTGTCCAAGAACCATATTACGACAACAGTTAGAAAGAGCAAAGCAGATGGGTTACATCTTTAACGTCGGAATTGAAGCTGAATTCATGCTCTTGAAACAAGATCAGGAAGGTCAATATACACCTTGGGATACACTCGATACATTAGACAAACCGTGCTATGACCTTAGAGCTTTATATCGAAATATAGATATGATGACGACTCTGATTAAATATATGCAAGAAATGGAGTGGGAACCTTATGCAAACGACCATGAAGATGGAACATGTCAATTTGAGGTAAACTGGACCTACGCAGATGCGCTTACGACTGCAGACCGACACACCTTTTTCAAGTGGATGGTAAAAACGCTCGCTGAGGAACAAGGACTATTGGCAACCTTTATGCCAAAACCTTTTTCAGATCTTACAGGTAACGGAGCACATTTTCACATGAGTCTTTGGGATGAAGAGAACCAGACAAATCTATTCCTTGATGCACAAGATGAAAACGGTTTGTCTAAACTCGCTTATTGGTTTACGGGTGGAATACTAAGACACGCCAATGCAATCACAGCAATCACCAATCCACTTGTAAATAGTTACAAACGCTTAGTGCGGATTCCACCGCGATCAGGGTCATCGTGGGCACCAGTCTACGTCACCTATGGGGGTAATAATCGTACGCAAATGATTCGGACCCCTGCACCCGGTCGAATTGAGAATAGGTTAAGTGATGGAGCAGCAAATCCTTACCTTGCAACAACCGTCTTACTCGCTGCAGGTTTAGATGGAATCAAAAACCAGATTGATCCAGGTGAGCAAAATCGTGACAATCTCTATGAAGTTTCAGAAGATGAATTAGAACTTCGTGGCGTTTATGCACTCCCATCAACACTCAGTGAAGCTGCAGATGCACTCGAAAATGACGATGTCATCAAGAACGCATTAGGCAATGAATATGCTGACTATTACATTCAAGTGAAAAGACAAGAGTGGCGGAACTACCATCTGAGTGTAAGCCAATGGGAACGGGATAGGTACCTTGAGGTATATTGATGCTGTAAATTTTTCAAATCTTGACTATTTTATATCAGGATGGTATAATCAATCTAATAGGACTTACGCATTCCCCTTGATAAGGGGGTTAGGGGGGGTAAAGGTCGTTATTTCAATGATATTTTAGTGATTTAACCCACTAAATCCCCCTTATTAAGGGGACTTTAAGAGAAACTGCGTAAGTCCTGTCTAATAAAAGGCTAAATTCACTGCGGAGGAATTTGATATGGACGATCCTACTAAAAAGTCAAAGAAAGAAAAAGTTAAAGCAAAACAATCTATTGATGCGCGTGCGTCTGCTCGCGGTTTAGAAAGTGCTTATAGCGATGATGAACCCGAGTATACGCTTGATATGCTCATTGCACTAAATCCTAACTATAAAGGCTCTCCCGATGCCTGTAACGACACATCACACCAGCCTGTTCGTGGTTTAGAAAGTGCTTATAGCGATGATGAACCCGAGTATACGCTTGATATGCTCACTGCACTAAGTCCAGACTATGAAGGTACTGATAAAAAGTGTGAATCCGATATCTTGAATTTGAGTAGAAATTTGATCTAATTGGTAATGTCATTGATCTTACACTTGTGTAATTAATATATCTTAGGAAAATATGCAAAACAATGCTTCTCACACTGAAACAAGCAAGCAACTGGGCATCAGAACATCTCAATAAAAGTGTTACTTCCGCGAATATATCCTATCTAATACAGTATGGACGGGTTGAAACTATTCAGAAAAATGGAAGAACTTTGATACCTTTGCATAGTCTTGAAAACTATTACAGTAGAAACAAACGGGAACAGCGGTGGCAAGATGAACTCGGTAATGACCTAAATTGGACATTATCATTTGAAGAGTTCAAAGAAGCAGAGACAACAAAACATGTCCACCGTTTACATCCCTATAAAGGTAAATTCATCCCGCAATTAGTAGAGTATTTCTTGGATGAACATACAGACAATTTCAAGAAAGAAGCCTATTTCAAACCTGGTGATATAGTCCTTGACCCATTTTGTGGAAGTGGAACAACTTTAGTCCAAGCAAATGAACTTGGAATAAACGCGATTGGTATTGACATCTCAGCGTTTAATGCTTTCATAAGCAATAATAAGGTCAGATCATTTAACTTTATGCATCTGTACGAAGAAACTCAAAGAATAACAAACGAACTCAGGAAAAAAGTTGCTAAATCTGGAATTCTTGAGTTCGAACATAAACTCGCTGAAGCACTATCAGAATTCAATAATCGCTATTTTCCTATTTCATTTAAACGCCGAGTCCGATCAGGTGAAATAGATCAGAAAAAATATGGTATTGAGAAGGAGAAAACTTTTCTAAAAACTTATCAAAAACTTGTCACTGAATACAACATTGACATACAGATGCCAATTGATACCGATCTTTTTTTGAAAAAGTGGTATTTACCTGGTGTAAAAGCAGAGGTTGATTTCGTTTATAGCAAAATCCGTCCAGTAGAAGATACAGCAATTCAATCAGCCTTAATGCTAATTCTGAGCAGAACTATACGTTCATGCAGGGCAACTACACATGCAGATTTAGGAACATTACGTGAACCTGTAACGACAACCTACTACTGTAGAAAGCATGGAAAAATATGTAAACCCCTGTTTACGATATCAGGTTGGTGGGAAAGATATTGTAAAGATAGCATGGAACGGTGGGTTGATTTCAGTAAGTTAAAAACCGACACACATCAACACTGCATAACAGGTGATTCACGCACTATTGACATCCGAACGATGCTGAAACAAATATATCCTATATTCTCAGAGATAGTACAAGAACAGAGAATAAAAGGTATCTTTACAAGTCCACCCTATGTTGGTCTCATAAACTACCATGAACAGCACGCCTATGCCTATGACCTCTTCGGTTTCAAAAGATTAGACGAATTAGAGATTGGACCTCTATTTCGGGGAAAGGGAAAAGAAGCAAGAGAGTCTTATGTTCTTGGCGTAGCAGAAGTATTCAGAAACTGTAGACGTTTTTTAGCAGACGACTATAATGTCTTTATTGTAGCAAACGATAATTTCAATCTTTATCCAACAATCGCTGAACTAGCTGGTATGCAGATCGTCAATCAACACAAAAGACCAGTACTAAATCGGACAGAGAAGAATCGGGAAGCTGCATATTCAGAAACAATTTTCCATCTAAAAGAAAGGTTTTAAACATTGAATAGACCTCGTCAAACCTTGATAAAAGAAAAGATAAAGGATAGAATTCGTGTTAAGTTTCAAAACTATGTACCTGAAACCGAAAAAATGCCCTTTCATTATCGTTTACTCGGTAAAGACAGGATGGCACTATTTTCGTTTATTCAATCCTTAAATACTACATTTGGGGTCTCAATATATGAACCAGTGGCAATGGAATTAGCAAGTAATAGATTTGAGGTCGTAAAGACACAGGTGAAACCATTTAACGAGATCAGTTCCGAGGCACAGAAACGAATCCAATCGATAATGGACGGATTGGAAACTGCTGACAGAGATCCAAATAAGCAACTGGAAATTGAAGAAATTAGAAAAGTTTGCAGAACTGGTTCTTATAATATAGTAAAACCTACTCAAATTGATATCTGGTTAGAGACTCATGAAAAACAGATATTTATGATTGATTTAAAAACTGTGAAACCCAATAAGAGTAATATTCGGGATTACAAGAGAACCTTATTGGTTTGGGTTGCAACTGAATTAGCACGAACTCCACAAGGAGATGTCAACACAATGATCGGAATCCCATACAACCCCTATGAACCAGAAAAGTATAAACGCTGGACTTTGAAAGGGATGTTGGACCTAAAGCATGATGTCTTGATAGCAGAAGAACTTTGGGATTTTATTGGTGGAAAAGGAACATACGTTGAGCTATTGAATGCATTTGAAGAAGCAGGTATTGAGTTAAGAGATGAAATTGACCAATATTTTAAACAATTTGGTTAACCATATCTATAAATTGGGAGAAAAAAATGCCACAGATCAAATCAGTATTGCTTTGGGAAAACCAACGCAGATATATTAGAGAAGCAATAGATGAAGGCACACTCAAAGGTGCAATCATACCAACAGGTAGCACAGAACAACATAACGAACACTTGGCAATGTACCACGACACACAGAGTGCTGTCTACGTATCTAAACTGGCAGCAGAAAAATTGTATCCAAATGTCGTTGTAACGACACCCTTAGCAATCGGTGTGTCAGAACACTGGATGGATCATAAAGGAACGCTAACGCTGCGTCCAGAGGTGTTTGGAGAGGTGCTATACGACGTAGCGGATAGTATGCGACGACACGGCATTGAAAATATCCTGATCGTAAATGGACATGCAGGTAATTCAGGACCTGTAATGCAACGTTTGGATGGTTATAGAGAAAAACTCGGTATCAATATAGAATATCACTCATATTGGGAAGCATATACAAGCGAGTTAGTAAAAGAACAGATGGAATCGGGAGTCTGTCCCGGACACGCAGCAGAATTTGAGACAGCATTTGCACTCGCTGCATTTCCCAATAACGTAGACTGGAACGGCGTAGATTACGATTCTGCTAAACTCACCATTTCAGATGGAGGACAAGCGAAGTCCGACAGAGAATACCATCACCAAGCAAAACTCGCTACAACAGAAAAAGGACAAGTCATGATAGATGTCGCGGTCCAGTGGGTCTCGGAAAAAATGCAACAGATGATCACATAAGAGACAATACCCGCAACTTTTTGTGCATACAGACGCTTTCGCGGGTGCCCATCTAATGTCCTTCAAGTGCCTTTCTCAATCCGTCACCATGTTTACGCCACCAACCGTAAAGTATAGAAATATCAGTGCCTATGCAAAAATGACGGACACCCATATCAAGAAAACGTTTTACACCATCAGCACTATCAATTTCAGCACGTGGCGGCACACCCATCTTAATAGCAGTCTCAAATACTCTTCGTTCAGTATCCTGTATCTCCTTTGAACCTCGTTGACCTACCTTACCAATACTCATTGAATAATCCGAGCCACCCCATTGAATCATGTCAACACCATCAACCGAAAGCACCTCTTCAAGGTTTTCAACTGTTCCTTTTTTCTCAATCATGATAACAACCACAACATCCCGCAATGCTTGAACGTAAGCAGGTCCGCCGCCGTATCCCATATAAGCGAATCTGCGTGTAGCGACACCATAGCTGCCACCATCTTCTGGCGTATCTGCACGTGTAATACGAACACATTCCTTCACATCTTCAACATTTTGGCAATCCGCATAAAGAACACTCTGAAATCCTGACCCAATTGCACGTTGTGCGATAAAAGCGCGAGGTTCCTGATCAACCTTGATCATAGTTGAAATGTTATGAAGTTCAGCAGCCCTACACAGATTATCTAAATCGTGTAAGTCAAAAGGTCCATATTCCCCAACAAACTCCACATAATCGTACATACCTGTATGTCCAATTGCTTCTACAATAGACGGCCAAGTTGTGTGTATATGAGTACCGACGGTGGGTTTATCATTATTCAGTAAATCACGAAAAGTATTCTGTCTCATCAATTCTCCTTATCTGTTTGTTTTTCTATCCATTCAATAAACACCTTCAGTTCTGTAGATACGATTTCATAAATATCACAGACTCGTTGTGCATTTTCAACTATACCCTCAAGTTCCAATTCAAACCCGTAGATATTTCTGGCGAGGTGGCGAAACTTTAATAGCTGAATTAGAGTCTCAACCGTTTTGTTAGAGATAACAGGCGGTCGTATTGAATGTTTTGCTGCCATTTGATGTAATAGGTCTTTGTGCCAGTCTTTACCTTGAGGCATCATCATGTCAATTTCTTCAGCAATACGCTTAAAGATGTTTTCTAATCCCGTATAGAAATTAACTACATTTTGCGTTAACAACGCTTCTTGGCCTTTCCTATATTTGATAGGAACTTCTTCTATGTCCTGCAAAATTTCGCCAATTGCTGCGTTAACATGTTCTATTTTTACACATTCATCAACAATTCGTTCAATGCGTATTCGCCTATTCACTTCATAATTCTCCTTCCTTATCGTAAGAAATGCCTGAGTGTTAACGGTTGATTCATCAAAATCTGTTCCAGTATTTTGAATATATACAGCTTGACATTGAATTCTTTCACGAAATCGTCCTTTAGCACTGTGAAAATTAACAAGATCAATTTTAAACTCTGTCGTAAAGTTTTTGGTTTCCCAGAGTGCGTCAAGAAAGGAATCGCGTGAAAGTCCCCAGACAACAATATCAATATCTGATGTTATTGAGAATCCATCTTGTTCGGCGAGTGACCCAAACACAGCAACCTGTGTCGCACCGAAATCTTCATAGAGCATGGCTGCTGTTTTGTGTGCGGTGTGCCACGCGCGTCGTAGCAATCCCTCATCTGCCTTGCGATTTAACATGTGCTGGTCAAGACGTCTGCGATATTCCACTAATTCTTCTAATGATAGGTTCGTCTTGGTGCGATTGGTGTCTATGGGTTGGGACATGTCACTATCTCATTAATAAAGCGGCATTTTCAATTAGAATGGTAAAATGTTTAGTATCTATTTTATCAGATAGTATCATTATTGTCAAATTAATGAAAAACCAAGGTTATACACTTAATCATTGCATTCACACAGAAAACTTGTTAAACTGATAGTATATCGTGATCTTGAGCAGAAACGGAGAAACCGATGCAAAACAAGATAAAATTACCTACTAACTTCACTGACTTCCTGAAAATCGACAACGCAGAACTACGTTTCCAAGAAGCTACAGATGTAGCCAATAAAATCATAGATGCGGGAGTCGAAATCTATCCAAATATGGATCATGCTGCCATTTTCTGCGATCCGCCACACCTTGTAGCAGGTGGTCTAAAACAACTCGGATACGTTAACGGATGGGATGCACGCTGCTATCCATCACCCGTTGACGGTTGCGACTATATCAATGTTTCCGCAAAACTACCGAGTGACAGTCCAGCACACAAAGACGGATGGTTCGATTATGTTGCCGTTGTACATCCAGTTGACAACACTGCACGTGAACATATGCTTGGACAAGGGTATGGTAATCCGTTTATTCACCACCTGACGTGGCGAATAGTGCCGAATATGATAGGATCAGTCTCCGATCTTAGTTTTGCAGGACACACGGTTCGCTTTATGGTAGAGAAACGAAAAGTCATCGGTGATGCCATCGGGGACGAACCCGGTACACTCATCATCGCACTCCCTGAGCATATCATGACACATCCACAATTTGAGGACACGTTTCCAAATTGGATCGGTGACCTTGAACTTGATGAATATCAAGTTGAATCCATGCAAGGTGGGGGATATCTAATACAATTCTTCGTCCTAACTGGTGGCAGAATTGAAGTTGCACTACGTGTAGATACAACACAAACATTTAATCCAAAGAGTGTCCACAAAATCTCGGAAGATGAGATAAGTGCAGTACAAACGTAGTGTTAGATTGACTTATTTTCCACATCTGGGTCAAGTTCTTTTGCCTTTGTGATGTCTGCTTTTGCTTCCTCATGCTTGCCGAGTGCTTGCTTCGCCTGTCCCCGTTCGTAATAATAGAGTGCATCATCCGGTTTGAGTCGTATAGCCGTATCAAAATCTTCAATTGCACCATCATAGTTCCCAAGAACAGCCTTTGCAACAGCACGGGTATGGTACTCAGCGTTGGCATTCGATTTATCTGAATTGAGACGAATTGCCTCGTTACCGTCAGTTACTGCTGCGTGAAAAAGATCTTTGGCTTCTTCTGTATTTCCGTGGTCGTTTTCTAATTGCCCAAGGATATATTTTGTCCATCCCCTGCCATTATAAGCAGATGCATACTGAGAGTCAAGTTTGATGGTTTCTGTATAATCCTCAATAGATTGTTGATATAGGGCTCTGGTTTCAGCGATGTTCCCTTGATTCGCTTCTGATTTACCAAGACGGTCATTCGCTAAACCACGATTGTAGTAAGAAATAGCGTGCTCTGGGTCAAGTTTAATGGATTCAGTATAATCGGCAATCGCACCTTGAAAGTACGCATTAGCACGAACTACATCTTCATGATCTGCATTGGATATACCAAGTTGGTGTTTGGCATAGGCGCGTTGGAAGTAACCAGTATCGCTCTTGGGATTCAGTTGGATTACTTTATCGTAGTCCGAAATTGCTTCTTCATAGTTACCAAGTTGGCGTTTTGCAAGACCACGATTAAAGTAATAACTTCTATTCTCAGGATCTAACCTGATGGCTTCAGAATAGTCATCAATCGCTTCTTGATAGCATTTACGTGCACCTGTTTTATCGCCTTTGTCCGACTTAGATTCTCCGACGTAATACTTTGCTTGTCCACGAATGTCGTAAGCTTCGTCGTCTTTCGGATTGGATTGTATGACTTTGTCGTAGTCCTCAATTGCGCCTTCATAGTCACGACTGAGCCGTTTGGCATCTCCTCGATGTCCATAAACATTGAACAATGGGTTAGGTTCAGGATTTAGACTGATCATTTTGTCATAGTCTTCAATTGCCCCGGCATAGTCATCCAATACAGATCTCACATGTGCGCGAGCAAAATAGATTTCTGCTGCATTTGGATTGAGTTTTATTGCGGCATCATAATCGGCAAGTGCCGCTTTGTGTTGATCTGAATCAAATTCGGCAGCAAATTTTGCAGTTGCTCTGATGACATAAGCTTGAGCAAAATCAGGATTAAGTTTGAGGATAGCGTCACAGTCAGCAATCGCCGCATCGTGTTGATTTAAGGTTAGGTTCGCGGAAGCTCGGTTGATATAAGCTTCTACAAAATTGGGATTAAGTTTGATCGCGGAATCACAGTCGACAATAGCATCTTCTGCTTCACCCATTAGAATTTTTAAACCTGCACGATTGGTGTATATTTCCACTAAATCAGGATTAAGTTCAAGGGCAGCATCAAAACATGCTAATGCTTCCTCGTGTTTTTGCTGCATCATTTGTGCTTGTCCTTCCCGTCCTTTAGCATAACTTTGGACAAGTGGATCTCTTTGCCATTTTACTAACGGTTCTGTTTTACCTGTACTCGCGAGCATGGTGTTCAAAATGTTTGCAGGAATTGCGTGGCTAAGATATGGCCTGAATCCACCGCTAAAAACTGATATCTCAATGGCAGCACCGACAGCTACACCTATGACCTCACCCATGCTATTTAGCAGTGCACTGCCACTATTCCCAGGATCGAATGCCTCTTTAATTTGGAAACGACGGATACCACTTTTTCGAATACCTTGAATAGTGACCTGTGTAGCTTCACCTTTTTCTGCACGAGGGTGTCCTACAGCACACACATTATCGCCAACCTGGACAGTATCACTGTTGCCGAGGGAAAGAGGTACTCCTTCACCCGTAACTGCTAAAACTACGAGGTCATTCTCAACATCAAACGCAACGACACCTTCAACAGGAAATTCCGTTTTTGTACTAACGAGTTCCATAAATGCGGAAGGTGCATCTACGATACAATGGATGTTTGTCACGACAAGATTAGTGTCAATAAAAAAACCACTTGCGCGTGGCCAGAAAAGATCTTCACCAGATTCTTCGTCAGTTTTTTGCCATACGACACGAACAACAGATTCTGTTAATGCTTTTTCTGCAATTTGCTGCAATTTTTTATCTTTCATTTTTTAGAGACGAGTTGTAATCGAACACATTATTGCAAGACGTAACCTGCGATTATATTGTTCATCTGAAAGCACAAGAGCAGGACGTACATCTGCTTGTTCATGTCCCGCTTGAGGATCAAAGTTAATCCACACTATATCGCCACGACGTGGAATATACATGGTAAATTTACCATACCTCCTTGCCTACCGGTTTTCCCGTATCCACTTCCTAGGAAGAATTAGACTTCAACGTTTTGAGATCTGGTTCTGGTATGTTTGCAAGAAGTTGCTCAAGCGTGTATTTTGGCGGAGGAACAGGTCCTCCTTCTCTTTTTGGGAGGGAAGGCACATCAGCATCTGTTACTGTGCTAATCTGTTCAGGTATATCAGGTTTTATGAATTTTGATGTATCTCTTTTTGGAGTAGCACTTGGTTTTGACATAAGGTGTAACTCCTTGTTTTTAACAATGTAATTCAATTCTCTGATTTTTGTTTGTGCTATTATAATTTTAACATATTTCAAAACCCCTTGCAAGACAAATCGCAAGAATAGTGTCGTACGCTTGTGTTTGTTGTTTCAATTTCTCATAAAGATGGTCTGATAATGAAATCGTTAACGGTGGCATGCACTTTGTATAAGTTGGGACAAGTCGTTCTACGAAGAAATCCTAACCAACACTCGCTATCTCCAAATGTGTTTTCCAATGTGCCTGTAACATCCGTTTCATCAATTGGTGTTCAGATTTTTCCAGTTGCGGATCATCTCCAATCAGCAGCATCGCTTCCTTCTTCGCACTTTCTAAAAGGGAAGCATCACTAATAATATTCGCAATCTTGAACTTGGGTAGACCCGATTGTCGTGTCCCAAAAAACTCTCC
The DNA here is from genome assembly GCA_012267415.1 of Candidatus Poribacteria bacterium. Lineage (GTDB taxonomy): Bacteria > Poribacteria > WGA-4E > WGA-4E > WGA-3G > MSPOR6. The sequence goes on along the minus strand of JAAXGN010000135.1, from coordinate 33,243 downwards.
TGGACCACGTATATTCAGATCTTCCTCAGCAATCTCAAAACCGTTGTTAGTTCTCACCATCACCTGAATTCTACGATATGAATCTTCTGATTTTGCTGTAGCAACAAGATAACAGAAAGACTTATCACTCCCTCTACCGACTCTCCCCCGCAACTGATGCAGCTGTGCTAAACCGAACCGTTCCGCATGCTCAATCACCATAATTGTTGCATTCGGTACATCAATACCGACCTCAATCACAGTTGTCGCAACAAGGATATCCAACTCACCTGCCTTGAATAGCGTCATGACTTCCTGTTTCTCAATAGACTTCATCTGTCCGTGTAGAAGTCCAACCCGTAAATTAGGAAACACATCCTTCTGAATATGTTCAGCCATACTCGTCGCAGCCTTCACCTCCTCAAGTTTCTCGGATTCCTCTACCAGTGGATATACGATGTATGCTTGCCTACCACTGCGAATCTCCCGTTCAACTTTGGTATATAATTCTGTGCGGTCTTTCTCTTTTATCCATTGCGTCTCAATCTTCTGCCTACCTGGTGGCAACTCATCAATCACAGATACATTCAGATCACCATATATTGTTAAAGAGAGTGTTCTTGGGATCGGTGTCGCAGTCATCACAAGAACATCCGGTGACAATCCATCTGATTCAACATCACCATCTGTGGCAGCGGACGATTTTGCTTTACTCCGAAGCATGGCGCGTTGCATTACGCCAAACCGATGTTGTTCATCAATGATGACAAGTCCAAGCTTGAAAAAATCAACACCCTCTTGTATCAGTGCCTGCGTACCAACAATTAAGTCAGCAGACCCATCCGCTATCGCTGTCAATGCTTTTTCTCGTTCCGATTTTGGTAAATCACTCTTCAGAAGCACAACCTTTACGCCAAGTGGTAACAACAGTGATTCAAGATTTTGATAATGCTGTTCAGCAAGGATTTCAGTCGGAACCATCAACGCACCTTGATAACCATCTTCAATAGCACATAATAAAGCCATCGCAGCAACAACTGTCTTGCCAGAACCAACATCTCCCTGAATCAGTCTGTTCATCACGCGTGGACTTTGCATATCATCTCGAATTTCAGTGAAGACCTTTTTCTGCGCGTTCGTCAACGCAAATGGTAAAGAACGGACAAATTTCTTAAGCAGGGAATCATCTGGCATCGGTGTCTGAATCCTAAACTGGATACCATTTTGCGAAGTCCTCTTATCTTTACGCATCTCCATACCTAAACTCAGCAGGAAAAACTCATCAAAAGCAAGTCTACGTTGCGCTGCTTGCCTGTGGGATTCTGAAGTTGGAAAATGGATCTCATTTATTGCCTGTTGTTTATCCATCAACTGATGTTTCTGACGTAAAGACAACGGTAAAATCTCAGGTATCTGTTGACCATAGACATCTAACGCATTTCGCACAGCAGTCCGTACCATTTTGGCACTTAACTTAGCAGTCAGAGGGTATTTTGGCACAATACGTTTAGTGTGGATCATCGTTTCTTCGTCAAAAACTTCAAACTCATAATCTGTCGTCTGAATTTCATTATATCGTCTCGTAAACTTACCACTAATCACCACTTGTGTATCAACTGGTAAAACTGCCTTAATATACCCTATCCGTCTACCAAAATTGACCAACACTGCCACACCAGTACCATCATAAATCGCAACCTTACCAATGCTCTTACGACCCTTCGCAACAGGAGGAGAAGTTACATGATTAACGACTCTACCTTGGATAGTTTCTGGTTCATCCATCGCATTTCTCCCGACTCTATATATCTCAACTATCTTAGATCTATCAATGTAATCTCTTGGATAATATTCTAACAATCCTCCAACAGTCTGTATACCTAACGCCTCAGATAACGTTTTCGCTCTATGGGGTCCAATACCTGTAACGTATTGAAGCGGACTATTGAGATAGTCAAGTGAATCGGTATCGGTAGAAACCGGTGTATCACCAATCTGGACAGGTCCTACAACATCTTCGTTCTTGTCGTCTATATCAGGTAGAGACGACCTGCCGATAGGTAGAGAAGATTCTTTACTTGGTAGCCTATGATCAACGGTTTCTGTTTCAACAGAAACACCGCTATCTACCACTGGCGTTACAGTATCTAAATCGGATTTTCTATCACCGAATAACGATAAGTGTTCGACCTGTTTCTTAGTGCCAGCACTTGATTGCTTTTTCTTCTGCTGGTTATTCTCTGTTTTTGAGGGTTCGTTGGGTATCTGAACACTGCTGCCTGATTGAGAAGCAGCCATAGATTTACCAGATTGCAACAGAGCTATCTGGTCCGTCGCAGAATGAATTGCTTTGAGTCTATCTTCTGGTTGCAGCGCAGGATAATCTTTAAAAAGCTCTGCTATTCTATTGAGAGTGTTCTCCTGAACAGGCGTTAGGTTAAGCTCACGCGCTTGTCCCAACCAGAGATCAATGTATGCTCCTAATCCATCTATGACAACATCATCCCTACATCCTTTGCGAATTTCTTCCTTAAAGGGACGGGAAAGAGTGGCTAATATCTGTTTTATGTCTTTCATTCTTCTGATTTAGATGGGTTGGAATGTAAGCAATATTAAATAACAAATTATCAATTTTTCGATAATACTTCAGGTGCCGAATCCGTAGGGCGGGTCTCCCCGCCCGTCATCAACGTGCCACCCGCATATTTAATATTCAAACTTGCTTAATTCAGTTATATTAACTTGCATTTTTTAATTTTTCAAATAGGTCTCTAAAAATAGCGTCACGATTCACACCAGTTGCAACTCGCATCAGATGCCTGCTGTTATCAAAACTCCACGTAACCGAATCAGTCAGAATCGGACTATGCACTATTTCTGTAGGCACCCAACTACTATTGACAAGGTAAGCAGTTGCAGAAATATCCCATATTACCTTTGACCAACCATAATGATCTTGTTGATAAGCTTTGAATATTTCAACGAGATAATCACCTATCTCTCCTTGTCCTTGAACATATCTCTCCATTTCTGAAACTGTTGTCAACAGATGTGAAACAACACCACGTGTGGGAAGTTGGACAAATGGTACTCCTGAATCCAAAACCAATCGCGCAGCCTGTATGTCTTGTGCAAGATTAAACTCACGCGTATGAGACCAATATAATGGATTTCCACCAAGCCAAACGACTACAATCCGATTAATCATCTCCGGTTCAATCAGAATGGCAGACGCGACATTTGTAAGTGCGCCAACAGCAACGACATACAACGGACCATCTGTATTCGACATTGCACGTTGAATCATATCCTCTGCTGCTTTACTCTCTTCTGGTGTATCTCCATCTGAAAAAAAAGCACGTGATCCGCGAAAAACAAAGTTGTCAACTGAAAATCCAAGAAAATCCAATAGTTTTACAATCTCATCATAACTTTTCTCCATGCCATCCTTTGCACTGGTAGAACGGTTATTGTGGAAAGGAGCAGCATAGATTGCCTCAACGTTGAGCTCCTCTGGAGAGAGCATCGCATGGACAACAGCAAATTGGTCATCAATTTCATTATATGTATCAGTATCAAGCACCATCCGAACAGGATGTTGTGCGGGTTGTAACATCTCTAAACGTCTTGCGTCTGACAATTTTGGGAAATTCATCAATAAGAATCCTTGTAAAATAAATTCTTAAAGGTAGTAGGCACACTCTGTGTGCCTACTACTGTGCTACTGTCTATGTTGATTCACCTATGATTACGGACACCGCTCAATTAATGCGTGATAGTTTCAACTATATTGTAGCATACAAAGTATATAGATTTAACGATAAAAAAGCAATTTGTGTCAAATATTTTTTCTTATTTCACCTTGATATAGTATTATATTACGACATGATATATATGCTAAGATTACAAGAGTCAAAATAGAATTCACGCTTGTAAACCTATATTTGATATTGAGACTCAGTATTACTTAATATAATTGATAATGCGTCTCATTATTATGTAAATAGGTTTACGACAAAATAGTATTATTTTTCTCCTGATTTCAAACAGTTGACTTAATTCTCATTTTATAGTATAATACTTGACAGTGTTTCAGCTTACTAACTTTACTACTGATTTACAGAAATAATCCCTGCTGAATCGGAATAAATGTAGTGAAGTAGATACTACAAAACTTGACAATATCTGGACCAATCGCTTCAACACATGAATGTAATCCGCCATTTTGTAAACGGTTTCTTGATAGGAATAGCAAATATCATACCAGGAATGAGTGGTGGAACGATAGCACTTGTATTGGGAATATATGAACGATTAATCTCTGCACTACATAAGATTGGAGTGAAGACTCTTAGAAGGTTATTCGGTGTATTCTCATTTAGAAAGGATGCTTACTCAGATTTCAAAACCGAACTCAAAAGGATAGATTTTGGGTTTCTGTTCCTGTTGGGAATTGGCGTAATTGCAGCAGTTTTGGTGTTGACAGAACTGCTTGAGTACCTATATCATGAACACCATGAGGCTACTTACGGTTTCTTTTTCGGTTTAGTTTTAACATCAATTCTCATACCCATGAAATTACTAAAGGGGTTTAGTTGGCGAGAATTACTGATACTAATTATTGCTGTTGCGCTAATTGTATGTATAGAAGAATTTAAGAAAAGTGCTGCAGCAGAAATACCTAATTCACCTGAACATATTCCAGTTTCAATATTGACATTGGTCTTTTATTTTGTATGCGGTGCAGTTGTAATATCGGCAATGATTCTTCCGGGTGTTAGTGGCTCCTTTCTTTTGGTCGCATTCGGTGTTTATTTCTCTCTATTGTCAACGATCAATGATCTAAAAGAGGATTTTTTGACACTACTCAAAGGAAATGTGTCAGCTTACTTTATAGAAAACATGATGATCTTAACTGTATTTACAATCGGATGTTTTATTGGTATAATAGCATTTACAAGATTGATAAACTATCTTCTAAAGCGATATCGCAATCTAACACTTGCATTCCTAATAGGTTTAATGGTAGGTTCGTTGTATAGTCTTTGGCCCTTTCGAGAAACTATTACTGTTGGAGGAAATCCCTACGATACAGCACATTTATTACCCAGTCTTGATCGGAGTTTCTTGGTCACTGCAAGCGTATTCTTGGTCGGTTGTGCGATTATCTTAGTCTTTTACCGATTAGAGAAGGAGACGGAATGACGAAAAAGATAGGTCTTTTTGTCAATACAACAAAGGAGAACGCAAAACAGGTTGTCGCTGATGTTATCGCATTGCTAAAGATCAAAGAAGTTCAACCACTGATTCCTAACGAACAGGCTTTATTGCTCGGATTAACACAAACAGGTATCTCTACCGAACAGATGGTTGATGAAGCAGAACTTGTGATCGTTCTCGGTGGGGATGGGACACTATTGAGCGCAGCACACACAACAAACATTGAAAATGTTCCTATTCTGGCAATAAACATCGGTAATCTCGGTTTCCTAACAGATGCGTCAATATATGATCTCATACCAACACTGAAGGCAACATTGAACGGTGAATATCGCATTGAACACCGTATGATGTTAGAAGTTAGTGTAAATTATCACGGAACACAGACATTCCATGCTTATGCACTTAACGATGTTGTCATACGAGAATACACACGACTTATAGAATTAGATGCCTATGTGGATGGTGAATTCTTTATACCCTATAATGCAGATGGACTTATTGTTGCGACACCAAGCGGTTCAACAGGATACTCAATGTCAGGTGGAGGGACAATCGTTGCTCCACAACTGGAGGCAATCTTACTGACGCCTATTGCACCACACAGCCTCACTGTAAGACCATTTATAGCACACGGTGACGCAGAAATTAAGGTCGAGATGCATTCCACTTATGAGAGTTTAGACCTATTTATAGATGGACAACGAGAAACACACACATTAACCAGAGATGCAGCAATAATCATAAAGAAAGCGGACCGAACTATTCAGTTGATACGATCTAAAAACCATAGTTACTATAAAGCACTACGTGAAAAGCTTATGTTAGGTGAGAGAATTAAATAGGAGATGGGCATAAAAAAATCTATATCAAAGTATGCTCTTAAAAGTAGTAGGCACACTCCGTGTGCCGTTTAGATGGTTAAAAGTAGTAGGTACACTTCGTGTGCCGTAGGACAAGGTAAATACCGTGATAGAAGAAATCTCTATCCGTAACATTGCACTCATAGATGAATTGGAATTGGAACTCTCCCCAGGACTTAATATCTTTACAGGAGAAACCGGGGCGGGGAAATCGGTTATTCTGAAGTCTATCGGTTTAGTCCTCGGAGAGAGAACTTCAGTAGACATAGTCCGGGCAGGCGCGGATTCTGCCTCAGTAGAGATAAGTATTAGTTCTACTGGACAGATCAATAAAGATATAGCAGAGAGTGATTCACTTATTCTCTCAAGGCATATCAGCATGAACGGGAGAAGCCGCTGTCGCGTAAATGGAGAGTTGGTTAATCTAAAAGAATTAGAAGAAATCGGGACATTACTCGTAGACATTCACGGACAACACCAACATCAATCCCTATTTAAGATAGAAACGCATCTTGAACTATTAGATGACTTCGGAGAAACAAGCACAGAACGAGAATCTGTAAGTGAGAAATATAAGCATCTTCTTGAATTACAGAGAGAGATGGACACGCTATTACATACATTAAAAACTTCTGAACGGGAGAAAGAACTGCTCGAATTTGAGGTTAAAGAACTATCAACAGCGAACCTTATTGACGGTGAGGAAGAGGAACTAACTGCAGAATTAAGTATACTAAATAGTGCAGAACAACTCTTCGAATCTGCAAATCAGATATATAATCAACTTGAAGGAGATATAAGGGGAGAATTCAGCACAGCAAGCACCAGCAGTGTGTCGACCTTGCAGAATCTCAGGGAGGCAACAAGGATACTTTCAAAACTCACTGAAATTGATCCCTCTCTAACTGATTTAAGTGATAGACTCGAGTCATCCTTATACGAATTGGAAGATATAGGACAACAAATAAGCAACTACGCTGACTCGGTTGAGTTCAATCCTATGCGGCTCTCCGAAATTACAGAACGACTGGATCTTATATCAAAATTCAAAAGACGTTACGGTAATACGATAAAAGAAATGTTAACATATCAGGAAGATGCTCAGAAAAAGTTAGAGGATTTAGAACTCGGATCAGATAAAATAGATGAAATTAAAGAACAAATTCAGGATGAGCAAGACCAATTAAAGCAACTGTGCATGGCACTATCCGACAAACGCACAAAAGTTTCAAAAAGACTCTCTTTGTTGGTACAGAATGAACTTCAAGAATTAGGTATGGAAAAAGCAGACTTCCTAACCGCTGTTGAACAGCTTCAGGATGAAAACGGATTTTTACAGATTGATGGAAATAGTTATGCTGTCAGAGAAAATGGGATGGATAAGGTTGAGTTCCTGATTGCACCGAATGTTGGGTCGGATTTGCGTCCATTAACAAAAATCGCTTCGGGTGGTGAAATCTCACGGGTCATGCTTGCACTAAAAACTGTACTGATACAAGTCGATAATATACCAACTGTACTGTTTGATGAAATTGATAGTGGCATCGGCGGAAAAATCGCTAATATAGTCGGCAAAAAACTAAAAAAACTCTCTCAGAATGCACAAGTTATTTGTATCACACACCTACCACAAATTGCACGGTTCGCTGATCGGCATTTCTTAGTGGAAAAAAAAGTAGTTGGTGAACAAACATTGATTTCAGCAAAACCACTCACAGACCCCGAACGGGTCAATGAGATCGCACGCATGCATGGCGGAGAAGAAACAGAAGTCGGACTCGCTCATGCACGGGAACTATTGAGTGGATAGACCAGTAAAAGGACCATTTACAATGGATGAAAGGTTTACGCAATCTGACGGTACAAATGTCTATACCGGCTGTGAGTTACTTGTCAAAGGTTCATTAGAAAGCGGGGTCAGTCTCCTAACAGGATACCCTGGTTCCCCACTTGCAGAAGTCTTTGATGTTATGGAGCGAAATACTGATCTCTTCACATCAAATGGGGTAGTGGCTCAGATCGCCAATAATGAGGCTTTGAGTATTGCCAGACTCAACGGTTCGCAGATGGCTGACATGCGTGCTATTGCATTCATGAAGAGTGTCGGATTACATGTCGCTTCAGACGCTCTCGCAATCTGTAATCTTGCAGGTACTACAGGGGGTGCTGTCGTCGTTGTCGGCGATGACACATGGTCATATAGCACACAGGTTCCCGCAGATTCAAGAAACATTGCACGCCACCTATATATGCCGTTATTAGAACCATCAACTTGGCAGGAACTCAAAGATTGGGTCGATTATGCATTCCAGATCTCTGCTGAAGCAAATCTATACACATGTTTCCTAACTACACAGAACCAAGCTGACGGCGGCGGAATTGTTGAGTTAAAACCTAATGTCTATCCAACCATCAGCAATCTAACCAAAACAGAACTGAACTCAGAATTAATCTCCGTAGATGATAGAGTAATCTTACCACCAGATACTGTACGAGTAGAGATTGACACGTTACAGAAAAGATTCCCCGCAGCATTAGAAACAGCAAGGAAATTAAACCTCAATACGTTAATCTATCCTAACGAAAAAAATAGCACTTCTACCAAGAAAGAGAATAATATCGGATTTTTAGCAGCTGGTTTCAGTTATACTTATCTCGAACATGCCTTAACTGAACTAAGTCTAAGCGGATCTGTACCTATCCTAAAACTTGGAATGACACATCCAATTGATCACGATATCATCCATGAATTCGCGAAAAATCTGGATGAACTTTTTGTCATTGAAGAAAAAAGACCGATCCTTGAAAACGAAGTCAAAGCTATATTGACTGATATGTATCAAAATGAAAAAATAGATAGACACGTAAAAGTCTGGGGAAAACAATTTCCAAATGGATTATCAGGAATACCAGTAGAATCAGGGCTAGACACCTCTATCCTGATTGATAGACTAATACCGTTGTTTTCAAAAAATGGATCAAAAAACAGACAATACATCCCTGTACCTGTTGATTCCGATCACTTAAAGAAAGAGGCAGAATTACAACAACACGTTTCACAATTAACAGATGAAATTCCCCAACGTACACCAACTTTCTGTCCAGGATGTCCACATAGAGATTCATCAAGTGTATTCCTTGAAATTACCGATCAATTCATGGATGCAGACTATATGAAAAAAAATCATGATTCTCCACCAGTGGACCTCATCTTTCATGGGGACATAGGCTGCTATTCTATGTTAAAATACGAACCCTTTCCTCGTCTCATGCACAATCTGTCTGCAATGGCATTGGGAGGTGGGGCTGGTGCAGGAATTGACCCTTTTATTGTAAATAAACAGATCGTATTCATGGGAGACTCAACGTTTTTCCATGGCGGTATGTCTGCAGTATCAGATTCAATTAAGAACAACCAAGACATAGCCTACATCATTCTTGACAACCAAACAACGGGTATGACTGGACACCAACCAACTCCCGCTGATCCGGTTGACATCCTCGGCAATCCAACTTTTGCACAAGACATTGAAAAAGTCGCACACGGATTAGCAGGTGATTCCGAGATAACTATTGTACGAGTCAATCCAGAAGACAGACTCAACTACAAGAAATACCTTGAAAAAGCCATACTAAAAGATGGCATAAAGATTGTTATAGCAGATAAAGAATGTGCAATCACGCTACATAGAAGACTGCGACGAGAAAAACAGGCTGTAATAGAAAAAAACGGATTCTTAAAGAAAGAAAAACATATTAACATTACACCAGAGGTCTGTGAATTCTGCTTAGAATGCACAAAATCCACTGGCTGTCCTGCATTGAAGATAATAGATACAGATTATGGAAACAAAATCGCTGTTGACCGATCAAACTGTGTTACAGATGGCGCATGTGCACGAATTAAATGGGCATGTCCCTCTTTTGAAGAGGTAGTGATTACACGAAAACGACCACCACGCACAAGAACAATACAACAGATACAAAAACCTATCAAGACAGAAACAAAGGATGAGAACGAATGGGAAGATCCCGGTCTCTCAACGCTACTCTCCCAACTTAACATTGATACGACATATCCTTTACCGCCACCACCTGTAAAGGCAATAGATAAAATTTGGAATGTCTATGCTGCAGGCGTAGGTGGAATGGGTATAGGTACTATCTCTAAAATCCTTGTCGTAGCCGGTTATTTACAGGGATATCACGTAGATTTCTGTGATAGGAAAGGTCTGGCAATCCGCAACGGTGGAACATACACACATGTCACATATACGACTGAGGAAATGAAAATCTCACCGATAATCCCTTACGGAAAGGCGGATTTAGTTTTAGGACTTGACATATTAGAGGCTGTCAGGGGTGTCGTCTCAGACTCTGTTTTCAAGGTGGCATCTGCTAAACGGACAGCAGCAGTTGTAAATACTGCAAAAACTGAAACAATTTCAACACTCATCGGTAAAGATGACTTTGATACTGATGATTTAGAAGAGACAATAAAAAGATGCACAAACGCTTATGTGGGTGTTAATCTGTTTGATGTTTCTGAACACTTGTTCGGAACAAAATTGTACGCAAATATCATGCTAATTGGAACTGCGTTTCAAAGCGGATTGATACCACTTGAATTACAGCCACTTCGCATAGCATTGAAACAGATGGTGAAAAGATCAAATCTAAAACAGAATATAAACGCGTTCGAAGTAGGTAGATACTTAGCAGTCTACGAAATTGATGAAAGTCAACTCTTACAATCGGTCTACGATACACCCAAAGAAACTTATAAAATGACATTGCAGGAGAAATGCCAAATCCTCTCTGGCAAATTCCGAGGTAGACAACTATCAACGCGCTATACCAATTTAGTCGAAAGAACTATTGAGAAACTAAATCTTGATGACCAAACGCATAGATGTCTTGCGCTATATATCTATGATCTAATTCAATTTGAGAATATCAATTATGCTGAATTATATATTGACAAGATATTACATATCTTTGAAAAAGACTCAGGTGATTATGAAGCAACAAAAGCATCTATAAAATACTTACACAAGGTCATGCTAATAAAAGATGAAGTCTATGTGTCTCATCTACTTACCAGTAAAGAAAAACTCGCGCGTGATAAAATCCGCTATAATGTAGATGAGAAAAACGGAGATAGAATCAAATATCTACACCTGAACAGACCACATTTCACAGTGATGGGAATTGATATTGAATATGATATGGATACCAGAAATTGGATGTTGCATATAATGAAAAGAATGAAATTCCTAAGAAGATGGTTATCAAAATGGCACGCAAAAGAACGGGAATTCAGAGAATGGTATATCAGGGAAGTTATAGACACATTCAATCCGGATAACAAAGAAAAGTATACAAAGCATGTAGAAGCAATAAAATGTGTTGAATCTGTTCGGGGTTATAGAGAGATACGGTATCCAACAATGCAAGAAGCAAAAGAAACTGTTGCAAAACTGCTTGCGTAAGACTACAGTGAATCTTCAATAGTATTTATATTTACACACAAAAAATCAGTTACATCATCAAATGGACATTTCACATCAGATTACGGGTCATACGAAAATTATTGGGGTCATAGGTTCACCCATATCGCATAGTCGTTCTCCGCAGATGCACAACGCTGCGATTTCTAAAGCATGTCTTGACTATGTTTATGTCCCATTTCATGTAGGGGTTGATGCAATTGAAAACGCAATAAATGGCTTCAGAGCGTTAAATGTAGTTGGAATAAATGTTACCATTCCACATAAACAATCGGTCATGCCATTTCTTACATCTATTTCAAGAGAGGCAAAACTTATTGGGGCAGTCAATACATTGACTTTCAGCGATGGGGAAATTCATGGTGAGAACACAGATGCACCCGGTTTCATAAAAGCGATGGAAGAAGCTGGCGCATCTCCTCCTAAGGACAAAGATGTTGTCGTCATCGGAGCTGGTGGCTCAGCAAGAGCTGTTGTCGTCGCATTAACACTCACGGGAGCAAAAAAAGTTACTATTGCAAACCGAACTGAGGCTAAAGCAATCGCTTTAGCTGAAGAACTTTCTGATAAAATAAAAACAAACAACGAAACTGACGGTTACATCACACAACTAATCGGGATGGGACTAACAGACACAAGATTGTCAAACGCAGTTCGTGAATGCACACTGATTGTAAATACCACATCTGCAACTATGGATAACACACATCCACTACTAATAGACCAGAATTGGATACAGTCAAACACAACAGTCTATGATATTGTATACACTCCACCAATGACAACGTTATTAATAGCAGCATCTAATAGAGGATGCACCATTGTAGGGGGAATTGGAATGTTAGTCCACCAAGGTGCAATTGCATTTGAGCGATGGACAGGTGTTAAACCGTGTGTAGATACCATGAGAGCTGCACTTGCATAATGCATATTCGGTAGTCTGCTATAATCCAAAGAAATGGGTTTACTAAACTATATCAGAAAGGATCAGAAATGCAAGAAGAACAGAAAACAGATGAGACGGAAGAACAGAATTCGGAAAATCAGGAAGAATCCCAGAATGATGAAGAAAACCAATCTGAGCAAATCGGACAATCTATTAGATTTGTTATATTAGGGACACATTATACAATTAGGCCCACAGATGAACTAACTGCCGATGACATTGATGTTCTAATAACTTATGTCAAGAATCGAATAGATAGATATTCACAGAAAGGTTACGATCATACACGAATACCGATACTCGTTGCTTTTGACATTGCCAATGAACTGAGGGAATTGCAGCAATTCTATGAACTTCCCATAAACCGGGCAATAGATAAGCTTAAATTTGTACTTGAACCCGAATAAATTAACATTTCCTGCTTCAGATTATCCATCATTACCGGTTTTTAGATATGAAACGGAGAACGACACCATCTGGCAGATTGTGGTAGAATACGCGTTTGGTATTCTGCATTAATAAAGAGGTATTATCAATTTGAAATAGTATATCTTTAATTTTTTTTGAATTAAAACTCAAATTGTGTTAAAATAATATAACACGGCTTATGTGAAAAATATAACTTACACCGTTTACACATCAATATTGGAGGAATTCCATGAAAATCGTAGGCACACTTTCTATTACTGCTTTTCTTCTCATGAGTATTATACTCATAGGTTGTGGTAAACTCAGCGAAGAAGAGTTTGAAATGTGGAAGAATGAACATGTGGCACAGATTGACGAGTCAAACACCGAGATCAAAACAGAAATTGCTAAATTAGATTCCAAAGTTGAGCAGAACAACAAAGCAACTATGGAGGCAATTTCTAAAGCGAAAGATGAAGCTATTGCCGCTTCACAACAAGGGGATGCAGATTCAATCACCGCTGCAGAGCAGAAGTCCAAAGAAGAAGACGCGAAACTGCGGGCAGATCTAACAAAAGATATTAGCATGCAGATGCAGAAAGCTCAGGAATTTGCAAAAGCCGAAGACGCAAAAACCAATAGTCAGTTAAAAAGTCTTTCTGATTTACTCAGCGCATTAACCGACGATGTAAAGAAATTAACTGCAATGGTAACTGAAAATTCTGATGACATCTTAATTCTCAAGGAAGAAGTAGCCTCAAAACCGACGCTTCTTGTAACAGTAAACTTCAACAGCGGACATACCGCTCTGTCCAAAGAAGGCAAAGAAATGCTTGATGGAATCGTCGGCCAAATATTAGAGAACCCAGAAGCAGAAGTACTCATTGTAGGACATGCAGACGGTACACCAGTTCTCAGAGGCAATCATAGAAGCAATTGGGACCTTTCGCAATCACGCGCAAATTCTGCTGCAAAGTACCTAAAAGAAAAAGGTGTTGACGCCGCAAGAATAAAAGCTGTCGGAAAAGCACATACAGACCCAGTTGCCCCGCAAAATACGACCGCCGGTAGAGCCATGAATCGACGGGTAGAAGTGATTCTTAACCCCTCCGGTTCAAACTAAACGGAATGTCATATTATTACACGAATCTTATATCTGAAGGTGTTAGGATGTCCGACAACGGGCATCCTTATTTCTTATACGAATAACATTAAAAATCAACGTCACATTTTACGAGTAGCCTCAATGCGTCTTATTACAATCACACTGTTACTTGTTTGCCTGTCTACCGGTCTTTCATTAGGAGAGACCTCAGAAATACCTATAAACGATAACGCTTCTACTCTCAAGACTCTTATCGGTCAATACATTGAATCCTCCTCTCTACAGTTTTCTATATACTCGTATAAACCTTCATTGGAAGGATTAGCAGATACATTACAGGCATTTGGTATTCAGAATATTCCATCAGAATTCATGCCAACACTATCTGTAGTATTCAACCATTCATCTGAATTGGACTCACGTTTAGAAATTGGATATTGGCAGGCACAACTTGAGACACCACCACCGACTGCTGCTTCATTGAAAGCAACCCTAGTCCCAATCTCATATCAGTTAATTTACCGTCCTGTCCTCTTATATCATTATATACCGATCTATTTTGGAGCGGGTTTTGGTACTATGCGAGCGAATTTCGACGGAGACATTGTCGATTTACTTGCACAAGGTGGAATCACACTGACAGATGATGCCACAACAACAGTAGGATATGTAATTCTTGGCTATGAATTGCTGCAATGGAAATCACATCAGACAAACAGATATACACTTGGTAAGAACGCATCAGTCAACATTGAATTAAAGCACATCCTCAAAACTGTTGAAACAACAGGAAATCAACCCATCAATATTGTCTTAGATGGTACTGCAATCGGCATTAGTATAAGTTCCAAATTCTGATTTTCTCTCCTTCGGTTATCCTTGAAACATGTAAAGTTTCCTCTTCTGCTTCTAATCTGCCTTGTGTTCGGTGTAATCATCGGACGCTATTCGGAAACACCTATCGCACTCCTCTGTTTATTAGTAGCAACAGGTGCATTTGTATTTATAAGTATGGAATTAGCAATTTATGTGTTGCTAATTTGTCTGCCGTTTTCTTTCCGTTATATCATACCGAATCTACTTGAAGTACAAACACCAACAGAACCGTTGTTAGGTATGCTGACAGCAGTCTATCTAATTATAAAGATTGTAAACTATGTTCTCGGCAAACAATCAGAAAACAGTAAATTTCCGTTACGACTACCAATCTGCTTATTCATAATTGTCACCTTCTTATCTGCGGTCAATACACCAGACCTTTTTGGTACGATAAAGGGTGCTATACGAGCCACAACCTATGTCATGTTCAGTCTGGTAGTCTATGATGTGATTCAACATCGTCAGATGCTAAAACGTATCTATATTGCATCATTCCCAAGTGCTGCGATAGCAGTTGTGTGGACAATTATTGTATTATTCTATAATATAGACCAATGGCAGTGGACAAGTTCTTTTCGGAGCTCACCCTTTACGAACTATTCTGTCTACGGTTCGTTTACGGCTATCTTCTTCCTGATCTGTCTCAGTCGTCTGTTTTTTGATAATAGTCAATATGACCGTGTCTTGTGGACAGGATGGCTCATTTGTTTCGGTTTAGGCTTAATTATGTGTTTCTCAAGAGGCGTATGGCTCTCAGTAATAATTGCGATAGGTTTCATGATATTGCAATTAGGAAAAGGCGTTACACACAAAAAACTCATGTTTGTCGGTGCTGTAGGCCTGATTCTTCTGGTATGTTTAAGCTTACCGGGTGTCTACAGTGCTGTCATTGAGAGAGTCTCTACTACGGTCGATGTAGGTTATGCTTCTAATCGCGCACGACTCATGCGGTGGGGACAGGCAGCAACAATGTTCCTTGAAAATCCCATATTAGGAAAGGGTTATGGGGCTTTTGCAATGTTATATGAGGAGGATGTCTCTCTCGTTGGCAGCTACATCGCGCAATTCCAGTTAGGTGCACACAGCGAATACCTTCAAGTCATGGCAGAGATGGGAATCATAGGGCTCGTTATTTGGATATGGCTAATTTTAGCTTTTCTGAGATACGGATTTCGATCACTAACAACAATAAAGGATGGTTTTTTTTGTTCCATAGTTATCGGTCTGATGGCAGCTGAAATCTCCTTGTTGGTGCATTTCATTGTCAACAATCTCCTGAACGGGGATGCTATAGGTGTACCGTTCTGGGGAATCTATGGTCTACTTCCAGCTATCGTGAAAATCGCTGAACGCAGCGAAGAAAATCTACCACATGAAACGCATAATAAGGTATAATCTTAAGATTAGATTTCTCTATAAAGGGGCATTTTATGAACATAATCCATATCATTTCAGATACATTTAGACGTGATAACTTAGATGTCTACGGTGGTAAAGGATATTGTCCGGCACTCGATGCATTGGCAGAAAAGTGTGTTGTATTCAACAAAGCATATATTACAAGTTTCCCAACAGTACCAATTCGAGGAGATTTAGTTACGGGTGAAGTCGGGATATGTCGACGCGGTTGGGAACCACTTCAACGTAATGTACCTGTCATAGCAAATCAACTTACAGAAGCAGGGGTTGTCAGTATGATGATCGCTGATACACCGCATCACCTTAATAACGGATTCCTATATAATCGGGGATTCACCGGATGGCAGTGGATACGCGGACAAGAAACTGATGTTTTAGAAACACATCCTTATGATTTTGATACAGAAGAAGTTCAACGTTACCGCAAACACACACGACCCAGTCCAGATAATTTGTCCCCAGGCCTTAGAAACCATCTAAAGAATTCGGACTTTAGACAGAATGAAGGGGATACGTTCGTCGCACAAACCATGCAAACAGCATGTGACTGGCTGGAACGTAACTATCAACATGAGAACTTCTACTTGATGGTTGACACTTTTGACCCGCACGAACCGTGGGATGTACCGGACTGGTACATCAGAAGATTTGACCCAGATGACTATGATGGGCCGGAACCTATATACCCAACCTACGGTCCAAATAGAATGGATGAACGCACAACACAACGACTCAATGCATTATACCGGGCAGAAGCATGTCTTGTTGACAATTGGATTGGACATCTCTTACGAAAAATTGACTATATGGGTTTGATGGAGAATACGATGGTTATCTTTATGGCAGACCACGGTTTCCTATTAGGTGAACATGGACTCATCGCCAAAAACCTTACCATGTATGAAGAAGTCATACATATTCCACTGCTTATCTACCATCCTAATGCTACACCAAGACGTACAGATGCACTCGCAAGTATTATTGATATTCCCGCAACCGTTGTTGATGTATTTGGAGCAGAACGCGGAAGACAGGTAGAAGGAAGAACACTATTACCGATTATCTTAGGGGATACAGAAAAAGGGAGTGACCATGCAGTTTCTCACGGTGCATGGGGTGGAGGATGGAGTCCTGATGGAGGAAGTCCACACGGAAGCATTACAGACGGCACGTGGTCACTACTGCTTGAACACAAAGGTGCACCAAATAAGCTCTTCCATCTACCTTCAGACCCTGAGCAGAACAAGAATAGATTTGAATCTGATAATAACGAAGCAAGAAGACTTTACCAAGCTTTCTTGGACTATCTGGGACAGCACGGTGGACCGGATGAAATGGTACAACAATTTAGAAATCACTGGTTATGAAAACCGATGATAGAAAGAAATCTAATTGGAGACTCTTATGAATACGCGTAATTTGGTCGCAGAATTTATTGGTACCTTCGCTCTGATTTTTATTGGTGCAGGTGCATTAGCAATAACGCAAACAGGTTTAGGTGAAAACGCCTACAGATTTGACAATCTGCTGACGGTAGCACTTGCACACGGACTGGTTATCGTTGCATTTTGTTATGCTTATGGACATTTCTCAGGGACACACATAAATCCAGCAGTGACCTTGGGACTGCTTGTGGCAAAAGAGATAAAACTCACTACAGCTGTCGGCTACTGGATAGTTCAATTTGCTGGTGGGATTCTGGGAGCATTAGCACTGAAAGGCATTTTACCTGTTGATGGAGACCTTGGCGTAACTATTCTGGCTGATAATGTCAATATAATACAAGGTATTTTCGTAGAAATCATACTAACATTTTTTCTTGTGAATACTATCTTCAATACCGCAGTTAGTGGCAGGACTGGAAACTTTGCTGGGTTAGCAATTGGTCTGACGTTAACAGTATGTATATTGATGGGAGGACCATTAACGCGTGCATCATTAAATCCAGCACGGACACTTGGTCCTGCTGTTGCAAGCGGCATTTACACTGATATTTGGTTGTATTTCGTTGGACCGGCAGTTGGTTCCGTGATAGCAGCGGCACTCTACGTTGGTGTTTTCAAAGATAAAAAACAAAAATAGGCTGATGCACACTGCACAAGCCTAATCTCAAAAATGTGATAACGTCAACGGCACATCCTGATGTGCCATTGCCATCTATTCTTCGGCGTTAATCGGTATTTGTGTAGGTTTAGAGGTCTCTGGTTTCGGCACTGCCACAGACAGAATACCGTCATTAAAATCTGCCTTAATTTCGCTTACATCAGTTTTACGTGGCAGTGGAAACGTAACGCGGAATCTACCAAATTGTCTGCTGGAGCGACGGACTGTAATGTTATCGTCTGACTTATTCGGTTTTTTTACTCCCTTAATTGTCAATCGATTCTCAACAACAGTAACGTTTATATCCTCCTCAGAAACACCTGAAAGTTCAACATTGATAATAATGTTGTCATTTGATTCGCAGACATCAGCAGCTGGTACCCATCTGAATCTTTTTCCAACATTCTTACCACGCCGATTAGGAAATCTTCCTTCAGATGCTTTTTTTCTTCTTCTATCTGATGAAAATGCTCCTCGCTGACGGTTACGCGATCTGAAATCGGCCTTATTCATAGGTGGACGTTTTCTTCCACGTGATGAGGGAGTATTTTCTCTCCTATCTTTTCTATCAGATGCATGCATCTGTCGTAAGATTCGTCTGCGAGGTACGGGTGGTCCTTCTACATGTCTTCCTTGACTTGAAGCATGTTCTGAACCTTCATTCCTAACCCTCACACGATTTCTATTCCGACTAACCCGGTGTCTCCTTCGCTGACCTTTGAAAGGTCCTCTATTGTGTTCATTCGGGGAATTTCCCATTTTCAGTTCTCCTTTTTTATATCATTAGTTTATTCACTTAATTCGTTAGTTAAGACATATACATTATAGGTATGTTCGAATAATTTGTTTTGATGAAGATTAAGATTTAGATTGGGTAATATCTCAACGGGCAATGAATTGCCCTACTACGAACCCCTCCGTTTGTAGTAGGGCAATTCATTGCCGGTCGTATACCCGAAGGATTCTTAATCTTCACTAACGCAAAAAGGACTGATGGTTTTACCCACCAGTCCTTATGATGCATAGTCAAGTTTAACTTTCGTCGGCAGTTTCATTCGCAGATTGTACACCGATCTGAATTTCTTTCGGTTTTGCTGCCTCTGCCTTCGGTATAGTTAGTGTAAGGATACCATCCTTATAGTCACCCTTTATGTTCCCAGTATCAACATGTCTCGGTAGTGTAAAACTTCTTTGGAAGGTACCGTACCGTCTTTCTACACGATGGTAGCTCTTATTTTCAGTTTCCCGTTTCTGATTTTTCTCGCCTTTGATTGTAAGTAAATTGTCAGTGACAGAAACCTGAACATCTTCCTGAGCTACTCCGGGAAGTTCAGCGTGGATTTCAAAGCCACTATCATTTTCAGAAATGTCTACTGTCGGAATCCAAGAACTATTTTCCTCAGTACTTTCACTGTCATTAGATGACAGAAGATCTCCAAAAACTCTTCCCAACTGGTTGTGAAGATTGAATAGACTATTGACGGGTCTGCGTGTTGCTAAATATGCCATTTTTTCATCTCCTATTATTGTATATATATTAGTTGTACTATAATGAGCAATTTCTATGCCAAAACACTTTAAAAGAAATGTTAGTCAATATACTAATCCTACTTAAGCAAATATGATGCCAAAACAGTACAACACAATTGGAAAGTAGCAAAGATGTATCCAGTACTTAGTCTGCGACTGGGTTTAGAGATAATCTAAAGATGTCTTTATTAAATTATTGAAATTTTTTCATTAATGGTAAGTCGGACAATTATAGAATAGAACAGAAAAAACTAAAGCAACCATAATGTCAAACTGACACTCGTCTGTCATTATGAAATGATGCAAGTGTCAAAAAGACAATATGGTTACACTGTGCTACTTGTCCTGACTGTATTGGTTGGATTTATAATAAAACCGAGACTTACTATCATTGCATCCCAATGAGGTATAAGCAGAAGTATAAAAAGGTAGTCCATAAGCTTGTTCAGCGTAAACAGTACTGGAAGTAGACACCGGACCATCAGAGTCGCTCCCAGACTGCAATACCCATTCATAGTAAAATGGATCGTCTCCTTCATGATCTATTTTACGATATTCAAACATTGCATCACGGTTTATTGTGTCACCATAATCATTCTGACCACGTAAGGCATAGATTAGAGTCCCTGTCCAAATGAGAATAGCAATAAATAAAAACAGCAGTAAACGTTTCATTTTTACCTCTCTATATTTAAATATGAATACGGTTCAATACCCTCATCATAACTATATACATCAAAATCTGATAGATCAGGTAATCTACCTCGAATCAATTGAAAATTGTCGTCAGGATGACTTAGTATATTACCGCCTTTAATATACACTCTACCACGAACCGTTGGAAAAACTAATCCATTTTCCATCACTGCACCATCAGAATGGATACCCTCCTCCCAGAGTTTGATGCACACTCTTTGCATTAATTCATGGTCTGCGGAAATAATACGGGCCCATGGAATAAAACTCATTCCTTCAGGTATTTTGGGATAAGGTCCAAACCCATATTGAGAAATCGCTACTTCTTCTGAGGTATCTGTTGTATCGGTTTCTAATGGGGCATTTGAAGTCACTTCAGGTTTCTTCTCAGACACGATATCTGGAACAACTTCGGTCTGCTGTGTTTCATTACTGTTTTGTTCAGGAAGCGTCTCACTTGTAATAGTGCCTATCTGTTCTGTTATAGGAACAGACTCTTGCTTGTTTTGTGAAATTTCCGAACTATTCAATGTTTCAACTAATTCGATTGCCTGTTTACGGTAAGGTGCCGTAACATGTTGATACCATAAGTAACAACTGATACAGACAACAAGTAAAAAGCCAATACATCCTAAGCACCACTTATTCGTAAAAAAATCACGATACATCCTATGCCTCCTTCGTCAACACATGCTGTGTATCAGTATATCAGCATAATGACAAGGACAATTCAGTCAAGAAATTCGCAAAAAGTTGTCACTATCTCAAAAATATTCATGTTCAGATAATAATCATGCAAAATTACTTATAAACAATGTAACTTGCCATATTATAACATTTATGCCAAAAAAAATCAAGTTAAAAATCAAAAGAACATTGTATTTAATTGAAAATTTGTGGACTTATATGTGTTTTTCTCCTAATTATAGTGGAATATACAATTAATGGGACACTTCTGTAGCGCAAACTTTTAGTTTGCGTCTCATCGGCACAAACTAAATGAAGATTAATTTTTTAATTCGGTAATGTTGGAACGTGCGATGAATCGCACTACTACGAACCTGCTCGTTTGTAGTAGGGCAATTTATTGCCCGTTTATTACCGAAATATTTTCTTAAACTTCATAAATGTTGGAACGTGCGATGAATCGCACTACTACGAACCTGCTCGTTTGTAGTAGGGCAATTTATTGCCCGTTTATTACCGAAATATTTTCTTAAACTTCATAAAGTTTGTGCTACAATTTCTGTTGCTCGTTATGTTCCCGAAGCAAGTTTATCAAAGTGTCCCAATAATTTGAAAGTTCACTATAAACAATACTGGGAGTGTCAACTACGCGGGTAATTCAACATGCTTCGTATTCCCGAAGCAACGGTTTGCAGTGCCATAGGGTTGTCATGCATGTAAGGTATAATTATATCTGCATACTGTTTACAAGATTCAGTGTAGACAGGAAAATTTGGAATAACATCGCGTCGATACCAACTGACGACTCTTTCAAGATCACCGTGTCTACCAACATCACGGAGTATTCGCCGCAATACACGCTCATGTGCATCAACATCTAAATATATCTTCATGTCAATTAACTCACGAAGTTGCTGATTCCAGAATATTAGGTGTCCCTCAACAATCACGACACGACTCGGTTGGACAACCTGTTTATTATCACCACGTTGTGCTGCACGAGTTCCAGGAACAGGTGTTTCAATAGGTTCAAGTCCTCTGAGTTTTTCAATGTCTGAAATAAGCACATCCCAATGTACAGCATCAGGATGGTTTGCAGTAATTACCTTTTCCCGTTCTTCTGCTGAGTACTCTGACCAGTCTCTAAAATAGGAGTCTTGATGAAGTATAATGGGGGAATAATCGGTAAGTTGTTCAACCAGAGCAGCCGCGAAAGTTGTTTTACCTGATGCTGAACCACCCATGACACCTACAGTAATCGGATGTTCTGTCATAATGCTATATACACATTTCTCCAAATGTCATTTAATCATATTAAGACTATCACAGAATCGGAATAATGTCAAACTCGGGTAAAAGATGATCTTGATTCTCAATGCTCCTAAACAATTTTAGCGGGATTTCTGCATGTAGTGCGTAATGTAAAGGATACAGTTTACCAACGCATCCTCTCTGATGAAAACCAAAAGATAGGTGCAGATAGAACAGTGGAGATCGGATACGGATGATCCTGTTTCTGAGAATTAGATTATGACCCCACCAGACACGGTAATGCTAAACGCCCCAACCCATATATTACCAGGGGATAAGAGTTATCCTGCTGCGGAGATCCTCTGGTTTTCAGGTGTGGATTCAAGTTTTGGTTCTTCTTTTTTTAACGGCACAACAGATAGTCTACAACCGAGTGCATTGAGAATAGTACCGAGTGTGTCAACATGCGGTGCTTTATCACTTGAGAGGATCTTTTGTATTGCATCTGGAGACATGTGAGTCCGCTTCGCCAACTCGGTTATGCCTCCATGTGCTTCTATAACATTTCGTATCCCATTTAAAAAGAAAGGAGTATCACCATCTTGCTGATATTCTTCCAATGCCACATCAAGATAACCAATAGCCTCATCCTTGTCTGCACCAAGACGTTCAATTAGGTAATCGTGCCATTTCCGAAATTTTCTCATTGTTGTGTTTCCTTATAGTCCAACCAATAGGTTTTTGCGCGTTCAATGTCATTCTGTTGCGATGATTTGTCTCCAGCACATAGAAGGAGAATAACTGTGTTTGAAGCTTCTCCGAAATAGATGCGATAACCGGGACCGAAGTGGAGGCGTAGTTCAAAAACGCCTTCCCCAACAGGTCTACAATCGCCAAAATTACCATTTTCAAGACGGTTAATCCGCCTATCAATTCTGTTTCTTATCGTTTTATCTCGGAGTGACTCAAACCATTCAGAGAAGGGTTCTTTCCCGTTTTGAATACTATAGATTTCTAATTCTCTTGGTCGTGTTTCAAGCATTGTGTTATGTTGCGATGAATTCTCTGTTAGTATCTATTGTCTATCAGTTGCCTCATCGCTGTTTGCAAGACCTTCCATTAAGAATTCGTGCAAGGTTGGAAAGTTTTCATGTCTATAATTCCGTAACTGTATTGTTATGCTTCTCGCAATCAGGTGAAATTAGTATAACATGTTTGCCATTGTGCGTCAATTTCAACTACACATCCTCAAATTCCAATTTGTTTGACTTCTAATGGAAGTTCATGGTATTCTATTAATATCCTAAAGGATATAATTAAGCATAATATAAAGGATGGAAGATCTGGAGATATGAATATGTTCTGGGAAAATATCGAATCACAATACAATGTCGCATCAGCACATCAGTTTTTATTGCATTTCAACGTAGATGATCTGCAGTTTGATGAACACTTCGGTTATTTACCAACATTAGATTTTGTGATGGAACAACTGAATGCAGTCGGATGTCGCTTGGTTCTTGGATATAATGCTACGCAAGGATTCATGTGGCCGGGAGTAGGCAATTGGATTAACACACAGAAATTACTCGGATTAATTCCTAAGGATCAAGGCGTACCTGATGAGACTGAAGATAGGAAAAGGATTAATTCACGATTAGCAATCCATAAGTTACATGAAGACCCTTTCTATAGAAGTGACCCATTGCCAACTAAGGATCTGGCAAATAAACTGCATAATCTTCTAAAACAGGAGAGAGTCAGAATTGGATTGGTGATAGACAACCTTGAGCAGATTGCTCCCAGTAATTATTCATCTGACATAGGCGTTCCAGAGAATGCTAAGTTTTTCTTTCACCAACTCCAGAATTGGGCTTCAGACCTCGAAATTCGCAGAAAGAAACATATTATTATTCTTCTAACACAGAATACTTTTGACATCCATCCTCACTTTCTTGTGAATCAGGAAATACCTGTAATAGAAGTACCATTTCCAGACTACGAACACAGATTAAAGTTCCTTGAACATATAAATACAATTCCACAAGAAATTACGCAGGAAGGAGAACCGGACAAGAAAGTAGAAGTTAAGTTAAACCTCGGAAATGCTCGTGATAAACAGGCGTTAGCACAGGACACAGCGGGACTCAACCTTTTCGCAATACACGATTTAGTCCGTCAAGCAGCATCTTTAAAGCAGAAAGTTGAAGGACCCTTACTCGCAAATTATCGTAGAGAAAGCGTAAAGGTATTCAGCCATGGGATTATAGAAGTTCACGAACCCCTTTCAAATCCCAGGCAACATTGGTCAAGTCATGTAACAAGACTCATAGAAGATATTGCTGATGGTTTGAAGGAAAATGACTTGCGCCGTGTTCCTCGTGGGATACTTCTGCTTGGACCAACAGGGAACGGAAATATCTTCGCAGCCCGAATGTTAGCAGGACAGACTAACATGGCATTTGTTCAACTCCGATACGCTAATCAGGTCAGTGAAGTGACGATAAATATAAGTGAGAATGGAAACAGTTATGAGAGGAACTTGAATTCTGCTATAAACTATATACGCGGTCTCGCTCCTGTTGTTGTATTTATGGATGAGATAGAACAGGCTTCACCCCATCACACAACAATTAAGACAAGTAGCAGTGAAAGACCACTTCCTACTATTCTGACGAATGCTATTAGTGATGCAACATTACGCGGTAGAGTTATATGGGTCGGAACATCAAGCCGTCCAGACCTTATTCCATCTATTTTCCGGCGTCCGGACATCTTTAGTCACAAAGTAGTTTTGTTGCCGCCAATTCGCGATAGTCGTGCCGGTATATTACAGTTTTTCTGCCGATTTCATACCCGTGAAGAGATGAATTTTCAAGAAATAGCAAGAGACCCAAGGCTACGTGGTGTGAGTGTAAACGACCTGAATCAGATAGCACAGCGAAGTCATAACATCGCAAAACGAAAGAAACGCAACGCATTTAATGAAGAAGATTTACGTGAAGCAGTAGCAGACTATATGCCAGACTATTCACCAGAAATGCGTCTGTTCATGGTCTTGTTGGCACTTCAAGAGGCAAATTCACGTTCTATGATACCCGACAGACTTCCACCGCCATACCAAGAATTTGTAAGTGAAAACAGAATTGACAAGACAAAGGTTAACAATCGGTTGATGGAACTCAGCAAGGAACTCGGTCTAAGTACATGAGATTCAAACTATATACAACCTTTAAACAGAATACTCCTATTGAATGTCAATAGGAGTATTCTCCGCTATATATTATCTAATTAACTGTGAGGAGGACATCCTCACGATGTACAATTACTCTTCTTCATAACGGCTTTGGTAACGGGGCGCAGGTCGACGTTCACGTGGACGCGCTGGATTGACTTTCAATGGGCGTCCCATCAATTCTTGTCCATCAAGAGCTTCAATCGCACGTTCACCATCTTCTTGATTTTCCATCTCAACGAAACCGTACCCTTTGGAACGACCATCATATCGGTCACGGATAATTGTTACCGAGGCAAGTGGGCCGTGGGGTTCAAAGAGTTCTTCCAAATCGGTTTCTGTGGCTGCATAAGGTACATTGCCAACGTAGATGTTCATCTCGTTTCTCCTTTTGATATTGAAATAACGGGAATGTGAGAAAACTGAGTACTGTCAGCAAGTTCTATCGGCAGGCATTTGGCAGCAAGCGAAGATTGGCAAAAATGAACTCGGATTCTTATCAATCTTTTTCGGAAGGCATCACAATCATCAAGAATGTTACAGGTTCCAAAACGTAAAACTGTCAAAATACTATGCATAAATCGGTTCGCAGACACCATCACATTTCCCAAACGTTAACATGATACTATAAACTAATAAAATTGTCAAATTTCATTTTACTACAGATAATCATTTCGCTTCCATCCAATTATCACCAATACCGGTCTCTGTTTGAAGCGGAACTCTTAACGTCATAGCATTCTCCATCTCTTCTGAAACTATCTTAGCATGGGTTTCAGCAAGCTTAGTAGGGGATTCAAGCACCAGTTCATCATGAATCTGTAATAACAACTTCATTTCTAACTGATCCCTATCAATTCTCTCTTGAACTCTTACCATAGCTGCTTTAATTAAATCCGCAGCCGTTCCTTGAATTACAGTGTTAATGGCGAGACGTTCACCCAGACTCTGACGACTCTGAGAGTGTTCAAATATCTCAGGTATCGCACGTCTACGACCTGTTAATGTCGTTACATAACCGTTCTCTAACGCCTGTTGAATACACCTTTGGAAGAACACATTAATTCCAGGAAAACGCGCCTTGTAATTTGTTATTAGTTCCCGTGCCTCATCTGTATTCATTCCTTGAATTCTACGTGCTAAACCGGACGGTGAAACACCGTAGATGATACCAAAGTTAACAATCTTTGCTTTGTCTCTTAATTCCCTGGTCACTTCCTCTGTTGAGACCTTATATACCTCTGATGCAACCGTTGTATGAATATCCAAATCCTGGTTGAAGATCTCCATGAGTTTAGGGTCTTTACTAAAGTGTGCCAATACACGCAGCTCAATCTGCGAATAATCTGCACAGATCAATTTATGTCCTTCAGGCGCAATAAAGGTTTTTCGCAACTGGCGACCAACCTCTGACCTGACAGGAATGTTTTGAAGATTGGGACTATCAGACTTTAAACGTCCGGTAGCTGTTGTCAATTGATATAAATGTGTATGGATACGCTTCGTATCATCATTTACAGCGTTTTTTAATTGTCCAAGATATGTACTCTGTAGATTACGATACCGTCTATACTCAATGATCAATCGCGGAACAGTAGTTCTCGGCTTATTGATGTCCTCTTGTGCTGCAAGAGCTTCAAGCACGTTAGCATCCGTTGAGTTTTTTCCCGTTTTTGTTTTACGGACAGGTGTGAAACCGATCTCATCAAACAATACTTCTGCAAGGACACTCGGCGATCCGATATTGAATCCGTATCCTACCAGATCGTGTATCTCTTTCTCTCGTTCTTCAACAAGTTGGTCAACAATTCTTCTCTGTTTATCAATCTCATCGGTATCGCACACAATACCATTAAACTCCATCAGAGCAAGCACTGGACCGAGAGGTGATTCGATATCTCTCACAAGCTCATCCGTGTTTGTTTCCTCAAGTTTCGGCTTAAAAAAATGATACAGTTGAAGGACAATATCAGTATCTTCAGAAGCGTATTGTGTTACTTCCTTAAAAGATATATTATCTATAGATGTGGAGTCTTCTTCATCACCAATCAAGTCAGAGAGTGGAATCATCTTATGGTTTAAGTGGAGCAGTGCTAAATTATCAAGATTATGTGATGGCTGTCTTGGATCAACGATTTGACTTGCCAACATCGTATCAAAGACTACACCTTGTAACTGAACACCGTGTCTCAGGAAGATGCTTGCATCAAACTTCAGGTTGTGTCCACATTTTGGTAAATCTGGATTTTCCAATATAGGTTTGAGTTTAGATAAAACTGTTTCCTGCTCTAAATGCTTTTCCGGGTTGGGTGATTTGATGGGAACGTAAACTCCCTGTTTTGGTTTCCAGGAAAAACTAATGCCGCACAGACCGGCATTGCGATACAATCCATCCGTCTCAGTATCAACGGAAATTATGTCCTGTTCTGAAAGTGTCACTACCAGTTCAGAAAGCTGTTCTTCAGTCG
The DNA here is from genome assembly GCA_012267415.1 of Candidatus Poribacteria bacterium. GTDB lineage: Bacteria > Poribacteria > WGA-4E > WGA-4E > WGA-3G > MSPOR6. Next base: position 4,944 of record JAAXGN010000135.1, on the reverse strand, counting down.
TAATTGCAGTGTATTCACCGGATTTAGCTGTCGTGAAGTTTCCTTCTTCTATGATCTTCTCTTTCTCAAGTTCCATCGCTTCGAGACGTTCTTTCCTGGTCGTTTTCACATCAACATTGACTTGGTCAGTATCACCATTTCCATCTGCATAAGCCGAAATCTGGTTGAGATATCTTTTTAGTTCAAGTTGTTCAAAGAGGGTTCTAACTTTGCTCATGTCAGGGGGTTTGACGCGTGCATTTTCCATTGTGAAATCAAGGTCTGCATCTCGTTTTAATGTGACAAGTTCTTTTGAGAGTGATATATACGCCTGAGCCTTCTCTAAATTCTCGCGCCGTTTACCCTTGATCTGCTCGATATTCTCATAGATACCATCTAAAGTGCCATACTCTTGAAGTAGTTTAGCAGCAGTCTTCAATCCTATCCCTTCAACACCCGGAACGTTATCGGATGTATCTCCCATCAGAGCTAGCGCATCTATAACTTGGTCCGGTGTAATACCTTTGTTCTCCATGAGTGATTCAACGTCTATAACAGTGTCTTTATTTATATCAAACATCGTAACGCGTTCACACAGTAATTGTTCTAAGTCTTTATCTTTTGAGACTATTCTAACATGAACCTCTTGTGTATCGGGTGCATCAAGTATGTGCTGTGTGACAGATGCAATAATATCGTCTGCTTCTAATTCCTGTTTTCCAATGACGGGAATCTCCAATGTCTCAAGCAGTTGTTGGATCCGTGGAATCTGTGTCACCAAGTCATCTGGGGGAGTTCTACGGTGTCCTTTATATTCTGCATACAACACATTTCGGAACGTATCTCCTGGTGTGTCAATAGCAGCGATAATATACTCAGCTTTGAAATCCGTTAGTAGTTTCATAAGCGTGCCAGTAAACCCGAAGATGGCATTTGTTGGTTCTCCTGTAACTGAGCTAACAAGACGAGTCTGAATAGAATAAAATGATCTAAATATCTCTGCCATAGTATCAATAATATAAAGTGTTTTGTTATTTTCGATTGATCCCATATAATTGTCCTTTCCGTAGATAAATTCAATTGCCCATAGATTGTAGTTTAGTCATGTGGATAGTGCCACATCCTGAGTGAATCAGAGGCGGATAGACCTGCTTCTTGACCGAGTGCAAAAGCGGTTGCGATTAAGTTGCGTTCACCTGATATAATGTCACCCGCTGCAAAAAGTCCTGGAATTGGATCTCCATTACTATCTAACATCTGCATATCTTCATTTGCGATAATCAGTCCTTCTTCATCTTTTTGGTAATCCCATCCATCTAAAAACTTGGTGTTTGGGATTAGACCTTCATCAACGAGGAACCCGTGGAAGAATAACTGAGTTCCATCCACCATTTCAAAACCCAGCAGATCGGTTTTTTCTCCGATATGTCGTTTTATTTTTTTCTCAATTATCTGGATTTTTCTTTCTTGAACCTGTTTCAATACTGAAGTGGACATGTTGTGTGGTCGTCCATTGGTTAGGATTGTAATCTTATCCGTAAAATCCTGTGCACCGATTGCAGCCTCATAGATGTAGTCTCCCACGCCGAGGAGGGCAAGGTGCTCATTGACATGTAAATGACCATCACAACGGATACACACATGCCATCCTTTACGATTGCCAGCGTAACGGAACACGGTGGCATACTGTTTATAGAGACGATCTTCATCTGTTTGAAACTCAATGTCGGGCCATTTATCGTCAAAACCTGATGCCACAACCACTGTGCGAGATCTGAAATGTTCAATCTGCGTCGGTTTATCCTTCTTTAATGTAGTAGTTGACGCTTCTATTTCAAAAGTATCGTTGTCTCGTGTTAGGCGGGTAACCATTCCATCTCTGATGTCAATACCTGTTGTACGTTGTTTATCACCCAGCATGAAATTTACCACTGGTCGGCTTTCCATCCATCTCATTAGTTCTTTCGCGAAGTTAGGACCTGTAATTCCGGGGAATACGGGTGCATCTTCAATTTCTACAGATTTTGACCAATATGCTCTTCCCCGGCTAAAACTGACTTTACCGGAATGTAGCACCAGTACATGCCGCATCTGATGACTTGCGGAAACTGCAGCTTGCGTTCCTGCGGGTCCAGCACCTATTACTGCTACATCGTATATCGTTTCAGACATATCCTCATCTCCAACTGTTAACGCTATAGACCGTATTTTTTCCAACGTTCATTTACAAGTTCAATTATTTCTTCAGACATTTCAATTTCAGGTGGCCATTCCCGATGGTAACCTTCCTCTTCCCATTTAGTTGTAGCATCAATACCCATCTTTGAACCGGCACCAAGTAGTGGTGCAGCGTGGTCGAGCACATCTACAGGTCCTTCAACGATAGTAACATCTCGTTTCGGATCAACATTACTACCTACATAAAAGAGTACTTCCTCAACATTCTGTACATCTACATCCTTATCAACGACGATGATGAATTTGCTGAACATCAGTTGTCCAAGTCCCCAGAAACTATGCATCATCTTTTTCGCTTGGAATGGGTATCTCTTATCAATTGAGATCAGTGCGAAGTTATGAAATACGCCGAACAGAGGCAAGTTCATATCAACTAATTCAGGAAGTTGTGTCTTAATTAATGGCATGAAGATACGTTCAGTTGCTTTCCCCATATAGCAATCTTCCATTGGTGGTTTTCCAACAATAATTGTCTGATAGATAGGGTCTTTTCTGTGTGTTATAGCAGAGATACGAAATACTGGATACTCATCGGGCATGGAATAGAAACCGGTATGATCTCCGAAGGGTCCTTCTATGCAGGTTTCATCTGGTTCAATGAATCCTTCAATTACGATATCTGCGTTAGCGGGTACCATCATATCAATTGTTTTGGCAGCCACCATTTCCACATTCGATTTTCTTAAAAAACCAGCGAACAGGAGTTCATCAATTCCGGAGGGGAGGGGAGCGGTTCCGATGTATGACATAACTGGGTCCCCACCAATTGCGATAGCGACAGGCATTTGTTTACCTGCTTGTTTATATTCCCGATGATGTGCTGCGCCATCGTGATGTATTTGCCAATGCATTGCTAATGCGTAGGGATTTAGTTTTTGCAGACGGTATGTTCCGACATTGCGTTGACCTGTATTGAGGCTATGTGTATAGACTTGTGGTAATGTGATGTATTTATCAGCATCCATAGGCCAACATTTTATGAGTGGCAATCTATCCAGGGATGCGTCTTCACCTGTTAGGACAATTTCTTGTGATGCACCTCGTTTGACAGTTTTGGGTGGGAAGTTAGTCAGTTGTGAGAGAATTCTAAGTATTTTCACTTTATCCAGAAGGGATTCGGGTGGGCCAATTTTTATCATTCCTTCTATTTCGTAGGCGATACGGGACAGGTCATCGACGCCGAGTGCCATTGCCATTCGTGTGTAGGATCCGTACGTATTGATCAGCAATGGCATTTCACTGCCTTCAACATTTTCGAACAGGAGTGCGGGGCCACCTGTTTTACTAATGCGATCAGTAATTTCGCTAATTTCGAGATCGGGTGAAACTTGTGTTTTTATATGTTTGAGTTCACCTGCGCGATCTAGTGCTTTTACAAAGTCTCTTAGGCTTGAGTATGCCATTTTACACCTCAGTGCTTTTTTATGGTGAAATATGTAAATATGTTTACATATCTTCTGTAGGAGGGAACTCCGCTTCCCGACTGAACGGTTTGATAGTCGGGAATCGGAGTTCCCTCCTACAGAAAAGAATGTAAAATTAATTCTATGTTCTACCATAAATTAAAACGATAGGTTTATAAATTTATCTTCATGTTTTTATGTTTAGAAGGCAATTGTGTGAGAATTGCTGAAATTCAGAAAACCTATAAAAAAACGGATGTTCACGTTGCCGTATAACGCATTTTTTTTATGATTCTGATATATTATTCACGGGAGACATTTTGAGAACGAATTTGATGATTGGTGGCGATTGGGGATTCATTTTGTATTTATGTATGTTTATTGAATGCGGTTTCAAATCGTTGTCTTAGTATATCGGGGCTTGTGTGCATATAGATCAGTGTTGTATCTAGGCTTGAATGTCCTAGTGCGATGCGTACTGATTCTAGGTCATTTGTTGCTCGGTATAGTTCGGTACCGAATGTATGTCTTAGGTCGTGTGGTGTGAATCTTAGTCCTATTTTTTCTGATGCGGCTTGCATGATGCGTTGAAAGTCTCGTGGTGCGAGTCTATTTTTTGTTCTTAGTGTGCAGAAGAGTGGACTATTTAGGTCATTTTTTTCATTTCGTTCTATTTTCCATATTAGGAAGTCGTTGAGTGCGTCTCTGACGTCTTGTACGAGTGGTATTCTTCTTGCTATTTTATTTTTTGCGATTGTTGCTCTTACTTCTAGTGTTGTGGTGATTTGTCCTAATTTTTTTATATCGCCGATATTTATTCCGCAGGTTTCTGCGTTTCTGAGTCCTGTTCTGAGGCAGAAGAGGATGAGCATTCTATCTCGTTCTTTTAGTTCTGTGGATTCTAGTAGTATTTTTTGTTGTATTTCGTCGAGGACTCGTGGTTGTTGATTTTTTCTTCTTTTATTATTTTCCATTTATGTGTCTCCTTTATGTTTATTATTTTACGATTATTGATTTTTTATGTCAATGATTTAATGACGTTTTGCACGTATAATACGACATTAAATATAAGTATAGCTACACTTCACATTCTGTCATCCCTTTCCAACAACCTATAACCACACAAAAATTTTCCCCCTAACCCAAAATCATGAAATCACTTGCATTTCAAACCCAACTAGTGTATCCTCTTAAATAAATCACATGCAAAAAAATATAAATAAACACTGTTGATAACCATTCTCAATAAACAACCCGCTATTGAGAATACATCTCAATAAGCAAAGAATTCTTGAAAAATAACGCAATGAGTAGATACGGGATT
>JAAXGN010000130.1 GCA_012267415.1 Candidatus Poribacteria bacterium | reverse complement strand
AGTTTGTGGCACATCTTCGCAAACTGGAAAGTTTGCGCTACATTTATCAAACTCACGTATTGTAAACAACTCATAAGGAGAGAGCGTTATGAAAAATCCCACTGTTTCTATCATTTGTGTCTGTATCGTTATGTGCCTGATGAATGCTGCCTTTGGAGGCACTTGGAGAGATGATTTTGAAGATGACAAGACTAACGAATGGGAGATATTTAATCTGGTAAGGCAACATGAAAAGTGGTGGACCACTGATGGTGTTGTAGTTGGTGAGATTTTTGAAGACCCATTCTTGAGTCTATGGCGAACCGGCGAAATAGATTGGGAATACTACAAGGTCTCTTGTCGAGTGAAGTTAGTTGTTGATAGAACACAAGCACCAAAAGTTGGACTCACCTTACATGATAGAGGTGATGAAGGGAGTCGATATTTTTTCCTAATTGACTTTGAGACAGATATCGCAACAATTAGCAAGGAAGTACCAGGAGGCGGAGTTTTACCCGGGCTGTATGATGTAGAAAAAGATACTTGGTATGATATCTCAGCACAGGTATATGATGATGGTAATCTTGACTTTTTTATTAACGACACTTTAGTAGTCGGAGCGTTTGATCCCGAACCATTAGATGGAGGATTAGCAGGACTTGTTGTCCAAAATGCTCAAGCCTATTTTGATAACGTCGAAATTTCAGGTGAGAATATAGATGATGGCGGTCCAACTAAATCGTTTGCTGTCGAACCACAACAGAAACTGACGACTGCATGGGGTAATCTAAAACGAAATGGAGACCTTTAGAAACAAGGGCGCGAGCGGATAAAAGATGACATATTCCACTTTTCTCATTTCATATCTACGTTTCTTGTCTGTACTTATAATTTGTACTATCTCTTGTTTTAACGTCACAGATAGTATTGCTGCTGATACGTTCCCACAATTCACAGATGTCACGAAAGAAGCGAATATAGACTTCGTACATAATAACGGTGCTTTTGGCAAAAAATACCTACCCGAGACAATGGGTTCTGGATGTGCTTTTCTCGATTACAACACAGATGGATGGCAAGACATCATCCTGGTGAATGGCAAGGATTGGGATGGACATCCCACGGGGAAACGACAAACCTTAGCACTATACCGAAATAATCAAGATGGAACATTTACTGACGTAACGATCAATGCAGGTTTAGATATACCTTTATACGGCATGGGAGTAGCTATCGCCGACTACGACAATGACGGAGATGATGACATCTATCTGAGTTGCCTAAACGCAGATAAGTTATTTCAAAACAACGGGGATGGTTCTTTTCTGGATGCTACTGAAATGGCAGGAATTGACAATCAAGGATTTGGTACAAGTTGTGCATGGTTTGACTATAACCTTGATGGGTTTCTTGACATATATGTTGCAAACTATGTTGAATGGACAATAGAAACTGACATATTCTGCACACTTGATGGAAAAAACAAGTCATACTGTACCCCTGAATCGTATACAGGACAAGCAAGTAAACTCTTCCGTAATCGGGGTGATGGTACTTTTGTAGATGTTTCGCGCATCGTTGGCTTGGATGACCAATTCAGCAAGTCGTTAGGGGTTTGCATACTGGACTACAATCAAGATGGATTACCAGACATTTTTGAGGCAAACGATACACAACCGAACAAGTTGTATCAGAACAACGGAGATGGTAAGTTTTCTGAAGTCGGTATGTTGACAGGCGTTGCATACAATGAGAGTGGTGTCGCTACTGGCGCAATGGGGGTCGATGCAGCTGACTACGATTTGAGTGGTAGGGAAAGTTTGATTGTTGGGAATTTTTCAAACGAAATGCTAAACTTGTATCACAACGAAGGTGATTTCTTTATTGATGATGCACCTATCGCACAACTCGGCAATTCAAGCCTTCTAACCCTTACGTTTGGGTGCTTCTTTTTTGACTTTGACCTGGATGGCAACCTTGACATCTTCACAGCGAATGGACACGTTGAACATGACATAAACAGAGTGCAGAGTGAAGTTACTTATGCACAACCTCCTCATCTATTTCACAATAAAGCGGGTGGGAAGTTCGTTGATATTATTGATAGAGTGGGAAAGGATTTAGCAACACCTATCGTTGGCAGAGGCACGGCTTATGGAGACATTGACAACGATGGAGATATGGATATATTGGTCACGACATCCAATGGACCAGCACTTATGTTTCGCAATGATGGCGGAAATAGCAACAATTGGATTAAAATACAACTTGATGGAATCAAAAGTAACCGGAACGGTATCGGGACACGTATCCGAATTACCTCTTCAATTGGCACACAGACGCGGACAATTAAAAGCGGATCAAGTTACTGTTCACAGAGCGAACTAACAGCATTCTTCGGAATAAAGAAAGATACAAATATAGAGAAAATTGAGGTTAACTGGTTGGGAGGCAAGGTGCAGGTAATAACTAATGTCAAACCGAATCAGTTGCTTCGGATTGAGCAGAAACAGTAGCGCGTTGGATGATCAGTGTTCTGTCAAATCAAAAAAATGGGGTGCCCCGTTTGTAGTAGGGCAATTCATTGCCCGTCGATTACACGAAGGTTTGTTATCTTCATAGTCATAAATCAAAAATCACCTGTGCTTCCCAAATACCGTTTGGATTCTGTTTGACATACAACTGATGATATGTAACTGCTTTTATTTCAGTATAGACGACATGCTTGTCAAAATCAGTTGGTTCACCGTAGGCTGTAGCGATTAATTCAGAATCGTTTATACTCGCTATTTCAGTTCGTTTAAAGAAGAGTTCAGCAGTTTCATGTTGAAAAACCAATTCATCTAACCACGCAACGAGCAAGTATTCTATAGAATCAGCATTAATTTTTAAGTCAACTGATGTTGTTTCATCAATAGAATCAACGACAGCCATCATTTCAAACAGACCTTGTGCTGCGTTGTTAAAAAGGGATTTCAGTGTATCTCCAGTGATACACATCCCCGCATCCGCTGTATGTTCAATATATTCAAAAGGCTTGTTATCCATTCTGCAAACTCATTTCCTATTTTATCTCAGTGAAAGATTATTTCTTTCCGTTTGGTGGTTCGTGTGATTGTTCTATGGCGCGCGCGATTGTGTCATAATCTATATGTGGGTCAGTGCGTGCAAGTGCTAAAATATACTTTTCAAATTGCACCGACCGTATAGGGTCGCCATCTCTGAGTCTGCGGAAGCCTTCTGTGTGGTTATTTCGTAAAAAAAAGCGTTGGACCTCAACAAATTCACCTTCCTCAAGTTCTGCCAGTTCAGTGAGTTGTTCCAGTGATGCCGTGTCGTTTTCGGCGATCGCTTTAAAGACGCGTATAGCTTTCTGTGTTTGTGGATGCGGTGCTAATGCATAGGCAGCTTCTGCGTAACGTATTTTTTCTTGAATTGAAGTGTGTCTTGCCGCTTGTTTACCCCATTCTATCATATAATCTGCAACTTCAGGGATATCTCCGTATTTTTCTATGAGTGTATTACGGACAAGGTCGATGGAAAATGAATTACTTTTATCAATGAATAATGGGTTAAAATCTTTATTTTTTATATCGTGTTCGGTGTTTAGAGTGTCGAACGTTTCCCAAACATCGTTGGGGTTATCAATGCGTTTCCACCCATCCGGTATCTCAACGCGTTTTATCCCATCAACCATCATTGGTCTTGGAATACCATCTTCATCTTCTACCATTAGTGTACCATCCAGAGGCTCTATTTGAGGTATTAGTTGAATATTACCTTCTTTATCTTTTATCCACATGAGAGGTGGTGAAGGGTTTATGGGTTTTGACGTTTGGGTGTAATCTTTTCGTTTCGTAAATTCATCTTTTACCCACTTTATGTTTCCTAATGGATTGTGTGGGGGTTCTGGGATTGGTTGGTGGATACAGGCTGCGAATGCTGTCGATATAAAAACGCATACGACGAAGTTTAAGACTGTTGAAAAGCGCATCTCTTTTGTTCCTTTTTTGTTAGTTTTCTCTGTTTTTGATTGTGTGGCTTTCAAACTGTTGCTGTCTTTAGCGGATTTTACGCAATTATCGAGTTGATTCATTATCCTTATGTTTTACGCGGTATGACTTCAATTATCTGCTGCTGTAGATTCCCACCATGCTGCGTAGCCTCCTGCGGGGACCGGTGTCGCAAGAAACTGAAGTCATCTTTTGTAGGATTCTTGTGAAATTGGATCCTGAAATCTTCCATCTTCACTCACTATAAACAGGATAGGTTTTCCATTCACTATTTCTACATGACAGGTGTTTCCACCTCATGTCACACGTTTCGGTTGGACAGGTGGAGTTACAATCTCATCTTCTGTGTCGGTATCCCCGTTGTCTTCATTTGTGTTATCATTTGTATTGTCTACATCGTTTCCATTCCCACTATTATCATTGTTGTCGGGAATAGTGCCGTCGCCATTATTATCGGGATATGTGCTACCATCACCGTCACCATTATTATTATCAGGGATTGTGTCGCCACCATTGATATTTTGATCGGTATCGGGCTCCGCGTCCATGCCGTTTTCTGTATCAGGGACATCTACAGGATAGAATGCGTAAATTATACGTTTTCCCAAATGTTGATAATTGTTTCTCTCTTTTTTTCTGTTGTTGTATCTATGCAGATGATTTTACCGTTGCTTTGCAGACAGATTTTCCCTGGCTCCTGTCTGCTGATATACTTGTCAACATTCCCAGGTTGCAACATTGAGCCTGTGTATGGGGTATCAGAACAACCGATAATGATGTTAATAATTGAGATAAATGTTATGGCAAGAAATAGGAATAATACGGTATAAGTATAGTTTGCTTTTTTCTTTAATTGTACTGTCAATGGCTTCTCCTTCTAATTATATTGTAATTATATCACAATATTAGTTGAGAAAGTAGTCTAAATTTCCGAATACCTTTCGCACTGCTGGTGCTTGGGATTCTGTTGTTTACACGTTCTATACGCCTTCCGCACAAAAAAGTATCTGCTCAGAATTTGGCGTTATCAAGCCGTAGCACATTCATCCTGATTGTGCAACGCAGCACGTCACCCCACGCGATAATGTATCTGCTCAGAATTGGGTCTTACCAAAAAAGGACAGAGAAGTCCAATGAAAGATGTATGTTGTCTAAAGAAATACAGTCAAGATGAATGTGCTACAGCAAGATCACGATGTCTGTTTCAAAAGTTTGTGTTTAGAGGTCGAAGCAGGATTTGGAATGTGAAGACTCGATAATCCGTGAAATCTGTGCCTATCTATGTAACTGGCGCGATAATCCGTGATCCAGACAATATTGACAAAAACTTTACACACCCAATTGAATTGACAACTTGATTTATAAACTCATATAGGGTATGATTAAATGAATGATGAAATATACTCAGAAAATTAACAGCAGTTCACATTGTTTGTCAATATTTGTAGGTTTTTGACATGCATAAACCTTCTAAGCGACAACTTCTGTCGATTATTACACCCTATACAACCATAAGAATCGCATGCGTCATTCTTATCGGATGGTTCAGTATTCTTAGCGATTCGCTTCACGCTGATCACTGGAAATGCGGTACACCGTTGCTGATTAAGGATACTCAACTGAGTCAAAATTCGAATCAGGTGAACGCAGCGCAAGTATCATCTGCACCTGCAGCACCGGCAAGAGTAGGTCAAACGCAACGCTTCTTTGTTCACATCCCAGAAGCATCAATCAATGCTACCTGTATAGCAGTAGGGATTCATTGTTACATATTCATTGATACTGAATACGAAGATATGCTATCAGAAGCAACTGCGAAAGTTGTGGCGGATACATTTGATACGAATATCTATCCAGAAGTTCAGCAGTGGATGGGGTCAGAATTGAAACCCGGTTTAGACCGCGATAATAGGATCACCATCCTCTTTCATGATGTGGGTATGAATGAATCTGGACAGGACTATGGTGGCTATTTTGCACCGCAAGACCTGAATCCTACCTCTCCAAATAGCAATCGTCGTGATATACTCTACATGGATATCTTCCAGTTTAGGGAACGTTCCCGACATACATTTTTCAGCAGCCTGACACACGAATTGGCACATTTAGTCAATTGGTATCAGAATGGTGGAACGACAGACCAACGTTGGTTAGAAGAGGGTATTGCTTCATTGGTTGAATGGGGTGTCTACGGTACAGTTCATAATTTGTTTGTAGATAATTATCTTGCGAACCCACGTATATCATTAATTACGGAAAACACAACAGATACCTACTATGGAGGCGCGTTTTTACTTCTCTTATATCTCTATGAAAAACATGGTGGTATCAACTTTATTCGTACTCTTGCAGATGAAGACGTCTTAGGTCTTTCAGCTATTTCTTTGACTTTAGGTGAGAAAAAACATATCGTAGACGTCTTTATGAAATGGGGGATAGCAAATTGGTATAATAACACGACTCGCGGAAACGAATATGGGTATCAGAATCTACGAAACCGGAGAATTACTGCTCCTACACCACGAATTACAAGCTACCCCACGACTTCAAACTATATACCGATAGAGAGTTGGGGTACGCAATATATTCTATTACAGAATCTTCCTGAAATCCTACATCTTTCATTGACCCCGAATACAGAATCAAAACTTTACACTAATCTTGCTTATCTCCCGCCGAATGCCAGATCTTTGATCGTTACACCACTTCCATCAGTATCAACATTAAATGGGATAGAATCTGTTACTACCAACGAGATAACAGTCAGAAACTTGAATCGTAATGGTCAAATGTTGCTAATTGTCACATCTGAAAATCCTCAGAGCTTCCGTTATGTTGCAAGAAGAGGAACAGCGGGTGCAGGTACGGATATTGAAGAATTGGGCAAGATCTCTCGGATAGAATTAGAGGAACCCTTCACCATTCTGAATCCGATATCAATTGACTATCTCAACAGAATCAACTCACAACCATTCAGTATAGATGACGGTATAGGGTTATCACACATCACATCTAACCGTTATCCTAAGATTGAGCCGATGTCTCAAATTCATCTTTCAAGCAGCTACAATTCGATTGTAATTCAGGATGCAAACGCATTTACTACAAGCAAATGGGGACTGGAAATATTCGCGTTAAGCCCATCTCCAGTACGAGTTGGAGAAATCGCAACACCAGGTGAAGCACAGGCGATTGCTATTGATGGGGACACAGCTTTTATCGCTGATGGTGAAGCTGGAGTTCAGGTTATTGATACTAAAAATAGAGCATCTCCGAGTATTGTAAAAACACTTCGTGGTTTTCAAGATGCACGTTATGTTCATTTAGCCAATGAGGAACTTTATGCTGTTGATGCAATCCGTGGATTGCTGGTATTCAATCAACAAGATATAGTCAATATCAATAATCCGCATCCCCGCAAGACTTTTAGAACTGCAGGTACACCATTCAAAGTTACTACAAGTGAACAGGGAACTGTCTACCTGAGTGATAATGCACAAGGACTTTACATATTATCTTCCGATCCACTTGGTGGGTATTTAGTTGATGCTACGATTCCACTACTTATGCTAGATTTTGAGATTTTTGGAAAATATGCACTTACGGTGTCAAGGGATTTAAGGATCATAGATATGGATTCTCTCCTGAATCCACAACAAGTATCGGGATTAAACACCCCCGGCATAACTTCATCAGTGAAGTTTTTTGAAGGGCTGCTTTACTTGACTGATCAACATGCAGGACTGCAGATTGTTGATGTAAGTAACGTTCAAACGCCACGGTTAATATCTTCACATCCTACGACCGGCAGTGCTAAAGATGTAGCATTACTATATTCAAATTCAAATAAAAAGACCTATGCTTATATTGCAGATGGTAAGGGTGGTATACAGACACTTGATGTTTCAAAGCCTGAAATGCCAATCTGGTTAAACAATTTCATTGCAAACGGAAACGCTTATGCCCTGGACGTTCACAACGATGGTGTGAAAACGCTGGTTGGTATTGCAAATGGCATAGGAGGATTAAAGATAGTCGAACTATCAAAACCTTACAAAGGACAAGTTGTTAAAGATATTCATGCAATTTCAGGATCCCACGGGGCATTGTGTGTTCAGATAGAAGCCAATCACGCTTATGTTGGCACAGATGCGGGTGTGGACATTATTAATCTAATGACAGAGGAAACCGAGTTGCATGTCAACACATCAAATCCTGTATGGGGAATTGAGATAAAGGATGGCTATGCATATCTGTGTGCAGGTTCCCTTTATGTCGTTGATGTTAGTGAACCAAAGCGGAGTCGTATTGTATCAAGACATGAAATTTCCGGTGATGCCTATAAAATTACATGCAATTCTGAATATGCTTATGTTGCGGCACTGGAAGGTGGAGTCTACATTTTTGACATGTCTGATGCTCAGCGTCCTCAACCAATTTCTCATTTTCCTACTGATGGGGCCGCAACGTACGTGACCTCTGATGAAAGTTACGTGTATGTCTTAGATAACAGACACGGATTATTGCAGATAGATATACAGAATCCGCAGCAACCAAAATTGATTTCAGAATATACCGAGACTGAACTGCCTATTACTGCTGCGCTAAATGCAAATCACCTATATCTTCTTGATAGCAAGAGCATACAGATACTTGATACGCGTTCAATGGAACGTGTCACACGGTATACACAGATACAAGCTCCGAACGACCTTGCTATTAACAACGGAACATTGTATATCTGTGATCTATTTCAGTTAAGTATGTTTCGCATTCGAACTGATGATTCTAACCTTGCTGTTGAGGAATCTTATGAGCAAACGACCTTTCAACCTATTCTCTCTACATCAACTTCAAAGAATCTCCTATTTCAGAATCACCCGAATCCGTTTAATCCTGAAACATGGATTCCTTATTCTTTGTCCAAACCCGTTGATGTTTCTTTGTCAATTTATGATGTGCAAGGAAGGTTAATTATACATCGTCCATTAGGATTCCAGAAAAAAGGTGATCATACTGCTCACTGGAATGGGAGAAACAGAGAAGGTGAACCTGTTGCAAGTGGCATCTATTTTTACACATTGAACGCTGGAGAATTCTCTGCTACACGAAGAATGTATCTGCAACGTTAAATGTTATCTGCTCAGTATTTGGCGTTATCAAGCCGTAGCACATTCATCTTGATTGTGCTCTGTAATAGCAATGCATACTGTAACCCATAATTAGTTGTAAACGTTAAACTGTGTATAAAGAGATGGTGTCTAAATGAAGAATCTTTAACCGTCATCAGACAATCACCACTGATGCGAATTACGGATTTTTAGAAGGAGATTTAGGGATGTCAACTAACAGCGTTACTGGTAGTTTTCGGGGTATTGACGTTAGTTTTGCTTATGAGGGTTCTCATATTGTAATGAGTGTATTAAATAAGGCAGAACAGGGTAGACAATTACGGATTATGTTCCAACAACAACCGTTGAGTGGACGCGTCAATTGGGTTTCTTTGCAACTTACTCAACATGCTCAAGATGTTGTAGTGCCAGCAGAAGTCATTCATTCATATAAATTGGCATTCTATGTTGACAATCATGAACCGATTGCTACATTCACTGAAAAAATATTAGAAGAATTAAAACTGATACAAGAAAGTCAATCTACAGATGAACCGATTTCAGATTCAAGCGAACAACATCAACAGAGTATTGAGAACGTTCAAGTAGAAGAAGGTGCAATTGAAGAAATTGAAGCACAATCTAAAACTCAAACCGACAATGCACTTAAGAATGTAGAAACACGTTCAGAACCACCCCCAAACGATGAGCCATCTAATCAGGATCTTGCTAATAGTCCTGATAGTGCTGATAAAACACTGGAAAACAATGAGGTTAAACAAACAAGTGCTACGAAACAAACAACGTTTGAACCGAATACATCCTTACCGAATACAGTTGCAGAGATGCCGGGTCCCCTTAATCAGAAGAAACATTATTTAGGTAAGTATATACCAAATGTTAGCACTGAACTACAGTTTAAGATCAAAGTGCCATCATTTCCGAAGAGCGCGGCACAGAATCAAGCAACTTTCATACCACCTCGACCTGCCATAGGATCAAAAGCGAATGGTAAGAAAAACGGGTTCTTTGGACAATTAGCAGGAACATTTGGATTCACTTTCTCTAATAGGAAAAAGGAATACTATACACAACGTAACAGACATCTGTATGAGAAGTTCCATGCAGATTTGGAAAAGTTGGAATCAGATTATAATAATGGTTATGGTATTTCTCTTGACAATTGGGATCTTGAATCTTTAAATGAAGAAGAAACCGCAGTACTTCTTCTGAATCTGATGGTCAATGAAATCAGTACTTGGAAAAAAGTTGCATTAAAGCGAGAATCAACTAAAGAGGCGCTTGCTAAATCACTACAGAATATTGAAGATGAACTGAAGCATACACTGAAACAGACAAGAGGGATGCAAGCACCGGCACCCACACTGTTTCCTGATCGCACAGCTATGACAGATCAAGATCTGATGAACATTCAAGAAGATTGTGATACCTACCTTAGACGTTTCTCTGAGAAGTTAGCTAGACTTGAACAGCAACATGCAGAAAAAGTAAGAATACCTGTCTTCAAAAAGTTCTTACTTGAATTTATACGTGACAAACTCTTTTTAGCAGTCGCCAAATACAGTGATCTACCTTCTGTTCAATCAAGGTTGAATTGGTTTCTTGATTTAGTTGAGTATGAAATCATACCGATTGAACCGGGTAAAACGAAGGTTTCCTCTGAATATCACGATGTAAAAGAAAAACGAAATTGTGATCTGGAGTCTGATACAGTTGCTGAAGTCATTTTCCCGGGTTTGCAGACAAAAGATGGAAAACGGGTCGTCCAAAATGCAATTGTGATTCAAGCGGAGTAGTTTGTGCTTACCAGACAGGAACTCATACAACGTATTTCGCGTGTCCCTCAAGTTAGCCTCGGTCATTTTCCTACACCTTTAGAGGCGTGTCCACGCTTATCCGAAACACTTGGTGGCCCCCAAATCTTCATGAAACGTGAGGATTGTTCCGGATTAGCATTCGGCGGTAACAAGGTTAGACAGTTGACCTTTACTATCGGTGAAGGGGTATCCCAAGGTGCAGATACAATTGTGCATGGTGCTGCCTCTCAATCTAACCACTGCAGACAAACTGCCGCAGCCTGTAGCAAACTTGGCTTGAAGTGTTATCTCCGTCTTGCACGCGACCAAAAGAGTATCGTGCAAGGTAATGTCCTATTAGACTATGTGTCAGGTGCGGATGTTGAATTCGTTGATGTTCCATTTGGACCGAAATTAGAGGAATTCAAACGCAATCTTGCTGAGAAACTAAAGGCTGAAGGATTAAAACCCTATGTCGTAACATCACCCCGATCCACTGCTCTGGCAGCTGTAGCATTTGCTTGGTGTATTGCGGAAATCCATGAACAGCAAACAGAATTAGGAATCGATGCGGATTGGATTTATACGTCCTCAGTCGGTGGCACCCAAGCAGGTTTAGTATTGGGCACAAAATCCTTGGATATGAAACTCAAACCCTATGCTTGTGCACCTGTACATTGGGAAGGTAAGATTGACAGAATTCGCGATGCTGCAAATTCTGCCGCATCAATTCTCCAACTTGATACACAGGTGAACGATGAAGATATAATCAATACAGATGATTATATCGGTGAAGCCTACGGACACCTCACACCTGAAGGTATCGCAGCCCTTAAGTTGGTTGCAAGGACAGAAGGAATCATCCTTGATCCTGTTTACACATCAAAGGCAATCGCATGCTTGATAGATCATGTCAGAGAAGGCAGATTTAGTACCGACGATGTCGTCATATTTCTGCATACTGGTGGTACACCTGCCTTGTTTGCGTATCATGAAGAATTGAATGAATCGTTGCCGTGATAGGTTACCCGTCCTGTGTGTTAGGTTTATTTTCTGCCTTCTTGCCTTGTGTATTTCTCATAGTGAACGAACTCATTGGGCTCTAACCTGACCGAATTGCCTTCCTCAGTTTTCGTATAACCCATTCTCAGTAACGTTATCACCTCAAGATAATCTGGGATGTTGAAATGTTGCTGAATCTGTGTCCGGTCTTTCTGAGTTTCTAAGGGAGCACTCACGAATTGAACACCGATATTGATAGATGTAGCCGCGAGGAGTATATTCTGAATGAGCATTCCCATACTTAGCCACATCCATCGGGTACCACCTTCACCTGGTGGTTGCCGACGATTGTTCATTGTGATGAGGAGTAGCACTGGCGACTCTCGCACTTGTGTAGCGATATCTTGTGCCGGCAATTTACCTAATCCGATATACCCCAAAAATGATAGTGGTTTCGCGTAATTTAGCAAAACTCTTAGTATATTCTGAGTGAATTTTTCAGGAGCATTTTGGATCAATTGAGGTAGATTCACATGGTCTGTTAGCAGAACGCCATCACCTCGTTCCGTCCATTCCTCTTCATTGAGTCGCATCCATTGACTATTCTCATCTAAGAATTGAGTATCCTTGAACTGTTTCATGATTGCTTGTTCAGCCATATTTGCAAGTATATCTTTACCATTCTGATCTTTAATGAACACTAACTCCCAAGGTTGCACATTAAAGGGTGAAGGAGTCCATCTCGCTGCTTCAATGATTCTATCCAAATCAGCATCATCAATAGGACGTTCTTTAAATTTTCCACGGTAACTACGACGGTGCGTTATTGCATTGTATACGTTCAATTTAAACCTCCGATGACTTTTCCAACACTACATACACTTTAACATCTGAAAACAGGCAAAATGCCTAAGTCCTGTGAGAGTCATTATAGCATAGATTCATTTCAATTTAATGCCTTATAGGACTTTACATCCCTTAAATTGCAATTTCAGTTGATATTTGGTTGAATGTGTGTTATAATTTAGAAAAAGTATACAATACATAATGGAATTGGAACTTGAAACAGGCAGAAAATTACAGAAAAATGTTTAAACATGCTATATTTGTGTGTCTCTCCTTACTGTGTGCATCATCTGCAGCACCTTTCATAGTCCAAAGCATGCAATATAGAAAACGGGGCAATTGGTTGTGAACAAGAACACAAAAAATATGTTTGTGTGGTTTATTCTGGGGTTAGTTGTTATTGTTGCTATATATCAACTCATCAACCGAAGCGACCATGTACATCAGTTAGCTACTTCAGACTTTCATAGAATCGTTAATGATGAGATCGCTAATGAAGATCTCGATTATTTTGAAGGTTACCTCGTCCTTGATAATGAATCGATTAAAGGTAAGTTTAACGAGGCATATATAAAATCTATTAGATCAGAATTTGAGATGAAAGACATAATCTTACCGGTAAAGTGGAAAGGTGATTTTAAGACAAGTCGTGATACGAACGATGACTACGAGCTGCAAAAAAAGCTTGACGATGCGAAAATTGACTATAATGTTGATCCTTCGTCAAATTTCTCTGAATGGTTACTTGTCTTTGGTACGACCATAGTACCGTTATTGATATTTCTGGGTCTGATGATTTTCCTCTCACGTCAGATGCAGGGGAGTGGGAATCGCGCGCTTTCATTCGGCAAGAGTCGGGCTCGTCTGCATACCGAGACCGGCAAGAAAATTACTTTTGAGGATGTCGCTGGCGTGGATGAAGCAAAGGAAGCTTTAGAAGAGATAATCCAGTTCCTTAAAGCACCTGATAAGTTCGAACGATTAGGTGGAACTATTCCCAAGGGTGTCTTGCTGGTTGGTCCTCCTGGAACAGGGAAAACCATGCTGGCACAAGCAGTTGCAGGAGAAGCGGATGTACCGTTCTTTACCATCAGTGGCTCAGATTTCGTTGAGATGTTTGTTGGTGTCGGTGCATCACGGGTGAGAGACCTATTTGAAAATGGAAAGAAAAATGCGCCTTGTATAATTTTCATTGATGAACTTGATGCAGTCGGTCGCCACCGCGGTGCTGGTATCGGCGGCGGTCACGATGAACGTGAACAGACACTTAATCAACTCCTTGTTGAAATGCAGGGTTTTGAAGCATCTGAAGGTGTAATTCTGATTGCAGCAACAAACCGGCCCGATGTTCTTGACCCCGCCCTATTACGGCCTGGAAGATTTGACAGACAAATTATAGTAGACCTGCCTGATGTACGTGGTAGACAAGCAATACTCGGCGTCCACACCAAAGAACCATATAAACTCTCTGACGATGTGAATTTAGAGATATTAGCGAAAGCGACCCCCGGTTTCTCAGGGGCAGACCTAAAAAACATGGCTAACGAAGCAGCACTACTTGCAGCGAGAGAGGATAAAGAAGACATTGACATGAGCTGCTTTGATGAAGCTAAAGACCGTGTCTTGATGGGACCAGAACGACGTAGCCTTGTCATAAGTGAAGAAGAGAGACGAAACACGGCTTTTCATGAGGCAGGACATGCCCTCATGTTACACTTCGTACCAGAAAGTGATCCCAACTATAAATGTACGATTGTTCCACGTGGTAGAGCACTCGGTGTCACCGCTATGTTGCCGCTTGAAGAACGGCATAATATGAGCAAAAAGAGATTACTTGCACACATTATCTTTGCTCTCGGTGGACGTGTTGCAGAAGAAATCATCTTTGGTGAACAGACAACCGGTGCACAAAACGATTTTGAACAAGCAACCCATCTTGCCCGACGGATGGTCACCCAATGGGGTATGAGCCCATTAGGACCACTGACTTTCGGTAGACGAGATGAACAGATATTCCTTGGTAAAGAACTTGCCGTTCACCAAGATTACAGCGAAGAAACAGCAATCGCTATTGATAAAGCCGTTTACGACATCGTTATGGAGTGCTATGAAAAGGCGAAAGACATAATTGAGACAAATCTTGATGGCTTGAAACTGCTGGCTGATGCACTATTAGAACGCGAAACATTAATTACCGAGGAGATTGAAGAGATCCTTGGCCCCCGACCACAATTACCAACTAAACCCCTTACATGAAGTGTCGAGATATAGATCTTGTTATTGATGGCACTACCCACATAATGGGTGTATTGAATGTTACACCTGATTCCTTCTCAGATGGTGGTGCATATTTGGAGGTAGACTCCGCTATTATCCATGCCAGAAGTATGGTTGAAAATGGCGCAACGATTCTTGACATCGGTGGTGAGTCGTCCCGCCCTGGGGCAGAACCCGTCCCAATTGATGTTGAATTAGATAGGGTGCTACCAGTCATTCGCGCCTTGAAATCTGAGCAACTGGATATTCCAATTTCCATAGATACAACGAAAGCTGAAGTGGCTCAGAAGGCACTTGAAGCCGGGGCACATATCATCAACGATATTACTGCCCTTCAAGGAGATACTGCAATGGCTGATGTCGCAGCGGAAATGGAAGCAGGGGTTATTCTGATGCACATGAAAGGTACACCAGGAACAATGCAACAATCACCATTCTATGAAGATGTTGTCAAGGAGATTTATGATAACTTAGCAGATTGGATTGATAGGTCGGTAGACAAAGGTATTGAACTTAACAGAATCATTATTGATCCAGGTATCGGTTTTGGAAAAACTACTGAACAAAATCTACAAATACTGAAGAAATTATCGGTATTTAAACAACTAAATAGACCGATAATGATTGGCACTTCACGAAAGTCGTTTATCGGCAAACTCTTAGATTTACCTGTTACGGATAGAGTTGAAGGGACGATAGCCACTGTGTGTTGGTCAATAGTACAGGGAGCTGATATTGTGCGCGTGCATGATGTGAAAGCAGTCTCGCGTGCAGTAAAGATGATAGATATTCTTTCTCGTACAAAGGAATGTGAATCAATAGGCTTATGATTCAAGAAAAAATTCAGGGAATTGGCATAGATATCATTGAGATACCGCGCATTAAACGTCTCTCGTTACGCTGGGGAGATCGGTTTGAACAACGGGTCTATACATCCCAGGAACTAAGTTATTGTGGTCATACATCATCCCGTTATGAAAGGCTCGCAGCAAGGTTTGCTGCAAAAGAGGCAACTTTCAAAGCACTCGGAACCGGTTTGACAGTTGGAATGTATTGGCAGGATGTAGAAGTCTGTTCAGATGACTTAGGAAAACCGTTCCTTGTTTTACGTGGTAAGGTGAAGGAGCATGCAGATCAACTTCGTGTTGTCTCAACCTACGTTAGTATGTCGCATGCTATGGAATATGCAGTCGCACAAGTAACGCTATGTTCATCAATTGAAAATCATAACTAATACCGTGTCAAGTCTTCTTCTGTAGGTCGGGTAGAGCGAAGTGCCATTAAAATATTAACTGGCGACATGATAGACTTGACAAACTACTAAGGGTGAGATTATTGCAAAATAGGATTTACGCTTCTCAATACATACTTTTATTAATATTGGTTGGTCTGTTCTATCCGCTACCTACTCCTGGGCATGCTGAAAACGTTACAATGACTTCCGATGCAGACAGATTCCTTAAACTTATGTTGGGGGCAGAACACCGTGGAATGGGTGGTAGTTTTGTCGCGTCAATAGCGGGAGCTAAGGCGATTGGAACTAATCCTGCTGGGATAGGTGTCATTGATGATAACCGATTTGTTATTCACATGGCACGTTTTCCTCGTACGGTTGCCATGATTGCTAAACCGAATATCAGTAACGACTATGAGGATTATAGTCGATATGATCATCATGCATCGGGTATTGAAACAGTGAATTGGGTGTTACCGTTTGGCAAATTTGGAACTTTAGGTGTGGCAGTATCTACGGAACATGAGGGGGCATTTCGTCGTGTCAACCATGAAGGTAAAGCTCTTAACAACTTTCCTGAAAACAATCTTGCGACAGGGATAGGTTATGGGTTAGAATTCATTGAAGGAACTCTCATCGGCATTGAGGCAAAGTGGATACGTTCAAAAATTACAGACGAATCGGGCACTGAACATTTTGGTCGCGGCTATTCGTATAATGTAGGTCTGATTCAAAAAATCGGAGAGACATTTCAGATAGGTGTTGTCCTTCGTAATTTAAGTAACGGACTATCATTTGCAGATTCAACAATCCCTAATGAGATCAACCGCGATGTTATATTTGGCGTTGCCTATAAACGTGAAATAGCAGACTTTTCACTTCGGATTGGATTAGATTTTCATCCACCCTTTGCTGACGGTATCAGAACGAACGTTGGAGCAGAAATATGGTTTCGCGGTCGTCTTGGTGGTAGAATTGGATATCTTAGAGATACCGATCAACGTTACTTACCAGTTATGCCAGTTACGACTACAGCAGATGCTTCAGTAGAGATGGAAGATAGAGTTTGGGTGATGGAAGGTCTCTGTTTAGGATTAGGACTCCGGATTGGCAACTTTCTGATTAACGCTTCCCATACACCACAGTTCAAGCCAAATGTTTCTGATAAGGAACGTCTGCACATAACACAAGGTACTTCAGTTTATACATTTTCTATTGGACAAAATTTTTAATGGTTTTTTAATAATAAAATTCAGTATAATAATCCTAATTCAAATATCATAATTCACATCCAAACAGAAAAATGGGTTCTTTCCTAAAGCTACTTAGAAGTATGGGTATAACAGAAACTGATATACTTTGAGAGTTATGTTTATTGGAGGAAAATAAATTGAGCACCGTGAAATACACAACTACGCATGAATGGATTGAAGTTAACGATTCAGAAGGCACAATCGGAATAACAGAGCGCGCCCTTCTCATATATGGCGAAATCATTTATGTTGATGTGTCTCCTGAACAAGAATGTGAACAGGGAGAAATAATCGGAAGGATTGAAACAGAAACGGGTGGGAACTTTTACCTGTATGCCCCGGTTGCTGGGGAAATCTATGAGGTAAATGATGCCCTTGAAGAAGATGTTGATGTCATCAATGTTGCCCCAGAAGGTGATGGTTGGATATGTAAAATCTACGTAGACAATCGTAGCGAGTTGGACTCTCTATTAGAATTAGATGATTATGAAACTTATGAGGAAGACGCGTTTGATGATAGTGAATACATGCCGGAAACCGATTTTTTTGAGAATATTGATGACTATTGATCACCATTTGAAGTAAGGAATATCCATCGGACAAGCTGTAGCTTTGGTACTGGTATAACATTTTCAACGATATACCCTAAGTCCATGAGTGGTTTTCGGAGGTCTCGTGTATCAATGAAACCTGCTTTAGGAGCACAGGTTCGTAGATTTTCCAGAATCTCTGTTGCTGCTGAAGTATCTTTAACGAGACTGATCCCATAAGGTAGATCAGTAGCGACAGCGTCAAAAGTTTGTTTCATTTTTCGCGCATCTTCCAAAGCGACGTTAGCAGTTAGTCCAAAATGGCGCAGGTTCTTGGTTGTTGCTCCGACCATACGAGGATTAATATCGCATCCTGTAGCCTGAATACCATTATGAGCAGCCGCCAAGACTATCGTTCCTGTTCCACAACAGGGGTCAAGAAGATGTTCCCCCGGTGATGCTACAAGGTTCACAAGCGTTAGTGCTAATCTTGCTGGAAGAGAACTTGAGGTGACATGTGGACGTTGATTGTGTTTAAGCCACACGTTGTCAGATTCAGAAAGCAGTCGACCAAACCAAATTCTATCTGGTGTGATGACAGTTGGAAAGACTACACGTGGTGATGACAGGTTCGGTTTGCCATCAATAACACGACCAATCTGGCTTGCTAATGCCATCGAATTGAGTTTCTGATTGCGAGGTCGTTTTATGACCGAAACGCGAAATTCATCAGCATATATTGCCGCGTTTCTGATCCTTGAACAGAGCTCATCAACATTGTCGGCTTCAAAGAGCACTTCAGTACAACTTTTTACGTAAGCACCTCGTTGTGCATCAGTACACCTATCCGAAATAGTAATGCCATGGGCATCAGGTGCTTGACCTGTAAGCGCAATAGATTCTGCGGTTACAAGTTCTCTGAGCTGCGTTGGAACCGCAATAAGATAGAGATACTTTTTTGATTTCATGCTTCTTATATAGTAAAGTTAATAATTAATGGGACATTTCACCCTATACAACGATGCCGAAAACCACCCAGCGTAGGGGCGAGGTCACCTCGCCCGTTGTGGAGTGTTTAATTAATTCTATAGTTCACTATAATAACACAATATGGTCAACAAACACAACCAGACAATACTCACAAACAGAGAAAGGAATATATCAATGTCTGAAACAGAGAAAGTGCGGATTGGACATAGTCCCGATTCTGATGATGCATTCATGTTTTATGCCCTTGCTAAAGGACTCATACCGACTGGAGAATTTGAAATAGTCCATGTCATAGAAGATATTGAAACATTGAACAAACGAGCTCTTCAGGCGGAGCTTGAGGTTACAGCGATTTCCGTTCATGCTTATGCTTATGTCGCTCAAGATTACGCATTGATGCCATGCGGAGCAAGCATCGGGGATAATTATGGACCTTTAATCGTCGCAAAGGAACCCATAAAATCACTGACAAGTAAACGTATAGCAATCCCGGGTGAGATGACGACAGCTTATCTAACGATGAAACTATTTCATTCGGATATTGAAACGGAAACTTATCGCTTTGACAAGATTATTGAGGCTGTGCAACAAGGTGAAGTAGATGCAGGACTCATTATCCATGAGGGACAGTTGACATACTCCCGTGAAGGACTTCATAAAATTGTGGACTTAGGTGAATGGTGGTACGAAGAAACTGGATTACCCTTGCCACTCGGTGCAAATGTTATCCGTCGTAATCTCGGGCATGAGAAAATTCGTAAGATTACATCATTGTTGAAACAGAGCATTGAATATTCTCTGAACCATCGTGAAATGGGTCTTGAGTATGCTATGACGTATGCACGGGATATGGAAACTGACCTTGCTGACAAATTTGTCGGCATGTATGTTAACGACTATACGTTGGACTATGGAGAAAACGGAAGAAAAGCTGTAGACGAATTGCTAACCCGTGGATACAAATCAGGCGTGATTCCCCACAGTGTAGATGCAGATTTCGTGAAACTATAGTTTGTTTTAGAATCAAGATGAACTCCCCAAAGGTCACTAAGATGGACGAGAAACGCCGCAGAACTTTTCAGTTAGAAGACGAGAATGGGAATATACTTGCAACTGGGGTTCTATATGATGAAGGGAATGTTCAGGTACTATGGCGGATTGACATCGGTTATACGGCAGAACAATATGCATCAATAAATCCTATTATAGATTTGATGCCGGGTATAGTTGTGCTTCGACTTCAAGAAACATCTGAGAGCTAGTATTCAAAACACACTACCGAAGACGACTGTCTGCCAACTTAATCACTTGTCCATTTTCCTGTGCAATGTACATATAACCGATTCCATCCAATGTAATTCCTTCTTGATCATCGCCTGGTAACAGATAACGGTGTAGGATTGTCCCGTCTCGTCTGAGTTCAACTAATAGGTTTGTTGTATCACTAATCAGTAGTAGGGAATCTGCTTGTGCATCGTAGGTGAGTCCAGAAATATCTAATAGGTTCATTTCAAAGAATCGTATTATAATCGCTTCAGCTTCTGTTGCTTCTGATGTACGGAGCGGTGCGACTACTTCACATACAATTGAAGGTTCACCGTTAGGTTTGCGGCTAAAGGATTGGTTTCCAATCCAAAAAGTTCCACCTTCCGGGTGTTCAGTATCAGGTACGAAGGTAATAGCTTCTATTCCCATGCCCCCTTTTGGTAATAGGGATTTTCCTTCAAATAAGCGGTTGATTTTAAACTCACGTCTGATGTGAAGCGTTTGTGGGTTGACCTCCAAAATTACTTCTTCATCCTCAACCGCGGCATAGAGCCATCCAGATGTTGGGTCTACTGTGATTCCCTCAAGGTCCCGACCATTTAGTTCTCCTTTCTGAACAACCGTGCCTTCCTGTCGCATTTCATGGATGAATCCACCGTCGTCAGCAATAAAAATTGTCTTACGGGATGGGTGAAAGGTTACCCCCGATGGTTCAGGAATAGGCGACTTATTGATCATACCAATCCAATCATACGGCAAATCGATTGGGACTTTTGCTGCCTGCTTTTTCCTTTCAGAATCCTCAATCCTAATTAGAAGGTAAACCATTAACGCGCAGATACCTAAAAAACATAATAAAAGAGTAATTTTGCTATTGCGCATCGTCAAATACCTCAAGATATACTCAGAAGATGTTTTTGACAAACCAAAATAAACCGCTGATGTACACTGTTCTGATAGAAATTAGCATGTTTTTTCCGTTATGTCAAGTAATTATACAGTTCCTCATTCCCTTTTTCCTTGACAACCCAATCTATCAATGATATAATAAATTGTTAGAATTCCGAATAGACATAAAGTCTATGCATGTAGGACAGAAACATGGTTAGTAGGCCCAGGTTAGTCGTTGAAGTTTTTGAACATGTAAACTTTCACGGACGAAAAATAACGCTCATTGAATCAGTACCAAATACCAATCTGATCGGTGCCCAAGATGTGATATCTTCTATTAAGATATACAAAGGACCAGGCTTCAATGCGTCTCCTAACTATAAAGCGATTTTTCACGAACATGTGACATTTCGCGGTAGACAGTTGGTCTTAGCACCTGGGTTTTACCCGAATATTCATGAAATACCATATAACTTCGGAGATGCCATCTCGTCTGTTAGTTTCAGTCCTGCTGCACACCCAACACCACCAGAATATGGAGCTGTACCTGTCATCATTGAAATATTCAGTGATATTGATTATGGTGGTCGACGCAGCACAATTATGCGTGATGTGAGTTCAATGTTTGAGATTGGTATGAATGATACTATATCCTCTGTGCGCATCCAGCGCGGTCCGAGTTTTCCATTCAGTGGATGCCATATCATCTTCTACGAACATGTGAATTTTGAAGGGCGCAGACTGAACATAGATTTAAATTCACGTGAGTTTCAAAAGGCAGTCAGAAATCTGCGTTCTCTACCCGATTCACAATCTTTCTCAGATATTATATCCTCTATAAAGATAGTTCCATCAGGCGTTTTCAAAGTACTCATCGTTGTTAGTGACAATTTGACAGGTGAGCCTGCAGTATTACAATCTCTGCCGACGCTTGAAGGACTGGAATTTCACTATACAATTGTCCATATCAACGATAATCCTGACAATCGGGGTGACCCTCAGAATGCTATAAAACTCTCCAGTGTACCGCTATCTGATTTTGACATTATCTGGTTCACATGGAACGGTCCTGGTCATGATGGGGAATATTTCGTTGAAGATGCTGATGAAGAAATCAAAGATTTCGTCCGAAAAGGTGGTATTGTTTGGGCATCAGCGATGGACAACAACATTGTTCCTGCGGATGGCGTTCATCACCCTGAACCTGTCTGGAGAGGTGACTGGCTACCTGTAGATCGTCACCCAATCACAGTTACAAATTCAAACGATTCAAATGTTCACATTACAGAAGACGGTCAAAGAACAGGTATGTTTACATGGCCGCATAAAATAAACGTTGATAATTTAGTGACGGATGATCATTGGGTTACTGATGACCCAAGTTACCGAAAATTGGCTGTAAGAGAAGATAATGGCGACGCCGTGAGTATTCTTTTGCAGTGGGGAGAAGGTTACTATGTCGGTTTTGCAATAGATACTCGAGATGCACATCGCACCGCAGTCGCAAAACCTCTAATCGAAAATACACTCTGTTACTTAGCAAACCTTGCATGGCAGACCTCACCCCGACAACCCCTTAGAGGACGTTACAGATCAAACCGTGACACTGAATTGATTTTCCAATAGACAAAAACTTGAACGGGATGGTTACGATAGGAGAAACTAATGCGTCTGATAATAGCCGTGATATTTTTAATTGTTGTCGTAAGTGTTATCGGGTATTTCGCTTATCAGCAACTCATTGAGAGTGGGGATGAAGGTGAGGATAACCAAGCGAATGTCTTGCGATGGATGGGTGTAATTGCCATCGTATTCGTAGCAGGTTTGGCTGCCTTCGTAGGGTCCGTTATCCGATACAGGATACCGAAGGCAGATATCTCCCTAGTCAGAACAGGGGGAGCAAAAGAAAAAATAGCCATCACCAAAGGACTTTGGGTTAATACCATTATCCATGAAATAAAAGAGGTCTCACTCAATACAATGCGTCTCGAAGTGCTTAGAGAAACATCTGACTCCTTGATCACAAACGATTTCAACCGCGCCGACGTTGAAGTCGTTTTCTATATTAAGGTTAATCCAGAAGAAGAGGAAATACTAAAAGCCGCACAGGCACTCGGTGATAAATCAATGACACCAGAAACTATACGTGAACTGATTGAACCAATGTTGGATGGTGCTTTGAGAAGTGTCGCAGCCGAAAGCCAAATCCAAGACCTACTTCAGAAACGTATTGAATTCGCTGATAAAGTACTGGATGCTTGCGGTGATAATTTGAGGAATCACAACGGTCTGACACTTGATACTGTTTCCATCATACGTGTTGATCAAACACCAATTACGATGTTTGATCCTACTAACAGGTTTGATGCAATCGGTATTCGTGACATTACAGAAATCACTGCTGACCAAGAACGAGAAAAAGAACGTATCGAACGTGAAAAAGAGGTTGCAATCTACCAAATTAATGTTGATAAAGATCTCCAAGAGTATGAACTGGAACAGAGTAGAGCGTGGGGGGAATCTGATCAACAGAAAAATATCGCAATCTATGCTGCTGACCGGGACGCTGAAACGATCAAATTCCAATTTGAGATGCAGGAAAGCATTGAAGTTCGTGAAAACGAAATGAAATTGGAAATTGAGCGATCGCGTATTTCACAAGAAGAGGGTGTCCAATTACGAGAAGTTGAACAAGAATTGGCTGTTCAGACTGCAAAATTTGCACAAGAACAACAGGTCGAACAACGTGAAATTGAGAAAAACCTTGTCGTTGAAACGGCACAGATTGACCAATCCAAAGTCGTTCAACTGGCAGAAATCCAACAACAACTCACCGTTCAGTTAGAAAAGATCTCACAGGAACAGGAAGTCGAAATCCGAGATATTGAGAAACAGTTGATGGTAGAAAAAGCACGCATCGCTCAAGAAGAGGGTGTCCAACTGCGAGATGTTGAAAGAGACCTTGTCGTTCAGACTGCTAAGTTTGCTCAAGAACAACAAGTACAACAACGTGAAATTGAAAAGAACCTTGTCGTTGAAACGGCACAGATTGACCAGAACCGACAAGTGGAAGTCGCTGAAATTCAAAAGGTACTCGCCGTTGAACTGCAAAGAATTGAGCAGGAACAGGAAGTCGAAGTCCGAGATATTGAGAAACAGTTGATGGTAGAGAAAGCGCGTATCGCTCAAGAAGAGGGTGTCCAACTCCGTGATGTTGAACGAGACTTGGTTGTCCAAACTGCTAAGTTTGCTCAAGAACAACAAGTACAACAACGTGAAATTGAAAAGAACCTTGTCGTTGAGACAGCGCAAATTGACCAAAACCGACAAGTAGAACTTGTTGAAATCGACAAGATGTTGGTAGTAGAACAATCACGCATCAACCAAGAATTACGAGTCGCACTCACAGACGAAGATAGAAAAATCGACGTGGCAAATAAACAGCAACTCACAGCACTTGCAGAAAAGGAACAACTCCTTGCCGAAGCAGAACGCATGGGTGCTGAAGTGGAAGTCACCGCAACCGAACAGGTAAGAGGTGCTGAATGGCAACGCGATGTTGCAATCATCGGTGCAGAGGCACAAGCCCAACCGATAGAACGTCTCGCCGATGCAGTATTGTCAGAAGCGCGTGCTAAAGCACAAGGTGAAATGGCTGAATATGAAGCACGAAATGTCGCTGAACAACGTGTCCTCGTTCAAGAAGCTATTCTCGAATTGATTGATGAAGCACCAGATATTGTTGAACAACTCATGAGACCTGCTGAGAGAATTGATAGCATCAAGATTCTTGACATGGGTGCCGATGGCAAAGGAGGGCTCGACCGCAGCAGTATGGGACGTCTTGTGAATGCCTTACTTGACACAGGTGCTATCTCACCGATGCTCAAAGAACTCTTTAACTTCGCTGATATAGATGCAGTTCAAGTTACAGATAAAATCGCTGAATACCTTTCAGGTCTCGTTAACCCGTCAAGGGGTGATGTAAATACTCCCAATATTGACATAGATGTTGATATAGATGACGAGTAATAGACTGTGTACCTTTGAATTACATGGGAATTTGTTTAATGGCAATTCATTGCCCGTTCTTCCCGCAGAAACGGGCAATGAATTGCCCTACTACAAACGGGGCATCACATTTTTTGATTGGATAGAACAGTAGTTATGACAAAGTAAAAGACCTGGAAAAACACAAGACAATGCGCCATCAGAGACACCTCATCAACAGAAAACGTACCAGACGTCAAAGGTGTAGAACTTGCAGCTCTAATAATGGGAAGCGTGCATGTCCAGCACTTGGCAATATGATTATTTGTCCTGACTGCTGTAGTGCCAAACGTGCAAAAATTCCCGGTTGCGATCATCACTGCAAATTCTATAGTCCTCTGCTTGTAAGTAGTAGGAAGAATAGACCTCCTGAGTACCCACTCCACTTATGCCTTGTTAGCCGTTCACGTGACACCGGGATGGTCATTGTCGTTGGTACACGCAAACGGCCCGATGGCAATCTTAAGGCAATGTTCATTTTACTGGACCTATGGAAAAAGGGGGTGAGGGATAGTTTTTACGATGCAAACATGTCAGAAAAACAGTTTGAACGCGCCTGTCAAAGATTCGGAAATAGCTATATTGAACCGGAACAAGCACTCCCAGAGGATAAGGAAGAGAACATAGAACAGACGGAACAAGAAGAGAAAGAAATCAAGGAGGAATTGATACGCGTCCCAAGAAACACCCTGATCATTGAGGCGGAATCCGCTACACATTTTGATAACGGCATCAAAATAGTGGATGAGCAAGAAGCATCTGGCGGAAAAGCCATAGATAGTCCGCGGAATGCACGAGGTATCTACGAAATCCACATCCCAAAAACTGGTAGATGGTATCTTTGGATACGGACATTCTATAAAGCCGGCAATCAAGACTCATATTGGGTCGGTATTGAGGATGTTGAACCTAATCCCTGGGATGAACAGGGAGGTCCAAATGCAATCAAAATCTGGGCTGTACCTGGCGATAACTCAAAGTGGAATAGGTGGATATGGGACACCTCAACTCACCCGCTTGGTAAGAAGATCCCAGGGTATTTTACAGTGAAACGCAAAGGATATTACCGTCTTTGGTCAAAAGGGAGAGAACCCGGAACGCTTTTAGACCAGATTCTGCTAACACGTTCACGAAGATTCAATCCAGAAACCGCTTCCGAAGGTAAACCGATTCCTGTCTACACAGAACCCCACCCTTATGAACCCGCAACTTTTGAAGAATGTCAACGACTCATTAACCATGCAGTTGAAATTTCAAAGGCAGTTGAGACAGAATTTCCATGGGAGTTTAAGTACTGGCTTAATGATATCTGGGGAGATATTAGGAAGTTTCCTGAACATATAGGCTCACTCTACAAATGTCATAAGTGTGAAGCCGATTTACCAGATCAAGCTGTTGACCTTATCAAACAACATGCACATACGGAAGACATACAATTTTACATCTTATGCAGAAAATGTGGTGGTGAGTTTGATTAATAAACCGTTGGCACTTCTGATCTTTTTTCAGATATATCTCTTCTTATATACATCACAAACGTATGCTGCACCACCTAACCCATATCTCTATTTTGATATTGATCCTACCACTGGAGAAATCGTTCCTAAACCTTCTACCGGTTTAAGTGCCGAACTCAGCATTGCAAAATATATGCAAGCCTTAGATGGATGCTGTATTTCACGGGAACAGGGAGTCCTACAACCTGATGGCATTGAATATGTGCTTGCCCTGAAAATCGATTTCAGTGACCAGCCTGGGGTTAGGTCAAGTGCGGAATTCAATGAATATCTTTATGCTGAATCGGGTATATCTTTAAGAACCTATTTTCGTGAAAACTCATATCAACAGATGGATATTCAACCAGGACCTGCTGGTGGCGTTTTACCCGCAGGTGATGCGTGGATACGCGCAAAGAAACCCATGGTCTATTACGGTGAAGGAACAAGATATGTAAACCGCTATCAAGAACTCATTGCTGAAGCCTGTCGGGCAGTAGATGAGATTGTTGATTATTCTAAGTATGATAGAGATAAAGATGGAATCGTTGACCATATATTTGTCATACATGCTGGAAATGACGAAGCATCTACAGGCGTTCCCAATGATATTTGGTCAATTTTAACACCTAATATCAACATTATGCTGGACGGTGTTTGGGTTGATACCGCAGTCATAGTAGCTGAAGAACCTGACTTTGACAAGCCGCACTTAGGTATATATTTCCATGAGTTTTTTCACGACTTCGGAGCACCAGATGTCTACGGTTTGAACTTCACAGATGCACGTGATCATAAATGGGGTTTGATGGGTCAATTCGGTCCGTTTCAGGGACCTGAGGAATCCGGTATTGGAAACGGGTTAGCACCGAGTCACATCATGGGATATCTGAAATGGGACTTTGATGCGCGTCCAGATAATGGACGACTGGGTTGGATTGAGCCAGTAAATATTACAGGTAACGGAGAGTTTTCTATTCCAGCTTTTGAACTACCCTCTAAGACAAACAAACTCTTCAAAATAGATATTCCAAATTCAAGAAGGTCATCAACGCAAGCCAACACACACTCCGCTTTACCTGATACATCACTAAATAGAGAGTTCTTTCTTATAGAAAATCGCTATAAAAACTCGGGAGCCACCTTTGACACATATCTTCCGGAATCTGGCATCCTAATATGGCATATAGATGAAACACAAGTACGTCCCGTTGGTAGTTATGATGCTGCTCAACAAATATGGTTGGAGGATCCGAATGATCCTGAACATTTAGGTATAACGCCAGATGATCCTGGATTTATAGACATCAATACTATCACTGAAGGTGCTGCTTATTCTGCTGATGATGGTCAGACTGCATTTACACCAGGAACTTTACCAAACAGCAGTGCCAACGACGGTACTTCATCAGGTATATCAATTACGAATATAAGTGCTGAAGGGATGATCATGCAGATACTTGTATCATTTGGCGATACCTATGAACCGAACAACACATTAGAGGCAGCATTTCCTATCCTATATGGACAACCTTACTATTCCTTTATTTATGATGCAGCAGACACAGGGGATTATTATAAAGTTGAGGCGGCGGGCAGCATCTCTGTACGTGCCACCTTGTCAGAATTTCCTGAAGACCTGAATTATAGGTTAACTCTCCAGACAGAAAATGGGGAGACACTGGCTATAGGTGAGAAAGCAATAGATTCAATCGAATACGAGATAATATATCAACCCAAGACTCAACAGACATTATACTTCAAAGTATCATCCGATGGGGATTACAGCAATACAGCATCATACAAATTCAGTGTTGAACAGATTGAACCTGAACCCTTTGCATTTTCACAGACGAGGGTGTATCCAAACCCATTTCGACCAATGACATCTGAAATGACATTTGCCTATCAGTTATCTGCATCACAATCCGCCGACAAGGTTTCCCTTAGAATCTATACGATAACAGGTGAGATGATCTATAACAAGTCACATCATGAGGTATTTGCACCGGGATCTTTCCGTTGGAATGGTGCAAACCAGTATGGTGCTCCACTTGCACCTGGCATATATATCTACCATATTGCAGCAACGCAGAAAGATTCAATTGTAAATGATATAGGCAAATTCAGTATCCTCAGATAGGTCTCAGGTAATCTCTTTACATTAACCGAACAAAGCGCGTCGTATTTGACGAATTGCTTGACGAATTCTATCCTCATTTTCAACAAGCGCGATGCGGATATACCCCTCACCGTTATGTCCAAAACCTGCTCCTGGTGAGACACAAACTTCCGCTTCATTCAGGAGTTTCATTGCAAAGTCTAATGAGTTGAGATGTTGCCACTGTTCGGGTATCGGAGCCCAAACGAACATGGATGCCTGCGGTTTCGGTACTTTCCATCCAATTCGGTTCAGTCCTTCAACCAATATGTCGCGTCTGTTTCTATATATGTCCGCGTTTTCCATAACAACATCTTCGGGGGTCCGCAGTGCCATGATGGCAGCGACTTGAATAGGTGTAAAAATGCCGTAGTCGTAGTATCCTTTTATCCGTGCAAGTGCTTCAATGATGTCGCGATTACCAGCAGCGAATCCACATCGCCAACCAGCCATATTGTAGGACTTTGAAAGTGATATAAACTCAACCCCAACATCTTTCGCACCTTTTGCTTGTAGGAAACTGGGTGCTTTATACCCATCAAAAACGATGTCGGCATACGCGAGATCATGTATAACCACCATCTCCTGCTGTTTCGCAAAATGTACAACTTCCTCAAAAAAGTCCAATTCAACAACAGCACCGGTGGGATTATGCGGGAAACTTAATATCAGTGCCTTCGGTCTGGGCCATATATCGCGTGTGATCTCTGCAACGGATGGGACAAAGTCGTTTTCTTCTACGAGTGGGATACTGACTACACTTCCACCTGCCAGGACGACACTATACATGTGAATTGGGAATGTCGGGTTAGGTACCATCGCTAAATCACCTTCATCAATCAGTGCTAAAGCGAGATGTCCGAGTCCTTCTTTCGTTCCGATGACTGCTATCGCCTCTTCATTCGGGTCAATATCAACCCCGAATCGTCTTTCATAATGCCAGCTGACTTCTCTACGTAGATTGTAAATCCCACGCGACGCAGAATATCTGTGATGTCTGAGTTCCTGGGCTGCTTCTGTGAGTTTGTCAATAATGGGTTGTGGGGTTCGTTGATTAGGGTTTCCCATTCCCAAGTCAATAATATCTATCCCCTGTTGACGTCTTTCATGTGTCAACTGTTTTAGTTTACCAAACATGTATGGTGGAAGTCTATTTAAGCGTTTTGAGAATATATTCATTTTTTTTTAACCTAACATCATTTTCAAAAACCGTGTTCCCAATAACCCTGTAAGCGTTTTCCCCAATTGGATATCACGCTTTGCGGTCTTGGTTGAACAATCTGTCTTCTATTTAAACGCTTTTCCTGTGAAAAGAGTTTAATTTTACATGCATTGATGATATCTTTGCATTCCGGTTCATCGGCAAGGTTCTTCGTTTCACTCGGATCGGTATTTCTATGGAATAACTGAGTAAGTCCAAGCTGCGCATCATTTGGACCAGGCGGAAGATAATCCTCATAAGATTTTGGTTTATACTCTGTAATGTATTTGTATTGATCGGTTACGATTGCACGTCCCCAATAATTGCTTTCAATGTAAACGTAATCTTTCCAAGTCACTTCCTTACCTTCTACAAGTGGACGTAGACTATCGCCTTGGGAATCTGTTGGTGGTTCTACGTTTGCATAATCACAGACAGTCGGAAGCAGGTCTACACCCGAAACAAAATGTGTGTTGTCAAAACAGTCTCTTTGCAGTTCAATTCCTTCACCTAAACAGGAAACAATTAATGGAACACGAACACTTTCTTCATAGAGCGCAAACTTTTGAAAGAGTTGATGGCTTCCGCAAGCCTCCCCGTGGTCGGCACTAAAGATGATGAGGGTATTATCAACGAAATCAGTTTGTTGTAGCAGTGACAATACTATCCCGATCTCTGCGTCAACTTTTTCAATGAATCTGTAATAGTTCCATCTGAAGTATCGCCAATGAAATTCATTCCATCTTTTAACTGCATTAAGTATTCGTGGGTGAATAAGTGCATCATCAACCCGTCTACAGACACGATGTAATACCGTCTCTCTATCATCATAGTTGAAGTTATCCGGTAAAGGTGGTAAATCCTCCTCAGACAGAATCCCCTGTTCTACAGGATCAGGTATATGCTTCTCCTCATGATTATGTAGATATTCGCAGACATCGTGTGGATCAACATATCCAATTTGCAGGTAGAATGGTTTCTTATCATCATAATTCGTCAAGAAGTCCGCGACTGCATGTGTGGATGCAGAATCGTAATAAGCTGCACCACCCGCACCTATGTTATTGTGTCCATAGTAGAGTGTTTCAAAACTCTCGCGGACATTTCTACCCGGAACATGCCATTTTCCGCAATGGAATGTTCTATATCCACCTTGCTTTAGTATCTGACCGATATCTTGGATATCGGGGTGAAGTGTTCCACCATTGAAGGGGACACCCGTTTCAGAAGTGTATAATCCTGTTGCCCAACTGGATCGTGCTGCTGCACACACCGGATCGGTACAGTACGTATTCTTGAATGAAGTTCCATTTCTGTGAAGTTTGTCAATATTAGGTGTTCTAAGGTATCTATTTCCATAAGCTGAAATGGCATCCCAAGCATGTTGGTCAGTGTTAATAAAGATAATGTTAGGACGTGTCTTCATGTTGAACTTCCACTGTATTCATCTAACACCAACGTTTCAAAGACGGTTGAAACGATGACGACATTGCCAGATTCGTCAACCCACCAATATGAAGGCAGGAGTCCTGTTCCGTAGAGGTAATACCCATCAAGTGGAATCGGATCTTGTATAGCATCAAGATACCCGATTTGGCATTTCGGTCTGAGTTGTTCAAGATCATCAAGGAGTGAAATATCAACGGTTGACCCTTTTGTTCTTATGTTATCAGCAATTGCTGGAATAACATCGTATAGTACCCAATTACATGTCAATGGTATAGAATGATTTGCCGTGCCAATGGTAATTTCAGATTTGTTAAACCTAAGTGTAATCTCCTTATCATCTTTTATTTCGCCATTCAATTCAATATTAGAATATATGTCTTGACCGTTGTTTGAAACAGTGGCTTTCCAGCTGCCCGTTAGCGTTCTATAGCATTCATCGTTACATTGGAATTGTAGCAGTAAGTTTTCTCCACTGGTAGTATTCTTGTATTGAACTTTATAGCACCATACTTTATCATTTTCTTTGTGTCGCTGTATGACTGCAGAGCCGATAGTCAAAGATTCCTCAGGCTTGTTCCTGCCACTATATCCGCGCCAGAAATTCGGTAAAATTCGGTAGGTATGTTTGTTTTGACCTGCTTCTGTATCTTGAATCTTTGTTTGATACCCCTGCAGTAATGAAATTAATTCCTTGACAAAACCGGGTTTCTGTGTGCCATGATTGTAATCAAATGACCAATGCAGAGGTTTTCTATGCTGCGTTGACATAGTGCAGTCCTTCCAACATCTTCCCCGTAGCGGCTTTGTGGGCATACCTTGTTGTTTCAGGTAGACGGTATT
Source organism: Candidatus Poribacteria bacterium (assembly GCA_012267415.1). Taxonomy (GTDB): domain Bacteria; phylum Poribacteria; class WGA-4E; order WGA-4E; family WGA-3G; genus MSPOR6. Next base: position 5,237 of record JAAXGN010000130.1, on the reverse strand, counting down.
TATCACAGCATGCTAAAGTTAATTTTCGAGCAGAGTCGAGTGAGATTTTATGACCGATTGATACGTAGACGACACTAACATCTGTTCGAGTTCTAAGTGCAACGCCAATTATTTCATTTTTGTCGGTTATGTGTGTATATGATCCTTTCTGTTTTTCAGGTTGTGTGTATTCGCCGCATAGACGAGATTTCGCGCAGCCAACCGTTGGTATATTTAAGATGAGTCCTAAATGCGATGCAAGACCAAAACGTCTCGGATGTGCTAATCCTTGACCATCAACGATAACAAGGTCAGGTTTGGTCTGCAAATGCGAAAAAGCCACCAATAATGGGGGTATTTCGCGGAACGATAATAATCCAGGGATATAAGGGAAAGTAATACGACTTTCTGCGACAACGCCATCTATGATTTGCAGATCGGTTAAGTTGAGAACGATTACAGCTGCGAGTGCTTTATCTTTTTTCAATCCAATATCTACACCTGCGACGGTTTTAATGTCTTGAAATTGGTCTATTTTAAGCACTCTTGTCCGTAAATCGTTCTGGAGTTGTCGTGCTTCCTTGGGGGTGAGGTCCCAAGGATGGAGTTGCTGAAATTGCATATCAATTAATCATTATGACTCAGTTTTCAATATTGTCTTGTCTTGCTTTCTTAAAATCGAGGGGCCTCGGTTTAGAAATATGCTGAACGCCTGCAAAAAACGCACTGAGAATTAAATAACCAGCACCAATTCCTAATAAGGAAAACAAACTACAAAGGAGTATAACGTTTAACATCTTATGTGCCTCCTGCAAACCGTTATATAATCTCTATATCTACTGAGACAGTTGGGTTGTCTTTGGTTTGCATCTATTTTTACTCTTAGCATAAAAACCTTAAGTATATTACGAGTTGTCCACGGTGTATTGTTTACACAAACTATTGAAACTTTTCTATACATGTACTTTTTCCATATCTTCAAAGATGTGTCAAAAGCGTTGCAATACTATACGACTTAAACCTTTACAAGTTTCAAATTTTGACGTGAATTACGTTTAGCATAGCAAGAACTATGCCATTTTCTGGGAAATTACAGTAAAATCGCTTGATTGCTTGCAGCGCAATGCTGATGGATCCTGTTGCTGAACGGTATAGTCTATAACTGGCTATATCTGGTGTTTTCAGGTAGGCGGCATCTTTTAGTATGTAGCAAAAAGTGATCTCTCAATTTTCTATGATCTGAATTCTCCAAAATTTGGAATAAATATGGAACAATGTGTCAAAATTGAGACACTTTATCGGGGAGATACTTTCTATGGTGCGATAAGGGTAACGCACCATTAGCGTCAATTTAAGAAGATAAATCCAATCTTATAACTTTAGTCCCGTAGGGACGATATGTTTATAGATCATGGTTGAATACCTGCTCTTTAGTCCCGTAGGGACGATATGTTTATAATAAAGCAATACCATAAACATATCGTCCCTACGGGACTAAAAAGGGTAACATAACGTTTTTCTATAAACATATCGTCCCTACGGGACTGAGGACATACCAATACCAATTTATTTCCTTAAGTTGACGTTTATTGTGCGATTAGGAAATCGCACCCGCCAAATGCCAAACGCGCATTTGGCGTTGATTCACCGACCAGGGTATAATTGGAAGATAGTACCTACAGAAGTCAACAGAGAAACTCGGCAACGATGGGTGGAACTAAGTGGGAGATGGGTTTGCCGTTTTCTAAGCGTCTTCGAACATCTGTAGAGGAGATTTCGGCATAGTCATCAGGAAGTAATAGGTAATCTACATGCTGACGATATGCTTGTATTGATGTTTGTGAAAGAAACTGTTGGATAGCACTAATGTCTGTCTCTTCACGATTGGCAGCAATCAACCTGCATTGGGAAAATAGAAGTTGTAATTCTTCATGCAGATTCTTATAGTATTTTGGATCAAATATCCTTACTAAAGTGTCATAGCCGACAATAAATGAAAAATCTGTTTGAGGAGGATAGATCGTTTTCAAGGCAGATACTTTGTCTATGTACCGACCGTGACTGGACACACCGATAGAGATATAAGGTTGTGTCTCCGCATAAGCTTTAAGAATGAGCATCCTTCCTGCTAATGGTAATCCATACACATCTTTATCAACATTGGACTTTGCAAGCAGCAGAAGGATTTCATCCAGATGGTATTGCTTACACGCTTCTTCTACCAATTTGATATGTGCTATCGTTAAGGGATTAAACGAACCTGAAAAGATGCCGAGATGCTTCCCTGATTGAGATATTGGGTCTGAAGTCCTGTGGAGTATTATGATACGTGGAGATGTTATTGCGTCTAAACTATTGATGGTTTCTGTGTATTCATCGAATTCAGGGTAGGCATCAAATACTGGGTGGCTCTTCTTTTTATGAAATGACTTTTTATGGAGAGGATTCATGATTCATCTTTTTTGACTTCTTCCCAAATTGCGTCGAGTGTGGCGAGAGATTGTTCTGAAATGTTCTTGCACTGTTCTTCCAGTATTTTCTCCATTCTCTTAAACCGTTGTATGAATTTTCGGTTGGACTTTCGCAATGTTTCCTCTGCCTGCAGTTCTACAAATCGGCACAAATTCACGATAGCAAAGAGTAGGTCTCCAATCTCCATTTCAATTTCGGCTTGTTTATTTTTCTTGAGACTTTCTTTTACCTCTGCTAATTCTTCTTCAACCTTACTGATGACGTCTTGTATTTCATCCCAGTCGAAACCGACTCTTGCGGCGCGTTTCTGTATTTTTTGTCCTCTGAGTAGAGCTGGTAATGCAATTGGAATTCCATCAAGAACCGATTCTCTATCCTCGTAACCAGCCTCTTCCTTTTTAATGGCTTCCCAATTTTTGACGACATCATCTGAATTCTCAACATTGACATCACCGAAAACATGTGGATGTCTTCTGATGAGTTTTTCAGTCAACGTATCAATAACATCATATATGTCAAAATCTCTGTTTTCAGATGCGATTTGTGCTTGTAGCATTATATTCAGCAATAGATCGCCGAGTTCTTCTTTTAGTTTATCAGGTTGAGCCGAATCGATAGCTTCAACAGTTTCATAAGTCTCCTCAATTAGCGTAGATTTTAAGGAAGTATGTGTCTGTTCTCTATCCCATGGACATCCGTTCTCACCTCTTAAGGTTGCTATAACTTCTACGAGTGATTTGAAAAGTTCTTCTTGCATAATATATCAACAGATGTATTGTATATATAGTAAAGTTAATTATTAATGAGACATTTCACTGTGGACGAAGACCACCCAACGTAGGGGCGAGGTCACCTCGCCCGTTGTCCAGTGTTTCATTAATTCTGGAGCTCACTATATATGGCATCTATTACTACTCACTGTCTGTGTCTTGTAGGTTTTCCAGAAGGATTATCAATTGACCCAGTTGATAGCGTAACAACATTGTGTAAATCTGCATCAGCAGTGTAACTTGTGCTTCAGTCGTGAGTTCGCTTAATTGGATGACTTGTATGAATTTCTCTGTTCTTTTTCGGATTTCTTCAGATTTCTCTATGTCAATTGGCTCTTGTTGCTGTTGACTCTCTTTGATAAACTGCCAGATTCTGTCTTGTATTTCTAACATGTAGTTCTTTGTCATTGCTGTGCGTGCTTTCTTTGCAGATTCAACCCAGATAGAGTTCGCTTTCCAATTCAGCATGAATGCGATACTATTGATTGCCACATCTCTGACAGATTCCTCTCCTGATAGAAGTTCTTCTAAGTTCGTTAACCCCTCTGCTTCAGCTGAGAATGTTCTGACTCGTGTGAAGTCCTTTAGGTTCGTTAACACAACTTCGTTATCGGAGATAAGATGCCAAAAACTTGCACTTGTTGAAAGAAGAACATCAAATTGTTTGTTAATTGTTTCAGACATATCAGCACGAAGACAGTAATTGTGAATACTGTGCAATTTACCTCTGAATAGTTGCAGTCCGTTTGCAGTCTGAAATTCATTCAGACTTGCAACCTGTGGTAGTAGGTTCTGTCGGATTGTATTAAGAAGTTCGTTTATGGCATTTGGTTCAGCATTCATAAGCAGAAAACCTTTACAGAAATCTATGCTATATGATAACAGAAATATTGGTTGATATCAATGCAAAAACATAATTGATTCGTACCGTTGATTTGACTTGTTGAAAATCTGTTTATGGATTATTAGAGGAACTCAATTTGAGTGATTTTCACGGATTCTATCGTTTTTTTGCCCGTTTTGACTGAAATTTTAGAAAAAGTTCACTTTTTTTCGTTTTTTGCCTCATTTTATGCACCTATTTGGGTAAAAAAATGAGTCTTAAGTATTGAAGGGTAAAAATGCAATCAAATGATGAAGATTTTTTTCTTCACTTGCACCTTCTTAGGTCGAAACCTGTGTCATTAATTATAGAGGGTATTACATATCGACTTGGAAGTATAGTGGAATTTACAATTAAAGAGACACTTCTGTAGCGCAAAATTAGACGAAATACTTAATAACCTTCCGCCTCAGGATCAGAAAGTCATGGAACGGTATTTAGATAATCAACCTATTGAAGAGATTAGCAGAAGTTTAGGTGTCTCTACTATTGATGCTGAGACAAGTGTCAAACGTGTGATTAGAGAGTGAAAGAAAACCGTTAAGTAACTTTTTACAAAACAGAGGATAATATGCTTCACTACATTTTTACAAACAGATGGTTTATCTTCAGTTTCATTTTTCTGTTTGTCTTAGCTGCGCTATTCTGTGTCTGGACCTTACACGATTTAGGATCATTCAATAAACGGATGTCAATAAACGATGATGTTATCCTTCAAGAGGATATGTCTCAAAAAGTACAAGACAAGGTTCAGAGAGATATCCAGCGAACAAAGTCTTTTAATTCTATGAAAAGTCAGTCAGAATCTGTGGAAGATACGTCGGTTCCCACAGAGGAGACAACACCAACAACCGACACCGTTGATAACAATGTAAATATAGACTTAGCTTCAGACACGTTAACTTCTCCCTTTGGCTTTGGTCCATATCCTGACGTTCCTGCCGATTATCCGGCTCACGAACTACTTTGGGACAATGCCACACCAGAGCATGAGTTGTTAGTCCGAGTTGAAGTTAAGCTATGGAAACAGGGTACGCAAACTAAAGGATCCATGTTTGATCCTAATAATGGCCTTATTTATCCCGCTATTCCAGGTGTTGTTTATGTGCAATGGCGTTACATTGAAGAAGGTG
>JAAXGN010000025.1 GCA_012267415.1 Candidatus Poribacteria bacterium | reverse complement strand
GAATACAGGTTTTCAAGCAACACCCACAATAGAGGAGCGGCACTGCCGTGATTGATCTTAAGTTTATTCGCGAAAATACCGAAGATGTCCGCCAGATGTTAACGGATCGCCATACGGACGCTGACTTGGACAGATTGGTAGAATTAGATACACGCTGGCGCGAGAATTTGACACATACACAATCCCTCAAAGCGCACCAGAACCAAGTTTCACAACAAATTGCTGAGCGTAAAAAAGCGAAACAGGACGCAACAGAAACTATCACGGAGATGCGGAAACTCTCTCAAGAAATCAAGGAGCTCACCGCTGAAACCAATACGACTAAAACCGAGATAGACACGATCCTGTTGACAATCCCCAATATGCCGGAGGCAAGCACACCCATCGGCACCAGTGAAGATGACAACATCGAAATCAAGACATGGGGTGAATTGCCCAACTTCGATTTTGAGTTAAAGCCGCACTGGGAAATAGCGGATCAGTTGGATATTGTCGATTTTCAACGCGGTGCTAAGGTCGCGGGGAGTAACTTTGTGCTTTTCAAAGGTTTAGGAGCGCGATTGGAGCGTGCGTTGATTCAGTTCATGCTTGATTTGCACACGACCCAACACGGTTACACCGAAATCTCGCCTCCTTTCCTCGCCAACCGACCTACAATGACAGGGACAGGACAAATTCCGAAGCTTGAGACAGATATGTACCGATGTGATAGGGATGAGGAGAACCCCGATAGCGATCTGTTTCTTATCCCGACCGCCGAGGTCCCCGTGACGAATATTTTCGCTGGTGAGATTCTTTCTGGTGATGAACTGCCTATCTACTACACCGCCTACACCCCCTGTTTCCGGCGCGAGGCGGGCGCTTACGGCAAGGATACACGCGGCTTACAACGTATCCACCAATTTGACAAGGTGGAGATGGTAAAGTTTACCACGCCTGAAAACTCGTACGCTGAACATGAAACACTATTAGCGAACGCCGAGAGCGTTCTGCAGGCTCTCGGTTTGCCTTACCGTGTCGTGCAACATTGCACAGTGGAACTCTCTTTTGCCGCGGCGAAATGCTATGATATTGAGGTTTGGGCGCCTGCACAGCAATGGTTTTTGGAGGTTTCTTCCTGTAGCAACTTCGAGGCATTTCAAGCACGACGCGCAAATATCCGATTCCGCCGTGAAGCCGGTGCGAGACCGGAGTTCATTCACACGCTGAACGCGTCTGGTACAGCATTGCCACGTGTTGTCATCGCGCTTCTTGAGACCTATCAGAACCCTGATGGAACAGTGCGTATCCCTGCCGTGCTACAGCCGTATATGGGCGGTATCAAGCAGATTGGATGATAATCAAGAATTCAAGCAATGGAATTTAACTATTTCCTATAAACCGACTCACTGTATATCAATTTATCTGAGCAACCCAGTATAGAAAGCCAAGAAATCTCGGAGGGTATCGTTTTTGATTATGATGCCGAAGGTAGACTTGAATGCCAACAACAAAATCGAAATGGAAAGCCTGACTCTCAGTAGACTTCCCGGCGAGGTTGAAATGGCATCTGGATTTAGACCGGCAAGAGATACTTTAAAAAGTGAGGAGAATAAAAATGGGAAGGACCACGACTGAAAAGGTCAATACCGTATTAACGCATAATACCTTCTGGTTTCAGGATAGAGATTTTGAGGAAGAGTACGAAGCACACATCACTGTTTTGCGAGAAACTTTGCTTGTCCTGAGAAATCAGGTTCAAAATCAAGGTCTCACCAAAGAACTAATTGAAAATCTACTTTTGGAAAAAACAAACGGATTAAAAGTTTTATTGGCACTGACAGGTTTTTCTAACGAATCCTTTAAGCGGTTAGTCAGCTTTATTCGCGTCGTTGACGATAAGGAACTTTCAAAATTCTCCTATCGAGATCAGTGGCTAGAGGAAGCAGAATTAAACAAATCTTCCATACAAGAATGGTCTGATTCAAAAATCCAAAGCAAAATCCAGGGGTGTGTTGATTTTAGGAAGGGTATTGTCAATATTTTTTATGAAGGTTCAACAATCCCTATACTATCTAGAACTCTTCCACTCTTTGAACTAAAGAAATTGAGTTTTTCTAAACTGAATTTTGAGACTGAGGCAATGATCGATACACTGGTTCGGTACAAAGAGAAAGGTTCTTACTCCGGCCAGATGCAGAATAATCCAGAAACCATTATCGAAAATCTCTTAACTGAGATGGAAATTAGTTTCGATCGTGGTGATCTAAACAAACTGAAAGAAAACGCTCCTATTGAAAAGCGTACAATGGATTTTATTATTCCGAACTAAGAAGATCCACAAGTCATAATTGAGTCTTCATATTTGACGACGACCTCCTCAGGGCAAGGCGATAAAGCGAAAACTGAGAATGCAATTAGAGAACTTATTGAGGAATATTACCCTAACGCGCATTTCTGGGGATTCGTTGATGGTATTGGATGGTATGTTCGAAAAAAAGATTTGGAAAGGATGGTTGAAGCGTTTGATGAAGTTTTTACTTTGGAACCAACCGAGCTTAAACGTTTCAGCGCATTGTTAACTAACATTTTGGGATAACATCACATTAATCCACTCTCATGCATTCTTCGAGGGACCCTATGGAGAAATTTATCAACAAAATCATTCAGGGCGATTGTATAGAGGTTATGCAGGACATACCCTCAGACAGCATTGATGTTACATTTGCTGATCCACCTTTCAATCTGAAAAAAAAGTATGGAACTTACAAGGACGAAAAAAACACAGATGATTACCTTAGTTGGTGCAAGCAATGGATCATGGAGATGGTCAGGATTACGAAACCGAGTGGATCTATCTTTGTCCATAATATACCCAAATGGCTCCTCTATTATGCAGGCTTCCTAAATGAGATCGCAGATTTTCGACACTGGATCGCATGGGACGCGCCAACCTCTCCGATGGGCAAAACCTTGCAGCCATCACACTATGGTATCTTGTTTTACGCGAAAAACCAACTCGAAAACAAATTTTATGAAATTCGCTATCCACACAAACGGTGCCGGAAATGCGGATATTTGTTGAAAGACTACGGTGGAAAAAAGAAGATTTTGCATCCCTTTGGACCGCTTGTTTCTGATAACTGGTCGGATATTCATCGTATCCGCCATAATAAACATAGGGATCCGCACCCCTGCCAACTTCCAGTTCATCTTTTAGAACGCCTCGTTTTGATGAGCACGGACGAAGGAGATATAGTCTTGGACCCATTTATGGGAACCGGCACGACAGCAGTTGCGGCTGCAAGATTAGGTAGAAAAGTTATCGGTATAGATTTGGATCCTCAATATGTGGAAATTACACAACGTAAATTGGAACAAGAATCACCAAACTCTAAAATTGGAGATATTTGGGTAAGTTTCCATCGTGATGAAATTATCACAATTGTTGACAAGGATTGGGATTCCTTGAAAGCGTATTTTGTGGTTCCACAAGACATGAGGCGTATCGATTTTGAGAAAATCAAAACTGGAAGGGCAGTCGTAGCGACGGCACCTCAAACACCTCAACAATACATGGACATTCAAGAAAAAGAAGACTGCGCCTGCTATTAAGGGGATTGTCCTCAATCCTATTGTGATCAGGAGCTAAGTATCGGATTCTATGCGGGGGCGAAGTACTTTCAACTCCTTGAGAAGCACGTCTCTCTTTTCTGATTCTTCTCCCTTGAGTTGTTCCCTATCATCATCGTTTGTTTTCACCGCAAACCCGGCATCTCTGATCATCTGGCGTGTGCGAGATGCTGTCGAACCTTCCGCATTCAGATAGCCGTCTATGAACATCGAATTTGCCGGATAGAGTGCCATCACTTCCATGCTCCGAAAATGATGTTCCCTGCC
>JAAXGN010000093.1 GCA_012267415.1 Candidatus Poribacteria bacterium | reverse complement strand
TTATAGTTACGGCCGCCGTTCACCAGGGCTTCAGTTTGGAGCTTCCAGTCCACCTTGCGGTTTCCCTTGACTCCTTACCTTAACGTTTTGGCACCGGGCAGGCGTCAGTCCCTATACATCATCTTACGATTTAGCAGAGACCTGTGTTTTTAGTAAACAGTCGCACGGGCCATTTCACTGCGGCTTTGTTCGGATTTGCGAGCAAGTCACATTTCCTACTAAAAGCACCCCTTCTCCCGAAGTTACGGGGTCATTTTGCCGAGTTCCTTAGCGAGAGTTCTCTCGAGCGCCTTAGGATTCTCTCCTTGCCTACCTGTGTCGGTTTACGGTACGGTCACCGTGTATCGTCCACTCGAGGTTCTTTTCTTGGCAAGCAGTTGGAACAGTTTGCATCCTTACGGAATCCTGTTCACCTCTCAGAGTATGTTGCATCGGATTTGCCTGATGCACTCTGTCGGGCTTAACCCAGCGTATCCATCAGCTGGTAGTTCCGAGTACTTGCGTCTCCCCTAGTTTCATCCTCTACATGGTGGTGCAGGAATATTACGCCTGCTTCCCATCGTCTACGCCCTTCGGCCTCGACTTAGGATCCGACTAACCCTGGGCGGAATTGCCTTGCCCAGGAACCCTTAGGCTTTCGGCGAACAAGCTTCTAACTTGTTTTATCGCTACTCATGCCGGCATAATCACTTCTAATTCGTCCAGAGCACCTTACGGTTCTCCTTCAATCCTACTATAGAACGCTCCCCTACCATACTTAACCGTGTCTAATACAATAGATTATCATGTTACTGACTCTCTATAGTATTAGGGTATAAATATCCACAGCTTCGGTAATACGCTTAGCCCCGGAAATTTTCGGTGCAAAATCGCTCAACCAGTGAGTTATTACACACTCTTTAAATGGTTGCCACTTCTACGCCAACATCCTGGCTGTCTCAGCAACAAAACATCCTTTACCACTTAGCGTGTATTTAGGGACCTTAGCTGGTGGTCTGGGCTGTTTCCCTTTCGTCAATGGAGCTTATCCCCCACTGACTGACTCCCATGCTTAGGACAATGGCATTTGCAGTTTAACTGGAGTTGCTAACCTGGTGGGGCCGCGAGTCCAATTAGAGCTCTACCGCCACTGCCGAACACATAAGGCTAGCCCTAAAGCTATTTCGGGGAGAACCAGCTATCACCAGGTTTGATTAGCCTTTCACTCCGATCCACGGGTCATCCCCCAAGTTTTCAGCCTTGGTGGGTTCAGGCCTCCACATACTTTTACATATGCTTCACCTTGCCTATGGGTAGATCACCTGGTTTCGGGTCTACTCCATGCAACTAAACGCCCTATTCAGACTCGCTTTCGCTACGACTCCACATCGTAGATGTTTAATCTGGCTACACAGAGTAAGTCACCGGCTCATTATGCAAAAGGCACGCGGTCATGCATGTCACTTGCGTGACTTAGCACTACCACAGATTGTAGGCTTTACGGTTTCAGGGACTTTTCACTTCCCTAGCGGGGGAACTTTTCACCACTTCCTTCACAGTACTTTGTACACTATCGGTTGCCAGGGAGTATTTAGCCTTAGGAGGTGGTCCTCCTGGATTCCCACAGGTTTTGCGCCCTATCCCGTGGTACTTGGGTATCCATCAGAAACGCGTCACAACTTTCGTTCAAGGGACTTTTACCCGCTCTGGTCGTTCTTTCCAGAAACATTAAACTAATTGCACGTCCATTTCTTGTGTGTCTGAACCCACACATGACGAACCCCGCAACCCCCGATATACAACGCGTTCAGGCTTGAACATATACCGGGTTTGGGCTCTTCCCTTTTCGCTCGCCGCTACTAGGGGAATCGAGGTTTCTTTCTTTTCCTCAGGGTACTGAGATGTTTCACTTCTCCTGGTTTTCTCTCGTGTAAACACGAGTAGCAGAGATTAATCTGCTCGGTTGCCCGATTCGGGAATCTCCGGATCGTAGTTTGTTATGCAACTCCCCGAAGCTTATCGCAGCCTGCCACGCCCTTCATCGTCTCCTGGCACCAAGGCATCCACCGCAAGCCCTTAGTAGCTTGATATGGTGATATCTTTTTCTACCGATTTACCCTCTATATACAATTGTCAAAGAACTCCGTCTCAAAGCGATTTTAATCTACTTTTTGACGATGGAGATGAGCGGAGTTGAACCGCTGGCCTTCTGGTTGCAAACCAGACGCTCTCCCAACTGAGCTACACCCCCGAGTATGGTATCTATAATACCATCAAATTTGAACATTGTCAAACCCTTCTTGAAAAGGAATATTATTTTACCACAAAATTTGAACAATGTCAAATATATTTTCAATGAACACAATTCAGAACGATGTTCTCTCCTGAACAGACTTTAAGTATATCACATAACATGAGGTAATGTCAAATGTATTTTAGACAAAATACTACAAATTTGCCAATTTCTGTGCAGTTTTTATAAAAATGAAACATTTGTAGACATATCAAATCCTCTGATTAACAGAATCTGCAGTAATGTATAGAATCCAAAACTATTAGAAAGACTAACTTTTGTAAAAACCACATTTCAATCCGTTTGGTTATTTGATGGGGTAGTGTTAAATCTTTCATTCTTAAGTTGCTTTTCTACTGCATTCTCAAGCACTGTCCAAACTTTCAGATGGTCTTTACACGTGCGTGGCTCCCACTGTGGGGTTGATAGATGGGGCAACGGAATGATTTCTTGACTTAAAAACGGTCTTAACCTAAAAGACCACTTCATGGTAAATGGCATTTCACCGTCTACATCAGGAGAACTTACATATCCTGCTTTAGTAAGACGTTCATGTAGTATATCGGTTAATACTGAAAACCATTGACATAGAGCCAAATCTGCGACTGTGTTCAAAACAATCCCTGGGTATCCTTCTTGACTCGTGATTAGTGTTGCACTAAATAGGAAAGGTAACTGATGAAATGCTCTCTGCAAGAGCTGCATTGCCATCTCAGGCGTACTGATTTCGGTAGTAAGTTCCGCATACGCTGGAATCAACTCTATTGCACATGCGATAAGTTGCTTCCAAATTTCTAAAGAATGCTTTGCATCACTATGACACACAAAAAAACGAAAGTTGACGTTTATGAGGACAATAGGAGCTCCAGATTGATATAAGGTTTCTGCATCTGCTTTCTTGTATAACTCTTGAATTGTATCGTCAGAAATGGTATTAGCATTCTGTATGCCATGTGCAATTTGCAGGGATGTTGGTAAGTATGGATTATTGACTGACGCACCCGAATTGTCTAACAGCATTAATAGCTCTATAAAGAAGTCCAAGGTAGTGCGTGGGGTACCGTTACCAAAGTGGGCAATCCCAATATATCCTCCATAAGGTTCCCAATTTTCCCGATCTGGATGGCCGCTACAAGAACTTCCTGATGTTCTTATGTAAGGAAAGTGATTCAGTAAACTCACAAGTTTCCGAATTTCAAAGTCAATCTCCTCCAGTGGTGGATATTTACGTTTTCTGTGCAGATTGTCTAATGTCAATGGATAATTTTGAACCGCTTTCTCTTTTAGTTGATCTAAATCAGGGAGTTTAATCTCGTTATTATTCTTATATAGACCGACAAAATGGGTAGCAATACGGAATCCTTCATGCATGATTGATCCTAAGAATCCTTCTCTAATACGATGACTATTGATGATAATCTCCACAATGTGTTGCTCAAGCATTTTCTTATCGGCATTAGAACACGGAATCCTATTAATTATAGCACGTATGCCGTATTGTCCAAAAATTAGACGTTCTTTTAGTTCTTCCAATGCACTGGAATCATCACCTTTCACCGCTGCAAGTATCAATCTTTCGTTTGAAATGTCTGACATTTTATGTCTCCTTTATCCTGTTTTTCAGTCTATGCTTTCGCATTACTCCCTATATAAGAGGATAAAATTGAGAGTATAGGTTTAAAAAAGTATTAGATTAGTACAATTTCAGATGGTTCAAGTGGATGTGTAAAGTTCTTAGCAGACACCTCATCGTATATTGTAGTGACAAATTGATTAAGTGCCGTCAACCGCCTCAGTAACTGCTAACTCAAGTAATTTCCAAATCTTCAGATGGTCTTCACGGGTGCGTGGTTTCCACCGAGGTGTTATCAGATGCTGTAACGGTATCAATTCTTGATTAAGGAACGGTCTTAAATCGAAATACCACTTCATAACGTAAGGTGTATGAGCATCTGCATTGGGAGAACTCGTATATCCAGCTTTGCCAAGTTGCTCATGTAGTTTGTCGGTTAATGCTGAAAACCACTGGAATAATGAAAGGTCTGCTACTGTATGCAACATAATACCGGGATAGCCTTCCTGACTTACCACCAGTGTGGCAATAAGGAAGGGTAAGCTGTTTAATACTTCTTGCAGTAGCTGCATTGCCATTTCTTGTGTGTCTACTTCTGTGTTGAGTTCCTCGTTGTCAGGTATCAACTCTCTTAAGCATGCAATGAATTGTTTCCAGATTTCTAAAGAATGCTTTGCATCGCCATGACAAACATAAAAACGGAAGGAAACCCTTATCAAGACAACGGGTGCACCTGAGGAAAATAAATGCTCAGCGTCTACTTGCTTGTATCGTGCGCGAATTGCATCAGTGTTAGTGTTGTGTTCATCCAGTGTACTCTCTATCTTCTGCAAGGGTGCTGGTAAGAATCTATTCTTGGTCGTTGTGTCAGAATTATCTAACTTCATCAGAATACCATTGAGAAAATCTAATGCTTTGCGCTGTGAACTTATGGGTATGATTCCAATAAATCCTCCAAATTGGGACCAATTACGGTTTTTCCAATTTTCTTGATCTGGATGTCCACTGCAAGAGGATCCTGATGTTTTAATGTGAGGTGCTTGATTCAGTAAACTCACAAGTGTTCGAATCTCAAAGTCAATTTGTTCGAGCGGCGGATGTTTGGGTCTTTTAGGTGAGTCGCTCAAGTCCCGCGGTGTATCTGGAAGTGCTTTTTCCTTATGTTTCTCTTTGTCAAACAGTGGAACTTCACCGTTTTTCTTATATTTGAGAGCATAATTTACTGTAAGACGGTATCCATATTCAAGAAACGGGATTGTGAATCTATATTTGGGTATGTTAGCAAATAGAATCTCTACTATTTTGGGTTCCAGCACAGTAATATCTTCATCAGTGCATCCCATCTTTTTGAGACCTTTGCGTATCCCGTATTTTCCAAAGATTGCTCTTTCTTTTAATTCTTTGATTGCATTGGGATCACCTTTAGCCGCCTTGATTACCAGTTTTTCGTCTGAAATGTTAGACATGTTTAAGATTCTCCTTCTTCAAAGATTTCGGGTTAATTTACCATGGTTGTAAGACAATTGCAACTTAGATGTACGTTTTAACATCCCAAAGGAGGATAGTGCCATCATAACCAGCACTGGCAAGATATTTACCATCTGGTGAAAATGCCAAATCCTGTACATCCGAAACGTGTCCCCAGAAAGTATGGATGTTTTCACCAGTTGACATTTCCCATACATGAATAGGAACTCTTTCAAGTCCCCATTTCCACCAAACACCAGAAACGAGATACTTTCCACATGGAGAAAATGCGAGTGCCCACGGACGAATACACCCGTGAGGTAGAAGGAATATCATACGTGTTTCCAACGTCTCTGTGTCCCACAATCGGATTTCATTTATTACCGCATCAGCGATCCATGTGCCGAGTCCGCCAGCAATCCAGTTACCACAAGGCGAAAAAACGATAGATTGTATGTGTTGATATTTCTTATATTGAAGATTCCCACCATTGATGACTCGCTCAATTTCGTTTGGTTCGCCTCTATAGAGAGAACCATCCTCTAAGGTTTCAGGTAAAGGCAGTGGTGAGATCTGTTTTCCGGTTTCAACATCCCAGAGCAAAGCGGTTCCGTCTCTGGAGGAGCTAACAAAGCTATTCCCATCAGGATGAAATGCTATTGCTTCAACTGAACTTGTATGTCCTATCAGGGTGTGCTGTTTTTCCCAGCGTGCGACATCCCAAACATAAAATTCGTCTACCGATCCTCCACTGACAAGGTATCCACCGTCAGGTGAAAACCTTAACGAATAGATCCGGTTTTCATGTTCGGTTAGTTCTGCAACTAATTCTTCAGTTTCAATATTCCAGATTTGTATGTCATTGCCTCCCGTGTCAATAGCCAAGAGCTTATCATCTGGAGACAACGCCATGGATTTTCTTAAGGAACCGCGTTTTTCCAACGGTGGGAGTATCCGTTGGACTTCTCGTCTATTAACATTCCAAAATATCTTACCAGTACTTCCCCAGTTACCCCCGATCAATGTCTTGTTATCCTGCATAAATGCCACCGAATAGGGTATACTTCCGAAACCAGAAAAGAAACGATCTTGTGTCAGGGGTATCTGCCTGCCACATCTGTATCTTATGGTTCCTGCAGGCAATAGCGAAATTTGTTCCATCGTCTGAAAACCTTGCGTTTTCTGCTGTCGTGCTGATCGTGTTGAAGGCATCTAACGCTTTCTGCTGTGCAGCATCCCATAAGACTACCTTATCATTATAGATGTCTGCAACTCGTAGTGTTTCATCAGGTGTATAAGCAAGTCTTACTCTGTTTCCTTGATATGTTTTGGGAGTCATAGCAAGAGATGCATTCTTTATATCCCATACTTGAACGGTAGCACCAAGGCTTGCACTTGCAAGGTATTGTCCACAAGGTGAAAACAATAGGGAATGTAATGGGGCAGTGTGTCCTGTAAGTTGTGATATGTCTTCACCAGTTTTTATATCTGAAACCGTTACTATTTCCGGTGAAGTCACATAAGCAAATAGATTACTATTGGGTGAAAAAGCGATTGGAAAACATCTGTCATTGGCTGTACCTTCTTTCCTATAGTCCTCTAATTTTAGCTTATCAAGTTTAATATTCCTGATAGGTGCGTTGAGTTCAGTGTTCCATTCATAGACAGCACTATGTCCAAAACCTGAAGCAGCGATATATTGATCATCCGACGAAAAGCGCGCATGGAGAATGACATTGCGTTTCTCAGTACCTCCCCAGTCCGTTCTTGCAACACACTGTCCGTCTTGTGTATCCCAAACCTTAAGAATGCCATCTTGGTCGCCTGTGGCAATCCAGCGTGCATCATGTGAGAAGGTAGCGACATTCATCATACCGCGTTCGTTTCCCCACAATGCACGTGGTTTCAATGTTTCCAGATCATAAATCCAAAATCCAATCTTTGTTGCTACAGTTAGATATGCAGCATCATGTGAAAACTCAATATCAAGTCGTAATCCTCTTCCGAATCTCGCTAACGAACCTTCGGGAAGTTCCCATGTTGTTACATCCGTGTTGTTAAGTGGTCTAAGCACTGGCGTTACAGTGGTTCTATTTTCCATTAAACTATCTCCTTTTATTGCGAATGTAAGCGCGAGGTTCGGTAACCTCACGCGTTGACGATGTTATGTGCTGCAAGCAGCATCACTATATTATAGATGGTTTGACGAGGAATGTTTATCAGTTGATAAATGCTTTCACATCCCACAGCAGGATAGTGCCATCATAACTACCACTGGCAAGCAGTTCACCATCCGGTGAAAAATCAATCGACCATATATCAGTAGGATGTCCCCAGAAGGTGTGAATGTTATCCCCTGTCTTAACATCCCATAAACGGACAGACACGCTTTCTTGTCCGTCTTGCCATTGCGCCCCTACAGCGAGGTATTTACCACAAGGTGAAAACTTAAGGGTCTGAGGTTTCTGACATCCTATAGGTGGAATTATCACCATACGTGTTTCTAATGTAGTTGCATCCCAGAATCTAATTTCACCCATTTTTCCATGCCGTATACCGCCAGCAATAAGAGTGCCACAACGGGAGAATCTTAATGTCCAGAGACGTTGGGACGTTTCTGGTTGTTCGTGAAGACTTTGGATATTTTGTTGTGTCGCCTTATATAAAGATGTATCTAAACACACTGTTGTATCAAGTGCGCCGATTTGTTCACCGTTTTTAAGATCCCAAACAAGAGTTGGTCCATCAAGAATTCTGGTGATTAAATGATGGTCGTTTGGGTGAAATAATAGTTTCCAACTTTTAGAATGTTGTTCTGGAAGCGGCACATGGTGACGTTTTTCCCAGCAAGAAGTATCCCATATAGAGAAACTATCTCCATAGACACTGACGAAGTATTCCCCTGTTGGCGAAAATCCCATTCTAAAAACTCTTGAAGATGGGTTTTGAAGTTCAGCGATCTGTGTGTTAGATGCAAGATGCCAGATTATAACGGTATCTCGTCTACTAACAGTTGCGAGATATTCATCTGTCGGCGAGAACACCATATTTACGTTCATCGACCTTCCTATAATTTCTGCGAGCTGTGTGCCTGATACAAGATTCCAAACCCTAATTCGTTTATCTTCCACTACAGCAAGTAGTTCCCTGCTGCGTGAGGTAGAAACAACCCCTACTGAATTGGAAAATGGAGAGTGGAAAGTCTGTTTTACCTGTCGTTCAGCAATATCCCATAATCTGTATCCAGCAGGATCATGGCAACTGAGCAATGTCTGACCGTCTTTAGAAAATTGCACCTCTACTACACCTCTTACTAAATGTGCGGGAAGCGACTTAACCGTTGAAGGCGTGTCCTTTGTCCATAGCTGCAGTTCTCCATGTCTATTGGTTATAGCGAATTGTGTCCCATCATTCGAAAAACAACCATTTGATGCACCCCTGCATTCAAAGGTATCCACCGTCTCTTGCTTCGATCCATTCCAGATCGTCACCTCTTTGCTTGTTAACCCTGCAACCCATAATGTGCCATCTGTCGCATAAGTGAGGAGACTCTTGCTCATCTGGCGATTTTCCATATATTCCGTTGGTGGTATTTCCAAAGTGGCGTTCTGAACATTCCAAACGTGGAATTTGTTTCCATAATTGCAAGCAGCAAGATATTTTCCACACGGAGAAAAAACAAGTTTGTAACTGCCTTTCCAATGTCCTTTGGTGTAGTCATCGGAAAATTCAGCAATGTGTTCTCCAGTTTCTACGTTCATCACAGAGGTGACATTCGGGTTAGATGTATATGCCAAGAGACTTCCATCGGGTGAAAGTGTTTGCGGAGCAAATGTATCACGACCAAAGTTCCAACTATCCAGTTTCGGTGGATCCATGAAGCTAGCAATTGGTGTGTCAATACTTGCCTTCCAATTGTAAACGGTATAGTATCTACCTCTACTAGTTCTATCACGAGAAAAGGGTCCATCATCTATACGTACAATTAAATGTGAGAGTGTTAAATGCTCTCCATCTTGTGAAAAACGTAGACTTCTCGCTGTCCCCATCACCCCTTTTGGGTTTTGGGGTATACCTATTTTGGCAACACATTGCAGGTGTTGTGTATCAAATACCATCACATCTCCATCCCAGTTTCCAGTAGCAATCCACTGACCATCAGGAGAAAAGGCGACGTCACTTAGCATACCGCGTTCGGAATTCCACCATGTGCGGAGTTCCATTGTATTGAGGTTGTACCACCAACAGCCGATTGCCGTTGCAACAACAAGTGCCTCACCATCAGGTGAAAATACCATACCGCCGGTCATCCTACCTCTACCTAAACGTGCAGTCGCGCCCTCTGGCAGATTCCAAGTAGTTATATCTGTACCATCAGTCTGATTTGTGTACATCGTAGGTTATCTCCTTTTTTATTTTAGCGGGAAGGGAAGGTAAATGACACGAACCCTTCACTTTTTCACACTGAATATCATTCAATCTACTGCTTTGTCTACCCAAAATTTATGGGTATAGGTCGCGATTCGGAGATCGCTCCTACCAATACCGTCTGCTCTTTGTAGGCGGTGAATGCCTTTGGGCGAATGCGCGCATGGCATTCGCCATGATTCATACCGTTGATTTGAACTCCGATTCCCGACTACTTTCAAGACCCGTCAATTAACACTTGACTAACCACTACATATAAGGTTTCATATCCCAAAGAAGAATGGTGCCATCATAGCTACCACTTGCCAAGAGTTTGCCATCTGGGGAAAATGCAAGATCATGAATATCTGTGGGGTGCCCCCAGAAGGTATGGACGTTTTCACCTGTGGCGACCTCCCACAAATGGATGGACATCTGCTCTAACCCTTTTTTCCACCAAGTACCGGAAGCAAGATACCGTCCACAAGGTGAAAACGCAAGCCGATATGTCTGAGATGCATCTGTAGGTAGCAGTATCGCCATGCGTGTTTCTAAGGTTGCTGCATCCCACAGTCTAATCTCATTAGCTATTCCTTTCCATCTCCGTTCCCGAGATAACAAGCCGGCGATGTTCGTACCGCACGGAGAGATCTTTATACTACCAACATTTATGAAAGATGACTCCTGAGTCCCCAAATTCTGTTTCCAATCAATGAATTGTTGGATTTCTTGAGATCGTCCTTTATATAGGGATGTATCTTCTAAGATTGCGTCTAACGGGAGTGAACCCACCTGTTCACCATTCTCAACATTCCAGACTCGTACCGTTCTGTCATAGGATGCAGTGACGAGCTGCTTACCATCAGGGTGAAATACCGCACTTCTAATCCCACCTGTGTGTCCTATGAGTTTGTGTCGCTTTTCCCATTGCTGCGTGTCCCATACATAGAGCTCACCGGACAGAGATCCACTGACTAAACAGTCCCCTGTCGGTGAGTAAGCCATCTGTTGAACAGGTGTTTCATGTTCAGTCAGTTCGGCAATTAGGCTGCCAGATGTAATATGCCAGACTGTGATAGCGATGTCGGTGCTATGACGGACTCCTAAGACAGATGCAGCAAGAAATACTTCACAAGGGGACAAGACACTTCTAAGGCCCAAAGAGTACCCTTCTGTATCGGGACGGAAAATTCGTTGTAACTGATGATTCTCTAAAGACCAGAACATAAAACTTGATCTGTGTCCACTAATTAGTGCCTTTTTTTCTTGAGAAAAACGCAACCATTCAACAATGTTTATATGTGCATCAGGCATAGGCACGACTCTATCTGATTTGTCTACTGTCCATAATCGGAATTCGCGTGAGTTAGCGGTTGCGAAGTGTGTCCCATCATCTGAAAAGCAACATACTTTCCTGCCTGTCCCAAATTCCAAAGTGTCTACCTTCTTACGCTGCACCGTATCCCACATCACAACCTTCCCCTTATGGATTTCAGCCACATGTAATGTTCCATCAAGCGTATAAGCAAGTTTCACATAAGTCGCGTCAGGTGCAAGTTTCACGTAAGTTACCCCGGATACGGTATGTACTATTTCTGAGGTGCCATTGTGAACATTACACACCTGCACATCGCCATTCCTGTGTGCCGATGCAAGGTATTGACCACATGGGGAAAATACCAGACCTTGAAATGCCAAAGGAGCCGGACAACTAATGTCTGTAATATGTTCACCGGTGTCTATATCTGAAATCGTTATAGTGTCCTGTGGAGACACAGCAGACACATACGCGAGTAGATTCCCATCTGGTGAAAAGCAGATAGGAAATCTGTGTCCCTGCGTATCCTCTGCATCAATGGGAAACTGCAGGATAGGTTCGTCAGTATTTGTACGCCAAGAATAGATAGCACTGCCTTTGTGGTTGGACATAGCAAGATTCTGTCCATCCTGCGAAAAGTGGAGCGCGCTAGCACGGGAGTCTATTTTAGTTATACACTGCAGTGTTTGTGTGTCCCATACCTTAACGATGCTATCCGCGTTGCTGGTAGCAATCCAGTTTGCATCGCGCGAAAAGACGATCTTCTGGATCATACCCCGTTCTGTCTCAAATAATGTAAGAGGTTTTAGTGTAGGGAAATCATACAACCAACATCCGATTGTCGTTGCGACGGCAAGATACCTTTCATCGGGCGAAAAAGACATATCCCGCAGCACACCCCGTCCTAATCTTGCTATGGCCCCTTCGGGAAGTCTCCATTTTGTTACATCTGTATCGTCAAGTGGTCTAAGTGCAGGGGTTAAAGCGATTCTATTTTCCATAGAGCTATCTCCTTTTATTGCGAATGTAAGCGCGAGATCCGGTAACCTCACGCGTTGACGATGTTATGTGCTGCAAGCAGCATCACTATATTATAACCCAAGTTGCTACCTATGTAGCACAAACTTTTAGTTTGTGTCAAAACGGCGCAAACTGAAAGTTTACGCTACGACATTTCGGCAATTATGAACTTTTCTTGCATAAAAGCGGCATCTGCCTGCCTAGAAACTTATAGGTAGCAATTTAGGTTATTATAGATGGATTGACGAGAAATGTTTAAGTGTTAATAAACGGTTTCATATCCCAAAGGAGGATGGTACCGTCATAACTACAACTTGCCAAAAGTAAGCCATCTGGTGAATAGGCTAAATCTTGGACATCTGAAACGTGTCCCCAGAAAGTATGGATGTTTTCCCCGGATGTGAGTTCCCAAATCCGAATTGACACTTTTTCTAACCCCTTTTGCCACCAAGAACCGGAAACAAGGTATTTTCCGCATGGGGAAAATGTGAGTGCAAACGGTCTGATGCACGTTTTTGGTAGTACAATGAGCATTTGTGTTTCTAAGGTAGCTGCATCTCGCAATCGGATATGACCTTGTAGCCCACAAGCGATAGTTGTGCCACAAGGAGATAAGGTAAGTTTCCAGGGGCAACACTTATAGCGGTTCCCGATTTTCTTATATTTTTTAGTATATTGGTGTATCTGCTCTGGATCACCTCTATAACAGGAGATATCTTCTGGCAGATCTGAAGGGAACAATCCGATCAGTTCACCAGTGACAATATCCCAAAGCATTCCAGAACTCCCTTTCGGTGCAGCAGCGAGTTGTTGACCATCTGGGTGAAATGCAGTTGTCAAAATCATGCGATCATCTCCTGGAAGCGTTTTGATTTTTTCACCAGACTCTGTATCCCAGACATCAATTTCACCTGTAGATGCTGAGCTGATAAACCGTTCACCAGTTGGCGAAAAACTCGCTGTACGCCAAGACCTAGATAAATTACTATCTGAGAGTTCTGTAACAAGGGTCTCAGATGCGATATCCCAAATTTCAATTGACCCTCTTGGTATATCGCGAAGTGCCAGACGTTGTCCACATGGCGACACAGTACTGAGACGGTACCACTGCCTTTTCTCTCCTGCTGTAAGGTTTTCAGTGAGAGCCGTGCGTTGTGCCTGTATCTTCGGCGTTGGAAATATCTGTTCTCTTTGTCTTTGTTCTACATTCCAGAATACTTGATACATGCCAAATCCATGTCCACTCGCTACAGTCTTACCATCTGGAGAAATAGTTACCGAATGCGGTACGGGTTTATGATCAGCTGGACTTGATATTTTACTTGACGGTGTGCCGATTGTCCACACACAGAGATCGCTACGGGATTGGATCGTTGCGATGTACGCGCCATTAGATGAAAAGTGTTCCTGATGACCGCCCAAAAAATGATCATTTCTGCGTTTCTGACGAGATAATGTATCATTTTTTTGTTTTTGGATAGCATCCCAGATCACAACTTTATTATTGCGAATTTCGGCGATACGCAATGTGCCATCAGGTGTATAGGCAGGGATTAACCGTCCATCAGGGTGATATGTGATAGGTTCCGTTTCTAATGTTCCTTTGTAGACATCCCATACTAATATTTGTTTGTCCAGATTGACAGTAGCAAGATATTGACCACAAGGTGAAAAGACAAGCCCTTGGTAAGCCAATGGTGCTAAGCAATTGAGTTGTGCGATGTGTTCACCGGTTTCTATATCGGAAATCGTGAGTGTGTGATGCGGTGTTCCATCAGACACATAGGCAAGTAAATTCTCTTTCGGAGAGAAACAGATAGGAAAAGTGTGTCCTCTCATATCTTCAATGTCAACGTCAATTGGAAAATTTGTGAAGGGTTCATCCGTGTTATGTTGCCACGCGTAGACAACATTTTGCATGTCAATAGAAGATGCTGCCAAGTATTCATTATCAGGCGAAAAATGGAGGTTGTCAAAACGACCTAATGTTGCCTCTACATTCTTGCGGTGATCTATTTCTGCTTGACACTGCAGGTTTTGTGTCTCCCATATCTTCACAACACCATCAGAATTACATGTTGCTATAAATTGGTTGTCGTCGGAAAAAATTACAGCTCTTACCATTCCGTTTTCATGATCAAACAGTGCAATAGGTTTCAGTGAAGCTCTGTCATACAGCCAACACCCTATTGCGGTTGCGACTGCCAGATATTCACCATCAAGTGAAAAGGACATGTCTGTGACTCGTCCTCGCGCTAATCTGCCAATTGCACCATTAGGTAAGTGCCATGTTGTTACATCTGCGTCGTCAAGTGGTTTCAAATTGGGGATTTCAGGTTTTCTAATTGCCATAAAGACATCTCCTTTTACTATCATTGAACGGTCATTATTAAATAAACCGCGCGTGTTCAGGTAATAGGTGAAATTACCTAAGTGGAACGCTTAAGATAAGGTTAAGAGTTGATAAACGGTTTCATATCCCAGAGCAGGATTGTACCGTCATAGCTGCCACTTGCTAAAATGTTTCTATCCGGTGAAAATGCAAGTGACCATACATCAGTTGGATGTCCGCAGAAGGAATGTATATTTTCTCCAGTATTAACATTCAATAGGCAGATGGGTATTAATTCTTGTCCTTCTTGCCATTGTGCACCTACAGCAATATATTGACCGCAAGGTGAAAATTGAGAGGTCTGTGGTTTCAAAGATTCCGTTGGTGGAATTATCACCATACAGATTTCTAAAGTAGTTGAATCCCACATACGAATTTCACGAATTTCATTTTTTCCTATTCTTCTGATGATGCCAGCAATCCTTGTTCCGCATGGCGATAGTCTGAGATTACCCCAGACCCGTTGAGTGTCGGCATTTGGTTGTTCGAGAAAACGTTGAATGTCTTGTGGTGCATCTTTATACAAAGATGTATCTGAGCATATTGATATATCAAGCGAACCGACCTGTTCACCGCTTTCTAAATCCCATACGAGAATTGGACCGACACGTGGTACTATGATCACTTGTTTCTTGTTTGAAGGTAACAATAATTGCCAACGTTTATAGATTTGCATATCGCGTTGCACAATTGGATTTTGAATGTGGTGAAGTTTTTCCCACTGCTTTGCATCCCATACTGTGAATCTATCACCATAGAAACTAACAAAATGTTCTCCATCTGGTGAAAATCCCATTCTAATGATTCTTGATGGATTTTGGGTTAGCTCAGCGATCTGTTTGCTGGATTCAAGATGCCAGATATTGATGATTTTTCGAATATTGGTAGTGACAAGGTATTCTTCACACGGAGAGAACGTCATCTGAGTCACCCCTTTAAATTTTTCAGTAAGTTCGGCAATCTGTGTGTCTGACACGAGATTCCAGACTCTAATCACTTTATTTTCTTCAACTGCTGCAAGGAGTTCTCTACTACGAGTGGTGGAAATTATACCAAGTGAATTCGGACGTGGAAAATGGAAAGTTTGTTTTACTTGTCGCTGCTCAATATCCCATAGCCGATATCCAGCAGGATCATGACAACCGAGTAGTGTGCGGCTGTCTTTGGAGAAACACAGACCAACTACACCTCGTGATATATGTGTGGGAAGGAAACTAACCGTTGAAGGATTACCTCGCGTCCAGACCTGCTGTTCTCCGTATTTATTTCTGATTGCGAGTTGTGTTCCATCAGGTGAAAAAGACCCATATAATGGTCTTAGCGATTCAAAGGTATCCACTGTTTCTTGTTTGTTTGCATCCCAGATGACCGCCTCCCTGCGGGAGAAACCAGCAACTTGTAAGTTACCATTTGTTGTATAGGCAGGAACACTTATCTCTAAATCTCGATTGTCGCTATGGACTGTTGGTGTCATTTCCAGGTTACCATTGCTAACATTCCATATAAGGATTCTGTTACCTCGATTTGTAGCGGCAAGGTATTTTCCGCATGGAGAGAAATCCAGTTGATAACAGCCAATTGTTGATGTATCAGTATAATCGTCCCGTAGTTTTGCAATCAGTTCCCCAGTCTCTATATGTACAACTAATGTTATATTTGCTTCAGGGGTATATGCGATGAGACTTCTATCTGGCGAAAGAGCTATAGGAAGGATATGTACCTTGCCTCGTTCCGGTTGAAGAGAAAGGCTTTTAATAGGTGTATCAATATCTGTCTGCCAATCGTAAGTCGTAAAATGTGAACCCCCACCAATATCGCGTGAAATTATGTTGGAACACGTTATGTATTTCCCATCTTGTGAAAACAGGAGATTTCGGGGATGTGCACTCATTGCATTAGTACTTTTAAGTAAATCTATGCAGACAGGACATTCAAGGTTTTGTGTGTCCCAAATCTTAATGGTTCCATTCCAGCTTCCGGTAGCCAGCCACTTGCCATCTTGCGAAAAGGTGATGTCGCATAGAATACCTTGTTTAGTATTCCACACTTTGCTAAGTTTCATGGTATTTAAATCATACCACCAACAGCCGATAGTTGACGCAACGACGAGGGATTTTCCATCAGGTGAAAATGTCATGCCGCCGCTTATCCAGCCATTGCCTAAACGTGCAGTCGCGCCTTTAGGCAGGTTCCAGGTTGATAAATCTGATCCATCTGTTTGTTCACTGTATAACAAAGTTCCCTCCTTGGAATATGTTTTGGCAGAATACGCGTTCGGTATTCTGCATTGATAAGGATTATACCTAATTAACGGCACATGGATGAAAGTTAAATTAATAATCAGGTAATTTTGATTACCTCATGCCGGTAGGTGCGATCTCCTTATCGCACCGCGACCTACACGGAAACC
Organism: Candidatus Poribacteria bacterium; assembly: GCA_012267415.1. Classification (GTDB taxonomy): domain Bacteria; phylum Poribacteria; class WGA-4E; order WGA-4E; family WGA-3G; genus MSPOR6. Next base: position 31,114 of record JAAXGN010000093.1, on the reverse strand, counting down.
TTTGATGAAGCGAGTTTACCATAATCTGTTTCGTCCAACGCCGTCGCTTAGGATCCGGTGCGATAAGGATATCGCACCTACCGGGTCGGACACATGAGTATAATTCCTCTTAAGTTAACTTAGTATTGGTGTCTCTTTAGTCCCGTAGGGACGATATGTTTATAGAAAAACGTGTGGTTACCTCTCTTTAGTCCCGTAGGGACGATATGTTGATGTTCTTGCCTATTGTTACACATATCGTCCCTACGGGACTAAGAACCGGTGTTCAATCCTGATCTATAAACATATCGTCCCTACGGGACTGAAGACACAAACACAAGGCAGTTATGAACCACTAAATTGACGCTAATGGTGCGATAAGGATATCGCACCTACCGGCCTGGGAACACCGCTAAATTGAAGTATATGAATTCCACTAAAATTGAGACCTATCGTGTGGGTAATTGACGGCACACGGAGTGTGCCTACTACTTTTAAATACATTGTGAATTGGTGGGAAGCACACGGATGAAGATCAAGGTTTTAATTGGGTAATATACGGATGGAAAATCCCAATCCTTACGAATTTATATGTTAATCTTCATGCAGTTGTGCTACATTAAAAGAAAGATTGTGATATTCACGAGTTTTTTGGAACAGAGTTTACCGATGTTGACTATGGATTTTTGTGTTTGCATACTTATTAAAGTGTATATTATAACATATATTCTTAGCTGGGTCAATGTTATTTCATATTTCATTGATAAGTTAGTCTATATTCCTATTGTGATGTAAAATAGTGTGGAAATTAAATACATTTTAGAGTAAAATATTATGTGCAATGATGCATTTTTTGAGATGAGATGTATAACAATTGCATTTTACCTAATCATTCAAGAATTACTTAGATTTAGATTTGCATATAAGGAGTTAAGATGTCAGAAAGTACTTTCGAAATTACCGATGCTACATTTGAAGGGGTGGTCATCGCATCAGATACACCCGTAGTTGTTGACTTTTGGGCTGAGTGGTGCGGTCCATGCAAGATGATTGCACCGATTTTAGAGGAACTCGCAGAAGAAAACGCAGAGAAATTCAAAGTTGGGAAAGTCAACGTTGATGAAAACCGACAGAGCGCAATGAAATATAGTGTCCGTAGTATTCCAACACTGCTTGTGTTCAAAGATGGAGAAATCGCTGAACAGATTGTCGGAGCAATGCCAAAAGATGTACTCAAGAAGAAGATTTTAGATGCAATAGATGAAGAATAGTTTAAAGTTCAATGTTTTGGCGATTTGTATATAACGTTTTCGCAATTCCCTTGATGTTCATTGCATATCACATTATGGGATGCTGGAATCGCAAGATTCGCGAGGGAATTGTGGGTCGACGAGGAGTCTTCAGTAAATTAAAAAAGCAGCTTGGAACTTCTCGTAATTTAGACAAAACAGTGTGGTTTCATTTTACATCCGTTGGCGAGTTTGAACAGTCAAAACCGCTGATTGAAGTGCTATACACTGATACACGGATTGTTCTTACTTACTTCTCGCCTTCTGTTGCACCAAATGTAGAATCCTATACTTATGTTGATGCAGCAGCTTATCTACCCTTTGACACAAGACGTAATGCAGTACGTCTTGCCAACCTTATTAAACCGAATTGTCTGGTTTTTTCAAGATACGATATTTGGCCCAATCTTGTATGGCAGGTATCAAAAGCAGAGATACCGATTGTTGTTATTGCTGGGACAATACATGCGGAGTCAAGACGTCTTGGTGCAATTGGTAGGTCATTTTTTAAGAGTATACATCAACACATTTCGCTTATCTGTGCGATTTCTGAAGCGGATGCAGTACGATTTCAAAAACTTAGCCGCGTTCCAAGTCAGGTTGTTGTGACAGGTGATACCCGCTACGAACAGGTGCACAGAAGGGCGATGTCGGTTGAAACCGATCATGTGTTTTTTCCGGGACAAGCGACATTAAGACGTCCAATCCTCATTGCTGGTAGTACTTATGCTGAAGATGAAAAGATTGTATTGGATGCATTTCAGATTTTACGTGAAGATGAGTCTGGAATATTGCTGAAGTTGATTTTAGTACCACATGAACCAACTCCTGAGCGAATAAGAGATATAACCGCAGATTTAAAAAGACGAGACATATCTTACGTCTGCTATTCTGGGTTAAAAAGTGATGCAAATTTAGAGCATACAGATGTCGTTATTATAGACACGATAGGCATGCTTGCAAAGTTGTATAGGTTAGCAGATATTGCTTTCGTCGGTGGTAGTTTTCACGGAAGTGTGCATAATGTTATGGAGCCAGCAGCGATGGCGAAACCTGTAATCTTTGGTCCAACTATTCAAAATGCCTATGAAGCAAACCTATTATTAGAAAAGGGCGCAGCAAGACTTGTTAACACATCACAAGAGATGGTGAGAGTGATCACCGAATGGTTGTACTGTGATGAAGAACGGGAAACTGCTGGTATGAACGGGAGGCAAATGATTGAAGACAATCTTGGTGCTGTCGACCGAACATTGACTTATCTACGGAAGTATGTATGACTTCAACGAATAGTCATTTAGCAGATTTCGTGATGTTAGAGAATATACCGGCTGAGGTCTTGATCTTTAACGATTTCTGCTAATTCACCTGTAACGTATTCTGCATCAATAGTAACATTGTCTTTCTCAAGGTCAGGTGCATCAAAGAAGAGATTTTCGAAGAGTTTTTCCATGATGGTATGTAATCTTCTTGCCCCAATATCTTCAACAGATTCATTTACCTGAAAAGCAAGTGCGGCGATTTCGTCAATCGCGTCATCTGTAATGGTTGCTTCAATTCCTTCTGTCTGTAGCAATGCAGTGTACTGTTTTACTAATGCGTTCTTGGGTTCCGTCAGTATAGATTTGAAGTCGCTCTGATTTAGACTTTTGAGTTCAACTCGTATAGGAAATCTACCTTGTAGTTCGGGAATTAGGTCAGATGGATTAGAAACATGGAATGCCCCTGCTGCGATGAAGAGTATATGGTGAGTAGAAACAGCACCGTATTTCGTAGCGATTGTACTTCCCTCAATAATGGGTAGAATATCGCGTTGTACACCTTCGCGTGAAACATCAGGTCCGTGTCGTGATTCGCGTCCTGCGATTTTATCGATCTCGTCAAGGAATACAATACCTGAGTTTTCAACACGTTCAATTGCCTCATTGATGACAGCATCCATGTCAATCAGTTTTTCTGCTTCTTCTTGCATGAGTATTTGTCTGGCTTCAGAGACTGGGACGCGTCTTTTCTTGGTTTGACTTGGCAAGATGTTGTTGAACATATCTTTGAAGTTGATATCCATCTCTTCTATTCCACCAGGAGAGAATATTTCAACAAACGGGGTGCTCCGGCTTTTCATGTTGATTTCTACAAGTCTATTCTCAAATTCCCCGTCTCTCAATCGTTTTCTTAACTTCTCGCGCGTTTTCTCATGGCGTTTTCGTTGTTCTTCTATTGCCTTATTATCTTCTTCGTCAGTCTCTAACTCAAATGGAAAACCAAATTCTTCCTCAAAATCCAGTTCATCCAATTCTATTTCTTCAATTTGTTCTTCAAGATCTAATTCCTCTGGTGGTCTTGGGGGAGTTTTAACTTTTAAGTTTCTTGGCATTGGAAACAGACAATTCAATAGACGCTCTTCGGCTCTTTCTAATGCTTCTTCTTCAACGGTGTCTGTCTGTTCAGTCTTTACACGACTTACAGATAGTTCTGTAAGGTCTCGTATCATTGATTCTACATCTCTACCAACATACCCGATTTCAGTATACTTTGAAGCTTCGACCTTAATGAATGGTGCCTCAACCAGACGTGCAAGGCGGCGTGCAATTTCAGTTTTTCCAACGCCTGTTGAGCCAATCATGATGATATTTTTCGGTGCAACTTCGTCTTGCATATCCGCATCAAGCATTTGTCGGCGTGCACGATTTCGTAGCGCGATAGCAACACTTCTTTTTGCTTCAAATTGTCCAATAATGTACTTATCAAGTTCCTCAACAATTTGTCGCGGGGTTAATGCTTCTGCTAATACCTTTGTTTCAACTTTTGATTTCTGCAAAGTAACCTCCTGAAAAGTTAGTATACAGGTTTGCGTTATATCTCATATCTAAACGGAATTATATCCTATCCTTCTGTCACAATAGATTCAATTTCAATGCTTGAATTGGTGTAGATGCATATCTCACTTGTTATTTTGAGTGCTTCAGCGACAACCTCAACTGCGGTAAGATTTGAGAATTTTAGAAGTGCTCTTGTAGCAGCAAGTGCAATTGAACCGCCGGATCCTATGGCGAGGACATCATCATCAGGGATTATTAGGTCACCATTACCCGATATGAGATAACTATCCTTATTGTCTATCGCTATCATCAGAGCGTCTGCACGTCTTAGGATGCGATCACTACGCCAATCCCTTGCGAGTTCAACTGCAGATTTTTGTAAATTGCCCCGGTATTGTTCAAGTTTTTTCTCTAAGTTCTCAAAGAGCGTTAGTGCGTCTGAACCGGAGCCTGCAAACCCGATCAGCACTTGTTCATTATATATCTTGCGTATCTTTTTTGCCCCATGTTTGATAGCAGTATCACCCAAAGTGACCTGCCCATCTCCCCCGATTGCAATTTGATCATTACGACGGACTGCTAAAATTGTCGTTGAACGGATTTTTTTCTTTTCAGATAAATATGTCATGTGTTTACCAATCTAAATAGTTTCTATATAGTGACTTCAGAACTAATGTAACACGCCACAACGGACGAGGTGACCTCGCCCCTACGCTACACCCCACAACAGACGAGGTGACCTCGCCCCTACGCTGTGTGGTCTTCGTCATCGGTGTATGGGGTGAAATGTCCCATTATTTATTAATTTAACTACAATGAATAATAACCGTGTATCTTTGTATTCCATCAGATACGCCTTAATGTATTCCATCAGATATGTCTTAAACTGACGTGCTTCTCCATAGGATCATATAACTCAAAAACATTACTACACCCATAAATAAACCACACCGCATCCCAGCTACTAACGGATGTTGCTGCCTATGAAAATAGTATGGACACAAAAGAAAAGTTAGCAAGAACGTTATGGGAACAAAAATGGGTACTGTCAAAATGTTATACATATTATCAATTCGTAGTGAATTCCATATCCAAAGATCTTCTCCCATTCTATAGACTACTATACTACCGATCGCAGCTATCACGCCAATAATTGTGGATGCCAGCAAGCGATGTAACCCAATCATGTCAAGACGGTGGAAATAATATATAAGTAAAGTAGCGAAAAGTACCCATGTCAATATTATACCCACAGGTGTCATTATATTTCCAAAAAAGTCTGGACTACGATAAATGATGAATTGTAAATTTCCATGTCTTGAGAATAACCTATCCATAGGGAGAAAGGTTGCAGTGGTAGCCAATCCAAATAACACACTGTTGAAGAGGAGCCGAGAGGAATCAACATCAGTTTGTTCTTTCTGAAATCTGATGAGGTAACCAAACCAACAGATTGCCAGTAGCAGGTTAGGGTAAAGCCACCAGATTGCTCCGACTCCCAATGACCTAATCGGCAATAAGAACAGTAATAAGAACGTTAAAAAAGTAGTAAAGACTACAGCGAGAATTGCTTTATCTGTTTTTATCACCATTGATTTGATAATATTTCATTTAAAGACGTCATTAATATGCAGAAAGTTTACGTGAACGTGATAATAAGTTGTTGTCCTGTAAGTTTCGCGCCAGTCGCTTTCGTGCTGGATAAACTTCGTGGCAAAGCAACATGTCTTTTGAAACCACCGATGGTAATAATCAATTCATCTGCCTGTTTGTTAAGATTCACTTCCTGTTTCGTCAGGAATGGAAGTTGCATGATAAGTTGGTATCCATCATCAACTTTGTTGAATTGATAAGGATTCCGTTGTGAAAATCTATCAGCAGGATCAATATCTGGATAAAGAATATCCCCTAATTTCTGTAAACCTGATACGCCAACAATTTGGTCATCAAAGAGATTAACTTTTAGATTTGGTACATCTGAGAAGTAGTTTTCTGCATCTTCTATGTACTGCTGTTGTGTTTTTTTCCAAAAATCAAAGAATCTATCATCTACACCTTCTGGGAATATACGATTGATTATAACAGCATCAATGCACATACCGTATAGGCAAAAATACATAAACGCGCGTTGTGTTTCTTTGATGACAATTTTTTCCGGATTGGTTACAAGACGTACTGTTGTGATTTTCGGGTCGGTTAAGACTTTATCTATACCCTCAAGTCTGTCAAAAAGGCTTTGTATATTTTTGAAGTAGGAGTCTTTAGGCATTGGGACAGAGCTGACAGTTTCAATAACAGGTCCAGCGATTCTTGCAAGATTTCGTTCTAATTTAAAGATACGGTTCATATACCATTCAAGTGTTGTCGGGATGCTAACGAATCGTAATGATTCACCTGTTGGTGCACAGTCGAGAATAATTACATCATAAGCATTTTCACGTACATATTGATTTATGTAAAGGAGTGCACAGATCTCTTCCATTCCTGGGAATATAGCAATTTCCTCAGCAACAAGACTATCAAGACCTGAACGGTTGAGTATGGATCGGATGTAGTTATAGACTTCATCCCAGTATTCTACAATTGCCTCTTGTACGTTAATTTCCTGCATCCAAAGATTATCATTAATTTGTATCTGTTTTTCCGTATTCTGTGCTATAAGGAGTTCATCACTATCATAAGAATCTCGCAGCGAATGTGCCACATCCAGTGAGATGACAATTGTCTTATAGCCAAGTGATGCTAATTTTAGACCTGTCGCAGCAGAGATGGTTGTTTTACCAACACCTCCTTTGCCTGTATATAGTATAACGCGCATTGTTCCACATCCTATCTGGCTGTTTAATCGTGATTTAAGTATACCTTAAAGTCATTTAATTTTCAAATCAGTTATGGGAAGGTTAGAAGGATGGAAGGGTAGAAGATGGAAGACGTGATATTAGATGTTTTTGGATGATTTGGGTTTTTCGGGATAAGAGGGAAATTGTCTAAACTAGGATTTACAGTACATATCGTAGTGCTTCTTTGTAGCACATTCTGTTAGATTGTGCTTCTTTGTAGTACTGCTATCCATCCTTCCATCTTTACCGCTATGAATAGCGATAGTCTGGTATTATTTTGTTATTACGATATCCCACAACAGCACAGTACCATCGCTGCTCCGCTGACAATAAACTCATTCTTAGGACTAAACGCGACACTAATCACCCCTTTCGCATGTCCATACAAGGGAATAAATACTCACCCGATTTGACATCCCATATTCGAACTGTCGTATCCCCACTGCCACTGGCAAGTAGTCGTCCATCGGGACTAAAAGAAACAGTGTTGACACCATCCGTATGTCCTGTGAGTAGTTCGCGTGGTTCACCGGTCTTTACGTCATAAATCCAGACCCCGATACTACTTGCAACCGCAATATGTGTGCTATCTGGTGAAAATGCTGCTCCCGCTGCGCCTCCTTTACCGAAACGTCTTTTGGCATCTTTAGGTAGACTCCACTGCGTGAAGTCGTTTTTATTACCTAATACTTGATCTGATTCCTGCCCAGTTCCATCACCTTTACCGTTATCATCAGAGGGGACACCTAACTGATTTCGAGCATCTGGTTGTTTCGCAAGATTCAGCCCAATAGGTGCATCAATTAGATCTACTGCCACTTCGGATTGTGAGTCTAAACTGTAGGGATGTTGGAAACGGGTTAAATACTGACTTCCTAATCCGAGTATTATCACAAGCAAGATCGCACTTGATGCTGCAATTGTCCATGGTAGTAAAGGTTTACTACTGGTTGGCGTAGCAGGTTTAATACGCGAAATGTTTCTCACGATGTTTTCTGTGAATTGTGTCGGCAATTGGAAACTTGCAATATTTTCTTTGATCATCAACTCTTCCTTCCTTAATATATCCCTATATTTAATTATATCGCTTTTACAAGAAATTCTTTAGTTAATTTTTTCTATGAGTGACATTTATCCGTTTTAATGAAAAAAAAACTAAAGAATTTAAATCTCACGCGATATATATATTAGGGAACATTGAAAACAGTGATAGAAAGTTCTTGTAGGAGCAATCTCCTAATCGCGATTTAACGTAGTGATTGTCGGGAATCGTAGTTTTCTCCTACATCTCAAAATGTTCTATAGAAAATCTGCTTTTAGTTATGATAAATTCATAGAAACGCGTTTAAGATTTCGGTATTTAGCATATTCTATGATAAATTCTCGATTGACTTTTAACAATCTTTAGATATTACTCGCTATGAGTTCTACGATAAGGAGATTAGAAATGAAAAATGCAAAATTGCAATCGCTCACAATCGCAATGGTGATATTCTGTTTACTGTATTTGGTCAATAGCAGTCATGCAATTGAAGTTGATTACATTGGACCTAGTTCTGGTAGCTTAAACTACGGCTTTACGGGTGATACACTTTATGGTCAAGCACACTTTGACGAAGTTTATAGTAAAGTCTATTGGTATGTTGACAAAGTCGGCGACGGCAAACCTTGGACACTCATATCCACAGACTATGGAAACGGGACTGATCCTGTCTCCTATTTTTCGCATACGTTTGACACAGGCAGCAAATCTGGAGAAGAATACGAGATTACCGCTTACGTGTACGCCGTTAACGGAGTAGATATTAACCAGGACTCTTACACTGTAGGAATCTGGACTCCCGCAGAAGAAGTCATCACGGTACCAGACGAACTAGAAATCACAGATGACATCAAAATAGGGGATACTTACGCGTTTAGAGGTCAATTACGTTCTAGTGATAGTCGATATACGTTCACTGACGGAAAAATTGAGGTAGATGGAGTAGAGACAGCTGTACAAATTTTAGAAGAAGCTGCAAAACTAGCTTTTAAATTACACAGGTATTATTCCAGAGAATGTGGGAGTTTCTGGCGCGGGGCTGACTGTAATATTAAGAGCTAAAGGAACAATAAACACAGCAACTGCGACTCGTCTATTAGGTCCTGCATCATTAATTGTATTTACAATGGAAGTAACATGGACGGGCATGTTGGTAGGAACATTGGAAGGTGAATGCCAATGTGCAAACGACGATAATTCGTTAGACAGTGCATTAGCTACTTATGAATGCGGTGACCCTGCAGTTAGGTATAGGTTCCAGAACAGAACTTCTGTTAAATGGTATCCAACAGATAAAAAATTTCTGTCTTTCGGCGGTAGTAGACTTACACTAAATAATGGCAGATATTCCTTCGTGAACAAAGTACCTTTTGGATATGATATTATAGTAACAGTAGACAGTAAAGATCTTCATGTTCATACGCGTTATGATGAGTATTTTAATGAGCGCCCAGCTAAGAAATTAATCTGTTATTATAGTAGTGTGAGACATATCGGTAAAATAGGAAAGGTATTTCTAAAAAAGATACCTTACGAATGGGGCGGTGGCATGGACCAAAATTTTTACCTGATTCCCCATACTGTGAAAGATCCTTGTACAATACCAATAAACAAACGTGTACCGGATCCCGGCACTTAATGTGTTAATATATCAGTGTGATGATGTGGGCTTCCCTAAGGGAAGTTCACATCATGTCATCTGCTTAGAAAAGAATTCTAAGCGATATTTAAGGAGGAATAATGCGTTACGCATTCAAATTCATTCTTTGTTTTACATTGATCTTTGTTGGGTTTCTCTTGCAAGTGAACGCTGAAAACAAAGCGGCCCAATATAAAGGGCTCTGTCGTAAATTTCACCTATCACCTGATGGGAGACATAACGCAATCATAGTAGAAAACAAATATCCCCACGGTTCTGAATATTCACTCCATCTCATCACAATGAATACAACGGGATATGAGATACTAAATGATTATTCTCTGACACCGCGTTATAGCTCAGTCATACAGACACCCGATGGAAACATTGCCTTCGTGACTTTTGATACAGTGGAGCAATACAAGGTGCACACATATAATCCAAAGAAACTAGAGATAGGTCACGCTTTAGAGTATGCAGATCATCAGGTCAAGCAGATACAATTTTCTAAAGACATGCGCACCTGCGGTATTTATCAAGATTTTTCTGCACATCCCTTGTCTTCAAAAAAACAAAAACAGAGTGTCGCAGTAAACCGTGCATTCTTTAAACGTGATGGTGGATGGATAATCATTACTGAAGGTGATTACGCTAAAACACAAATCGGGGACATCATTTTTTCGGATAAAGAAAAAGAGAACTACACTGAATGGGCACCCATAGAGAAACCGAAAAAGATTCCCGAAGTATTCACACAGCCGATGCCAATTATCAATTTAGAAACACAGATTTCTTGGTCACATGATTCGAATCATATCTATGTCTTAGATAAAAAAGGGATATGGCGTCTTTCACTAGGACCTATTTATTTTCCAATATGGACACTATTGATAAAACAAGAAAATATCATCCAGTTTGAACCCTCACCATTTGGAAAGATGTTGTTGTACAAGACAATACCGGATCCCACAGATGTAGATTACCTCATAACACTTGATTTTATAAAAGTTAATCAACTCGCGGATCCTTATGCGTTGACGTTTGATATATGGCTGGTAAGTCTTATGTCTCTTAAAGATGAAATACCGAATCCAACCCAAGAAGAGCTTATATTGGCAGGGGGGCCTGTCTGGCTGCTTGATGCAACGCCACATCTTTCCCCCCGTAAACTCACACGCGCACTGGAAGCCAATTTCAACCCTATCGGTGGAACGATAGAAATTAGCACACTTATAGGACAATATGGTGTTGAAATTAAAACGTTGGAAAGTGAAGTGCGCAGTAATACAGGATTTGTCTACGATTAAGAGGCTAATGTTTATGCGGAAAAAAAGGTTTTCTCCTTCTGGGGACATATTTTTAGTGCTGGTGTTGCTATTAATGTTAATAGTTACTGTCCTCACTAGTTCCCTGACAGAGGTATTTCGTTTATTTGTAGCAATGACAATAATGTATACAATAATTTCTGTATATATTTTTGTAGCAGGAAAATGGCGTAGGGCAATTAAGGGAACGGTTTTCGGCGAAGTCGTCATAAAATATGAGGATAAAACGATAAGACCTCTTAATAATATTGAAATATATTACAATTCTCCTTTTTTGGATAAGCGAGGAGAGCCTGTTTTCACTGATGTGGAAGGGAAGTTCTGTTTTGAAAATGTTGTGCCTGTAGATAAGCCTATCACACTCGAAGCAAAGATAGGAAAGGATCTGGTAATATATCAACATATCGGTAAAATTGAAGGAGTAAAATGGTTTCTGGGGAAACCTTCGATGAAATTACCATTATCTTCTGGTGAACCAAAGCGCGTTGATTTTGTAGTGCCTATCTGTTAAAAACTCATAACAGGCGGGTATCCGAAAGGTATCTGCCTGTTTCGTTCACAGAAATATAATAACCTATTTTGTGTTTGGATTGTTTTCATCCCGGATCACCCCATTTTTCAGAATGTATGTATCCCTATATTTAATTATATCGCTTTTACAAGAAATTCTTTAGTTAATTTTTTTCTATGAATGACATTTATCCGTTTTAATAAAAAAAAACTAAAGAATTTGAGTTTCAAGTGATATATATATTAAAGCAACATTAATGATGAGGTATATTCACATGCAAACAAAAGTTCGTTTGAAAAATGACGTAATAATCATTGAACCTGTAAGTCGTCTGATAGGCACGTCTATAGTTGAGTTACGCGATACAATATATACAGAAATAGGTCATTGGAAGACGCCACGCATTCTTTTTGATTTTCATCGCACGCGAAGGATAGATAGTGGAGGTCTTGGTGTATTGCTCAGCGCACTTGCTACTGTCAAACAGAGAGAAGGTAGTATTGGTGTGATAATCTTTCAAAGATACAGAATTTGCTGATGCAGAGTCATATTCTGCGGTGTTTTGAACATTATGATGAGGAAAATGCTGCAGTTTCTTGTATGGTGCATGCTGCATAAATCGAATCCCTTCGGAAATTAACTTGATATGTCAAGTAAAATTTCGTAGAATATACACACATTTTCCGAAAGGATTGGATTTAAAACTCATGAACCCAACTGCTGATGTACTTATTGAAGCATTACCCTATATACAACGGTTTTATAATCGTAGGATAGTCATAAAATATGGTGGTGCCGCGATGGAGGAAGATAGTCTTATCCATTCCGTTATGGAAGATATCGTGCTGATGAAATATGTCGGGATGCGACCTATCGTCGTCCATGGTGGTGGACCAAGTATAAAAAAATGGCTGGATAAAGTTGGAAAAGAGACCGAATTTGTGGAAGGTTTGCGCGTATCAGATGCGGAGACAGTAGAGATCGCTGAAATGGTGCTTGCAGGGAACATAAATAAGAGTATTGTTGCACGAATCAACCAGCATGGTGGTCAAGCAATCGGACTTTGTGGTAAGGATGCTAATCTGATCGTTGCAGAGAAATACTCACCACAAGTCACAGATGAACATGGAAATGAAACAACTGTTGATATCGGATTTGTTGGCAGTATAATTGGAGTCAATACGAAACCCATCATTACACTGGACGAAGCGGGATATATCCCGGTCATTGCACCCAACGGTACCGGTGCTGATGGACAGACATATAATATTAATGCGGATACAATGGCGGGGGAAATCGCTTCTGCACTACAAGCTGAGAAGCTAATCCTGCTAACAGATACGATTGGAATCTGTCAAGATTTAAATGACATCACGACACTCATTCCAACTATCCGCATGAGAGAGATTAATGCGTTGATTGATAACGGTACGATTTCAGGTGGTATGTTACCGAAGATAAGTGCCTGTAACACTGCCCTTCTTGGTGGTGTAGCAAAGACACATATTATTGATGGAAGAATCCCACATTCGATGTTGCTTGAAGTTCTGACAGAAGGTGGAATTGGCACAGAAATCATCAGATAGTCTGGATTTAAATCTATGGAAAATCGTAAGAAGATTGCGGCAATAATTACTACATACTTTCCAAATTCACATGCAGATGTCATCGCAACAAAATATATGGTAGGTTTTCCTACCGATGAAGGATTTCTGGAACCGCGCGTCGACCTTGTTTCCATTTACCTTGACCAGATAGATGATCGCGATATTGGTGTCGCTTTAGCAGAAGCACATGAAGTACCGATCTATCCCAGTATTCGTAAAGCATTGACACTTGGTGGAAATGAACTTGCTGTTGATGGTGTACTGTTGATCGGTGAACACGGTGACTATCCACATAATGAGTTTGAACAGCACATGTATCCGCGCCGTTATATGTTTGAGCAGATTTGCGGTGTTTTTGCATCAACGGGTAGGTCTGTACCAGTTTTCTGTGACAAACACCTATCGTATAATTGGGACGATGCCATCTGGATGTATGAAAGAGCAAGACATCTTGATGTTCCATTCATGGCAGGTTCTTCCTTACCAATCTGTTGGCGACACCCTTTTTTGGAACACCAACTTGAGACATCTTTAGAGCAAGCAGTAGGAATTGGCTATGGTGGTGTAGAGTCTTATGGATTCCATGCTCTTGAGACGCTCCAATGTATGATTGAACGTAGACAGGGTGGGGAATCGGGTGTAACTTCAGTTCAATGTATAGAAGGAGAATCTGTATGGAAAGTAGCAGAAAATGACGATTGGATTTTAAACTTAGCAGTGGCGGCATGTGAACAGATTGAGAATCGTCCGGACAAGAGCATACAAGAAGGGTGTCCAAACCCAACACTGTTTCTAATTGAACACCGTGATGGATTTCAATCGGCGGTATTGATGCTAAACGGATATGTTACTGACTTTGCTTATGCTGGAAGAATAGGTGACAACATTTACGCTACTGAGTTTTATCTACAAAATGGCACACCGCATGCCCACTTTAGTTATTTGAGTTTAAACATTGAAGAGATGTTCCTAACCGGTATACCGCAATATCCCGTTGAGCGAACACTGTTAACCACTGGGATACTTGATGCTGTGATGCATTCCCGTGTGCAAGGAGGTATCAAAATTCCAACACCCCATCTTGCCAAACTCGCCTATCAATCGTATCAGAACAGACTATTTCGTCCAACAGCACCTCGTCCTGAAGGGGCAACAATAATTTAACATATATCGACTTAAAAAATCAGTATTATCCTCCACTTCCAATGGGGAGTGCGGGTTGGTAAGGCCTTTCTCGGATTGTTTGGACTAAAAGGGATCGTGTCCACGATAATGCAGCTTGGAGGTTTATCGCTTCTCCCTGCTGGGTATATCCTTCCTTTTTGTTTTGTCGGCGTAAGGAGGTGAGACTCATCGTGTTGGATTTTTTGCTATTGCAGGGTTGGCATAAGAGCGCGCGATTGTCTATGTCATTGGTGCCGCCATCGCTTTTGGGGACGATATGGTCCAGGTGTAAATAGCGTCTGTCGGGTGGGACAAAGTTACATCCCCAACATTTCAATCCGAACTGATCCACAAGGATTTGGTGCATCTCTGCATGGCTGTGCAACGGTTCCAGATGGTGTGGATAGACATGGGCTAATTCGGGGACTGTAGAAGAGTCTTGATCAGTACGGACAGGCGGATCAGTTTGGTAGTGGATTTCGTATTTCGCTGTTTGTCTATCTAACCAGTTTTTATCTGTGGCGTATTTCTCTATCCGTTCGCGTTCTTTTTTGCTAATACCCATCAGACGGGTTACGATGTGGTAGCGGGCATCTACACGTCTGTCTATGCCGACCCAGCGACGTTTGAGATTGTCTGCTGCAATAATCGTGGTTGCACATCCGCAAAATGGGTCGAGGACAAGGTCACCTTCCTTAGACGAAGCCTGGATAATGCGTTCATAGAGGGCAAGCGGTTTTTGGTCGGGTGAACCTGTGCGTTCTTCTCCGCTTGGTGGTGACACATCATCCCAAATATTGCCAAAGGATGCACCTTTATAGTCTTTGAGATACTTCCGCCGTTCCAATTTTCCATCAGGGCGAATAACGATGTTTCCTTTTTGGTATTCCTCCTCTAAACGTTCTCGGCTTAATCGCCAACCAGACGCATGTGGATTGACAAAACCACGCCACTCATAACAAAGGTTCGGACGCGCGCCCATGTTTGGTGAACACCAAATATGAGCGGAATCATCATAATACCTCTGTCCATTATCATCCACGTGCTTGAATTTCTTTAGTATTTCAGTTTCTGTTAATTCTCTTTCTGGAGACAACGGTGTGGATGTAGATTTTGCATAAAAGAAGATTATGTCAGCGTTATTGCCCCATCTTTTGCTCTGATGTTGTGAACCTTTTTGTGTAGACGTTGCGCGCTTCCAAGTAATCTCAGATCTATAGTTTTTTGTTCCGAAGATCGCATCCATACACATTTTGATGTAGTGGCTTGCGGTGGGGTCACAATGCAAATAGATACTTCCTGTCTCTTTTAGGATCCGATGCATTTCCATGAGTCTGACACTGAGAAAGCATAGGAAAGCTGCGGTGTCTTCACTTTGACATTGTTTGGCTGTATCAATGGCATAGTATAGTTCGGTGTGGTTGTCTTTGATTTCTTCAAGCCATTTGGGATGTACTTCGTTCCATTTCCATTGGTCTGGGAGTATACCGGTGTCTCCCCATTTCCAGTTGTCTACATAATGTCCAGCAGAGCCGCTGCGGTTGCGCTTGATGTTGAAGGGTGGGTCGGTGGCGATGAGGTCTACGGTTTGACTGTTCATGCCACGTAGTACTCCAAGATTGTCCATTTCGTATAGTGCGTTGTCGGGAAAGTTTTGGTGCATTGGTGTTTTCCATGTTATGTTTTTTGGATAAGAATAGCATGAGGAAGAGGGTTGTGTCAAGTGGTGTCTGAACAAGGACAAGGCTCTTCAGTTTTAAGCATTGTCAGTTTTTGCGTATTACCAATAGTTTACTTTGTAGGTCGGGTAGAGCGAAGCGAAACCCGACAGAAACTTGAACGTGTCGCCAGTTTAATATTTTAATGGCGCTTCGCTCAACCCGGCCTACAAAATATAACTTGACAAAGCACAACCTTGTGTATGTGTCTTCAGTCCCGTAGGGACGATATGTTTATAGATCATGGTTGAACACCTGCTCTTAGTCCCGTAGGGACGATATGTGTAGAATAAAGCAATAACATAAACATAGCGTCCCTACGGGACTATAGAGGGTTAGGATAACGTTTTTCTATAAACATATCGTCCCTACGGGACTAAAGACAAACCAAGGACAGATTAATTTCCTTAAATCAACGCTTATGGTGCGATTAGGATATCGCACCTGCCAAATGCCATACGCGCATTTGGCGTTGATTCACCGGCCTGGGTACATCGGTAAATTGACACTTATGTGCGGTTACGGGACCGCACATATCGCGCCATAGTGGTGTTATTAGTGTGTTGACTTGATGGTTCCCCATGTAGTCGTCAGTTTTCTTGCTGCATGAACGGGAGCTGGTTGCTGTCCGGACTGCTCAAGTTCATCGGCGGACAAGGGGCGATTCCACACTTTCACTTCATCAATCAATCCCTTGTAAAATCGACTCAGATGTTCTCCAATCCATATAGACTGTCCGCTGTTGATGTCCTGTGTGTTGTCATCAACTTCATTAATCAACGTACCATTCACATAGAATCGGACTTTCTTTGCTTCTTGATCTCGGACACCAGAAAGGACATGCCATTCGCCATCGTTCAGGAAGTCTGGAGATCTTACGCCAGCACTGGTGCGTGCCGGATCTCGAACGGAGAAACTTATTGTACCGCGTAGTGCTGCGTTGTCTCCATTGATAGACAGTAACCATAACGGAACAGTCCCTTGTTTATAGTTTCCGACAATCCCATCGTTTTGTGGCGGCTGATCATCTGTTTTGATCCATGCCTGTACTGTGAGTGAATCACCGGTGGAAAAGGTAATAGAATCTACCAGTGGCACTTCAACAAAGTCATCCACACCATCAAACTCCAACGCGTCACCATGCTTTCCAGCAGCGGTCTTTGCACTTCCGTGAATTATTCCATCATTGCCTTCATTAGATAAGTCTTTTACTGTATCGCCTGTAATGGTATTCTCATCAAAACTCAGATGTAGCACTAATCCATCCTCTGGATTAGCCTCACTATACGGTGAAAAATTGATGAACATACCAATCACTGCGAAAACCACAAAAACACTTCGCATTTTCATAATAAACTCCTTTTTGAGAGGTTTGTTTAAAAAAGCAGATTTTGACAATAGTAAATTTTACAATACAATACATTTTGACTGATGCAGTTAGAACCGCACCTGCTGTGTTAGAGGGGCACTCAATTGACACCTGCCATCCAAAAATAAAATAATCGCGTTAATTTAGTCAGGATTTACACAGTTTTTCTTAAAGTCCCCCTGATAAGGGGGATTTAGGGGGTTAAATCACTAATATATCATTGAAATAACGACTTTTTAACCCCCTAACCCCCTTATCAGGGGGGAACGCGTAAGTCCTATTTGGTATTATTCATTACTCGTTAGTTCTTGAAAAATCTTCACAAGTTTTTCTTGTGTTACGATTGGATCTTCAATAATTATCCTTGCACCACCGATAACATCCATGAAACCTAATTCTCTTGGGTATCGCGGCACAACATGCAGATGAAGATGTGGTATACTTGCTCCCGATGATTCACCCATATTGTATCCGACATTAAAACCTCGTGGTTGGTATGCGCGTGTTAAAACTTCAAAACTGATGCATTCAAGTTCATGTAGATGTAGAACTTCATCTGAACGCAATTCCCTCTTATCAATGATATGCCGATTTGGAAAGATCAAAAGATGACCAGGACTATACGGATAAAGATTGAGTGAGATTGTGAAGAGTTCAGTTCGATGAACTTCTAATCGTTCAACTTTGTTATTTTTTTCAACGATGGCACATAATATACATTCAACATCGGGTCGATTCTGCCCTTTTGCATAAGGCATTTTGTTGGGAACAAAAAGATTTTCGCGCATGTATTTATCCTGCGTAAGACTTATATTTTACTGTGAAAACGTGAGAAGGCAGAGATTTTATCGACTATGAAATAGAAGTCGAGAAAAGTATATGCTTAAGTTACCAAAATGTCAAGTGTGAATTGAAGGGAAAAGGTCGCGATTCGGAGATCCCTCCTACAGTTTGTAGGAGGGATCTCCGATTCCCGACTATTGTAGTCAGACTTGATTTTTAAGATAGACAGTCCATTAGGATAACTTTAGGACA
Organism: Candidatus Poribacteria bacterium; assembly: GCA_012267415.1. Classification (GTDB taxonomy): domain Bacteria; phylum Poribacteria; class WGA-4E; order WGA-4E; family WGA-3G; genus MSPOR6. Next base: position 12,777 of record JAAXGN010000093.1, on the reverse strand, counting down.
TCTATCCAATTTATTCAACTATTTATGGCGAAGGTGTTGCATGGTATAATGCTTACGTATTATTCACTTTTTCCTCTTTTTTTAGAATCATGAGACTTTTTTATATCATGTTGAGTCACTATATATTGAAGTGAATGATAAATTCCCCAAACTTTAGTCTATCAGAGGTATCGGATGAAAAATGTTGATGTTGACCTTATTCAACGTGTCCTTGATGGTGATGATACTGCGTTTTCTGTTCTGGTGGAAAAATACCAGAAATCCGTTCACGCGCTTGCGTGGCGAAAAACTGGAGATTTCCACATTGCAGAGGATATCACACAGGAAACATTCCTTAAGGCGTATCAGAATCTTTCAAAACTGAAGGTGTCACAATCTTTTGCCAGTTGGCTCTATGTGATTGCAACGAACCACAGCAAAACATGGCTTAGTAAGCAGCGTTTGCAGACTCAGTCTTTGGAAGATACCGATAATACGGAGTTGGAAAAAGCAACCTATTCCAGTTATGTCAGTGCGGAAAATGAGCGGATATCAGTAGAAGCACAGCGCGAAGCAGTCAAAAAATTGCTTGCGAAGTTACAAGAGAGTGACCGCACAGTGATTACGCTATACTACCTCGGGGGAATGACCTACCAAGAGATTAGCAAGTTTTTAGGCGTATTGGTAAGTGCGATTAAGAACCGTCTCTACCGAGCACGCCAGTTTCTAAAAAAGGAGGAACCCATGATAAGAGAAGCTTTAGAGAATTACCAAATCACCCCCTATCTCACAGAGAACATTATGCAAGAAATTTCTCGCATCAAACCTACACCTTTAGCAAGTAAGCCGCTTGTGCCGTGGGCAATCGCTGCCTCAAGTGCAGTTTTGCTCGTGTTGCTACTTGGGATAGGTAGTCAATACTTAGCACTTTTTCAGAGACCTTATAGTTTGGATGCACAGGCAGAGATGTCCGTTGAACTTGTTGATGTTCCTATTGTGCTAAATGTTGAAGCCGAATCGAATGTACGAAATCAGATTGGAAGTGAGAATGCGTTTCGTAAGTCTGAAAACAACGGACAGCAAGCAGATGAGATACTATTGGCTGCTGCAGATGCTGAAGGTGAAGACGTGTCTACACCCAAACAGCAATGGATTCAGGCTGAACCTATCCAAGGAAGTAGAGTGACAAATTTTCACGCAACACTTGAAGGTGATCTCTATGTTTACAATTTTGATCGTGGTATCTACAAATTGCCAGCTAATGGAACTATCTGGCAATCTATCTCACAAGACATCCAATTGGATACCATTTGGAGTATCAGCCCCACAATTTCAAAGTATGATAATACACTTTACCTATTACCGTATAACGAACTCTTCGCTTCAAAAGATGAAGGTAAAACATGGGATTTACTTTACTCATGGGAAGAGCGAAATAATGTGACCGAATTTGTACAAACGGAACAAGCACTCTATATTGCATTTGAAAATGGAATTTTTAAATCAGAAGATTCTGGCAAGACATGGAAAGCAATACACGATGAGAAAATACAGTATATTGAATCTTTGTTCAAAATCCAGGACACACTGTTTGTTCGAACATACAGAAAACTCTACCGTTTGGAGGAGAATAAATGGCAACCCATTGAATTTCCAGAACCAGTCAGAAGGATTATTTCAGTTGCAGCATCTGAAGATAAACTTTACGCTGTGATATTTTTCAATTGGGAAGCAGCAAATGTAGCCGAAGAAAAAATGGAACAGGGACTGGTACGTGGTTGGTGGATATACCGTTCAACTGACCTGGGCAATTCATGGAAAGATATAACACCGACTAACGCTTGGAACATAATGGGATGGCCACCCGATCCAATGATGATTGCAACGGGTGATACACTTCTAGTAATGGAACGGGGTATGGTGCGTTCCACTGATGGTGGGGACACCTGGAAGCCACCACAATTACCACACACCTCACCGTTAATGCAGAGTGGAAACCATGGTGTAGCGTTAAATGAAAACACCTTCTATGTCGGTAGTGATGACGGTCTCTATCGTTCCACTGATGCCGGCAAATCTTGGGAAATGGTAAAATTCCCTCAGGATAAGTCGAGGAGGTTATTTTACAACATTATCACATCTGCCCCAAACAAAGTTGGACAAAACAAGCTACCTACTCTTTACGGGATAGTTGGGGTCGGTAAAATAGCAAAAACTACGAATAATGGTAAGTTTTGGATGGACGTTACAGTTGATTTACCAATGACAAAACAACTGACTGAACCCTTACCAGAATTTATACAGATTATTCAATCTGAAAATGGAGTCTATGCTAAAGGTGAATCTAGTGGAGGAAAGATAAGACATTACAAAGTATCTAATGATGGATACACATTAGTACCTATTAAAGACATGCCTATCTTCAATTCATTTGAATTAAGAATGCATCTTTTTCAGGCACAAAACCTTTCTGTTGAAACGTTACAAGAAGATTTTTCTGGTGCGACGCAATTCTTCAAACAGATGCTCCAGTTACCTCCTGCACAGCGGAGCAAACTTGGAGACCTTGGATTACTTGGGCCGTTTGCAGTCAGCGGTGACACATTCTATTCGGAATATAACTTTAAGCTCTTCAGATGGGAACCCGGTAATACTGAATGGGTCGACACCGGACAAGAAGAAACCGCTGAATTAGACTTGAACATATTTAAACCTCACTTCTTCATTCCTAAACTTGCAGTTTTAGGCGACACTGTCTTGTCTACTACGGAAAACGCGATGGACACCTTGTCGTATCGTTTGATAAGGGCGATAACTGGGTAGATCTCACACCGGGATTACCGTTTAAAGTCAAAGATTTTGAAGATATCGTCTTTGTGGGTTCTACAGTGTATGTAGCAACGGACGCAGGTATCCTTACATCAGATGATGGGAGAAATTGGCAAGTCGTAACTAATTCTGATGGAACGAATCTTATCATGGAACACTTAGCTACCGATGGCACGACACTCTACGGAATTACAAAAATGACACATTTATTTCGAAAAAATGCTGTCTTTCGCTTGGAAAACGGTACTTGGAAAGAGATTGTTACCAGTATACAAAACACATTTGAAATGAACGATATCATAACGTCTCTCGTTGTTGTTGGTAACACAATATATATAGGGACTGAAAGAAACGGTATGCTTCACTTCACTTTTGAAGAATAGTATAATACCAAGAATTAAGAGACTTTTTTGTATCATGTAGAGTCACTATATATTGAAGTGAATGATAAATTCCCCGAACTTTAGCCTATCAGAGGTATCCGATGAAAAATGTTGATGTTGACCTTATTCAACGTGTCCTTGATGGTGATGATACTGCATTTTCTATTCTCGTGGAAAAATATCAGAAGTCCGTTCACGCGCTTGCGTGGCGAAAAACTGGAGATTTCCACATTGCAGAAGATATCACGCAGGAAACATTCCTTAAGGCATACCAGAATCTTTCAAAACTGAAGGTGTCACAATCTTTTGCCAGTTGGCTCTATGTGATTGCAACGAACCACAGCAAAACATGGCTTAGTAAGCAGCGTTTGCAGATGCAGTCTTTGGAAGATACCGATAATACAGAGTTGGAAAAAGCAACCTATTCCAGCTATGTCAGTGCGGAAAATGAGCGGATATCAGGAGAAGCACAGCGCGAAGCAGTCAAGAAATTGCTTGCGAAGCTACAAGAGAGTGACCGCACAGTGATTACACTATACTACCTCGGGGGAATGACCTACGAAGAGATAAGCAAGTTTTTAGGCGTATCGGTAAGTGCGATAAAGAACCGTCTCTACCGAGCACGCCAGTTTCTAAAAAAGGAGGAACCCATGATAAGAGAAGCTTTAGAGAATTACCAAATCACACCCAATCTCACAGAGAACATTATGCAAGAAATTTCTCGCATCAAACCTACACCTTTGGCAAGTAAACCGCTTGTGCCGTGGGCAATCGCTGCCTCAAGTGCAGTTTTACTCGTGTTGCTACTTGGGTTAGGTAGTCAATACTTAGCACTTTTTCAGAGACTTTATAGTTTGGATGCACAGGCAGAGATGTCCGTTGAACTTGTTGATGTTCCTATTGTGCTAAATGTTGAAGCCGAATCGAATGTACGAAATCAGATTGGAAGTGAAAATGCGTTTCGTAAGACAGAGAACAACGGTCAACAAATTGATGAAACTTTATTAGCAGCTGCTGAGACTGAAGGTGAAGATGTTTCTGTACGTAAACAGCAGTGGACTAAAGCTGAACCTATCATTGGAAGTGCGGTAGAGAACTTATTTGCATCCGATGATGGCGAACTCTATACTGTCCTTGATGCACACATATACAAATGGAAAGACGATAAAACTGGATGGCAACAGTTGAGTGGTGACATCAGAGATTATCATGAAAGATTGGATGAAACTACCCTCATAACGGATGTCCCTATAGCAAAGTGGGAGGATACCCTTTATATTGCTTTAAGTAATTCGTTCTTGGCTTCAAAAGATGATGGTAAAACATGGGAAATAGTTCATTCATGGTCACCTGATAATTTTGCTCCGCGTAACTTGGTGTTGACTGAACAAGCGTTCTGGGTGAGTTTTAATAGGGGTGTTTTCCGTTCTGAAGATAAAGGTAAGACATGGCAGGAGGTAGACGTCGAGTTATTTAGGGGTTCCATATTCTTTAAAGCGATACAAAACACAGTATTTGCTGGATCCTACACCGGACTCTATCGCTGGAACACCGACAGCTGGGAACGTGTAGAATTACCGGTAGTTGAGGCATTATTAGTCTACAAAGCCGCAGTCACCAAAGAACGTTTGTATGTACTAGCATACTTAGGTTATGATTTCTATGACGATAAAGCCGTCCGGGAAGGACGACAACGGACGTGGTGGATATTCCGTTCAGATGATTTGGGGAATTCATGGAAAGACATTACACCGACAAATGCGTGGCCCCTAAAAGCCGAGGCTCCTGAGATCAAACTTGTCGCTGCTGGTGAAACAATCATTTTGATGGGCAGAGGTATTGTGCGTTCTACCGATGCAGGAGATTCTTGGCTGCCCCCGCAAACACCTCACAATCTCCCTCCTGAAATGAAGTCCTATCGACCTGCTGTGGCATTAAACGAACGCGTCTTTTATGCTGTAGGGAGAGGTCTGCACCGTTCCACTGATGGTGGCAAATCATGGAGCAAGGTAAATATCACGCCAGATAGGAGATGGTTCGGAATACGGAACTTAATCGTGCATAAGCCAAAGAAAGGGATGGGAAACAAGCAGACGGATCTTTATGGGAAAGCAGGAATTGGCATAGTAAAAACGACTGATGAGGGTAAATCTTGGAATCATATTCAAGTAGAGATACCTATGGACACTCTTGTAAGAGAAGACCAACCATCCATTATTCAGATGGTCAAATCCGATGGTGTGCTCTATGCAAAAGGTAGCAGCGATTACCCTATCGGTGAATTGCGTTTCTATCGTGTTTCTGAAGATGATAACACATTAGTTTCTATTCAAGATATCCCTACATTCGACTCAAGGGAATTAAGAGACCGTCTGCGTAAGTCTCAAGATCTCTCATTAGAAACTCTACAGAGAGATTTCTCTGGAGCGACTCAATTCTTTGATTCGCTACTCCAAGTAACGCAGCAGGAGCAAGACACAATTATACGAAGTGGATTGCAGGGGCAGTTTGCAGTCAGTTCTAACACATACTATCTGGAATACAATTATAAACTCTTCCGATGGGAGGCAGGTGATTCAGCATGGCAAGACATCAGTATAGAAGAGAATCCTACCAAAACATGGGGACACCTCAAATTGGCTGTTTCGGGTAACACAGTCTACGTAGGAAAACGGGATGGTCACCTCCTTGTATCGTATGATAAGGGAGATAATTGGATTGATCTCACCCAAGCACTCCCATTCCGTGTTAGATTCTTCAAAAAGATTGTGACTGCTGGATCCACTGTCTATGTAGCAACGGACGCAGGAATACTTACATCAGATGATGGGAGAAATTGGCGAGTCGTGGCAGATGCAGAAGGAACAAATCTTATCATGGAAGAATTGGCAGTTGACAGCACAACACTATATGGAATATCTAAAGATACAAGTATCTATCGTTTAAAAAATGATAGTGATACTTGGGAACAGATTTTAGTAGAGATACCAGAAAGGGCAAAAGTCAATCTATCGTATAACGGAACATCTCTTGCTGTTCATGGAAGTACTATATATCTGGGTACACAATATGATGGCATGTATCGTTTTACGCTTGAAGAATAAGGGATGTAGTGGCGATGCATTGGTATGTCCCATCAAAAAAACTTGAGATTTTCAGCAAAATGTGGTATCCTTCTAAACATCATTATCCCTTAGAATAACAGGTATAAATGTTGGAGAATTAGAATGTTAAAGAAAACACTACTTATACTCACATTAGTATCAATTGCGTGTATCGTTGCACTGACGCTTACCGTGGTTGATTCTGCTGAGGTTGACGCAGAAAAAACGGCAAAGAAAGTAAAAATCTCAGACAAACCTTCCATCGTAACGTTGGCAACTGTCATGAAAAGTTTTCGCGGCTCCTTGAGCGAAGAACTACTTGCTGATGCTTCTTTTCCACTCGGTCATAAGGAGATGTATTCCTGGTCGAACCTGCCCCCATCGCAAGGTCAAGATCGGGGTGGTATTGAATTTAGTAGGCTATCAGAAGAACAGTCATCTCTTTTCTATAAGGTTTTGGATGCTTTCTTGAGTGATGAAGGTTACACGAAAGTTTCACGGATCACCACAAGATCGGAGACAGATATTGAGAAAATTGGACACGATTTCTGGCAGAGACGTCCTTACTTTATCGCGTTATTTGGTAATCCAGAGACCGATGGTGCATGGGGTTTCCAATTGGATGGACACCATCTATCACTCAACTTTCTGGTGCATGGTGATGAAGTCTTGATTGTCCCTTCACATTTAGGAGCACAACCAGCAACCATCAACGGCAATGCTGTTCTTGGAAAAGAGAGAAGCAACGCTTTAGCTTTACTCAACAGTCTCGACGAGGAACAGCAAAAGAAGGCTATTCAGCCAGGTCGTCGCGGCTTAAAGGTCGGTCCGGGTGGCACAACGGATCCTCACCTGAATTACGATTATTCGCACTTCAAAGGTATCGGTATAAAAGCATCAGAGATGGATGAAAAGCAGAAAGAGAGTCTTAGGGATCTAATAAAAGCCTATGTCTACAATCTTGAAGCCGAATTTGCTGATGTCTGGATGAAGGATATTGAAAGGGACATTAACGATACGTATTTCGTATGGATCGGCGGCACCACAGAAAACGATTCTATTTACTATCGTGTCTTCAATCCCGCAGTCTGGATAGAATTCAATGACGAAGGTAGAGGAACAGATCATATCCATACGATTACCCGAGCCCCGAATGGTAACGACTACGGTATTTTCGCCTTGAATCGGGGTCCAAGAACGCTTGCTGAACACTATGCTATGGCTGACCATCACAACAGCAGCCACCCGTATTTTGATTATACAACCAATTGAGAACTACCTATAACCTAAGTTACCACCTCGTAGCACAATCTGTATGAAGATTAAATAATCATGTAATTCTACTGATAAGACTCAACGTTGGGGTAGAGGTTCGTAGGGGCGGGGTTTCCCCGCCCGCGTATTATCCAATTATCATGTCGGGAGTCGATACGCTCTACCCGACCTACAAAATAGGAATTGACTAAGCAATAGAAAGGAGCATTAATGTTTGAGAAAGTATTAGAAGAAGTTGAGCAACAGTGTCGGAAAGAACGAGTTCCAATGTTAGGTCCTGACAAGGCGAAGTTACTCGCAGGTTGTGTCGAAAAGGCAAAACCTTCTCTTATCGTAGAGTGTGGCACAGCAATTGGCTATTCCGGTTTGTGGATATTACGCGTGTTGAAATCCTTAGGTTCTGGACGTTTAATCACGGTAGAGATAAATCCTGACAGCGCACAACGAGCACGCGAGAATTTCAAGAATGCGGGTGTTGCTGATCTCGTAGATTCCCGAATTGGAGATGCATCAGAAATACTCAAGACTATACAAGAACCCGTCGACTTTCTATTCCTTGATAATAACAAAGATGGTTATTATGCCTGTTTCAAAGCCATTGAATCGCAATTGACCAATCCTGCGACCTTAGTAGCAGACAACGTCGGAAGAGCAGACCAGATGGCTGAGTATCTGGAACATGTCCGTTCCAACTACGAATCGGAAACACATTGGTTTGAAAGAAGGAGACCTCCAAGAAGGCCTGGTGGAGATGGGGAAGGTAACCGAGGTCCCCGCAGACGCGACGGTATGGAGGTAAGCATCTATCGCCGCTGATAAAGATTAAGTAATTAAACGGATAATATCTGGACGGGCAATGAATTGCCCTACTACGAACCAGCCGTTTGTAGTAGGGCAATTCAGTGCCCGTCAATTACACAAAGGATTTTTTAATCTTCATTGATTGGTAGGAATCAGCACAAGAGTTATCCCCTCAATGCACATGGCACGATGATAGAATCCACCATACCGTGTAATATCTTCTTATCCGCGGGACATACAGCTGCCTGAATACCACCAAGTTTCACTGTGTCCCCAACAACAAAATAGTATGGACGCATCAGTGGACGGGAAGGCATTTCTTGCATATCCTGTGCGTCGAAATCGTAGTATTGCATTCGGACACGCATTGCGGTGTGGAACTCCTGAAGTATGTAAGGTGTCTTCTCAAAACTCTTAAGACCGTTCTCAATTGCTGCTTCCCACTCTTCTGTAGGCAGATCATGTCCAATTTTCACACCACGACTACCCCATGACAGTTCAGAAAAACCGGAAGGTTTGAGAACCAATTCCCGCTGTTTCTGTGTAATGCTACGCAACTGCCGCCAGTCGCTTACAGGAACACCATCAATTGCAAGGTTTGGAATAACAGCATGGGGTGGTAATGGACGCGGATCCAGAATCCATGTCTGCGGTATGATTTCTTGCAGGAACGGATAGGACTTTTTACCCAGCTGCCGTTTCCAAAATGCTTGCAGTGCGGGATGATGGAAGAGCGCAAGACACAGTTTTTCTTCTAAGTATGCTTTGGGGGGTGGTGTCATCACAACGGTGCGTTTCTTTGCACTGTAGAATATCAATTCGGTCTTCGGTATGTTCGGCAGGTCAAACAGCTCATAGAAGCGGTAAACGACATCAACGTCCATTCTACCGTTTTCCCCTTGAACAGAGATACCATCTTCAGTAAATATCACCCCATGAGGTTTTACAGTGGCAGTCGGCAGTCCTGCATCGCATAGCGCATTTGCTAACCATAACATCTCTGGATGGTAATCCTCAGATTCATCGGAGACGACAATGGCAAGTTTAACGTCATCCTTCTTTGCTAAGGAGCGAATCATTTCAGCAAAACCGTTCACCATACCGTCTTTGTCCCCGATAACTGGGTATCCGAGCTTCGCATAGAGACGTGATAGACACCCAGTACCACCGATGAAACCAGGGATAGAATCCAATTCTGTTATTACGTTTGTGTCGTCTGAGGTGGGTAAAATATCGGGTCGTATGACTCCTGGGAGTTGACTCTTAAAACGGTTCATCCGACCATACTGTATCACATTATCCGGTTTACCCATGTCCAAGTATTCTGCTACCCAGGCAGGTTGAATCCCTCTTGCGCTTTGGGAATAGAGCAAATTACAAGCACGATAGAAACTGAGCAGATGGGGTCCGAGTTCTTCAAACCAATTCAACTGCTCTTGTGATATCCAGAAAGGTTCTGGCGAGATTCGCCATGATGTATTGCAATTGGGATGCACTTCCCGTTTCTCTGCGGAGAACAACTTCTCCTTCGGTATTTCATCATTTATTAACAAACATATCTGTTTAGCATCCAAACTAAAACTCCTAATTTTTACTATCTTGCGGTTTCATTGAAGGCGTGTGTTAATAAATTTTGGTTATTAACCCCAAAATGCTCTGTAGGAGGCCAGTTAACATATTCTGGTCGATTCCCGACAGGTCGCGATTCGGAGATCGCTCCTACAAATACTAACTGCCTATTTCTACAAGCACTTTACACACCCCTTATAGGACAACCTGCTTGACAAAAGCTATCTTCTTCTGTGATGCCAGCGTTTTAATCACCGGGCGCGGTACCGGACTATCCACGTTAATCAAAGTCAACGCAACTTCATCAGGACGCGACCGACCCACCGTCATATCTGCTATGTTGATATTGTGTTCACCCAATATTGTCCCGATTAATCCTATCATCCCCGGTTGATCACGATTGTAGATGAGAAGTATGTAACCTTCAGGCGTCGCGTTGAGGTGCAGTTGATTGATACGCACGATGCGGATATCTTTGCGTCCAAACGTAGTACCAGCAAGGACTGTATCATCTCTATCTGTTGTAACTGTAACTGTCATCAAATTTGCGAAGTCTGCTTCTGAGTCACTTTTTGTTTCCGTAACAGCGATACCGCGTTGTTTGATCAAAAAAGGAGCATTCACATAATTTACTTCTGTTAAGACAGGAGCTAAAAGACCTTTTTGTAAGGCTACTGTGACGGGGGTTACATCCTCTTTTTGAAAGAGTGCCCCACTATAATGAATTTTGATTGCGGCTATCTGACCTTCAACAATTTGCGCGTGGAAACTTCCGATCTTTTCTGCAAGTTGCAGGTAGGGTCCCAAGATGTCATACATTCTTGGGTCAATTTTAGGTTGATTTACAGCATTTGCGACAGGTTTATCACGGAGTGCGTTGATAACCTGCTGTGCGACTTCAATTGCCACATGTTCTTGTGCTTCAGTCGTTGAGGCACCCAAGTGTGGCAATGCAAGAAAGTTGTCCAGTTCCAGCAGCGGATTCTCAGTTGCGGGTTCATCTTCAAAAACATCCAGTGCAGCCCCAGCAATCTTGCCATCTTTTAGTGCATGATAAAGTGCTTCTTCGTCTATAATGCCACCGCGAGCGCAATTGATCAAGCGACTCGTCGGTTTCATCAGTTGAAATTCGGTATCCCCGATGCTATGATATGTTTCTGCATTCAGATGCGTATGAACTGAAATGTAATCGGATTCACGGAATAGTGTTTCCCTATCAACAAGACGGACACCCATTTTTTCAGCAGCATCAGCCGTGATATAGGGGTCAAATGCGATGGATTGCATACCGAACGCGTTGACACGTTTCGTAACTTCACGTCCGATTCTTCCCAGTCCAACAGTTCCGAGGACTTTACCGTATAGTTCCACACCGATGAAGTCGCTGCGTTGCCAAGTTCCTTCTTTAAGAGATATACCTGCCGGGACGATGTTCCGTGCTAACGCTAACAACAGAGCGATGGTATGTTCAGCAGCAGCGATTGTATTCCCTTCTGGTGTATTGACGACTAAAATTCCGTGTCGTGTTGCAGCCGCTACATCAATATTATCAACGCCAACGCCTGCGCGTCCGATAACCTTCAGTCGTTTTGCCGCTTTGATGACTTCTGCTGTTACTCTTGTATCACTTCTAATGAGTAGCGCATCATAATCAGCAATCCGTTCTAATAACGCTGCCGGGGTTAACTCCAATGCAACATCAACCTTAAAGTCTCCGCTATTAATTAAAACATCTAAACCTTGCTGCGATAGCAGATCGCTAACCAGCACTTTGTCCATAACAGAAAACCTCCTGCAAACGCATAAAGAAGTTTTAATTGTAACACGTTAACCCGATAGTGTCAATAAAAAGATGACCGATGGATCAACGTAGAATGTGCATTTGACATTCTACGTTGATCCATCGGTCTGGGTAAAACCGTTATTACCGAATTAATTACTTAATCTTCATTAATAGATACTGACTTCTGAGTGATTTTGAGAAATATCAGAAGTACCATTTTTATCAGAATCGGCCAATCTATTTTGCCCATCACAGCAGTCGCAAGTGCTTGTAGTCGTAGCATCTGCACCGCAATAATCACATGTATCTTCGGTTTCGCCAGCATCCCAACTTACTGCCATCAGGAAAACACAGCCGCCAACAAACAACAAAGCGATCATTGTGTTTACAATTGTATTCCGATGCGTTTTCAACATTCTATTCATTATCCTTTCTTCTTGCTTTCCTATTTAGGGTTTGACATATTCTCCTTGCTAAAATAGGTGTCACACCTCCCGCATAAATGCTGGGGTTTTACACCTAACAAGGATCTTTGATAACATATCAAGTATAACATATTTCAGAAAAAATGTCAAAAAAATCTGAGGTGTGTAAAGCATTTGGCAAAATATGCACAGAAAACCTGTAGGAGCGATCTCCGAATCGCGACCTGTCGGGAATCGGAGTTCCCTCCTACAGCGTATTTTTTGGGGCTTATAACCAAAACTTTACACACCCTGCCATGAAGGTACGTAAAGTTTTTTACACTATAAGTGTCAATTTTGGGATTTCCTATGCTCTTAATAGTAGTAGGCACTCTCATGAAGATTAAGATTTAAATTGGGTAATATTTCAACGGGCAATGAATTGCCCGTCGATTACCCAAAGGATTTTTTAATCTTCATCCGAGTGCCGTCTCATCTAAAAAAAAGGTGACAAAATACTTACACACCCGTATTACAACGTTTTCTTGCTATTTTTTCATTATTCTGCTATAATCTATTGCAGAAAGATAAAATAATAACTTTACATAACGTGAGTTTGATAAATATAGCGCAAACTTTCCAGTTTGCGA
>JAAXGN010000110.1:2917-19300 GCA_012267415.1 Candidatus Poribacteria bacterium | reverse complement strand
ATATAATATAATATAATATATATAATAAAGCAGACATGGCTATAGTGATAGTGAATGACAAGGGGTGGAAATAACAACATGAAGTTAGCAAGATATATGAGTCTGGATAGGTATAAAGACTTATTAAGCTCAAACACGTTGTTTTTTTCACGATATGATACTTTGGGAGATATGTATGAGGGGTCTTTGGGTCATGTAAACCCTGATGAATTAACCAAAGAGTTCATATCTCTGATGACAAAATCAGAACACGGAAATAATTATAAAAGCAAGATAAAAGAAGTTTTAGAAAAAGGAGAAAAAACATATTATCATACCTATTTGAAAGAATTTACTTATGCCAACTGTTGGCATCAATACATAGGTGAATCTTCTTTCATGTGGAAAATGTATGCTCAGGAAAAAGGTGTGATGATAATAACGGATTTGTCGTCACTAAAGGATTGTTTAGGAATCAATGAAAATACATACCAAACTCCTGATCGTTTTTGGAATCAGTATGACCAAACGTTGTCTAATAATCATGACATTAGCGTAAGCGTTGGTAAAATAAAATATGTATCTAAAGAAGATGCAAAAAAAATTATTGGGACAGATCGCTATTTCCATAAACAGAAAGCATATAAAGAGGAAAAAGAGTGGTGGATTCTACTTCAACTCCGATTAAAAGAAGATCTGAGATTTGATGTGTTGCGCCGTTTAGACGATATTCCATACATTCGTAATGACAAAGAAGCCGATAAGTTAACAGTGGATGTTTGGAATGAGATTAAATATCATTACACAGAACACAGTGTAAAACTAATAAACAAGTTACCTATATACGGTGTCCGATGTTCTGTAGATATCAATATGCTCATTAAGGAAGTAATTGTAGAAACGCATTTTGATGCTTCTGTATTTCCTAAAGTAAAATTGTTGAACAAGAAATATGGTATCTCTGCGGATGTCAAAAAATCTGAAATAGAACACATGCCACAGGACGCTAGATTAGAGATTGGTCGCAACATTGATGGACAGTTTAGAATACTATTTGTTATTGATTTATAGAATGCCATTCTTAACTTTGTGGTGTAAATTTCACCAATCTTGATTTACTAACGTCTTGCCTGAAAAATATGAAATTGCCTAACGCAATGCCAATTTAATCGTATCGTTTAAATACAAACCGGACAGGGCTGCTATCGGCGTTGTCCCTATTTTTATGTAGAAGGGAAAATATAATGCCTACGATCACTCTAATACCATATACAATAACGTGGGATGCACCTGCGGATGATGGTGGTTCTAAAATTAATAAATATCAAATTCGTTTGACTATTCACGATGGCGGATGTTCAGAGTGGATAGATTTAGATGGCACGGACACAAGATTTGTTGCGCTATTGCCTAACGATGTAGAAATTACCATTGAAATAAGGGCTGTAAATGACGTTGGTCGTCCGGGTGAAGTAGCTATGCTTCAAGTTAGACCTGTAAGAAAACCTAATCCAAGTGATGACAAAAAACAGATAGGTGACAAGTCTGTAAATATTCATCTGCCGGATCCCCCTAAAGTTCCCTAAAATAACAAGTATATAATGCCAAGAATTATAATAACATGGGGACCCACCAACCGATAATGCGGGATTGCTTAACGGTTCACTAAAATTTTTCATCGGTTTATAAGACGACTCTTTTTATTTTCCCACCGTGTATACTCGGTTCTTCACACAACTGCTTTCGAATTATTTCAATCCCTTGATGTATCTCTGGGTGGGTGTCTTCTGTGAAACCGAGCACTTCAGAGAGTAGTCGTCTATCAAGCTCATGTCTAACTGGATCCTCGTCCATTTGGTTGAAAGGCAGCATTCTTTTATACATCATCTCTTCAAAGAGTTGTTGCGCTTTATGCAATTTATCTGTATCAAGTGTACTTAAATCAAATGTGGGCATGGAACGTAAAGCCATAAGGCGTATTTGGCTTCGTCCTGAATGTTGTTTGTTGCCATGCATCCAGTAGCAAATCAATCCGAGCGTGGAGTTTCCCCATAAAGTCCACACATAATCATAGTCGGTGTTTTCAAACTTTACATTCGGTATTGTGTTAACACCAATAGAAGATCGGTCTGTAAAAAGAACAGCAAGCGAGTTTGCGTTAAACCTTAATTTTGCCATGTGGTGAACACGACTGTTTCTATCCAAAACCTGTTGTGCTCTATCCCATTCATTTTCTCTAATCATAAGGCGGCAATCTGGTTCTACATTCATTGATCGCTGTGCGTTTGCGTTAACGTGCCATAAACCAGGATATTGGTCGTGGAGAGTGCCACCGATCTCAGTATCAAATGCGCCAGTTGCACCTGATATTCTTTTATTGTCGTACTGCACTTCAGCTAAGTCTCCTACTAGTGTCATCGGTATGTCAATTGGCTCTCTCTGTTGAGGCAGCCATATTTTTCCATTGCGTAATTGATATGCCGTTTGTAAAAGAGATAGGTCTTTGACACGGGTACAAGCCCAATTAGTTTCGTTGAGTGGACAATTGAGGGCATATCCGATAAGCTGTTCTCCGACTTTGATTGCATTGCCCCCGATCGGTGGGTTTTCGTATTTTCTTACATTTGTGAGTCGCTGGATACTTTTTGCAATTTGTAAAGCCTCTAAATGGTCTTTCGGTCTTCTATGAAGGCATACGAAAGTGCCGCGTCCCGCATTTTTACTTTTTCCTTTTGTCGCTACAATAAGGCATTCAGCCATATTTGTATCGGCAGAGAATGAACATCTATCCGTTTTTGCATCTGCTATTGTGGTGACGATGATATTGTGATAGTTCTCTGCCCACAGGTCGCGCACTTTTTCCCAATCAGGTGAAGCTAATGCTGTTATGGGTAACACAAAACCCATAACACTTTTTCCATTGGATTTTAGCATTCTATGTGCAAGATCAACAAAGTAAGAACTGAATCCAGCACTACTATTGCCCAGAGTATCCCTTATTGATGCAAGTGCTCTTCTCATCTCTCCTGCGATTTCAGGGTCTTGTTCACCAAATATCGTGTTTGGCACTTCTGGGTTTGTCGCACTGTTGTCAGCACCTACCCGTGTAAAAGGCGGGTTTTGTATGACAATGTCAATCTCTCCATGTTTGAATTCAGGTTGCTGTGTCTCTGCTGTATCTGCACTGCCTTGAACTTGCGTAGGGTTTAGGATCGGTATCGGTAGCCCTTCTTGAGGGTCTTCAAGTAGGTCTAATGCGCCTAAAGCATATTGTCCAGTGCGGAGGGTTGTGCTATATTCAAGGACATTTATGTGGGTTTTTCCGATGCGTATATCTGGGAAGTTGCTGGCGATAAGTGCGGCTGTTAGATGACTTGCGTTTGGCATAATATCACAACCAACAAGATTGTTTTCTACCATACTTTTGTGTATATCTTTTGCATTACCGCCAGCTTGTTCATACTGTGCTAAAACACGTTGGTAAATGCCATTTAGCAACGCGCCTGTGCCACAAGCGTAATCAGCTATTTTCAGTTTAGTTAATGCTTCCTTTTGATTAGTATCTATTGTGTCCCTTTGCGGTAAGACTAATGCGGAAAGAAGTGCTACTGATACGGGGCGGGTGTAGAACGTTTTGATAAAATCACGATCAACAATCAATCGCTGAAATACAATTCCTGCTAACTCATGCACAAAGGATAGTCCACTTTCAATCAGGTTTTGTGCAGTGTTACGTAAAATCAGGCACAGTTCACCCACGAGTTCATCATCAGATGCGATTGCCTTCACAAGTTCGATCGCTACAAAAAAGATAGGTATATAGTTGACATCACATATTTTGTGCCACGCCTCTAAAATCAGTGTTACGTTGAGCCTTTCTCGGTTTACCTCCAGTTGGTTAAGAGCAGGTACCTCTTCCAAGTCGGTCGTTCGGGCAAGTCTACTCTGAAACACGAAAGCGTTTGTGATAATAAGCATTGCCATCCGTGAGGTTTGTTCGCAACTTTTTTGGTAGAGGATTCCTTCAATATCGTCACCTATTTGGGGGCGTTGCTCAATTGCCCTCTCTAGTTTTTTAGCAGCTTCGTCAACCCCACGCTCCAAATCAGAAGCAGCACTCTCTATGCTTGATGTTGGTATAGCTCCTATATGTAAAGATGTCGCTATATCTGTTAATCCCCCAGTTATCCAGCCCTTACTTGGAAAACGCTTAATATTCTCACTAGTGTCTTGAGTAAATAAGACATGCTGCATATCGTTCGTCTGACGGAGTTCATCTGCCAGTTCACGATTTGAAAGCATTCGCAAACGGAAAGGTAATCGGATTGCGATCGAGGTAGTTACGTATTCATACGATGCGAGTCGTCTGCCGATATGTTCTCTTGCTTGGGTTTCTACACTGAGGTCAGCAGCATATCTTCTGTCAATTTTTACTTCCGCTACCACCGTCCGTTTGCCTTTGTCTTTGACAATGAAATCTGGACGCATTGAACCATCAATGAATGTATGTGGGTTTTGCGGTTCAATATTCCATGAATACCGGAGTTTTTCAAGTTCGTCTACAAGTTTATTGGTAATAACGTCTTCGTGTAACATATTATCCAATATCAATAATTACGATAGTGGTTTCTTCGGACGTGTAGATCCGAATGACAATATTCACAGAGGACTGCTAAATCTGATATTTGCCTTAATTACAAACGACACAAACTGGTCGATCAACGTCTATTTCTGTCACATAGTATGTGCGGATAGGTCGTTTGCGATTGTCAATCGTCTCTGTCGTGTGAATGTTCGGGGACGGGTGTATCCCTCACCCGTTGGACCTGCGATAGTCATTGCCAAAAACCCTTCACCTTCAAGTCCACAACATGCATAAGATGGCGCGTTCACTACAACAACACTACAATTCATGGCTTTGTTGAACTGGGTAATTCTTGCGGTATTGTTCGTATGTAGCATTGCAGTGTGTCCACGACCACCATCGGCAGCCAATGCACCTTTAAGTGCTTCGTCAAAATCACGAACGCGAACGACAGGAAGAATCGGCATAAGGTACTCGTCAATAACAAAGCTGTGATCGGCTGAGACCTCTACAACAACTGCGACCGTTTGCGCTGGGGCAGAGATACCTGCTGCTTCTAAAATTGTTTTTGCATCTTTCCCAATATACTCTTTGTTCGTTTCCCCGTTTTCCATCACAACCGCTTCAAGTGCTTCACGTTGATTTGCGTCGACTACGTGGCCACCATTTCGGGTTAATTCACGGATAGTATCATCAGCAACTGAGTCAACAACGAAGAGTGCTTTTTCGCCGATACAGAGCAGATTATTATCAAAACTTGTTCCGGTGATCACATGTCTTGCAGCTTTGGTGATATCTGCAGTTTCATCAATAATTGCTGGTGGATTACCGGGTCCCGCAGCGATGGCCTTTTTGCCACTTGTAAGTGCTGCCCTCACAACACTTGCACCACCCGTTGCGACAACCATAGAAACATCAGCATGATCCATAATTTCTTTTGCTGTCCGAAGTGTAGCGTTTGCAACAGAAGTGAGTAAGTTGGCAGGACCTCCTGCTTTCACAATCCCTTCGTTGATAACGTGCATCGTTTCTTCAGTGCATTCACGCGCGTTGGGATGTGGACTAAAAACAACCGAGTTTCCCGCTGAGATCATGATAATTGCATGATTTATCACTGTAGATGTGGGATTAGTGGTAGGTGTAATTGAATTAATGATGCCAAATGGCACATATTCTACAAGAAGTGTGCCATCATCTCCGGATGTAGACTCCGACACCAGGTCTTCCATACCGGGGGAAAGGTTTACAGCACCTTCATTCTTCATGATCTTGTGCTCAGCGTTTCCCATTTTTGTTTCTTGAACAGCAAAATCAGCGAGTCGTTTTGCGTTTTCAAGTGACACATGCTTAATTGCTTCTATAACTTCTCGTCTTTTTGCAAATCCGAGTTTAACGAGTTCTTCTTGAGCAGTTTTTGCTGCACCGATAGCAGCTTCAACAGTAGTGAAAACGCCTGAACGAGAGGAAGTCGTCACTGGCGTTGGTGTAGGTGTTGTTACTGCTTCATCGCGTTGTAACGTCGTTAGGACTTGGGCAACGATCTGTTCAATCTGTTTTTCATCAATTTGTGGCATTCAACCCTCCAATGCCTCAATAGGCGAGATTCATTTGAAAACACCCTGGGCGAACACACCCTGGGCGAACACGCCATAGACACACGAAAAGTTAGAATTAGGAATCCGAATCTTCAGCGGCTGCTGCAGCCTTACCACCGAGAATGGATTCAACATCCGAATGGGGACGCGGAATGACGTGTACCGAAACCAATTCACCGACTGCTTTTGCAGCTTCTGCGCCAGCATCTGTAGCCGCTTGGACTGCACCGACATCGCCTCGGACCATGACGGTTACAAAACCACCACCAACCTGTTCTTTTCCGATCAACTTGACGTTAGCTGCTTTAACCATTGTGTCTGCTGCTTCAACAGCACCGACTAACCCGCGTGTTTCAACCATTCCTAATGCTTCATTGCTCATTATTATAAGCTCCTTGTCTATCTGTTAATGTAGAATGCAAAGGACTGCACGAACTACTAATAGATTTCTGTTGATAAGACATAAGTGTAAGGTGCAGTTCCTTTTAGAATATATGCATGTTATAAATGATACTATAAATGTGTTTTTTCTGCAAATGAAATTAATGGTGATGCCTGATTTAATTCCTCCTATTTACAAGATAAATTCCTGCTGCTACCAATGCAGTTCCTGCTAATATACTTGACGATAGTTCATCCCCTAAAAATAAATTGCTGAACAATACGCCGGACACAGGCATGAAGAAATACAAGACTACCAATTTGCTCGCCTTGTATTTTCTTAGCACCGATGTCAACACCAAGAAGCAGAAACCGGTGAGTATCCAGCCTTGATAGAGCATTCCTGCTCCACTTGCCGATGTCAAGTTAATCGGTTTCCCATGCTCAAATAAATAACTCAAAAGCAGAAAACATGGAATGTTTAAAATTAACAACCAGACGAGGAGTCGATGCGGGTAAATATGTTGAACAAACACCTTCGTGAGTGTAATGCGGAGTCCAAAAAAACAGGCAGCCAGCGTCACGATTAGGTCTCCGATGAGATATTCCAAAACACCGCTACCTCGTAGGTTCGGTGCGATGGCTGCGATAACACCACCGAAGGCAGCAAGAATCCCTAATACTTTTCTAAGAGAGAGTTGATCATCCCGAAGCCAGAAGTGCCCGAATATGACAGAAAAAATTGGGTGAAGCGCAAAGAAAATAGTTGAGCGAGAAGCTATAGTGAGGTCGGTACCGATGTTCAATAGAACGGTATGCAACGCATGCAATACCGCAATTAGGATCAACCGGCGCAATTCCCCAAAACGCAACCGCATTGACATTCCTTGGATAAAACCTACACCCCCAACGGCAAGAATCCCTAATATATAACGAAGAAGTGCCATTTTCAGCGGCGGAATGCCTTGCAAAGTGATCTTAACAGCAAGTGAATTCATGCCCAAGAGAGAAACGGTAGACAATACAAGGGCAATAATCTTACCGGGTGGGTCTTCATTTCTAAATTCTTTTTGTATCATAATTTTCAGGTGTCACAGGACCTCATCCAACACTACTTGTCGGGATGAAAAACCGGTTTCTGAGCACGATTACATCTCAATAAATTCGAGCTGAACGTTGTCAGGTCCCTTGAAAAACGCCCTCTTGATTTCGGGTCTCAGATAGTCTATTTCTGCTCCTTTCGCTTGGAGTTCTTTGGTGGTTGCGTCAAGGTCTTTTACAGTGAATGCAAGTTGGTAGAGTCCGCAACGTGGATTGCCACTGGTATCTTCTACCTCCATATCTTCCGATTTAGGGGAGAAGGATATTCGTTGCCCACCGATTTCCATACGGACGACTTTTAACCCGCCGACATCGGCTGTTTCTATGACTGTTCCGTCACATATATTCTCGTAATAACTGATTGTACCGTCCAAGTCTTCGCAGCGAAGATGGACGTGGTTAAACGTAATTGCCATTGTTAAAATCTCCTTTTCTTAGAAGAGACGCTCTTAATAGAGCGCAAGTTAAAACTTTGAAATCTGTATTTCCTTTGCTGTAATAAATTCAAGTAATGCAGGAGTTCCTTCCTGCGTTTTTTGTATTCCCCTTTGAATAGCAGGAATAATTTGGTCAGGTGTTTCGACACGTTCACCGTATCCACCGAATGCTTTTGCCATATCTGCATAATGTCCAGATATATCAGTGCTACGGTATTTCTCAGTTGACACCTGCATGATTGGTATCTCAATTGCCATAGAAAAATTATTGAATAGAACAGATAATATTGGAATTCTTTCTCGGACTGCTGTCTCAAAGTCCATTCCCGTGAATCCGATGGCTGCATCTCCCCACACATTCACACAGAGTGCATCTGGTTTCGCAAGCTTTGCCCCCATTGCCAATCCAAGTCCATAACCGAGTTGAGTTGTCTTACCCCAACCGATGTATGAAAGTGGTGTTTCACATTGCCAAAATGGGGATAGTTGATCACGGGGACTCCCCGCATCATGTGTAATTATCGTATTTTTCACATCAACTGTATGCAACAAATCCCATATCACGCGATAAGGTGTCATCGGAACTTCGTCCGATGTAAGTTTTGGCATCCACTCCTCAAGCCATTCTGCTTTTACACTGCTAATTTCATCTGCGACTTCTGCTGTTTTACTTTCGGATGCACCATTGGAACGGTCCCTAACAGCCTCAACCAATCCATCTAAAACCAATCCTGCGTCGCCGACAAGAGCTGATTCTACGGGAACGTCTTTGTTGATGTCTGCTGGATCTAATGTTGCATGGATAACCCGTTTACCTTCAGGGATTGTCACAGCGAAATGTGTTCTGCTAAAACTACAACCAATTCCAAATAATAGATCAGTCTTATGTAGGAAATGATGAACAGGTTTTGGCATGGAACGTCCACCGGAACCCAATGCCAACGGATGATTTTCGGGGAATGCACTTTTCCCCCCCAAACTGGTTGTCACAGGCGCAGCAAGAAGCTCGGCAAGTTCTCTTAACTTGTTCCATGCCTGTGCATAGTGGACACCTTGTCCTGCATAGATTACTGGACATTTAGCGTTTAATAAAGTTTCAGCGACAGCTTCAATCTCTGCACTACTCGGTCCGTAACGCACTGTTGGAACAGGTTTCGGGTCAAAAGGTTCTGGTATTTCCTCCCTCATGAGATCGGATGGGATTTCAACCAATGCTGGTCTCGGTCTACCGTTTCGCACTTGCGTAAATGCACGCCGCATCACTTCTGGAAGTGCCTCTGGTATGGTGAGTTGTTCACATGACTTTGTAACATGTTTATAATTCAATGCCGAACTGAAGTTGGGTTGAATTTGGGATAGCGTTCTGGCATATCCCATTGGTAAAACGACAATAGGCGCGGAATCACCGTAGGCTTGTGCTACACCACCGAACGCATTTTCTGAACCTGGACCGCTCTGCATACAGAACACACCTATCTTTTCTCCTGATGTCACCCGACTCAATGCATCTGCCATGTGTAATCCGATACGTTCCTGACGAACTATTATAGGTCGGATATCAAGTTTTGCTGCGGCTTCAATGATGTGGTTTACTGGATATGCGAACAGATATTCTACACCTTCAGCTTTTAGGACTTTGGCTATCGCATCAATAACTATCATATTATTCTCCTAACGTGGGTTTGATAATTATAGCAAATTATCGAAAATAAGTTTACAAATATTCTGTGGATGTTTAAGTTATGCCAAGATTTCGTTGACAACCCGTGCCTTTTCCTCAACCCCAGTTAGTCGGTGATCCAGTCCTTGGAACTTAAAGGTCAATCTTTCGTGGTCAATGCCGAGTCGGTTGAGAATGGTAGCGTTTAGGTCTCTGACAGAAACAGGGTCTTTGATGACGTTGTAGCTAAAATCATCAGTTTCTCCGTGAACGATTCCCTCTTTAATGCCTGCACCGGCCATCCAGATTGTAAAACACTTCGGGTGATGATCTCGTCCGTAGTTGTCCTTCTTAAGCGCGCCTTGGCAGTAAACAGTACGTCCAAATTCACCACCCCAAACAACAAGCGTATCGTCAAGCATACCGCGTTGCTTTAGGTCTTGAACGAGTGCGGTTGCAGGTTGGTCAATGTCACGGCACTGATCACGGATGTCTTTTGGTAAATTACCGTGATGATCCCAACCGCGATGGAAGATTTGAACGAGACGGACATCGCGTTCCATCATGCGACGCGCAAGGATGCAGCAGTGTGCAAATGTGCCAGGTTTGTTGACATCGGGGCCATACATCTCTTTGACTTTGTCTGACTCTTGATTAAGGTCCGTGAGTTCTGGGACAGATGACTGCATGCGGAATGCCATCTCATATTGTGAGATGCGTGCATGTGTTTCTGGATCACCAACTTCCTCGTATAGTTCCTTATTTAGTTTGACGAGCGTGTCTAACATGCGTTTGCGTGTTTCTTCGCTCATACCTTTTGGATTTGAAAGGAATAATACTGGATCTCCTTGGCTGCGGAGTAGGACACCTTGATGGTCGGAGGGTAGGAATCCCGATCCCCATAGTCTGTTATAGAGTGCTTGTGCTGGTCTTCTTGCAGACCATGTTGCGTTCATGACGATAAAAGTAGGCAGGTTATTGTTTCCGGAGCCTAACCCGTAGCTAAGCCAGGCACCAAGGCTCGGTTTGCCGGGGGTTTCATCACCGGTACAGACAAAGGTGATCGCAGGGTCATGGTTAATCGCATCAGTATGGACACTTTTGATGATAGCGATGTCTTTTACCATAGATGCGGTATGCGGAAGCAACTCGCTAACCCATGCCCCATCGTTCCCATTATCATGCTTTTTAAACTCAAAGATAGAAGGAGCGATTGGAAAACGGGACTGTCCGGAGGTCATCGTTGTGAGCCGTTGTCCCATCCGAACTGTCTCCGGTAGGTCTTTATCAAACCATTCACCCATCTTAGGTTTATAGTCGTACATATCCATCTGCGAAGGCGCACCGGACATGAATAGATAGATTGCCCGTTTTGCTTTCGGTGCAAAATGCGGGAGTCCTGGCAATCCGACAGTTTGTGACACTGCTTGCTGTTCAAGGGCATTAACGCTACTACTCGGTAACATTGATGCGAGGGCTGCGCCGCCAAGTCCCATGGCACATTTGCCCAAAAATTGACGGCGTGTTTCAAGCTTAAGATATTCCTTAATTGGGTCCATTACATTATATCTCCTTCTTTTATGATCCGCTCTTGCCAGTGCACACTTCATACATACATTAAGTGGTGAAAATACACGTTATCAGTCCCCTGCCATCAAGACACCGAAGTTTTAGCTCGGTGATGTAGACGGCACACATGACTTAATCTAAAACACATTTTGACTTCAAGAAATAATATAAATATTGTATACTATATCACATATACTCATTGAGGACCAGAAAAACAGATGAGAACCAAAAAAACTCCACTTGACTTTCTATTCTATCCTCAAGTATAATCAATAATCTTGGATGAGAATGAAGATGAAATAAGCGTATCACTCCGTTTATGTCAACAAAAAATAGAGATTAGAAGGAGCAAACATGTATAAATGTGCGATTTTAGGGTGTCGGGGACGTGCCCGTGCCCACGCCAGAGCTTATGATAATGTCAAGAATGGGAAGCTCGCTGCAATCTGTGATATGAAGGAAGAGTTACTCAACGGGTTCGGTGATGAATTCGGTATAGATTCTCGCTATACGAATTTAGACGAAATGCTCTCTAAAGAAAAACCTGACCTGCTACACATCGTGACTGCCCCGGTTATGCGTGGAACGAACGAACGGATCCGTTATCCACTGCTGAATCAGGCGTCTGAACACGGTGTGCCTTCGGTTATTATTGAGAAACCGATTGCTGTAGAGAGTGAAGATTGGCGACAGATCCACGAGCTCTCAAAACGAACTAAAACTAAGATTGCTATCAATACGCAACTGAATTTCCATCCGAAAAACCTTGAACTGAAACGTGATGTAGCGGAAGGAAAGATCGGTGCTATCAAATTCATTGAAGCAAGTGCACGAAACCCGCCTGTGGATCAAGCACCCCATGTGCTTCAGTTAGTTTCATCCTATATTGATAACTCCCAACCCGTAAAGGTTATGGGACAAATTGCAGGTGTTGGTAATCTGGATGGTGCGCAACCATCTCCTTCAAACGCAACAGGAATTGTAACATATCAGAATGGTGTGCAGGCTTCAGTAGCATTCGGTCCAGAAATGGCACCGCGTGTTAGCGAGAATACAGGTAATAATCAGCATAAACGGGTCTGTGTGTTCGGTGAAAAGGGTTTTGTTCATTGGCGTTTTAATGGATGGGACCGTTATACACCAGAGGGTGGATTTGAAAGTGACAACCACGGATATGGTGGCGAGAATTCAGTCGCACAAACGAATCTAACCGAAGCGATGTTCGATTGGCTTGATGATGAAAGCAAGGTACATCCAACTAATCTGCCGCAATCTCTTGCAGAGTTCAATCTACTACTCGGCATCTACTACAGTGGATTAAGTAATACGGTCGTTGACCTGCCTTTTGATCCGCCTGATGGTTTGATGGACATGTTCCGTGAACAATTATAGAGTAATACGCGGGCAGGGAAACCCCAGCCCCTACGGATGTTTTTATGGATTGGATTGCCTAATTATTTATTCAATGATTATCTTAGCACGCCTATAACAAAGGGAATAATTGAAGTGGATAATGACATCATCTACATGGACAATCATGCTACAACACCCATCGCTCCTGAAGTGTTAGATGCAATGATGCCATATTTAACAACACATTTTGGTAATGCAGCAAGTTCACATCTCTACGGAACGAAGGCAAAAGATGGTGTCAATAAGGCACGGCAGCAAGTGGCTAACCTACTTGGCTGCTCACCAGAAGAGATAGTCTTTACAAGTGGTGCAACTGAATCTGATAATCTTGCCATCAGAGGAACTGCATATTCCCAGAAAAGCAACGGAAACCATATTATCACCAGTACAGCTGAGCATCATGCAGTGCTTGATACGTGTCACGTTTTAGAAAAAGAGGGTTTTGAAACAACATATCTACCAGTAGATAGATATGGGATGGTAAACCCAGATGACGTTGCAGCCGCCATAACGTCAAAAACGATACTGATTACTATCATCTATGCTAACAACGAGGTCGGTACTATTAATCCAATCCGTGAAATCGCTGATATTGCTTCAAAACACGGTGTCCCGTTTCATTCTGATGCTGTGCAAGGTGTCGGTAAACTTGAATCAGATATGGACGTATTGGGACTTGATATGGCATCAATCACTGCTCATAAAATATATGGACCAAAAGGGGTCGGAGCATTATACAATAGAACTGGTAACCCTTTACATCCGCTCTCCTACGGAGGGGGTCAGGAAAACGGAATCCGATCTGGTACACTCAACGTAGCAGGAATCGTCGGTTTAGGTGCAGCATGTGAAACATCCCAACTTGCTATGACAAACAGAATCGAAATAGAACATGTAAAACCTTTACGCGATAGACTACATGAAAAACTTACATCGCAATTACCCGATGTTCATCTAAACGGACACCCTGAGAAACGTCTACAAGGGAACCTAAATGTTAGTTTTAGGGGTGTGCAGAGTCAATCGCTCTTGACAGGACTTAAGACAGTTGCTGTCTCTACAGGATCAGCATGTGATTCTGAAGCTGTCAAGGCATCACATGTGTTAACCGCATTGGGAATACCGAATGAATTAGCCTTTACCGCTGTGCGATTCGGTTTAGGACGATACAACACTGCAGCAGAAACAGACGTCGTAGCAGATGAAGTCATTAAGGTTGTTAATCAGTTACGGGAGTTAATGCCTGACTAAAATTGGATCATCAGTTTAATATAAGGAGAAACCAATGTCAACTACTGCAGTGCCAACATATCTGACTCCAGAAGAATATATCACCGCTGAACGAAAGGCAATAATCAAGAGTGAATATTTCAGCGGTAAAATAATAGCGGACTCCGGTGCTAGCCTCGAACACAATCTGATTACGGTGAATGTTGTTAATGAACTTTACAATCAACTGGTAGAACATGGATGTCGTGTTTTCGGGAGCGATATGCGTGTCGGAATTGGTTCAGGTATGTCCTATTTCTATCCGGATGTTTCTGTAGTCTGCGATACACCGCGATTTGAAGATGATGTCCTTGATATACTTCTCAATCCAATAGTTGTAGTTGAAGTGCTTTCACAATCAACCGAGGTGTATGATAGAGGCGAGAAATTTAGACGTTATCAACAGTTGGAATCGTTACAAGAGTATATCCTTATTTCACAAGAACGAGTCCAAGTTGAACGTTATCAGCGTCAGGTAGAGAAATGGCAATCTCAGGTATTGACATCAATTGAGGATATACTGAAACTTATCTCAGTCGATGCGGAAATTCCTTTACATCAGATCTACAGGTTTGTTGAGATAGATAATTGAAGTTTTTCTAAGGAATTCCTTACAATCAATCTGTAGAAAGTTTGGTAATAGCGATACCTTGTTCACCAGCAACTGAATAGAGCAGCCATGTATCGTCACCTTCAGTATAGATTTCTGGGTCACGGAGTTGGTGAACCCTTTCCCTATCAAGACCGTTCGTTGATGGGACAATCGGTATATCTACACCTTCAAACTCATGCTTCGGTGCAATGACCTCTGTCGGTGGAGATGCTTCCCAATCGTTCCAATCATCTGTCAGCTGCACGGTGCTTTTTAGAATTCGTTCTGGGGTATCTCCATATAGAGAATAATAGACAGTGAGTGTATCATCCACAAGATGATTAGCAGTATGACGTGGCGTGCCATCCCTCCCTTTGCCTGGGAAGAGTGGTGCTTGACGTCTTTCAAACACTGTTGTCCATTCGGGTGTTTTGCCACGATTCAACAAATTATGATTCGTTGCGTAAGGAAGTCCGTTCCACCAGAAGACACGGAAATAGGGTCCCTGCTGTTTCTCTAAAGTTTCTGATGCAGTGTAATGTATCCCATCAGGAGAGGTTGCCCAACACGTTGCTTGTCCTCCCCGATAATTACCGTGAAAATACATAATGAATCGCTTGTTTTCTGCATCTATATGAACATCTGGAGAGGCGATGTGATCACATCCTCTAAAGACGGTTTTGTCACGATGCAATGCACCAGGTGCATAAGCCGTATAAGGACCTTCTACTTCATTAGCATAAGCTAAACGGATATAAGCACCGCGATGATGTGCAAAGTAGAGATAATAGTTGCCTAATGGATTCTCCACCCATTCCGGTACACGGACAAGTGATGGTCCATTTATGTTTGAAAACCCGTGTTCTGTATCTATATCTGGTGTATCTGGGGCTATCAGTAGAATTCTGTCCATTTTATCTCCTTCTGTTCTATCCTATTCTTCTGTATCGACTTGAGGCAATTTCAACGATTTTCTCACCGCATCCCGAACAATTTTACATGTTTTCACAGCATGCTCCAGATTCTCAGCAGTTGCTGACTTGCCAGGGTAGCGAAAATCAACAGCCTGATTAGATAGTGTTGAAAAGTCTTGATTCCAAGCTTGCCATTCTGGATTAGATGGAACAATCAAGTTTAATAGGTCCTCTAACTTGTGTGTTCTTGGAGCAGGAATATTAGCTTCCTGCAACCATGCCTTTAGATATTTTTCTATACACTGTTGCGCGTGGAAACAGATGACATCTTTACTGGAGATAGGACTCTGCAATAGCAACTCAACTGTAATGTAATCATCTTCAGCCTTTTTTACCCATTCCAGTGTTAAGGGGTTCATTTTGCCCTCTTCCTTTATGAAGGTTGTATCAAAAGAATTAAGTTGTCCATATAGCACTTCCCCTTTTTCTGTGATTTCGCGCAGGAACCAGTCGTTATGAGAGACACGATATGCTATCTCCTTTGGAGAGCGCACTAATAGGTCCATGCTGAAACGTCGAGGGATACGTTGTCCAATCTCTCCCGCTTGACGAGTCGTTTCCGATTCGGGTATATCCATCACGACTAACAGATCTACATCCGAGTCTTCTGTCGGTGTACCGTAGGCGTGTGAACCAAACAGAATAACCTGTAACGGATCAAATTCACGAACGATGTCATCACATGTTGCTTGAATATCTTTTCTGGTAACCATAACATCTCTCCACACTAAGAGTATAGCATGTCAGGTGATGTGTGTCAATAAAGTAAAAAAAGGGTGTGTAAAGTATTTGGCAAAATATGCCCAGAAAACCTGTAGGAGCGATCTC
>JAAXGN010000110.1:0-2817 GCA_012267415.1 Candidatus Poribacteria bacterium | reverse complement strand
AAAAAAAGTTGTATTTTTTTACATTTTTGTGTAAAATGGAATAAACAGGACAACAAGGAGAAATGGGATGACACCAGAAGTCGCTTTAGAAACACGGAATCAGATGCTGCGAGACGGTTATTGTATCGTTGACGATATATTGACAGTGGAATTTTTGCAGGAACTCCGCGATGAAACCGAACGTCTCATCGCTGAACATGTAGAACCGAAAGAAATGGTCTACCAAGGTCAACATGTGAATGTACACGGTGCCCATAATCCGTACATTCAGAAGTTGCTGGAATGGCAACCATCACGGGATGCTTTAGAGCAACTCGGTTTTGGTGACTTCTCTGCTTCAGGTGGTGTTATCATACTGACAAAAGAAGCCGGTGGCCCTCCGTTATATTGGCATCAAGATTGGATGCGCTGGAATGATCCCCTTAGTTGTTCACCGTGGCCACAAACTATCTTTCTCAATTACTATCTGACAGATACTACACGAGAAAATGGATGTTTAAAGGTTATCCCCGGTACACATCTCAGACGTATTGACCTACACAACCAACTTGTCCCTGCACATGAACAGGGTGCGCGGTTTCTTCTTGAAGACGATCCTATCATGTTCAGTGACCACCCTGATCAAGTAGATATTCATGCAAAAGCGGGTTCGTTAGTCATGGCGGATGCCAGACTATTACACGCTGCTCACAATAATACTACAGATAAACGACGAACGCTTATATTAGCATGGCACAGTCGCCCCAATACCGTCCCAGATTATTGGGATGCTGAAATTCCTGAACCGATTGCCAATCGTGATGAAAACGGAAACTATCCCGGTTCACGAATTCCAGGGGATTTTCTGAAGGCTTAATTTTTAGAAAATACTCAGAACACATTAACTCACAGGAATACATCACACAAACTATGGTAGAATATGGAAATTCTTATACACTCGGCAAATGGTGTGATAAGGAAATCGCACCTACCGTAGGTTGAAAGCGCAAGATTATTTTCATATTACACCATAATTCGGGAGTCTTGTAATGAGAAACTATCGAATACTTAAGACGCTTTTAATCGGTTTATTCTTGACACTACCTACCTTATCTTCTTTCAGTTTTAGTGTTGACAAAACTGGACTTGTGATATATTATAGTTTTGACAGTGATACATTTACAAATGAAGATGTTCTGGATTTATCTGAGAATGGAAACGACGGTTTTCTACACGGTAGTAATCTAAACATTGTTGAGGGACAAGTAAATGAGTGTTTAGAGTTCCCAGGTGTAGGAACAGAATACATTGCTGTCCGAAACCTCAATTATACCGAAGGTATCCCTGAACTCAGCATTGCAGTCTGGATTAAGACACCACAGAGAAGTATGATCGCTTCTTGGGACCGCAGCGAATATTTTCGATTCGCAGCAGGCGATGCGGCAATTGTTCAAATGGAATTTGTTGCTTTTGACATCTGTTGTCCGATAGAAGATTGGCACGGTGATATAGTCGTAACTGATGACGAATGGCATCACGTTGCAGCAACTTTTGACGGTGAGATAAAACGCATTTATGTTGATGGTGAAATTGATGTAGAGCAACCTACAAACACAACCGGCAATACGATTGGTCCAAAAGCGGAAAGATACGGATTTATCGGTGTCGGTTCTGAAGCTGCTACATTTAATGGATCCGCCTCACCTACCGGATGGGCATTCAAAGGATTGATGGATGAACTATTCTACTTCCATCGTGCTTTGTCTCAGGAGGAGATAGCACACCTTGCAAAAGCACCTACGGACCCCTTTAGCATTGAACCAAATGGTAAGTTAAGTACGACTTGGGGGCACATAAAAAATGCGAGATAGGATGTAGGAAGAAACCACTGATCGGATTCTTATGAAGAAACATCGAAACTGCAACTTGTTCTCAATAACCTTGTTATTCATAGTACTAACATGTGCTGCCTATGCTGCGAACATGGATTCAAACGATCTTGTGATCTATTACAGTTTCGATGAGGATACTGTTGTAGACGGTGAGGTAGTGGATACGTCTGGAAATGGATATAATGGTCTAATTCAGGGCAGCAATTTCAATCTTGAAGAGGGTAAAGTTAACGAGTGCATGGTATTCCCCGGTGGTGCAGCAAATTATATCGCTGTTCGTAACTTGCAATATGTTGAAGCGATTCCTGCACTTAGCATCGCTGTGTGGATTAAGACAGCACAGCGTGGGGTAATTGCTTCTTGGGACCGGAGTGAGTTTTTCCGTTTTGCGGCAGCGGATGATCAATTGGGAAATACCAATTTTATTGCTTTTGACATCTGTTGTCCCATCAGAGACTGGCACGGCACCGTGGATGTACTTGATAATCAATGGCATCACATTGCAGTAACTTTTAGCGGCGAAGCGAAACGGATATACATAAATGGTGAATTGGATGTAGAGCAAGCACCCCATACACAAGCAATCGGACCCCAAGCGGCACGTTTTGGATTTATCGGTATAGGTTCAGAGGCAACCGAATTTAATGGACCTAAGAATCCTACATGGTCATTTAAGGGATTAATGGATGAATACATAATGTTCCACAGAGTGCTTACTCCGGATGAGGTTAGACGTCTTGCAACAGTAACTGTAAATCCATTTGCAGTTGACCCGACAGGTAAAGTAAGCACAACTTGGGGTTCTATAAAAGCCGTAATTAATTATAGACGATGATTGAAAGGAATGATATATTATCTTCCTTGGTATAGGTGTGATTTCCTAATCGCACCATATTGAAAGTCTATTTGATGAATGAACGAAACTAACGTCAGTTTGATTAATCAT
>JAAXGN010000084.1 GCA_012267415.1 Candidatus Poribacteria bacterium | reverse complement strand
CAATAGTAGTAGGCACACTCATGAAGATTAAGTTATTAATTGGGTAATACGCGGGCGGGGAAACCCCGCCCCTACGAAACCCTGTTCTTATGATGATTCTTGTGATCTGAATTACCCAATTATTTAATTTTCATCCGTGTGCCGTCCAAACGGCACTCAATCCCTTTTCCTTTCAGTAAACAGTGAAATTCTATTGACAACAGATGCGTAAATCCATTATAGTTAATGTATCACGATCCATCCGAAAATGCAATACATTTATACAGGTGAACATCCATGCTTGAATTAAGAAATACCATCCTAACGCTCATATTGACAGGTCTTCTGTTCATCGGTTGTGCCCAAGATGCAAAAGAAATCACATGGGAACAGGTCAATAGTGGGTCCAGCGCGCATCTTTACGGTGTTCATTTCTTTGATGGAAAACTCGGCTGGGCAGTTGGAAGTGGTGGTATCGTTCTATCATCTAAAGACGGTGGGAAGAACTGGCGTGGAAACGATGAAAAGTCCATTGCTACATATACGTTGACCCATGTCAATTTTACCACGTCCAAAAATGGTTGGATTGTGGGTAAAGGAAATATACATTATACCGGTAGTGCGGGTAATTCGTGGAAAATACAACATCAGATACGATCCACAAGTAATATAACTCCCGGTATCTTAGACCTATACTTTATCAATAGAACAGAAGGCTGGGCTGTCGGAGGGGTTGACGGTATAGGTATGTCAACGATACTCTATACGCAGAATGGTGGCGGCACGTGGGAAAAAGTCGACAATCCTTCAGACAGACATCTTTGGGGTGTACACGCTTATGATACATCTGTTTGGGTTGTCGGAGAAAAAGGGGAAATCTTACATTCACCAGATGGTGGAAAACAGTGGACCCGACAGATCAGCAATGCAGAACAACCACTGTTCGCTGTGCATTTCCCACACCCATCTAAAGGCTGGGTTGTTGGGTCCGATGGTCTGATTTTGCATACCACTGATAAAGGAATTACCTGGAAGCGACAAACAAACCCGATGAAACAGAGTCTAAGAGATGTAGAATTTCAAGATGAAGAACGGGGATGGGCAATCGGTGAGGAGGGAGTCATCCTATACACAGAAGATGGAGGTAAAACGTGGATAAACTATCCATCACCGACAACAAAAAACTTGCAGGATATTCATTTCAACGGGGATATGGGATGGATCGTCGGTGAGAAGGGAGTCATCTTGCGAACAAAATAATCTTCTGATGCAAAATGCTATGACAAAATATGAATTGCAGTGAAGGTTTTGTTGGGACAGTATCATGAAAAAACTAATATTTCTGAATATCTTTTCTCTAATTCTCATTACAATATCCTACCATTCTATCGTTTCGGCTGAAAACTATACGCGTTGGGATCTACCTGATGGTGCAATTGCACGTATTGGAAAGGGTGAAATTGATGCAATACAGTATTCATCTGATGGCACTCAACTCGCGGTAGCCACTACAATCGGTATTTGGCTATATGATGCTAAAACGTATCAAGAAATAGACCTGTTAAGGGAAACAGAAAAGTCGAGTTATAACCAAAGAGGGATTGCTTTCAGTCTAGATGGAAGCACACTCGCGGCTACTAAAGGTAGTTTTGGAGGAATTAAACTATGGGATATTGCCAATGGCACAATAAAAAAAGAACTTAGGGACAGCACGATATCCCTGAGTGCTGATAATGTGTTGTTTAGTCCTGATGGTACAACGCTTGCATCGTATAAATACAAGTATCTAAATCTATGGGATGTTGTTACTGGAAAAAACAGAAAATTTGAAAAACATACAGACTTTGTTGGAGGAATCGCGTTTAGTCCTGATGGTAAGATACTCGCGAGTTGTAGCAAGGATCAGACCATCATTCTATGGGAAGTTGCTACTGGTTCAGTCAAACATACACTTAAAGGGCATACGGATTTTGTAACCAGTGTATCTATTAGTCCAGATGGCAAAACGCTTGCAAGTGGTAGTGTTGATAACGCAATCAGATTTTGGGACATTGAAACAGGCACACCTGTGAAGACTTTCAAAGAATCGGAGGTTAATGTTACACAAATATCATTTAGTCCGAATGGACAATTCATATTAAGTTGGGGGGAGGCTGATTCTAAAATTCTCTTGTGGGATATCAATACTGGTAAATACAAGCAGATTGATGACCAAAGATATCGACGTATTGATGTCTGTTTCAGTTCGGACGGTAGTATGATAGCTGCAGCAGATCAAGACTATACTATCGATTTTTTTGATACAGTTACTGGAGAACACAAGAAAAGGATAGTTGGAAATAGTTTTATAGATCTGACGTATGCTATAGGTAGTTTTGCCGATCTGACTTTAAGTCCTGATGGTACTAAGTTGGTAAGTATGAATTTTGACAGATCTATAAACTTATGTGATATAACCACTGGACAGTGCAGATTACTAATACCACATTCACCTAGTATCGGAAATCTGAATAGATTCCTGTTTAGTTCAGATAGTAACCTATTGGCGGGGATGTATTCGGACGGTTTTACTGGGTTGTGGGATGCAAATACGGGTAAAGAACAACACCTATCCGAAAGAATACGATTTTTTAAAAAGAATCGTAAGCTATTACGTGATATTCATCTGTATGAACGGGAATTCGGTATTGCGTTTAGTCCAGATAATCAGATACTTGCAAGTGCAAGTTCAGACAATTCAGTCCAGCTATGGGATACGACAACGGGGAATATTAGACACTCACTACAGGGTCATACTGCAAGGGTCGAGAGTCTCTGTTTTAGTTCCAATGGACAAACACTTGTGAGTGGGAGTTTTGATGGGACATTACGGTTGTGGAATGCAACTACAGGAGAACTCGAGCAAATCATCACAAATCGACTTTTAGGAAAACAGCAGACAATGGAACCCATCGCTATCTCTACAGTAGCATTAAATCCAGAGGGGGATAGGGTTGCAAGCGGTAGTCAAGATGGAACTATCGTTATGTGGGATGTTGTTACGGGAGAACGGATAGGAACTTTCATAGGACACGCTGATGAGATTTCAGAGATATTTTTCAGTCCAGATGGACGTAAAATCGTCAGCACAAGTAAGGACGGTTCCGTTCGCCTATGGAATATCGCAACTGGGCAGCAAAAGTACTGCATCGCTGGATACAAACTAACGGATTGGAAAGTAATTCTATATGAAAATGGAATGTTACTTGCAAGTGATATGAAACGGGGAGTAGCTCTTCGTGCAAAACGATATATTAACTTATGGGATTTAGACACTGGAAGACGTATAGAAACACTGATTGGACACACTAATGGAGGAGTCACGAGCATTGATTTCAGTGAAGATGGCAAGACACTTATCACCGGGGGCATAAATGGGACAGTCCTTGTGTGGGATATCCCTAGCATCATTCAGGAGACAGATTAGATGAAAACAAAACTACGTCCAATTTACATTATCCTGTGCGGTATAATCGTAGTTCTAATCCTGAGTCTTGTCTTAAGCCAATCGCAAAAGGAGCAATTTCAGAGCGGGACTGTTCTCCACGAGGCTCACCAATTGAATTTTCCTGACAGTGTTAAACTGCGGATCGGTAAAGGAAGTGTGAAAGGGTTAACATATTCACCGGATGGTGCTATTTTAGCAGTCGCAACTTCCACAGGTATATGGTTGTATGATACGAATAACTATCAAGTGCAAAAAACTGTGCTTTCAGGTGGAAGTTCTGGTATTATGAATGCGGCGTTTAGTCCCGATGGTCATTTGCTAATCGCTGGTAGTCGAGAGGGAGTTATCTATTTATGGGATACTACGACATTCAGACTTAAGCAGTTTTTTGTTGGACATGAGGGTGGAATAACAAATCTCCTATTTAGTTATGATGGAAAAACAATTGTCAGTACGGACATGTTCGGGGTTAGTCTGTGGGATGTTTCCACTGGTACCCATAAGAACAAAAACAGGGGACATGTTCCAATATGGTTTAGTGTATGGTTCAATAATGATGAAGGACTTCTGGCTTCTGGGGAATTCAACAATGATAATAGGGTACGTGTATCTGATCTCACCACAAGGGAAGTAAAGATGGAACTGGGTGGACACACGAAGAGCATAAGGAGCCTATCATTTAGTCCAGATGGAAAGTTACTGGCAAGTGGGAGTTTAGACACAACCATACGACTATGGAAAATACAAGAAGGAAAACATAAGAGAACCTTAAAGGGACATACGGAAAGTATCAATAAAATGGTGTTTAGTCATGATAGTAAATTTCTTGTGAGCGCAGGTAGAGATGACACCGTCCGTATATGGCATGTGAATTCAGGTAAACTTAAGAAAACTCTTAAAGCACATTCAGCGGATGTAGAGCACATAGCACTCAGTCCAGATGGGAAAACCCTTGCAAGTTGGGGGGACGATCACATGCTACACATCTGGGATGTCCGCACTGGAAAACTCAAGCGGACAATCACCGGTCATATCGCACCCATTTCGTGTGTGTCATTTCGCAGCGATTCAAAGATGGTTGCGTTCGGAGCATCAAAAGAAATTCATCTTTGGGATATAGAAAAAGGTTTGCATAAGCAAACACTTCTCGGTCACAAAGGATCTGTTGATTGCCTTGCATTTAATCCTTCTGACAATACGCTTGCAAGTGGTGGGGTTGACGAGACAATACGACTGTGGGATACAGACACCGGCAATAGTAAGAAAACTATTGAAGGGCATGTTTCTGATAAAGATACTTATTCTGATATTAGAAGTCTATCCTATAGTCCTGATGGGAAAACACTTGCAAGTTCAAGTAACGACATGACGATCCGTTTGTGGGATGCAAGAAGTGGTAGTCATCAGAAGACTATCAAGGAAGATACCGACTCTGTTAGGTCGATTGCATTTAGTCCTGATGGGAAAACAGTGGCAAGTGGTGGTGTCTCGGACGGTAGTTATAGTGTCGTTAGGTTGTGGGATGTTACGAATGGAGAACAGAAGATAACACTTACTGATTTTACATCCGGAGTGTCTGCAGTAGCCTTTAGTCCGAATGGAAACATCCTTGCAAGTGGAGATAATGATAGTGTTAAACTTTGGGATGTTAACACAGGTGCATTGCTGAGAGTTTTAGGTTCGAATATTCTTAGACTTAGGAGTTTATCTTTCAGTCCTGATGGGAAAATCCTTGCATGTGGGAGTTGGGACAAAAAAATCAGACTCTGGGATGTTGCAACGGGTGAGGAGAGAAACACACTTACAGGCCATTCCAGTGCCATCTCTGGCATTTCGTTTAGTTCTGATGGGAAGACTCTGGCAAGTACAAGTTCGGACGGAACTGTATTGCTCTGGGATATGGAATCAATTATCAATAGAACAGATCTCGTGAAATAAGGCAGATACTAAGAGAAGTCTGTCAAGGCAAAGACATAAAATGAAAAAGACGTTGTTTTCAATTGTTCTGATAGTAGGTATCGTTTCGGTTTTTTTAATACTGCAAACTATTTCAAGACGCGAACATCCGGATCACATGATGTTTATTCCTGATAATCCACAGTTAAACTTACCGGAAAATGTGAAGGCACGATTTGGAAAAGGTGGCGTTGAAATGTTAGTGTATTCTCCTGATGGCAACGTATTGGCAGTTGTGAGTACTATTGGCATTTGGTTGTATGATGCACATACTGGTGAAATTCAATCACTGGTGTCGGCTCACTCTGGACGGATAGCAGATATTGCCTTCACACCAGATAGCCAGACACTTGCCTGTGGGGAAGAGGACGGCCCCATTAGTTTGTGGGATGTTGCCACTGGCACACTTGAAAGAACCATTACTGGACACACATCTCCTGTCAAGAACGTAGTATTTAGTCCAGATGGTAAGACAATAGCCAGTTGGAGTGAGCACGGACTTCTTCATTTGTGGGATATCGCGACAGGAGAGATCAAGAAAACGATCACGGGTCATTTTTCTAATATTGAAAAGGTAGTGCTGAGTCCAGACGGACAGACATTAGCAACTCAGGATGTTATAGATAAAAAAACAATTCATCTGTGGAATGTCAATACAGGGGAACACAAGAAAACGCTCTTAGGACATAAGAAAGAGATCGTAGATGTGGTATTTAGTCCGGTTGGAACTATACTTGCAACGGCAGCCAATAAAACCATCCGTTTATGGGATAGCGAATCGGGTAAACAAAAGAAAGCATTTAAAGGACATATAAAACCTATTATTGACCTTTTGTTTAGTCCTGATGGTAAAATGCTCGCAAGTGTAGATTTCTACGGTAATATTCGCCTATGGGATATGGAGTCGGGAAAAAGATTGGGAACTATCAGGACGCGTACAGGTGGACTTTTCAATATAGCGTTTAGTTCCGATGGCAAAACACTTGTAAGTGTAGCCGGAGACGGTTCGTTCAAATTATGGGATGTAGCAACATTTAAGCAAAAGCAAACTAATATCGTAAAGGGAGCTGAATCTAAAGGTGATGATCTATCTAAACTGAGTCCAGATTTTCAGACGGTAGCAACTTCACTGTCTGATCGTAAGGGATGGACAGGACCAGATTTTCAGATAGGGCTGTGGGATGTTGCTTCGGGTGAGTTTACACATACACTTATTGGACATACCAATAGCATTACATCCATTGCTTTTAGTCCAGATGGTAACAGATTGGCAAGCTGCGCAAATGATGATACAATTAGAATGTGGGATGTTGCCTCGGGTGAGCAGAAACATATATTTACTCGTCAAGATTTACCATCTCCACAGAACGTTGTTTGGGATGTGGGATTCAGTTCGGATGGTCGTATTCTCACCAGCAGTCTGTGGGAAGGTCCTATACATCTATGGGATTCATTTACTGGTGAACAAAAGAAAACGCTCAAAGGACATACAGATGAAATTGTTAGTTTATCATTCAGTAAAGACAGTCATACCTTAGCCAGTAAGAGCAAAGATGGAACAGTCTTGGTGTGGGACCTTGCAAATATAATGAACACAGCTGCAACCATAATGAACACAACGGTACCTAACAGATAAAGGTTATCAACTGTAGTCGGTTTCTAATTGTATCATCAAATTTTTTTACACTTCTTCTATAGGAGCGCTCTCCAAATCGCAAATAATGATGAATCATTATACTTCCGCTATAATCGTTGTTCTCTTTGTTCTTATTTCCTGTGTTGTCGGTTGCGAATTCATTTCACCAGAGGTAATCACGACTGAACCGATAGAAAAAGTTGCTATTGCAAACATCACGGCAGTAGATGGCAGCAGTCTAACAGGAACTGCTACATTCACTGAAACTGAGGTGGGTGTTCATACTGTTATTGAGGTATATAATGCTACTTCCGGTTTGCATGCATCCCATCTCCATATCGGTAGCAACTGTGCAGATGTGGGCCCGCACTGGCATCCGATGGGTGTTCCCACAGGTACTGTAGGTATACCCGTAGCAGAAGCACGTCTTGACTTACCACCAATCGGAATAGGTGAGATCGGTAACATTCCAGTCGATGAAAACAGAACGGGTGTTTTGGAATTCACAACACCGTTCTGGTCAATTGGCGGAGAACCCAGTACTGATATACTCGGAAAAATGATACTTGTCCACGAAACAGGAGATACCTTCAGAACCCATCCACACATGCACGGTTCTTTGATGATTCACACGGATATGAACCAAGGCACACATACCCATACTGTGGGACAAACTGAACCAATACAGGCAACGCATCTATGCACTTTAGCAGTACTCGGACAGCAAGTTGATCTCGGAACAGCGCATCATCTTCCCGGTGAAGCGGTGAGTCCGCATACTCATGACCTGTTGGAACTATTGCTAAAGTGTTTTCTAAAGCCTGAACAGTTAGTTGATCCACGAATTGCTTTTACTATTCCACTTGATGGCACACCAGAACACCAAGCGTTTATGGATATCCAACCCAAAAGTTTAACTACCTATCACGAGTTCTTTATTTCTATAGGACTACCTGTCGATCCTGATTTCTTCACGAATCAGTTTAAACAAACTTTCTCTAATGGTACTCCTGAAGATTTTGTAAAAGAGATGCAGAACAGGCTAACACATCTCTATATCACGTCTGGAATAGATATTGAGAATCCTGCTGATGAGTCTGGCTACAGTTTATTGCTGACGATGTTCTTAGATGATCAGACGACTGCGTGGGTGTTGGGATACTTTCAAGGAGATGATACGGCTTTTGGGGAGTGGGTAAACGATGTGATTGTAGCGTTACAGAAGCGTCCAGGCGGCGGTTCTCGTGTCGGCTGCGGTGTGATAGAGTTGGTAAAATAATAACAGAATCCAAATTCAAACATAACTTCTTGACCTAAACTCCATTATCCGTTATTATATCCTACACAATGAAAACACTAAATCACACAATAATCTTAGCAGTATACATCACTATTCTAATGGCAATAACTACTGTAATTGCAGAGGCACAAATACTAATTGATTCTGTAATTGCAGTTGTCAATAAGCAAGCAATCACACAAAGTGAACTTGTGAACGAGTACCGTATCAATGCGATCATCAATAAACACCTTCCAACTGAACCGAATGAGGACGAAAAACGCACACAACTAAATCGGATCATTGACCGTAAGTTTGTCCTGCAAGGGGCAGAGAGAATCGGTATCACGGATACTAACCGAAAGCAACAAATTTCGGAACGAATTGCTGCTATGCAACAACAATATCCGTCAGAGGAAACGTTCAATCAGATGCTGCAAAAGCATGATATAGAAATACAAGCATTAGAGAAATGGTTTTATGACCAGATTGTCTATGATGATTATTATAGATTGAAATTTGTTAATTCTGTCAGTCGTAAAGAGATCGAAGAATTAGCACCCCAATACTTTGAAACAAATAAGAAACGTTTCATTGCCCCCGCTACTGTCACAATTCGTTCAGTTCTTGTTTCTGTCCCGAAGGACAGCTCGGATATAGAAAAGCAATCTCTCAAGACGTTATCAGAGGATATAAGTCTGCACTTTAAACAGGGAGATACGTATGCTAAAGTGAGTCAAAAGTATAAACCGAATCCATCAGTTTCTTTCGCTACGTTTACGCTGAATTCTGATACACCGTTGGGAGAGATAGTTTCGCAAATGAAACCCAACGATCACATGGGACCTATGCCTGTTCCCGAAGGTTTACGGATTGTTGAATTAGTTAAGAAAAAACCATCTCGGCAGAAACAATATTCTGAAGTAAAAGATGAGATCGCAGTTCTAATAAGGAATAGCAAAGCTGAAACAGCATTCAAAAAGTGGTTAATTAAACAGAAAGAAGATGACCCTTGGTATATCTTAGATGATGCACTTAGACATGTATCAGTGATGAACATTGACACCAAAGAATAGTCCGATGAAAACCCTACGATATCGTTCTTTTCTCTCAACTATCTTTCTCTTATTGCCCCTTTTATTGACTGTCTCTGTGCTTGCCGATGTGACATCGTGGGATATAGCAACCTATCCAAAACACGTTCAGGAACAACTTCAGAAAGCACAAAAGGCATTCAAAGAGGAAAACTACCAGCAAGCACTTGATTTGTACAGATCACTTGCAAAAGAGGAACCAGAACTCCTAACTGTGTATATTGGACAAGGTGATTCCTTAGCAAAGTTAGGAGATTACACAAACGCCATCAAGGCATATCAACAGTCATTAAAACGCCTCTCTGAGTCCATGCAAACAGAACGTTTCGCATACCAACCTTTTCTGCAAGCGAAACTTGCCACAGCCTACCATCGCAACAAACAGCTTGAACAGGCTGATGAACTGTTCCAGACAGCTGTCAAAGGTGCCGGAGAAAATACACCAGTGACGTGGTATATCGCACTGGCACAGATTGAAACAGAACGAAACAATTTAGAAAAAGCACGAAGATATTACATCGTTGCAGTGCAGCTTTATCCAGATAGCACTGTAGCACATAGCAATTTGGGACATGTCTTACTAAAACTAAATAGACTTGATGAGGCTGATGCAGTTTTCCGACATGCACTGATTTTGGATAACACTTTGGGCCGTGCTGCTTTTGGACGTGGTGAAGTTGCAGCAAAACGTGGAAATTTCACATTAGCACGCCAATACTATGAAAACGCTATACAAAGTACACCCAACGAACCGATATTCTATAAATCTCTTGCTGAAATTCTTACAATAATAGGTGATGTTCAAGGAGCAGAATCTACGAATAGACGTTATAAACAGACATTGGCAGAAGTCTATCGACAACAAGCACTTCCTTTTATGAAAAAAAGACAAGGGATCCCCGCATTGGAACTGCTAAAAAAATCAATCGAAACAGATGGGACTTACCTGCCTGCCTTGAAAGACTTTGCTTATGTACAGATGCAGTTGGACAACTTAGATATAGCAAAACAGACATATCAGAAAGTACTAAACACAGAACCCAATTCAGTACAAGCATTGCTACACCTGGGTATGATAGAATCAAGACTCGGCAATAGAAATGTAGCAGAATCGTATTTTCAGACGTTAATCAATCATAAGCCGGAATTTATGGATACTTACTATCAACTTTCAAAACTTCGCGAGACATCAGGAGACCTAAAAGGGGCAGAGAATGCCTTGACTTCAGGTATTCAGAAGAACCCTCTGTGGGCACCAGGTTATCTGTGGAGAGGACACATCTATCTCAAGCGTGATCTAACACATAAGGCTGAGACGGATTACAGACAAGCAATAAAACATGCACCTAATGTCCCGTTTCCTAAAGATGCATTAGCATCATTGCTTGCAAAAGAGAATAGATCGCTAAAGGAAGCACTTAACCTTGCTGAAGCAGCAGTCGCAAAGGATCCTCGCCCCACACACATTGCAACGCGAGCGTATGTGTATTTTCGATTAAATCGTCTTACTGATGCAAAACGTGAAATTACTAAGGCTTATGCACTTTCACCTAACAGCTCTCATGTTTTACACATACGGTCCGAAATTCTTAATGCTGACTTAAAGTGAGCTGCAAGTTTAAATTTTGTTGTAAAAAACAAGATAATGTGATATTATACATTTAGTTTATGTATACATGAATTTGAAGGGGGACATACAAAGGTAAAACGGATTTTTGCTTATAGAATCTATGCCTTTCATCTGAAACTCTTCATCTTAATTTTATTCTTAAGAATATTTAAAAAATAAGGAGCATACTAATGCTAAAATATCGAATTGCATTACTTATCGCACTAATCGGCTGCGTTGTCATAATGGCATGTAATAGAACACAGGATGCGTTAATGCAAGTTATGGATGATCCAGAACCAGATGCA
Source organism: Candidatus Poribacteria bacterium (assembly GCA_012267415.1). GTDB lineage: Bacteria > Poribacteria > WGA-4E > WGA-4E > WGA-3G > MSPOR6. The sequence continues at coordinate 65,466 of JAAXGN010000084.1, read as the reverse complement.
TACAGATCGTGGACAGATATGAAGACACTTGATGGACCATTAGTGGAATTTAAGGGTGAGGCTCATGATCATGGATCCCGTACAATCTACTTTAACGAAGCCGCTGCAATGGCTAATAACGCAGGAACAGACTATCCAGTCGGTTCTATGATTGTTAAAGAATCAATGGATACCACCAACTCATTTCTTTCACAGATTTCAACTATGACCAAAACCGAGTCCGCAGAAAATGGCGGTTGGGCTTATGGCGTAACGGGTCATCCTGCTGAAACGGCTGAAGCAGCTGTTGATCCGATGGGAATTAATAATCTGTCAGCAGAAATGGCTGCAGGAGCATGTCATGGTTGTCATACAGTAGCAGCTGATTCCGATTATGTCTTTGTTACACTCGCTATGGAAGGCATGACCGAAGAAGGCATGGAAGGCACGACCGAAGAAGGCATGGAAGGCACGACCGAAGAAGGCATGGAAGGCATGACCGGTAATTAATGGTGATGGAAACGGTGCCTAATTCATCCTAAATACACTAACAAAAAACGGATTGACTTTGACATAATGTCTCAGTCAATCCGTTTTTTCTTTTGCACGTTCTAATATACTATAGACTACTGATCACCCCACGCACGACCACGTTTGATCCATAAATGTTGATTAACCTTTAGATTTGTGCGGTCAAATATATAGTCGTCCTGATTACCGGCGACCAACCGCTCCCACAAAGCTTCATTGTCATAAATTTCTGGACGTGAAGCGATGCGCTTTAGGGCAACCTCACCGTTCCCATCTTGAAGGTCTTCATCACGGACACGGTAACTATTCAGTTTTTCAGGACTGGTGATACTAAAGGAGAAACTGTAAGCATTTTCAAGCGCATTCTTTGCCATATCAGTCGCACCAGAAACAGTAACAGTATACATACGTCCACAACGCATAGGAACCTCGGAAGTGAAAGTAACGGTATCTCCACTACCACTCACTGTGCCAGGAACTATTGGTTCAGCGGGTTCACTCAATGAATCTTCAGTTTTAGCAACAGAGACATCAATGGAAACTGTATCTACATCAACCGCTTCACTGAAACTCACTGAGAGTGTATCTAATACATTTAGCGAATCTTCGTATTCAGAGAAAACTGTACCATCCTCTGGATCCGTACTTATTACTGTTGGTGGCGTAGCATCTGTATAGGTAAATTGCTGTGAAAGTGAAACAGGAACTTCAGGTTTGCCTTTATTGGTTATGATAACATCAACCGATTCACCTGCAGTACCGGCGGGTGTCAATACAGTCAACTCCGTTGCTTCTGTAACTGTAACGTTTGAGCCTTCCTTCCCACCGAAAGTTACGGTAACCCCGTTTTTCACATCAAATTTCTCACCTGTAATCGTGACGGTAGTATTCCCTGTCTCTGGACCTTCAGTGGGTGACATGCCGCTGGGTACCGGTTCCGGATTACAACCACCGCACCCCATGATCCATATACAGACAAATGCAAAAATTGTATGAAAGACAATTCTGCTGTGATTATTCATTTATCCCTTCTCCTTATCTCAGGAACAGCGTTTGTTCCAACTGAACAAATCGTGTTTAGCTGCAATATCTTGTATTGCGAAATTCTAAAGATGTGTGCATGCAATTTATATCATAAATCCCGACTTTTTTAAAATTATACCTGCAAAGTATCTTCATTGTCAACTATTTTATCATCCGCGCCAAGTTGTTCGCTTTAAGGGATCGTAGACATCAACGCATAACTCCGGACCGAATCCTTCAATTGCTAAGCGCACTGTATCCCCATCACCGACTGCTGTCAGTGCCTCATGGTGTGTACCCGTAGAAACAACATCCCCCGGCTGAAGCGTGAGTACGTTCGTCACCTCAGCAAGTAACTCAGGGACAAATCGTGCCATTGAGTTCGTAGAGAAATCATGCTGAAGCCTATCATTTATCCAGAGATGGACATCAAGCGCATTCGGATCTGCAACCTCATCTGCTGTGACGAGAACGGGTCCCATCGGTGCAAATGTGTGCCAACTCTTCCCTAAAAAGAATCCTCCTGGCAATCCCCGCGCAGAGACATCAATGAATTGTGTGTAACCAAATACACAATCAAGCGCGTTTTCTTCAGTTAGATGTTTTGCAGTCTTCCCTATTACAATTGCTAATTCAGGTTCAAAGTGAAAAACAGTAACATCTGCTTCAGGGAGTTGCACTGTTTCTTTCGTTGAGATAACACTGGTAGGTGATTTTAAAAATGCGTTAAACTCACCCCGAGAAGGACTATCAGGTTCAATATAATTCCCCGCAAGACAAACAAGTTGTCCGGGTTGTGGTAAGGGTGCTTTAAGATTGATACTATCTAAGGATTTTGGTGAACCGTTCCTGACTGCATCCGCTATCTTCGGAAGAAGGTTGTGATAGTCCACAATCACAGTCTGAATCAGTTCTTGAGGTGAATGATATGAGATTTCTGATAAAGTCTCGCTTATGTCAACAATTCCATCATCGGTTATAACACCAAGTTGGTAATTATCAAAGAATGCAAATTTCATGCAGTAGTTTGCTCCTATATTGTAACGTTAAGGATTGAATGGATATTACCTATTCATTTCCAACAATTGCTGCCACTGTTTTTCGTCCACAAGCACCCCTTTTTCAAGACTCTCCAGACGGGTTCGTAACATACCTTCACCTGGATGTCGGACTGTTTCGTTTTCGTCTAAAGGTGCTGCACTGTGAAAGTCTTTAATTATTGCTTCTACAGTCTCGTTCAACATCCCAGCTCCCATCATACCAGAAGCATCAATGGCGATATAGACCTGTGAAACAGCATATTCGGATTGCTGTTCTGCTATCTGATGTGTGGCTTGTCCCCCTGAGATGACGGCTGCCAGCGTATCAAGCACTAAGGCTAAACCTGAACCTTTCCAATAACCGATTGGGAGTGCTCTTCTTGATTCAAGTATTTCTGCCGGGTCAACTGAAAGTCTACCATCAGTATCATAACCACCAGGGAGAGGCAATGTTTTCTTCTGTATCTTTAGTACCTCTAATTTTCCGTTTGAATACTGACTCATCGCCATATCAAGCAGGATGTGTCCCTCCTCCCGTGGAATAGCAATAGCCATAGGGTTATTTCCAATGCCTTTCTCAGCAGAACCCCAGGGTGGCATGAGTTTCGTGGTATTTGTCCAACATATACCGATAAACCCCGCTTCCGCAGCTTGAAGTGCATAAGCACCGCCACGCATCCAGTGATTTGTGTTGGACAATCCAATACAACCTATGCTGTGTTTTTCTGCCAACACCATAGTGCGGTCCATACAGAAATGTGCATTCACAAGACCAACTCCCATCTTACCATCCCATCGTTCCAATGCACCGAAACTCTCTATTTTCACAGGTGTTGCACGGAAATCAATCTGTTTGTTACGCAGTCTTGACACGAATCCTGGGAAGCGGTTCAGACCGTGAGAATAAACACCATCGCGTTGATTCTCCGCAAATAACTGGGCACATAATTTGGCATTCTCACCGGTAAAACCTACAGACGTAAGCACACGATAGAACGCATCACATAATTCTTGAAATGGAACACGGATCATGCAATTCTCTTTCACTATAGTTAAAGTTAATAATTAATGAGACATTTCACCCCATACACCGATGACGAACAACACCCAGTAGGGGCGAGGTTTCCTCGCCTGTTGTTGAGGTTTCCTCGCCCGTTGTGAAACCAGTCAATATTTTAACTGGCATTAATTCTGAAGTTCACTATAAATGCTCGTTAATTGGTCTGTTCGACTAAACGCAAATAGACACGCTACCACATTTTAATCCACTCTTCAACCGTTGTAAGTGGGTCAGTTTGACTACGAATAACCCATTTGAAGTCAGGGTCTTTCCAATAGATTGATCCTGGATGGTCACCATCACGTAAATATCGGATGTCAATTGCCCACCGGATAATCTCACTTGTCGTGTGGGGTAGAGAGCGGTGAAGTGTAAGGTTATGGAATACCAGAGCATCTCCAATTTCCATAGGACATGTTACAATCTTTTCCGCATCTATAAGACTATCCAATACTTCAAGAAATTTGCCTTCACGATTTTCTGTATGGTGATTAACCACACCTAACTTATGTGAACCTGCAACAACCTGAAGGCAACCGTTCGTCTCATCCACAGGAACGAGAGGTATCCAAGCTGTAGGGATAAGCGATTGTTCACTCACAGTACCGAAATAACCGCTATCTTGGTGCCATGGAACAACAGTTAATTGTTGTCCTGGGAGTTTCGGACGCGCATTGAAAACTGGGTGTCCGATGACATCTGTTCCTGTCAGTTGACCGATAGCATCAACAAGCGGACCTGCGTAGTGTAGATCGAATATCTCAGATGTAGCAATCTGACCACGCCACGAACGACCAAAACGATTCGCATGTTCACCTGCCACCTTCCAATACCTTATTTCAAATGGAAGTTCTGAACCTTCGTCCTTAACTAAATCCTGCTCTTTCAATTGCTGAATGATGCCATCAACGACGTGGTTAAATCTATCACGGACACCATTGATTTCCGACCTAGGGACAACATCTTTCAATAGGAGGTAACCGTCATTCTCCCATTGTGCCATCTGTTCAGAAGATAGCGGAGTAGGTTGTTTTGCTTCTATTTCCATTTTTCTTTTTCGTCTCAACCTTTCTTAATAGATTCTTATACCATTCTTAATTTAAAATGCCGCTTTATTGTAGCACAATCTGTATGAAGATTAAGTTATTAATTGGGTAATACGCGGGCGGGGAAACCCCGCCCCTACGAAACCTTGCTCCTACGATGAGTCATATTAGTAGAATTACCTGATTATTTATTTGATTTTCATTCAGATTGTGCTGTTCTCCGTTTCATATCTAAAAGTCCGTAATGAGAGAAAATCTGATAGAAATGGTATTATATAGGTGTTTCCTCCATATACCGTAATGAACATGGGTATTATAGCATTTTTTTAGATAAATGACGACTCTTTTGATAGCAATTGACTTTTTTACTTGAAAGTGATACATTACAAAAACAAGGAGGACGGAACATGGCAACACTATCACAAACCGAAAATCAAATCAGACCACTTTACATAGATGGATACACAGATCAACTCAGTTATGCACCTGGAGAAGAAATCGCCTTTAACGTGTCAACGAGTGCTGGACAATATTCACTGGAGATAGCACGAATCGGAGCGACGCGTGAAGTGGTATTCAACGAATCAGGAATTCCTGGACAGGCACAACCCATTCCTATCAATGCTTCTTCTCATGGGTGTGGGTGGGAACCTACTTATCAGCTCAAAGTACCAGAAACTTGGCAAAGCGGATACTATGAGGGAATACTTCGGGCATCAGATGGTGGAGGTGATACTATCTATAGAAATCATCGTACCGCAGAAAGTTCACTATTTTTTATTGTACGTGCCGCAGCACCCGGCACAGAGACACCTATTTTGCTCCAACTTTCTACAAATACCTACAATGCATATAACAATTGGGGTGGTTTCAGTCTTTATGGATATCACGGGCAGAACACACTACAGGGTAACCGCGTTTCATTTAACAGACCCACTGGCGGTATTTTCAGAAATTGGGAATTACCCTTCATTGTTTGGGCAGAGCAAAACGGATATACACTCGACTATGCTGCGAATAGTGATCTGGAGTTTCATCCAGAGATACTGGCACATTATAAACTGGTATTGAGCGTTGGTCATGACGAATACTGGTCAGCACCGATGCGTGATAATCTTGAGGCTTATGTTGCCAATGGCGGTAACGCAGCGTTCTTCAGCGGAAATTCAGTCTGTTGGCAGGTCCGTTCAGAAGATGAAGGACGTGCGTTAGTCTGCTGGAAACAGAGTTTCAACTTAGACCCTATCTACAAAACCGATGACTACAGTACGTTAAGCACCTTGTGGAGCCATCATTTGGTGGATCGTCCCGAAAATCATTTGACAGGTGTCGGTTTCCTTCAAGGAGGATATCACCTGAGTCATGGACAATTTATGGACGGTGACGGAGCTTATACGGCACACCGTCCAGAACACTGGGTGTTTGAAGGAACAGACTTGAAAAGAGACGAAAAATTTGGTGGACAGAATACCATCGTGGGGTACGAGTGTGATGGATGTGAATTTACAATTAAAGATGGATTGCCGGTACCGACCTATAAAGACGGTACACCAGAAGGTTTTACGATACTCGCAACTGCACCTGTCCGATGGCATCCAGATGATTGTGAATGGTATGAACGATGGGAGAAAGGTCATACAGGCGCAGCAACGATGGGTATCTACACAAAGGGTGGCACTGTCTTTACCGCCGCTACAACTGACTGGTCGCACGGCTTAGCAGGTGGTGACGCTATCGTTGAAAGGATTACACACAATGTCTTGAAAAAACTTGCAGATTTACGGTAGAGCAAAAATTCAAGGTCTTACTTTTTCAAAATGAAGATAAAGTAATTAAAAGCGTAAAAACCGATTTTTTCCCAGGCCGGTAGGTGCGATTTCCTAATCGCACCGGATCCTGCGCGGAAACCTTATATGGAACTGGTTTGGACTAATCCGGTGCGATTAGGAAATCGCACCTACCGGCCTGAGGGCATTATCGCTTACGTATATCCTTAAATTGACGCCTATGATGCGATTAGGAAATCGCACCTACCGGCCTGGGGAAATCAAGATTACCTGTTAATCTATTTAATTTTCATAATGAACGGAACGATGCTATACGAATACTGTCTAATTCTTCTGCACTCAAGACACCCGCTTGATATAGATTTCGATACTCATCTGATACGGTCTGATCAAAAATCATCAGATCATCAGTGTTGATTGTCACAGGAACACCGTTGTCAAAAAGGACGCGAATTGGATGGGATGCAATGTCATGCACTGCACTTAACATCACATTACTGGTTGGACAAACATTCAACTGTATCTTGTTCTCAGCAAGCCATTTCATGACTTCTTCTGATTCTATAGCGGCAATGCCGTGTTGCACCTCGTCTAAACCGAGCACTTCAACGGTTCTTCTGATCTCTTCAGCACCACCGAATTCACCGACATGTGCTTTCAGTTTCATGCCCCGTTCACCCGCTTCAGTATATAGCGGCTTCACTGCTTCAGGCTGACATGCATCCTGATGGCTATAAAGGTCAATTGATTGAAATAACCCAGATTCAATAGCATGATACATTAAATTCACTAAGTTGGCATCATCAGCACACTTCCTTGACAAACCTAATTCTGGTCGCACATCAATCTGCGGACGGTACTCTTCAACTAAAGTCTGAATATACGTATAGAAAGGACAAGGACCATCGGCATAATACTCCGCTATACGAATATCAAAACTCATTTCAAGTACGACAACACCATCCAGTATAGCATCGTTTACTGCTGAATCTGCGACAAACTCAAAACCGTGTTGATTTCTTATATGCGGAATCAGTATTTTCCCAACATAAGTGAGCATACCCTCAAGACCATCCATTTTGGATGCAGGTTTTGCCAGAGAATGTCCAAGCCAACGTTCCACATTCTGTCTGCGCGTACTAAGCATCACATGACTGTGAACATCTGTTTTGGGATATGACTTGATACCCTCAATGTCATCGTTTGAGAGTGCTTGAACAAAATCCTTATGCATAGTACAGGCATCCAAATTTTAAGCAAGTTTGAATATTAAATATGCAGGTGGCACATTGATGACGGGCGGGGAGACCCCGCCCCTACGGGTTCAGTGCCTGCAGGCTTAGCGGAAAATTGATAATTCATTATTTAATATTGCTTAACCAGAACAAACCAAGATGATTTTTCTTGCGTGGAATTCATCTTTATTGTATGATACCCACATAATTGGTGATAGCGTTTTTCTTTTAAGTATAACATTGTTTGATGTTTTCTGATAGAGAAATCACATCTCAATTCTCCATCTTAGTTGATGGAGGTAATATAAAAAAAGGAGGAAAAAGTGGCTTATAGAATGATATTTATGAAGGTGATAGTCTTAACCATTATACTCTTCCCAAGTGCCGTGATGGCAGCCGGTCTGTCGGACAGTCTTGTGGGATATTGGCCTCTGGATGGTAATGGTAAAGACGAATCAGGTAATGGCAATGATGCAACATTGGAAGCTGGCGCGAAATGGGTGCCTGATGGATGGATCAACGGGGCCATGGAAGTCGATGGCAATGGTGGACATGCCGTAGTTGATTCTGGATTTGAACTGGTTACCACAGAAATTACAGTTGCAGCAAGAGTAAACGGGTGGAGAACCATCCATTGGTCAGGCGTTGTCGTCGGTCGTAGTGATACAACGTTCTGGATGGGTATTGCAGACAACGAGACATTGACCTATGTTTGGAATAATAACTCTAATCAGACGTGGGCATGGAAAGGTGCACCCGCATTCCCACAAGATAAATGGTCTTTGATTGCAATTGCCATTTCTGCAGACAAGGCTACGAGTTATGTCTACGACAGAGACAGCGGAAATCTTGATTCCGCAGACAATGAAATACCACACGTTGAGCAGACAGTCGTAAATCTGAAATTCGGATGGGATGAATGCTGTGGAGCAAGGTATTTCAAAGGTATCATAGACGATGTCATGATTTTTGATCGCACGTTAAGTGCAGATGAAATCACGGATTTAGCAGCTGGTGGTCTTCCTGTTCAAAGCAAAGGCAAACTCACGACTACGTGGGCAGCACTTAAATAACTTGACTTAGGGACGTGGTTTCCCCGCCCGATTCGATTATTCCTTCGTAGGGGCGGGGTTTCCCTGTCCGTCTATATTATTCCTTCGTAGGGGCGGGGTCTCCCCGCCCGCCTATGTTGTATCTTCGTCCGTGCGAGTTCTCTCCTCCCCTGCCGAAATTGCACCTTCGTAGGGGCGGGGTTTCCCCGCCCGACTGTATTGTTCCTTAAATCAATATAAAGGAGAATCAACTGTGAAATATAAACGAAACGCATCCATGGCACTCTTCTTAGTATTATGTCTATTTTCATTCTTGTCGTCTCCAGCAATTGGGTAGAACGAGAAGGAAGATGACTTAATTGGACACTGGACATTTGAAAATGGGGTAGAACAAAAAGACCTAACCAGTCATTTTGGCGATATAGAATTCAGAGGTGCTGAAGTTAAGGATGGGAAATTGCATCTCGGTGATAACAAATGGGCGATTACCACCGGATACAAAGGATCAAGAATTGGACCCGACAAAACGTTAGTAGCTTGGATTTACCTTGATAACCTTAATGTAACACACGGTGCGCCTCTTGCGGTAAATAAAAGTAGTGGAGATACTTTTGATGCAATTGTCTATGCAGAACGACAACCGAAACGGTGGATGGCAGGTAGCAGTTTCTTTAGACGGACACAAGATGCTGTTCCCGGTTTTGAAGAGAAAGAGACTGGTAAACTCATCCAGTTAGCAATATCTTATGAAGATGATGGTGGCACTGCAAAAATTGTGATATACCGCAATGGAGACATCATTGGTAACTACACACACGGACCAATTGTGTCTTGGGTAGAAGGTGATGTTGAGGCGATATTTGGTCCACGTGCTTATATAGGTGGAACTGCTCATGGTTGGGTTATTGCTCGTGTTGAAGATGCCAGAATCTACAATGCTGTCCTAAACGAAGATGAAATTGGAAACTTGGTTGAGGACACACTTGCTGTGGGACCAAACAGAAAACTGACAACTACTTGGAGTGCCATAAAACATAGGTAGAATTTAGTGGAGGTTGACATCATTAGCGAATGTTACGTAACCATTGCGATTCCGTTTCGTCCTAAACAGAGCAAGTCTGTTTGCCTTCCGAATTCATCCTTGATTGTGTTTCTTTCTGCAACAACGTGCAAAAGTGCATCCAAAAAAGTGTATAGGTGAATCGTTCATTCTCAAGTATCAGAACCTATCTTTAATCATGTTTGGAGGGACAAAATGAACAAACTTTGTAACGAATTATTCGTATTCTGTACGGTATCTGTATTGATGTTTAACTTATATAATGCTAATACCACATTCGCACAAAACAGAGAGGACACAGCACTACAAGAAATAGATGCATCCATCGTAGGATCTTCGCTTGAACTAGACGGTGAGAGAGGTTACGTAGAAATCCTGGACAGCGATATATTGAACACACTAAACACACAATTGACAGTATCCGCTTGGATAAAAACAAGCACCTATCCCGACAGATATTCATCAATCCTATATAAAGGCGATCCACGAACACCTGACATTACCAACCGCAGTTTCTTACTCTTCTTACGAGAAGATGGAGCAGTCCAATTAGCTTCATCCCCAAAGGGAATGAGCGAGTATTATGTCTTTTCACACTCTGGGTCAATTACGCCTAATCGGTGGCATCATATCACAGGGGTCATTGATTCTAAAAACAATCTAATGAAGATATATATTGACGGTACCTTATCGAATTTTTCATTTTTTCCAGGGGCAAATGGTATATATGAGAGTTTCCTTCCTTTTAGGATAGGGAACTCACACGAGGAAGAAAGACCAACGCTTTCCCTGTTTATCGGACAAATTGATGAGGTTTGTGTTTGGAATATTGCACTGACTGACAAACAGATAAAAGAAAGTATCAACAAACAATTGACCGGTAAAGAAAAAGGGTTAGTTGCTTACTGGAATTTTGATAAGGTAACAGATGACATTGTCTCTGATCTTTCACCGAATAAAAGCCACGGTCGGTTGATTGGTAATGCAAAAATTGCTGATTACATACGTCAAGTTTCAACACTGAATGATGCACAACTGGATATAGCAGCCAATATCTTTGAAGAGAGAATTAAGGAAGGTACAGACAACTTAAGTGCATATCTATCTTTAGCTGAAATACACATGAGAAAAAACCGATATGCAGACGCTGAAAAGATGTATCTAAGTGCTTTGGACCTGGAACTCTCAAAATATGAGCAAGACGTTGTAATTACCGAACTCCAGAAACTATTTAATCTCAGAAATGCAAACGAACCGTTCATTAAACTGCTTGAAGAACTGAAACCGAGAATGGAAGATAGCGCAATACTACACGAGTTGTTAGGCGATGCATACAAGGAGACTGGGAACGAAGAAAAGGCGCAAATGGCATATAAGCAATGGCTACGGATACAGCAAAGAGATGTTGATCCTGCTAATATATTTGAGGAATCTACCCATCTAACTGAGAAACTCCTAAACAAGAACCTTTTCCCTGAAGATGCTCTGGATATTGTAATAGACTCAACTGAAAGTTCCGCAACTTCAAACTATGTTATGACACTCGGATACGCACTGCTTGTCAATGAACTGTATGGGGAAGCATATCAACTCATTGAAGCAAGCCTAAACGCAGCACCGTTCCCATTTATGGAACGAAGATGGTTCCGTCGTATCACCAAAGCAGGAAGATATGTTAAAGATAAAGTCGGTTATATAGAGGTGCTGGAACGTCTCGTAGATGTTATGCCGACTGATTCACCTAATTATTTCAATGCAGTGTTTGCCTTAGCACAGTTCTACATGGAAAATGACCTTGAAGAGCAGGCAAATGAACGAATCAAGAAAACAGGATTTGTCTCAGAAGATGCATGGATGGTTCTGACACCATTTGAAAATATACAAGGTAACGGTTTTGATACTAAGTTTATTGATGAAAATGTGCTCACGATTGACACCAAAACAGAATATGATGGAAAACATGGCAAGATTAGATGGAAAAAATACATGGATGAAGTCCTAAACGGATACATCGGACTCGGCGACGATGAAGACTGGGCAACCGGTTATGCGTATGCAGTTGTCATCTCTCCTGAAGACCGACACGTCGACTTTCGCTTTGATTCAGACGACCAGGGTAAAGTCTGGTTAAACGGTAAGCCGATATTTGAGCATACCAAAGTTTTTACTGCTCAGATTGATTTTTTCGACTTTCATGCAAACCTAAAAAAGGGAAGAAACATCATACTCGTAAAGGTATGTGAAGTAACCGGTGGATGGGGTTTCTATCTACGGATTACGGACAAAGATGGCAACCCTTATGATGATCTGGAATTTGTTCCTGCAGGGAAGTAAAATTAAAAGTAGTAGGCACACTTCGTTATTCTAACAATAATTTATACTGAAATCAACGATTTCATACAACACAGAAAAGGAGATTTACATAATGTCAAAACAAAAAATCGCAGCAAGTTACAAACAATTCCACGTCATGGCTCACGATTTAGATGAGACCGAAGATCTTAAAGCCGAATGCCAAGAGCAATTGGGAGAAGGTGTTCGTCTTGCTGACTGGAACGATGTCCTTGCATACATTGAAGCAGGTGGTTCAGTAGATGAATTCATTGAAGCTCTAAAGATACCACTTGAGTATGTCCATCCGGACGATATGGATCCAATCCCGAATACCGCATATCGTATCTCAATGAACGGAGAACTGTATTGGAACGGTGATCGTCACTATTTTTTCGCAAGGCACGACCACAAATTACGCGGAGATTTCTTGGCACACGACGATATTGATGATTATCACCTGTCGTTAGGTTCATGGTTTGGTAAGGGTGGGTATGCGCTACTCTTCGGAGATCCGGATAGCACTGTTGCACCCCCAGAACCTGAAATCCGTGAAATTGAGCAGGCTTCTGGCGGCTGAGGCTGAGGCTGAGGAGGCTAACACAGTGGCGGTGCCACTGTTCATTTTCTTTGATACTTGTTTATACATAGGAAGATTAAAAAATCCTTGGGGTAATCGACGGGCACTGAATTGCCCTACTACAAACGGGTTGGTTCGTAGTAGGACAATTCATTGCCCGTCGAAATATTGCCCAATTTATATCTTAATCTTCATAAGGTTTCACTTCGCTTTGCCTGACCTACAACCAAACAAAGATTTTCTAAGACTACGCCCACGGTTCTAAGACAACCTTACCACACTCACCTGTCGCTTGTAATTCCCAGGCTTTCTGAACATCACGCATCGGGAAGGTATGTGTGATATATGTGTTAATCTTATCTGCGGATTCTTTAATCACCTTCATTAATTTAGGATAGAAACCGAGGTTATAGTGCCAATTACCTCGCAAAACCAAACCTTTGCGTATCATATCTCTACTGGCTGCAAGCGGGAATTCCCCACCTTCACCAACAAATGTGACTTGTCCTTTTCTGCGGGCAGCATCAACCATCAAGCGGTGTGCTGCAGATGCACCTGAGCAGTCAACAGCTTTGTCTATACCGATTCCTTTTGTCAGCTCTCGTATTTGACCGAGAATGTCTTCATCATTAGGGTCAAAGACGACCTCAGCCCCTAACTTTTTGGCGAGTTCTGCGCGATACGGATGACTCTCCACGCCGATGACACGTGCGCCACGATAACTCGCATTGATGATACCACCTAACCCCACAGGTCCCAGACCCGTTACCATGACAGTATCAAGAGCGTCTACCTCCATCTGTTCCATCGCGCCAAATGTAGGTCCGAGTCCGCAACACGCCATCCCACCGTGTGCGTAACTCATGTCATCTGGGATAGGAAACAGGAGGTCCTCCATCTTGTGCATATATTGTGCATAAGTTGCACCGAAAACATCTCCTTCTACCATTTCACGTATGTTGCGTCCACCCATACAGTGAATATGTTCACCGATAACACACATATTGCACTTACCGCAGGCGTTTTGTGGTTGCACAACAACCCTATCTCCTACTTTTACGCGACCGGGTTGTGCAACTTCAACAACTTCACCTGCTGCTTCGTGTCCGAAGTGTTCACCAGAATTTCCGGCTTTGAATCCTTTGTATTCAGTGCACATCGGCACAGCATGGATTTTAACGACAACAACATCTCCACCAGCTTTAGGATCGGGTTTGTCAACTAATCCACCTTTGCCTTCACCAAACATTGCTGCTACTTTCATATTATCTCCTCTTTTTTAGTGTAGAGAACACCAAGACTTGAAACCAATCCTCTCTTATCAACAACCCATAGTGGATTAATTAGGAAAGAAAAGGTACTATGCTACTTATAGTAGAACATAGAATTAATTTTACATTCTTTTCTGTAGGAGGGAACTCCGCTTCCCGACTGAACGTTTTGATAGTCGGGAATCGGAGTTCCCTCCTAACAGAAGATGTGTAAACATAATTACATATTTCACTATAATATACTACGAAAGTCCCATCTCCTGCAGGTTCTTTAGGCTAATACCTAAACTCTCAAACGGGTCACGTTCATAGCAGGAGTCTTGTTCAACAATATACCATTCTACTTCAGCATATTCACATGCATCCAAAATAGCAGTCCAGTTAAGGTTCCCTTCACCGACTTCAGCATATCGTTGCGAGTTCCCGACGACTGCCATATCTTTGAGATGGACAATGTGCGCGCGACCTTTCAACTTGCGAATCCACTCCGCAGGGTCACCACCACCATGTTGAATCCAATACGTGTCAATCTCACTATTAAAATACGCAGGATCGCTATCTTCATATAAGATCTGCAGTCCAGTACGTCCATCATCATAACGTTCCAACTCAAAACTGTGATTGTGATACGAGAAGGTCAAGCCACCTTCAGCAAGACGTTTCGCAACATCAGAAGCTTCCTTGGCAAACTTGGAATAACCTTCGGTGCTGCGATATTCACCGGGAAGTCCACCGATTGCTGCGTGTTTGCATCCCCACAGATTATGTTCATCAATCACTGCTTGCGGATCATCCTGCATCTTTGCGTAACTTGTGTGTGTAGCACAAATTGTAATACCTTCATTATCAACAATGTTTTTCAACGCTTCAGGTTCAATCGGTCCAAGTGCTGAACATTGAACAGCCTCGTAACCGAGCTCTCGAACCTTTTTCATCGTCTTCGCAATGTCTTCCTCTGTTCTTGTAAATTCCCTAACCGTATAGAGTTGTGCTGCGAGTTGCGTTCCCATATTCGCTCCTTTTATTTCTAAAATCAGTTTGTGCAAGTATAATGACAAGCATCGCTAATGTCAAGGAATAAATTCTGCAAAGAAAAATTCGTTTGCATAAAACATAAGATATTTGCTAATATACACAGTATGATCAATCCATTTTTCTTTGGCAGTAGAGGACGAGGTATATTTCGTTTTTTACGCATCTTTCTCCATTTTCCGAACTTCATAAAGCTGACGTTGCGACTATTCCGTGACAAGCGCGTGCCTATCTATCGTAAGGCGATCCTTGTCGTTTTTGAAATCCTCGCAGCTGCTTTTGCTATTGCATACTTTGTGTATCCATTCGATGCAGATTTCATACTACCAATTATTGGTCGTTTGGACGACATTTTCATTGGAGCCTTTGTAATCCTCGTGCCGGGAGCATGGTTATTTATCAAATCCTGTCCTCAGAACGTTGTACGCGAACATGTAGACAGAATCGCTCGTGGTGAATAAGACACTGTTTTAACGAACTTTTTTTGCAACTTTAAATCTTAATAGGTGTGTTTTTTGATGAAAACATAAAAAACAGATAAAGACTAATCGCAATATTACATTTTAAAATTAACTTAGGAGGTATTAAACCATGTTAAATATAGGACACATACACCGCAGACGCGTCGTAATTCTGTTAGTAGTAGCCGGACTTGCTGTTGCAGCAGGACTTGTTATCAATCAAGGTGCAAACGAGTTTGTCGTGCCAACCGCTACCGGTCAAACAAACGAAACTTTCGAACAGACTGAAGATTTTCAATATCTGGAACGTGCTAATCGTGCGTTTATTAATTTGGTAGCACGTACACGTTCTTCTGTGGTGCAAATAACAACAAAAATAGAACGAAATCAGGAACAGACATTACCCAGAACACAGGTAATCCCGCCTGAAGGAATGGACAGGGAAGAATATAGACGCGAATTTGATGTAGAACCCTGGTTCAGATTCCGCTTTCCTGAACCTATGCCTCCAAGACCTACTACAGGTGTAGGCTCCGGTGTAATAGTCAGTGAAGACGGTTATATCCTCACCAATAATCATGTGATAAAGGGTACCGATAAAATCACTGTCACCTTGGCAGATGGTAAGGACTATGAAGCAACGTTAGTCGGGCATGATGACGCAAGAGAGGATGGCGGTGGTACCGACTTAGCGGTCATCAAAATTGATGAAAGTGGTCTACCTGTACTACCCTTCGGTGACTCAGATATGCTTGAAGTTGGAGAATGGGTGATCGCCATCGGAACACCGCTAAACTTATCACAAACTGTAACACGTGGTATTGTAAGTGCGAAAGAACGGCCAGGTATTACCGCTTATGGCAACTTCATTCAGACAGACGCACCAATCAATCGTGGAAACAGCGGCGGTGCATTGATTAACATCCGCGGGGAACTCGTTGGGATAAATACCTATATCGCAACAGGTGGATTGTCATCTGGTAATATCGGTTTAGGGTTCGCACTCCCAAGCAATCTCGTCAAACAACTTCTACCAGAACTCATTGAGAAAGGAAAGATTGAACGCGGATGGCTCGGAATCTCAATGGCAACCATTGACCAGGAATTAGCCGATAAGTATAATCTTGATTCAACCGAAGGAGTCTTAGTCGATTTCGTCGGTACAAATAGTCCTGCTCATAAAGGTGGCTTGCAAAAAGACGATATTATCATCAAGTTTGATGGAATGAAGATGAAGAACATGTCACACTTGAGGCATACCGTCGCGGCAACACCTGTCGGAAAATCTGTTAAGGTAGAAGTCTTACGAGATGGTAAAGAAAAACAACTGACTATTAAGTTGGGTAAACGCACAGAGGAAGTAGTTACTTCGCTTGAGCGGGAACCAGAATTCGATTTTGCTGGACTTAAAGCTCAAGAATTAACACCTGCACTCGCTGAACAGTTCGGATATTCAGAAGATGAAACGGGTGTTATTATTACACAAGTAAGAGAAGGTAGTGAGGCAGAACGGAAAGGTATCAGACCTGGTTACCTCATTCAAGAGATGGAATATGCAACGATAGAGAATTTTAAGAAATACGCTAATATCCTCAGTAAAATCAGGAAACATAATGAAACGCGTATTCTACTCTATGTCAAATCTCCCTACCGAGAAGGTACAGGGTATGTTACACTCAATATAGCACCCAATGTAGCACCGTCAGATAGATAGGTGGGTGTGGACATACCGTGAACGGTGTTGAGTATTGACTCGTTATAAAATTCTTGAAGGATAGTCGTTTTTTTGATATACTTCTGAAAAACGACTATCCTTCATTTTTTAAGGTGTGATATATTGTATGAAAGGACAAAGAGTTATTTGGCCAGAACGTGCAATGGTTGACATTGAGGCGTTTGAACTACCTAATATCAAGGATGACGAAATTCTAATAGCAACCGAATGCACACTGATCAGTCCTGGCACGGAACGTGCATTTTTGCTATCACTTCCTAACGCACGCGGCGGCTATCCATCACGACCGGGTTATAGCAATATCGGCAAAGTGGTAGCGGTTGGAGAAAAAGTCAGTGGTTATAGGGAAGGTGACCGTGTCGCATCAACGCATGGACACACCAGTCACTTTGTCACATCACCGAGCCGCTTACTCAAGATAGAACCATCTGACGCGCCATCTGAACAGTTGGTTTTCTTTAATCTCGGTGCTATAGCCTTACAAGGTGTGAGAAAAGCACGGATTGAATTGGGTGAATCGACCATTGTTATAGGACAAGGTCTCATCGGTTCGCTTGCACTGCAACTCGCAAAACTGAGCGGAGCAGTCCCTGTTATTGCAGCAGATTTAACAGATAGTCGCTTGGAACTATCTAAAGACATCGGCGCAGACTTCACGTTAAATCCTGAAGATACGGATTTCTCAAAACAGTTAGCCGATGCAACTATGGGGAAGGGGCCTACTGTAGTCATAGAAGCAACGGGACATCCTGACGCGATTACCACCGCGTTAGACGTAGCAGGTTGGGGTGCGCGAGTCGTATTGTTAGCAAGTACTCGCGGTGAAACACCGAAAGTCAATTTCTATCGTGATGTGCATAAGAAAGGTCTTATTCTCTATGGTGCACACAATTCCATTCGTCCGCGGCAAGAATCGTCACCGAACTTCTGGACAAGCGAAGATGATGGACGATTAATGTTATCCCTTATCGCAATGGGACGTTTTAACGTTACACCGTTGATAAGTCATCGTGTGCCAGGACACGAGGCACCGAAAGCGTATCAACTACTCATGGAATGGAATCCTGAATTACTCGGTGTTGTTCTTCAGTGGAACACTGAGATGTAGATATATCTGCTTAATGATGTTCCTGATTTTCAATGCTATCTGAAGTGACAGATAAGAAGGAATTAGTTTGTTATTGGTGTGTCTTTAGTCCCGTAGGGACGATATGTTTATAGATAAACATTAACACCACCCTCTTAGTCCCGTAGGGACGATATGTGTAGAACAAAGACGTTAGATAAACATATCGTCCCTACGGGACTAAAGAGACCTTGTTCAACCGTGTTCTATAAACATATCGTCCCTACGGGACTGAGGTGACTATTAGATTAGATTTATTTTCTTAAATTGACCCTTATGGCAGAATACGTGTTTGGTATTCTGCATTGATTAGGAAATCGCACCCGCCAAATGCCAAACGCGCATTTGGCGTTGATTCACCGGACTGGGAAAAATCGGTTTTACTCTTTCAATTACTGAATCTTCATTAGTGACGATTTGTTTATGGAAATATAGAAAAAACGTAAATATATGAGAGAATGAATATATGGAAAAAGAATTTAAAGAACTCATGGAAAAGGATGCTCAGGAAATAGGTGAAGTCATTAAAGAAGTTCGCGAAATGCGAAAGAAAATTGCAGAAGAGTTTGATCATGACCATGCAAAGTTCATAGCGCACTGCCAAGAATTAGAAAAAGAATGGCGGGAGTCTGGTAAATACAAAGTTGCTAAATCGAAATCTGCGAAAAAGAATACCACCCCTGCAGATACTACTAAAGTTCAAGCAGCCGATTAGAAAGCTGATTAGTTCTTGCCCATTTGTTCAGCAATATAAGGAAATACATGCCACGCGAATATCCAATAGAAAAAGTACGCAACATCGGGATTGCCGCACACATTGATGCAGGCAAAACAACAACTACCGAACGAATTCTTTTCTATACCGGTAAAAAACATAAACTCGGAACGGTAGACGACGGCACTACCGAAATGGATTGGATGGTACAGGAACGTGAACGCGGCGTAACAATCACTGCCGCCGCAACAACATGCTTCTGGCAAGACCACGCAATACATCTGATTGATACCCCCGGACACGTCGATTTCACTGTAGAAGTAGAACGTTCATTACGTGTTTTGGACGGCGTGATCGCGCTGTTCTGCGCTGTTGGTGGCGTGGAACCGCAATCTGAAACGGTTTGGAATCAAGCCGAACGCTATCAGATACCCCGTATCGCATTTGTCAATAAAATGGATAGGGTCGGTGCAAATTTTACACGTGTCCTTGAGATGATGCGCGAACGTTTCGGAACAAATCCTGTGCCGTTACAGATACCACTTGGTGAAGGACGCGATTTTGCTGGAGTCGTTGATCTTATTGAAATGAAAGCAATCCAATGGGATGAAGCAGACCAAGGAAAGACATTTCAAGAGATTGAAATCCCATCAGAATTCCAAGATGCAGCAACGTTAGCACGAGAATCACTTGTGGAGAATGTCGCCTCTGAGAACGATGAGCTCCTTGAGAAATACCTTGAAGGCACGGAGATTACATCTTCCGAATTAATCGCAGGCATCCGAAGTTTGACACTTAATGGAACCATAATCCCTATACTCTGTGGAAGTTCACTGAAAAATCAGGGAGTCCAACCGCTCCTTGATGCAGTCGTTTCGTTTCTGCCTTCACCGGTCGAAGTGCCCCCAATTGAAGGTGAAATACCGAAACCGACAAAGGGTAAATCTTCCAGACGTGATACCTCACAGACATTAGAAAAGGTTGTCCGTCATGCAGATGACTCCGAACCGTTTTCTGCTTTAGCATTCAAGGTCGCAAGCCATGAAAATGTGGATAAACTTGTATACTGCCGAGTCTATTCCGGGACTCTCAAACGCGGCGCGGTCGTCTATAACGTTGCAACAGAAAAACGGGAACGTGTCAACCGTATCCTACAGATGCATGCAAACAAAGAGGCAAGCTGCGATGCCGCTTATGCAGGGGACATCGTTGCTCTCGTTGGGATGCGAACAACGAAAACTGGACATACACTGAGCGATATAAACAATCCACTACTCTTAGAATCAATTGAATTTCCGCCACCCGTTATCTCCGTTGCGATTGAACCCGAACGTGCCAGCGATACAGACGCATTGGAAGAAACACTCGAAAAACTTATGGACGAAGACCCAACGTTTACCGTCGGTATTGACCAAGAAACAGGACAACGGATTATCTCTGGTATGGGAGAACTGCACTTAGAAATCCTCACGGACCGCATGATCCGAGAATTCGGAGTGAATGCACGCGTCAGCAAACTACAAGTTGCCTATCGTGAGACGATCAGCGCCACCGCGAAAGCACGCGGAACCCATGCTCATAAGACAGAAGAGGAAGGGATTTATGGGGATGTGGAACTCTCTGTAGCACCATTAGAACGCGAAGAAGGCTTTCAGTTTGAGGACAGAACAGATGAAACACAGATACCACGACAGTTTATCTCAGCTATTGAAAGTGCACTTGAAGGTGCAATGGGGTCTGGCGCACTGATGGGATACGCATTGCAAGATATTAAGGTAACATTGACCGGCGGCTCCACACATCCCACAGATGTATCGGAGGTCGCTTATGAAGCGGCGGCTGTATTGGCTTTTGAAAAAGCTGTCAGACAGGCGAACCCTTTACTCCTTGAACCGATTATGCACATACACATCACTGTCCCAGATGAGCATGTGGGAAAAGTGATCGGTGACCTCAATTCCCGTCGCGCGCAAATCAACGAGACGACCATACAAGATACATCTAACATCATCAATGCCATCATTCCGTTGGCAGAGACCTTTCAATATACAACCAATCTTCGTTCTATGACACAAGGTCGTGGTGCGTTCACATTAGAGTTCTCGCACTACGATGTAGCACCATCATCCATCACCGCATCAAGGACCCCTTAATTTAAGATTCGCTAAATACTTCCATCCCTGCAGACCCATCCGCAATTTTGCGAATCTGCTTCTCGAATCCGGGAGGGGATAGAGTCCAAGTAATCCAGAGCGGTTCATCGCCAGTATTGACAAAGCGGTGTTCAACATTCGGTGGAAGGTAGATCACAGCACCCGGTTTCAGGTCAGCAACTTCATCACCGACATACGCCTTTCCTTTTCCACTGAACACGAAGATAATTTCCTCCGCTTCACTGTGTGAATGCATCGGAATTTCGCTATGCGGATCAATCTCCTCTAAACCCATAGCGAAGTGTTCAGTGTTTCGGGTATTCGGTTCAATGAGTGTGTATAGTGTTCGGGGTGCATCTCCTTCAATTCGGACGACTTCGGCATCCTCTTTATGGTATATGTATTTCATAGTGTTCTGTCCAATTTTATTTTGTAGGTCGGGTAGGTGCGATTTCCTAATCGCACCGAATCCCGATACAGACCGCCTTTGGCAAGGTCCGGTGCGATTAGGAAATCGCACCTACCGGGTTTGGGATATTGAGAATTAATAACTTGATCTTCATGTATATACATTACAATGCTAATTCCTGTAGATTACCCTCCATCATTTAACCGATCAGTTATTTCCAAACAATCGTGCTCATTAAATACCAATTGAAAAATACCTTCCCATTTGGAACTATCCCGTACAACCATAGTTCCAGCAGCATTAAACGCTCCTTCAAGGGTTTCCAATACTTTACGTTTATACTCGGTATCAAGATTACCGCTGAGATGTTGTCCCTTTGTATCAAAAATCAACACGCGCGTCAAACCATTTACCTCGTTTGTCATTGCTACGAAATCAGGATAGATACGTGCCCGTTTCCACCCCTGCAAGTAATACTCACCCCGTTGGCGTGCTGCCACACGATACCACCATTGCAATGCGCGCTCCTCATCAAGATAGTAGGCAAATCTCTTTTCTAATTCGCTATCAAACTGTTTCTCAAATACTGGCTCAAATAGGCTTAATCGCACTGGCTCAAAATTATTCAAAAGCGGTCTATCATTATCGGGATTGACTTGTATCTCATATTTGTCTACCATCCGATAATTGAAATCTTGTGTTTCCAAGTCAAAACGGATTTCTCCGTGTTCAAGTTTTTTACGAAAGACCTGTTCCGCTTGCTTCTCAACTTCACTTTTTACATGTTCTCGCAACATGTGCGCAAGATAAGAACGTCTGTCGTAAATATCCGCCTCGGTTTCACCGTCTGCTATAAGCCGTTTGATCATTTCATGTGCAATACGTGCTGCTTGCCACAAATTCGGCACAATATCCGATAAGCGTCGCGCAAAATCGGAGATGCTGACTTTCTTCTCAATGTAGGGTTCTTGCTCGGTATGAAAGACAAGTAATTCCTCACCCACATCAACCGTTGCTGATTGTCTTCGGACGCTTTGAGGAGCGGAGGCGTTCGGATCGGGCGGTTCAATTGCAGCCCAATCTATACAAGGTAAAATATGCGCGTGATAATTAAGATGAATCCACTCATCACTATCTTTATGCAGTACAATTGGCAAATAGATATCTTTACTTCTGAATTCTTGACGCCGTTTAACTTTTTGGGGTTGTGAACCTTCTTGCTGCGTTGTTCCTGAAGGACTCATAACTTCATCACTCAAACCTGTAAGTCCTTCCGATTCCAGACCATGCTTAACCTGCTCCACGACAGTACCGACTTCAGTGTTATTGCAGTAGACATAACATTGATCTAATAATTCATTACCGGTAAGCTGCGCGTGCGGTTGTCGCATCACCCGACCAACGAGTTGCGTAATTGCCCTTTGCGCTTGTGTATTGTCCAACATCACTAACAGATATGCAAACGGACAATCCCAACCCTCCATAAGTGCAGATTTAGTGATTATCCACCGCACCTGTGAATACTCCGATAGTAGATCTTCACGTCCGAGTTCATCGTTCTCAGCAGACTTCACACGCACTGCATCGGACGGTACATGCAATGTCTGTGTGAGATATTCGCGGACATCTTCAGCATGAATATGTTCATTATCTCGTTGATCTTTACCTGTTCGCTCCACACGGACAACCGCAATCGGACGGATATACCGTCCCGTGTTGTTTTCCAATGCCTTTGCTTCTACATCAAGCCGTTCAAGTTCATCAACTGCTTGACTTAACGTCAGTTGCCATTCAGCGTTTGGAAACGAAGTTACCTGTACCGGTAACTTTATCATTTCCTCTTTTTTAAGGTCAGGTCCGTCAATATCAACAAGCAGATTGCTAATGCCACGGTTCGGTGTCGCGGAAAGTTCAATCACCATACGCGGATCAAGGCGACTGATGGATTGGGCGAATTGGACATTGGCATCGCGACTTCTTGCACCGTAAGCCTTATGTGCTTCATCTAAAACAACGATAGGACGCACCATTTTGAACACATTAAACAGACTCTGTTTGACATATTTATCATTACCTTCAGTTTCCAGATCGGGATATTCGTTACGCAAGCGAGCATCACCGAAGATATCGTCACCGTCAGGAAAAAAACTCATATAACGTCCGGTGTTCCTAAACATACGCAGAAACTCTCTCCCTCTCTGTCGATTCGTTGCTGGCAACATCAACAGCATAACACACAGATAATTGTTTATATCGTCTCTGCTGAAGGTATCCTCTTTTTCCAGCATCTTGACTCTACCTGCACCTGCCCGTTGCAACATTATTCGGTATGGGTGTTCCTTATTCCACAAAGCAGCTTTCGTTTGCGCGTAGATTGCTTTAGTTGGCACAATCCACAACACTAAACCTCTTTGCCAAGGGACATGTTCTAATGCAGCGGCAGCGAGTAGCGTTTTACCGCCACCTGTCGGTACTTTAAAACAGATATGTGGAATTGGTCGGTCTGCTTCATCGGTCCTTTCAACGTATTCACCTGCAGTTGCTGCAACGTCACCGTTTTCTTTTAGTTTTTGCCATGCAGCTGTCGGATAATTGCGTAACGCATCGGGGATAGAAATATCGACTGATGTCTGCTCTAATGCCGCAATTGCAGTTTCTAATTCACGTTGTGTTTCTTCAAGTGTTTCTAACCAACGGGTAAACGCGTCAAGCGCGTTGCGTTGGTATATTTTCAATTCCATCATGATGTTACGCTACCTTTCATGCAGGGCATCGGGAAGCTGACAGAAAATTATACCCATCCCCGTGAGTTCACGTTGCCCGATATATCCTGCCGCGTAAACAATCGCCTTTTTACCATTCTCACTGCAAACATCTCGGATACGTTCCGCGCGTTCCAAGTTGAATACTGCATCATCGCTGCGGAGATATTCAAGCTTAGGTTTATAGAGTAGGTAGTAGTCATATTCGTCATCGCTATGAAAAAGTCCATCACTGTTCTGTGCCTCTAACGTATCCGATCCTATAGCATTCCCAGACTTTGTTAACAATAGATTTGCGGCAAGTACCGAGAATTCGGGCAAACCGTCTCCAGTCAGCATCGTTTCGACTTCAATGGGTTTACCTAAAGTGCAGTAGGTAAAAGTACCTCCCAAACCTTCTTGTAGTGTAGCATCACTTGCATCGGGAACACCTTTGATAACCTTACGTACACGTTCTGCGGTGATGGTATCTGCATACTCTTCACATTCTATGAGGATAAACTTGCGGTTGCCACCATCTTCTTTGTTTAAGGCGAGTACGGCGTGGGCAGTTGTGCCACTGCCGGCGAAGGAGTCCAAGACGATGCAATTTGGATCAGTACCGATTTGCAATATGTGTTTTATCAATGTATGCGGTTTAGGGTTTGAAAAAGCAACACCTATTTTATTGAGTCCTTGTGTTGCACTCTGGGTATGTCCAACATCTTTGTGTAGCCATACAGTTAGAGGTGTGATACCTTGTTTTACTTCCGATAGAAATCGTTTTACACGCGGCACATTATTTCCTTCTTCACCAAACCAGATCCGATTATCATTGATTAATTCATCAAATTTCTCTTTACTACACCTCCAACATCTACTTGGTGGAGGGTTTACAACTCGTCCTGATGGAGTGGTAATTGGATAATCATATTCTTCTTGATAGGTTTTAACATCCAACCCACTTGAACTCCAACGTCCCCTGGGATCGTTGTCAGGATTAGAATATCGCTTGTCGTGTTCTTCGGTTCGCGGCAGTAAAACTGGCCTCCATGTCTCTTTGTTTTTTGCATAACATACCACAAAATCGTGGTTATCGGAAAAGTATTTTGCGTCATTTTGCGGACTAAATTTTTTCTGCCAAATTATGTTTGTGACAAAGTTTTTTCCTCCAAAGATATCATCCATCAGCATCCGCAAACGGTGTTGTTCGTTATCATCAATAGAGATAAAAATTACACCGTCTTCAGCCAGTAATTCCTTTAGCAAGTGTAACCTTGGCCACATCATACAGAGCCATTTATCATGTTTCTCTAAGTCCTCATTATCAACAGGAGTGTTCTCATTTAGCCATTGCTGCATCAATGTACTGTTCACATTGTCGTTGTAAACCCATCCTTCATTGCCAGTGTTGTACGGCGGGTCAATGTAGATACACTTAATTCGGTTTGCGTAGTGAGGGAGTAGTGCTTTTAAGGCGTGTAGGTTGTCGCCGTGGATAATAAGGTTGTCATCTTCTCCGGTTGGGTTGCAGGATCGGGATTCGTCTGTTTCAAGGGGTCGGTAGGGAACGGTGAGGTGGTGTGCATAGATATGTTGCTTTCCTTTGAATTCAAGAGTGGGCATGGGCAATTCCTTTCGGATTATCTGTGTTATTGACGTGAAACGCCTCTTTCATTATTTTTTCCAATCTTCCAAACGGATCCCTAATTCAATTATTCTTTCATCCGAATCAAAGGGCGAATCAAATTTTATAGGTATTTTCCCCTCTTTTATGGACTGATTCAGTGTTTCAATATCTTCATCAGTGAGATGTGGTGGTTTTTCCATTGCTTTGATGAGGCGTTGCGCTGCGGGATTTTTTCCTATCTTATGTTCCTGTTTCGGTTCTGATTCTGTCCAGATGCGGAACTGTTTCAATGTATCAGGTGTAACTCTGACTGAAACAGCAGTATGTACCGCGAGTAGAATCTGACCGATTTTTTTCTTGCCGGTTTCACTACTTATACATGCTTGTCCTACTTGGGACGCTGATCTTAAAGGTATTTGCTCTATCTTTTCAAGCCACTGTGCTGAAAGTAGTCTTGCTAAACCTGTCAAGAAGGGATCTAACCATATTAAACTATCAACAAGATAAGTTGAAATGAGTATATGTGCATGAAAAAGATCTTTTGGACTCGTTTCAATATTATGAATGACCTTTAATGCTGCTGTTACCCTCTCTTCAGGTTTAACATCATGTTTTTTCATCATTTTTAGCGCATTATCCTGATCTGCAGATAATATCCTGTCAATCTGATTAAGAACAGTTGTCATATTTTCTTTTATAGGTAGTTCTTTTGAGTTTTCTCGCCATATAGACAGAATTGCATCTGTATTTGCACCTGCTGATGATTGCATAACAAGGGCTGCTACTAACATAACAGTGATGTTCTCAACAGTTGTGAAGTTGGGAACGTTTTCAATAGGTATAAAGCCAATTCCCTCTTCTCCGATCCCTTTTCCACTTTGGAGGTGCTTCTGTATTGAGTCGCAAGCATTTGCCAATTCCTGTATACGTGCTGGCAGTTCATCAAAGGTTTTGTTTCTAAAATCGTATTGTATTTTGAGTAGAGAGAGAAAGAAACTTAAATCTGGATATGTGTTTTTATCTGTGGTTTGTAAAGCATGTTGTAAAACTGTCGTCTCATGCCCGAATCTGTACTCAATTTGTGCAAGGTAGAGCCAAGAGTACCCTATCGGAGAATCAGATAATTCTAAGACTTTTTCGTTAGTATCCGGATTGTTACAGAACCCCGCAGGAGGTTCAGAAAGTAATGAAGAATTATTTTCAAGTCCACACCATATCCCCCATATCCATTTTATGATGTGTTCCAAACGTTTCTTTAAAGTGAAATACTGAAGGTCTGTGTTGTCTTGAGGACGGTTCTCAAAATCTCGCAACGCAAGATGCAGAAACTTTATGCAGTTCAACATATTACCTGCTTTAAAGTATGCAAATCCTGCATCTGCGTATAATCCGATATATCTTTCGCCAATATATCTTTCAATGTTCTCAATTTGCTGAGTCTTTTTTGCTCCTTCTTCAAAGAAGGTTGCTGCTTTCTTCCAATCATCCAAATTAGCTGCGCGGATAGCAGCTCTTCTGTATTCCTCTAAACGTCCAATGTTTACTTGTTCTGTCGGATTTGTAACCATCTGTTTGTCGTGAATTACCTGGAGCTGAGAGGCAAGAAAACTAAGACACTTATACATCTGTCCATTGTCATCACTGAATTCAACTTCAAACGCTTCTCCATACGAAAGGATTTCAACGACTGTACCAACCTCTCCACGCTTAAGATTGTGTTCAGGGACATCCTCAGCAAGCGCAACGACATCCAGAAGTTTGATATTGCTATTATCTATAAGTTTACGTTTCATAGAACGAATTTTAACATATAATCATATTGGATGCAAAACTATTTTCAACCCACTTAAACCAACCAAATAGAAAAAAGAGAATGACAAGACGCAGCTTATGTAGACGGATGTTTACCTGCATTTTCTAATAACTTTCTCAACACGGAAAAGGGATATATGCATACAATTCCAATTCTGTGAAAGTAACACTGTGATCCTCAATAACACCTTCCGCGTCTTCCGTGTTCTCCGCGTAATCTGTGATTCTGACAAAAAAGGTGACAATAACTTTGTACATCCCCTATATGTTCTCTACTAGAAGGTAAGATTCACATTCAATTTAAACTTCTCAATTATCAAGATTACTTGATAATTTCGGCAAAATTGTGTACAATTCTTATTAACATTCTATACAACATCAATGGTAAAAATTGGAGAGTAAAATGAAAAATTTAGTAGTAACAGAGGAAATTTGGAAAGAAGGCAATATGTACACCGCCTATTGCCCAGAATTAGACGTTGTAAGTTGTGGAAGGGACATTGAAGAAGCGCGAAAAAACTTGATTGAAGTTATTGAAATTCAGTTAGAAGAAACAGCAAAACTCGGAACACTTAAGGCTTTTTTAGAAGAAGCAGGTTATGATTTGAGTGCGTCACAACTGATCCTTCAACTTGACAAACAAGTAGTCTCCTTTAATCAACTTACAGTTCCCCTTGGAGGCTTTTGATGCCTAAACTTTCGTCGACAGACTGGCGAACCCAAGTTAAGATTTTTGAAAATTTCGGGTGCAGTTTTGTGCGACAAAAAGGATCACATCTCATATATCACCATCCTGATGCTAAACGGGCTGTGGTTATTCCGCGCTATGGCGAAGTACCAGTTTCGATCATTAGAAACAACATGCGAACTGTCAATATGCATAGGGACGAATATTTTCGACTACTGACAGAAGACTGACCATTCCTATCCGTTTCATACAGCAATTTTTATTATCTCATACTCGCTTTCGGCTCGGAGAACTGCTTCCTGCGAGTCATATTCTATTACCTCAAGAAGTGTAATCTTCAGTGTTTCAAGCAATTCTTCTCGTGTTCTTTCTTGACAAGTGACTCCGGATACTTCTCGTATCCAACCGATCCACCGCTCACCGCGGCGTTGGATCTGTGCAGTATAGTACGCTTGCATAACAATTTCCTGTTGTCAAAGCAATTTGGAGTATAATTAGGTGACACTAATTTTCTCTTTTACTCCGACCTCTGCAATAATCTCATCTATTGTTTTTCCTCTGAGCTCTGCTAAAGCGATAATTGCTTCAAGACGTTTCAGATTCCGAGTGTCTAATTTGTTGACCAATGTCTGATATTCTGCAAGTTCGATTTCGGTTAAAGTTCCATATTCACATTTATGCCATAATTCTTGATACCGATGCTGTTCTTTTTCCGGCAATTGCGAATTAACTTGGATAGTCGCTAAAAGGCAAACTTCTGCTTCGTCCATGTGTTCTTGTGCCCAGTCGTAGTTCTGATATTGTACGTTGTTTTGTGCCATCTTGTTCCTTCCCGATATCATCTTCTCGTTGTCTCAGTGATTATAGGATAGCATATTTTAAACTAAATTTCAAGATTGAATTAATAACTTAAGGTGTGTAAATTTTTTGTAGAAACACATGAATAAGGTTTTTGTAAAATGCCAAACCCCAGATGAAGATTAAGTTATTAATTGGGTAATACGCGGGCGGGGAAACCCCGCCCCTACGAAACTTTACTCCTATGATGAGTCTTATTAGTAGAATTACCTGATTATTTATTTAATCTTCATGAGGGGCGAAAGGTGTATCATGTTACGGAATTGAATACATACGTTCTATATACCTTTCGCACCGCTGGTGCTTGTTTCTTCTGAAAAAGTAACCCTGATTTGTGCAAGATCACCTTCCGCGTCTTCCGTGTTCTCCGCGTATTCCGCGATTCAGATAAAAAACGGTGACAATTACTTTACACCCACACTGAAATTACACTTGACAAATACGAAAATATAAGTTACAATTCAAGTAACATCAGTTAATAAGGAGAATACAATGAAAATTAAAAAAATGTCAGAGACTTCAAATTGGACTTCAACCGCAAAAAACGTAAAATATATTTGACAATTGGTTTCGTACCGTTTGGGCAAATTTAAAATTTTTCACACACATAAAGACAGCCTACAATACCTTACACAGACTGAATTAATAGACAAAATACAAAAATGTACCACGGTACGAAATTTCGTACCGTATGGTACACTTTTGAAAAATGAAATGTCAAATTAAATCAACCAAAACACAACGATTCAGAAATCTCATCTATTGTTTTTCTTATGAGCTTGGAGATTCGTCAAACAAACCAATAAGAAAACAGGCTCGCCTCTTTCAACTGAAACCGTAATCGCACTTCTCTCCCCTCTAAAGCTTCCAACGAACCTTCAAAACTCACCCGTGTCTCCAATTCATCACCGACAATTCGTTGAGAAGTGTAATTCTCCAATGGTATTCCCAAATCATCGGTCACTGCTACGATAACATACCCTTGACTTGCATCAACATTTAGGTATAAGTCTTTGTCATTCAACGTCAAAGGTTTCGTCAACATGAATCCTTCCACTTCACCAGCATCAAGCGATACGAAACCGTCGCGTCTTAATGTCGCAAGTCCCAGCATGGATTGATATTTTCGTTCAACCTGTTTGAACTTATGACCGGTATGCGGTCCGTTCACACCACCATAATAGAAATAGAGTTGGTCGTTATATGTGATGAAATTCTGACTGATGCGTACCATACCGTCTTCCCAACTCCCTTTCTCTCCGAGCGTCAAGAAAGTTTGTCGATCTAAAACCCGCTCCCATTTAATTCCATCTCGACTGGTAGCCAACGATGTGTCAATAGTACCATCAACACCCTCTCTATAAATCCAAATCATACCGAGATAAACACCTTCGTAGATGTTAATCGGCATACCGTAAATTTGCGTACCACCTTCATCAAATTCATCGCATCCGAGAACCAGTTCTGGCTTACTAAAGTTGATGCAGTCACTACTTTCAGTCCGTGCCGTTCTGCGTCCACCTGCACCAAATCGACCGAACACGACGTATTTTTCTATTTTCGGATCCCAAACCAGCGATTGCGTTGTATCACTACCAAGCGAGATGACAGGGTTGTTCTCGTAGTCTGTCCAATGAACGCCATCGGGTGAAAAAGACATCCACATACCGTCTCCTTCACCCTGTCCCCAGATTGTTCGTCCTTCGTGCTGAATGAACGTATCAATTCCACCGTGCTCCCAATAAAAACCTTTGTAACGACGATCAGGATCCGTTTCGTTCTCATCGTAGATGACAGCCATGCCTTCACAGTTTGTGCGTCCAACATCAATAAGATTGTTCGCAGTGCTGCCCTCAAAATCGATCTGATTAAGAATCGGTTTTTCCCAATACACACCATCAATTGAAGTCGCATAAGCAAGCAGTGTAATGTTACCAAGTGCCTTACGTTGACGCACCATTACCATACCATCTACATAAGGACCCGTGAGATACCACATTTTGAAGAGCGAATCATGTGGGTCGTAAAGCACTGTGCCGTAAAGGGATGCAACGCGCTCCCACGGGTTCTCACCTCGTAAGATGGGATTTTCTGGGTGCCGTTGCGGTTGGTGCATCCGGCGATAAAGTCCCCCAATCCGAGTAATATGTTGCAGATCCAAAAAAAGATAACGAAATTCCATGTATCACCTCTCAATAAAAGACATACTAAACACTCAACGTCCGTACTGCCGCATTACCTGTCTCAATCGATCCAACGGAATCGCAGGCATCGTCCGACCATTACGTCCAGTCGTAGTCGTTGCCATCGTCATAGAATTGATAACTGCCTCCTCGGTCGCCTCAATAGCCGCCTGAAAGAGTGAACTCAAACGTCTATTGACGACCATATCAATCTGAAAAGTACCGTTCTCCGTATTACCCGGAAAAACGTTAGCAGTCGAAAACGCAATCACGAATTCACCGCTGCTATCAGTACTCGGAGTCCCTGTACGTGCGAGTCCGTGTGTCGCACGCATCGCCACCTGTTTCAACTGACGATGCGATAAAGGCGCATCCGTTGCGATAACAATAATAAACGATCCATCCCTACCCGGTTTCACCTGATCTTCTGTCAAAGCCTTACCGACTGGCACACCATCAATACGCAGCTGATGTCGCCTGCCACCGTTAGAATTTACCAATACACCTACTGTCCATCCACCGATATCTTCTGATAACACACGAGAAGCAGTACCAATACCTGCTTTGAAACCGTAGCACCGCATACCTGTCCCACCACCGACACTTCCCTCAGCCACCGGACCATATGCTGCTTTTTCAATCGCTGCAATCGCATGTTCCGGTTTGACATGGAGACCGCTTATGTCGTTCAAACCACCATCATAACATTCTGCAACAATGGGAAGAATAATATTGTCGTTCGGATATCGTTTCACGATATATCGCACGACACCGTCGTGGACAGCACCAACACTTAACGTATTGGTTAGCAGAATTGGCGACTCAATCCATCCTGCCTGATTTATCCGTGCAATACCGGTGGCTTCACCGTTGCCATGGATGGTATGTGCCGCCCCAAAGTATCGCCTTTTCCAGATATCCTCATGCGGAAGGATAGCCGTAACACCGGTCCGGATAGATTCCCCTTCGTTCAAGGTAACGTGTCCGACTTTAACTCCTGGCACATCCGTGATAGCGTTGAGTTTACCTGTAGGAAGCGAACCGATAGTGATGCCGATGTCACGCGCTCGCATCCGCTGTTCTTTCCCCTCCTCAGTCCAAGAAAAACTCGCGAACTGTAACAGTAATACACAGATACTCAAAAAAGCGAAGACTCTACACCTATTCGCTTCCGTAGGGGCGGGGTTTCCCCGCCCGTTTATACCGTTTCCCCGCCCGATTATACCGTTTCTCCGACCAATTATTTCCACTACAAATTTATTCATGCTAAGAATTCCTCCTTCCGTTCTTCCGCCCTTTCATTCTATAGATTCATTCATGATTAGAGTTGTTGCTTCCACTCTTCCGTAGGGTGTGTAAAGTTCTTGGCACAATGTCTGACATTATGGTGAATTGCAGGATATGTGTAGTACTTTTTAGTCCCGTAGGGACGGAATGTTTATCTTCTATGCCGTTCCTACGGAACTCAAGAGGGGTCATCCACATTTTTTCTATAAACATATCGTCCCTACGGGACTGAAAAACATCATAATGAAAGTTATAGTGCATACGGAAGCACCTAAGTAGGAACAGCAAAACAAGTCAACAA
The DNA here is from genome assembly GCA_012267415.1 of Candidatus Poribacteria bacterium. Lineage (GTDB taxonomy): Bacteria > Poribacteria > WGA-4E > WGA-4E > WGA-3G > MSPOR6. The sequence goes on along the minus strand of JAAXGN010000084.1, from coordinate 32,340 downwards.
TATCAGCACATTCTTTCTTGAATTTGCTCTTTATAGATCATCCGGATATGATTGAAAATTGCAATGTAGGTAGGAGAACGATAATCCGGATACGTCCATTCCCACGGTTGAAAAGTTTTATGATAGTAACGGAGTGTCATTTCAGCATAGATACCATCCCGCAGATAGATGCGATGCGCGTGGTCCTTGGTAGATGCAAGCACCAGCTTTGCCAAACAGACATAACCTACATCTAAATTCACACGACGTTGTGAGGTGCCTTCACGCGCATAGTGCTGTTCCACTCGGTTCGTCAATAGTTTCTTATCTGATAAAGTTCCCGCATCAATCAATTTCTCAAAACTGATAAACTGTCTTTTAAGGTCTTTCCCCATTTCAGTTTCGTAGTAATCTGTGCTATCAAAAGTCAAAAGTTCACTGGTAAAGTCAATAGTACCCAAGTGTTCAGACAATTCCTGATAGACAGTTGGCAGAATAGACGGTTCCGCTGCTAAAACACCGATAATTGCTTTGACAGGAAATTGCTCTAATAATGTCTTCATAAGGTGAAAATATACCGACTACAAATTAACTACAAATAATTTGGGAAATTTACAAAAAATATGCATTTTTCCTTGACATTCTTATGAAACTTGATGTATAATTCTACGTTACGCCAAGAAGTTATAAAGGTATGAAGTTATAAAAGTGTACGTTATGTTGTTTTTTCGCTTTAATGAAGTATATAACTTCTTCAAGAAATAGGCAAATGTTTTTGCATTAAATAAAAGGTGTTCATGGAAGTTCAGTGTAGCACCCAAATTAGTCGCGCTTCCCACTTGCTACACCTCATAAAATACGGTGTCGTGCAAGCGGGTTATTTGCGTCCACTCCCCGACTAATTGAAACTATCTTTCTATTTAACGACTCGGTCATAGCAGTCTATTTGCAAAACCTTCAACCCATCAGCGACCCGCGCAAGGTGAATAATCTTATGCCAAAAAAAATAAAAAGTAATGATAAAAATAAGAGGAATTCAGCAGCAATAAGAGAACGTAAATCCTTTGCAAAAACCCCCTCAGTTCTTGATCTGCCAGACTTAATTGAGACTCAAAAAAAATCCTATGCAGCATTTATGCAACGGGATATTGAAGATGGTGAACAGCGAGAGTCAAAAGGACTTCAGGCTCTGTTTGAGGAAGTTTTTCCGATTTATGACTTTAAAGAAACTACAAGTCTCGAATTCGTCAGTTACACACTTAGCGCACCAACACACGATCTGTCTGACTGTGAATCCCGTGGACTCAACTATCAGATGCGGCTACAAGCACGGCTTATGTGTGTTGAACGAGAAAAAGATGATGACACAGAACAAACACGCGTTTTAGACATCACAGAATCTGATGTCTATCTTGGTGACATCCCTCTCATGACTGAAAATGGCACGTTTATTATCAACGGGTCCGAACGGGTCATAGTCAACCAGTTGCAGAGATCGCCTGGCGTGATTTTCCTTGACAAGTCACACGCAACAAGTACACAGAAACTCCCTACAGGACAAATTATCCCTTATAGAGGGGCATGGATAGAGTTTGAATTCGACTCAAAAGACTGCATCCATGTCCGATTAGATCGGAAAAAGAAAATATTAGCAACCGTCCTCTTACGCGCACTCGGTTGGGAAACAGATGAGGAAATCCTAAAACTCTTCAGTCGTACTGAAACTATTCCGTTGGAACAGGATGTTGTCGGACGAGTCATCGCGAAAAACATCGTCAATCAAGAAACGGGTGAAGTGCTCCTTGAAGCAAACACAAAACTGTCTGAGTTAGAATATGACAGACTCACAGATGCAAAGGTCACAGAAGTTGAAGTATTGGTAGACTCGGATGAACAGAAACTTCGATATTTGCGTAACACACTTTCCCGTGATACCGTAAAAGCTTATAGTGGCGGTACACTGAAAGAAGGAGCGTTGATTGAGATCTTTCGCAACCTGCGCCCCGGTGACTCCCCAACACGCGAAGGTGCCCTGGCAAGTCTGGAACGACTCTTTTTTGACGGCGCACGATACGATTTAGGCACTGTGGGACGATACAAATGCAACTCAAAATTCGGTGACATGCCTGTCTATCTTGATGAATCCGGTGAGATGCCATCAGAAGATATGCGGACACTCCGAAAAGAGGATATTGCTGCTACCCTGCAACATCTCATGGACATCCGAAATGGACTTAAAGACGTTGATGATTTAGACCATCTCGGTAATCGACGGGTACGTGTCATCGGAGAACTTCTGGAAAATCAGTTCCGGATTGCACTGCTTCAGATACGTCGGGCAGCACGTGAAAAACTCAGTACGACGACAGATTCACAGTTGAAGAATCCCAAAAATGTGGTTAATCCAAAACCTTTGATGATGGCACTCCGAGAGTTTTTCGGTTCCAACCAACTCTCCCAATTCATGCAACAGATCAACCCTTTAGATGAACTCACACACAAACGTCGTATCTCAGCAATTGGTCCGGGGGGACTCCATCGTGACCGGGCAACTGCAGCGGTGCGCGATGTCCATCGGACACACTATGGACGCGTTTGTCCGTTAGAAACACCTGAAGGTCCCTCAATCGGTCTTATCGTCTCCTTAGCAACATTTGCTCGTGTTAATCCTTACGGATTCTTGGAAACTCCCTATAGAGCAATACGGAATGGTAAGATAACCAAAAACGTAGAATATCTAACAGCGGATGCAGAGGACAGATACCACATCGCACCTGCAGATGCTATCAAGTCAAACGATAAACCTAAAACACTACGGAGTCGTAAAGGTGAAGAAGTTCTTGAACGCGATCTGAATGAAATTGAATATATCGGTATTGCACCACAACAGATCGTGGGTGTGTCCGCTTCACTCGTGCCATTCTTAGAACACGAAGACGCTAACCGAGCACTCATGGGAGCAAACCACCAACGACAAGCAGTCCCATTGGTCAGACCCGAAGCACCATGGGTTGGCACAGGTATGGAACATCGCGCCGCACGCGATGCAAATGCAATGGTCGTTGCACAGAGAGGTGGTGTCGTATCCAGTGTTGACGCAGAAGAAATCCTAATCCGTACAGGACAAGCACTCTACCTTGAAGAAGGTGAACACGGATTCAGTGAAATGGGATACGATGTCTACAAATTGAAAAACTTCAAACGCAGCAACAGCGGGACATGCATACATCAACGTCCACGCGTAAATATCGGAGATGTCGTTGACGCGGGTGATGTCATCGCAGATGGAACAGCCACAGAAGGCGGAGAACTCGCGCTCGGCAGAAATATACTCTGTGCATATATGCCCTGGGGTGGACATAACTTTGAAGACTCCATACTCATCAGCGAATCGCTTATCAAGCATGATACATTCACCTCAATTCATATTGAAGAGTTTGAAGTCACAGCAAGGCAAACAAAAATGGGAGATGAGGAGATCACAAAGGATATTCCAAACATGTCCGCACGAAGTCTTTCACAACTTGATGATGAAGGTATCATCCGAGTCGGGAGTGTTGTCGGAACGGGCAGTATCCTCGTCGGAAAAATCTCACCGAAAGGAGAAAGCGAATATGGACCCGAAGAAAAACTACTTCGCGCTATTTTCGGTGAAAAGGTTAAAGAGGTGAAGGACGCTTCCGCTTATACCCGACCCGGCGTAGAAGGCGTTGTCATTGATGTTAAGGTATTCTCTCGACAAGCGACACCTGATAGTGAAAAAACCGCATGGCGACAAGACTCACTACGAAAACAAATTGAGCAGAAATGGCTTGAACAGCGAGAACAGGTGTCCGAACGGTTGACTGAAGAATTGCGGGAAACATTGGCTAACAAAGAACTCGTATATCCCACAACCTTCAAAAGCGATAAAGACACCGCAGACGGAGACAGCACTGATGCACCTGAGCAGCTAAAAGCAGGAGATGTGTTGACCCGAGAATATCTGGAAACACTCTCACAAGATCAACTTGAATCGCTTCAAATTACCGATGATGCAGCCATGAGCTACATTAAGAGCCTTCAAGAAATCGCCTCTGGTCGCATCACAGATTATACAAGGGAGAAAGATGAAGCACTGGAGAAACTTGATGCTGGCGAAGAACTCAAACCAGGTGTCTTGAAACTCGTGAAAGTTTATGTAGCAAGTCGACGTCCTATCTCAATCGGAGATAAAATGGCAGGACGTTACGGAAACAAAGGTGTCGTGGCAAAAATTCTACCCGAAGAAGATATGCCATATCTACCCGATGGAACCCCGGTCGATATCGTCCTAAATCCGCTCGGTGTACCATCTCGTATGAACGTTGGTCAAATCCTTGAAATCCATTTAGGCTTGGCTTGCAAGGAACACGGATTGCACATCGCATCACCTGTATTTGACGGTGCGACGGAGAAAGAGATCTTTGATATGTTAGATGATACAACATTACCCGATAACGTCAAGAAGACCGGGAAAAGTGTCCTCTATGATGGACGCACGGGGGATCCGTTCGGACAAGAGGTCACTGTAGGATATGTCTATTTCCTTAAACTGAACCACCTCGTCGCAGATAAAATGCACGCACGTTCTACAGGTCCATACTCCTTAGTCACACAGCAACCACTTGGGGGTAAAGCACAACACGGCGGACAACGACTCGGAGAGATGGAAGTATGGGCACTTGAAGCTTACGGCACAGCACATACACTTCAAGAAATGTTAACAATCAAATCCGATGATGTCAAGGGTAGAACCAAAATATACGAATCTATTGTGAAGGGACAAAGTCCATTGAAACCAGGAACACCTGAATCCTTCAACGTACTCGTCAGAGAACTACAGAGCCTCGGTCTAAATGTTGAACTCACTGAAGGAGATCCCTCAGATGTCGATTCAGCACAGCAAGGACTACACGACATCGGATTCCCGCTTTTGCACACAGTGGAAACAGTAGAACCCATAGATGAAGAACCACCGCTGAAACTGGCATGGAACACAGACGATTCCGAATAGTTATCAGCCTATCTACAATCATTAAAGGAGCAAAATAATGGCAGACAATGAACAGCAATTCAATCGTATATCTATCAGCATCGCCTCACCTGAACAGATTAGAGATTGGGCAAAACGGACATCCTGTAAGAATAGGAATCCCGCAAGCGGCACATGGTCATGCCCCGAAAAAGATACATGCGACTGTGGAGAAATCAAAAAAGCGGAAACGATTAACTACCGAAGTTTTCGTCCCGAACACCAAGGACTATTCTGTGAAGCGACATTCGGACCACAGAAAGACTTTGAATGCAGTTGCGGGAAATACAAGCGGATTAAACACAAAGGACTTATCTGTGATCAGTGTGGTGTTGAAGTAACGAAATCACAAGTCCGACGTGAACGACTCGGTTACATCAGACTCGCAACCCCCGTCTCCCATATCTGGTTTTTTAAAGGAATCCCATCCCGTATTGGGACGTTCCTTGAACTGGCATCACGTCAAGTCGAACGGGTCCTCTATTTTGAAGCGTTTATCGTAATAGAAGTCACCGATGAAAGTTGTGGGTTGAATGAGAAAGACATTCTCACCGAGACAGAAGTGATCAGTAAGATGCAAGAGCATCCAGGCGCATTCAAAGCGGGAACAGGAGCAGAGGCAATTCAACAACTGCTACGAAAAATAAGTCTCCCTGATGATGTGGAAAAACTGACTGAAGAACTAGAAGCAACATCAAGCCGACAAAAGAAAATGAAACTGTCAAAGCAACTCAGGATGGTGGCTGGGTTCAATAAAACACAGATGCAACCTGAATGGATGATACTTGATGTTTTACCTGTTATCAGTCCTGACCTACGTCCTCTGGTCTCTTTGGAAGGTGGTAGATTCGCAACAAGTGACCTCAACGATCTGTATCGTCGCGTCATTAACCGCAACAACCGCTTACAGAAACTTATTGACCTGAGGTCTCCTGAAGTTATCCTCAGAAATGAAAAACGGATGCTTCAGGAATCTGTCGACGCATTTCTGGACAACGGTAGACATGGACGACAGGTCACCGGTCCAGGTAAACGCGCGCTCAAATCCTTATCTGATATTCTTAGAGGCAAAGTCGGACGATTCCGTCAGAACCTACTCGGAAAACGCGTTGATTATTCCGGTAGAAGTGTCATCGTCGTTGGACCCGAACTTGAACTGCATCAGTGTGGTTTGCCGAAATTGATGGCGGTTGAACTTTACAAACCTTTCATTATTGAAAAACTCTTGGCAGCCGGACATGTCCAGACCATCAAACGCGGTAAACACATGACCGAAAACACAACACCTGATTCTCCTGTCTGGGAAGCGTTGGAGGAAGTTATCGCTGATCATCCCGTTCTACTCAATCGTCCACCGACACTCCACCGACTCGGCATTCAAGCGTTTATGCCTGTCCTCGTTGAAGGTAAATCCATCCGTATTCCACCACTCGTCTGTAAAGCATTCAACGCGGATTTTGATGGTGACCAGATGGCAGTTCACGTGCCACTTTCTATTGAAGCACGCACAGAAGCTAAAATGTTACTACTTAGCAGTGGGAACATTCTCAAACCTTCACACGGTGAACCGATTACAGTCCCAGAGCTTGATATGGTCTTAGGCGCAAGTTTCCTAACAAAGGCTTTACCAGAACATCAACAGAGGGCAGAACTACTTCATGCTGCGTATGCAGAAGAAACGGAAGATGGCAAGAAGAGAGATATTTTCGCAACATTAGAAGACGAACCGTGGGCGAAACGTCGCTTCACGTCTCTTGACCAGATAACACATGCACACGGATGCGGTACCTTGAAACTACACGATTCTGTGCTACTCTTTTTTAAAGGACACCGTGAACCGATCCTTACAACCGTCGGACGCGTGATATTCAACGAAGTGCTTCCCTTTATAAATGGCACTTCGTCACTGAGTTGGAAGGATGAAATAACGGGACTCGAATTGCCATTCTTTAATGAAGAAGCGCGCGGTAGAAGACTATCACAACTTGTAAAACGATGTTTCAATGAACTCGGGACAGCAGAAACTGTCTCGCTGCTGGATCGCATGCAGAAACTCAGTTTTGAATACGCAACGCGCAGCGGTATCTCCCCCGGTATCCGAGACTACTTGATACCACCCGAAAAAAACGAGATCCTCAATGAAGCAAGGAAAAAGATTGAACAGCTAGACAAGCAGAAAAACCTTGAAGCTGAGGAATTAGAGAATGAGAAAATTCGGATATGGTATGATACCGTTACGAAAATAGAAGATACGCTCTTTCATGTGCTTCCTGAAACCGAAACCTATCTAATAGAACAGGATGAAGAGGTAGAAGGTTTCAGTCCGGTGCATCTGATGGCGGATAGTGGCGCGCGTGCTCGCAAAAATCCATTCATTCAGATCAGTGCAATTGTCGGTTTAAAGTCAAAGCAGAGCGGTGAAATTTTATCCACCCCCATTCAATCCTCCTATCGGGAAGGATTGGATGTACTTGACTACTTCACCTCAACCTACGGGTCACGTAAGGGGTTGGTTGATACCGCAATGAAAACTGCCGCATCAGGATACCTTACGCGGAAACTCGTTGATGTTGCACAAGATGTCATGATTACAGAAGAGGATTGCGAAACAACCCACGGCATCCTGAAGTTCACAACAGATGCCGGCTCCATCAGTTTCAAGATTAGTGGCCGTGTTACAGTTGAACCTGTCGTCCATCCAGAAACTAAGGAGACAATGGCGGAAAGTAATACGTTGATTACACCACAAATGGCACAGGCGATTGAGCAAACAGAAGTCCCCAGCGTGCGTGTCCGCTCCATACTTACGTGTGAAGCAGAGAAAGGCGCATGTGCAATGTGCTACGGTGCTGACCTAACAACAGGACACCGCGTCAATGTCGGTGAAGCTATCGGTATTATCGCTGCACAATCCATCGGTGAACCCGGCACACAGTTAACGATGCGGACATTCCATACGGGTGGCGTCGTTGAAGATATGAGTGAACGACTCGCACGTAAAATCCTCGCTAAAGAGACAGGAACAGTCCAATTCCGTGATTATATTCCCGGCAGAACTGTCAGAGAAGAAAGTGGACTCTGGATCGCACAACAGGTTGCTGAACACCTTGATCAACCAAAATACAAGGTCATAACAGTGCAGCATCCCAAATGTAAGCTGCAACCTGATGAATTCCTCACCGAAAAACAGTATCAGGAATACCTTGAGAAATTCCCTGGATTTGAGGTAGAACCTATCTCATACCAAATTACAGCAGTAAACCATCCGGATGCAGTTGAAGCAAACACAGGGACAGATTCGCCACTCAACGTAGGACAACCTCTTACAGAACAGGAATACCAAATGCTTTCATACAAATATTCCTTATTCCGATGCTCGGAAGCACACTATCGTGTGGAAACCGTGAAACATCCAGGTACTTCGCTGAAGCAAGGAAAACGATTGACTGAAAGTGAAGCAGAAACATGGCGTGCTGAAATTCGACCCTTCGCCGGTGAATGGGTATACCAAACCAAAGCGGGTGACATACTTACCGAAACTGAATATAAAGAAGAATACAGTAAGATGCAGGATGACATTCCACCGCGATACCGAATTCAGGAGGTAACCCATGACGACTGTCCATTTAAAGTTGGCGATCTGCTCTCACAAGAGGAAGAGAGTCAATACCACCTGGAACTCAGTGAACCGTTTTATATAGTAACCGAAGTGAGTGAAGGTGTAGACCTAACACTCGGTCAAGAGTTGACAGCGAATGAATACAAACGTGCACAAGAAGAGAATAAAGCCTTTGAAGTTAAACGACCTTCACCCGCCATTTGTCGTGTCTTGAAGGTAAATCATCCTGAGTGTCCACTAGAACGTGGGGATATCATTGAAGTTGATAATTTACAGACACTTCGGGATAAGTTCCCCGGTGTAACAGAGGATAGACTCAAGTTCCGAGTCACTGCTGTACATCATGCAGACTGTGGTTTAGAGACAGGTACACTACTCACTGAAAATGAGAAAAAAGCGGTCACAAAAGCATATCCCGGTTTTGAAGTTAATGTCATGAAAAATGACAGTGCTTTTGAGGTGGAACGACTCTACCGAATCGCTACAATCCATCATGACGACTTCCCAGTTGCTATCGGAGAACTCATCACACAATCCGAATCGAGTCGTTACAGAAGAAGCCACAGAGGGTTTGACTATGAAAAACTATATATTCATACTTCCGAAGGTAGTGAAGAAGAGCACATCATGACTGAAAAGGACCACAAAGCACTCCTCAAACAGCACAGAGAAACGGATACACCACCACCTGAGACACAATTGGTGTATCATATCCTTGAAGTGCATCATGATGAATGTGAACTTACTCCCGGACAGCAGATTGATGAAACCGAATACAAACGCGCACTACGACTCTACAAGGGATTTGATACCGAAAGGGTATTCAAGGTGACAGAAGTCATCTCAAAGGAAGTTGATGTTAAGGTAGGCGAAATACTAAATGAAGTTGAGTATAAGGAAAAATCTGCATTAACTTCAAAGAACAATTATGAGGTTACCAAGATTATACACCCAAGTTGTCCGCTTAAGATAGGAGAAGAATTAAAAGATTGGGAATATGCAACCGCTCTTGAACAATACCCAGGTGTAGAAGTGGATGGTCTGGAAGAACGATTCAGAATCGATATAGAAACCGCAAGTGGTGCAAAAGTTTCTCACCTTATACCCAACGGTTATTCCGGTTCACTCAAGCCGGGAGATAAGGTGAAAGCACAACAGCCATTGGCTGAATTGCACGAGAAAACCACAAACCTTGACATCGTTGCCGGTATCCCAAGAGTGACCGGTCTGTTTGAAGCACGTCCCCCCAAACGGCAAGATGCAGCAGAAATCGCTGAAATTGAGGGAGTCGTCCAACTCACCGGACAGAAGGCTGGTGTACCGCAATACCGAATCGTTGATGGTCAAACAAAGAGTCGCCTCTATGCCATCCCGGATGAAAAACGACGGGTCGACGATGGGGACAAGGTAGAAGCTGGGCAACCCCTCACAGATGGATACCTAAACCCACACGACATCCTTGCCATCGGCAGGACTACCATCAACGGGCACTCAATAGAAGGTGAAGAGGCTGTCTGGACATATCTCGTTGATGAAGTACAGACTGTATATGAAACAAACAGTATCAACGACAAGCACGTTGAAGTTATCGTCCGACAAATGCTTCAAAAGATACGTATCCTGACCGTCGGTGATACAGAGTTTTATGCAAATGATGAGGTGCCTCGACACAGATTCCACGCTGAAAATAGACGGGTTGAAGAAGAGGGAAGAACACCGGCAACCGGCAAACCTGTCCTGCAAAGTATTAGCAAAGCATCGCTAAGTACCGAAAGTTTCATCTCCGCTGCAAGTTTCCAAGAAACGCGGAAAGTACTCTCGGATGCCGCCGTTGAAGGACAGACTGACATGCTAAGAGGTTTGAAGGAAAATGTAATCCTCGGACGACTCATACCAGCAGGCACAGGATTCTCTGAGTGGCGCGAACTTGATGTAACCAGCGATGCCACCATAGACTTAGAACCAGAAGAACTGCCTGAACTTGAGGAACTTGCAGAACCACTCTCGGACGCCGTTGAAGACTAAACCCGTTGAATGCCTAAAACATGATCGTAGGGGCGAGGTTATGAAGATTAAAAATAAAATTGGGTAATATCAACGGGCAATGAATTGCCCTACTACGAACCTGTCCGTTTGTAGTAGGGCAATTTATTGCCCGTCGTTATGTGTAAGTCCTCAAGCAACTATAAGTTTGGCTCCACCATCTCACTTGGCACAACCAATTCATCAAACTCTTCCCCTGTCAATACGTCTTCTTCAACCGCAACGTCCCGCAGTGTTGATCCGTCCCTATGTGCCTTTTGTGCAAGTTTTGCCGCAGCATCGTAACCTATGCGTGGCGTCAAGGCTGTTACTAACATCAACGACGCTTCAAGATAACCAGCAATAGCAGCCCTATTCGCTTCAATCCCAACAACGCAATGTTCTCGGAATGCACCACATGCATCCGATAGCAATCTAATAGACTGCAAACAATTGAATGCGATCACAGGCATAAATACGTTCAACTCAAAATTCCCAGCACTCCCAGCCAAAGAAATCGTTGTATCATTGCCAATCACCTGTGCACAGACCATCGTCATCGCTTCACACTGTGTCGGATTGACCTTTCCGGGCATGATAGAACTCCCCGGTTCGTTTTCCGGTAGAATCAGTTCACCTATACCACACCGGGGTCCGCTGCCTAACCAACGGATATCGTTAGCAATTTTGTACAAAGCACAAGCAAGACGTTTCATCGCGCCACTTGCGGATACGAGTGCGTCTCGACTTCCTAACGCCTCAAATTTATTCGGCGCACTCACAAAAGGATGTCCAGTCCGTGCAGCTATACGAAACGCGACAGCATCTGCATACTCAGGATGTGTGTTTAAACCTGTGCCAACCGCTGTCCCACCAATCGGAAGTTCATACAGATGTGTTAATGTATTTCTAATCGCCTCTTGTGCATGTGCCACTTGATGGGCATACCCGCTAAATACCTGTCCTAATGTCAAAGGTGTCGCATCCATCAGATGTGTACGACCCGTCTTTACGATATCTGAAAAATCTTGTGATTTATTTTCCAACGCACCTTGTAAGGCTGCCGCAGCAGGTAACAACCGTTCAACACACTCAGTCACAACTGACACATGTATTGCCGTCGGAAAAACATCGTTCGTTGACTGTGATCGATTTACATGGTCATTCGGATGAACAGGGGATTTCACACCACGTTTCTCTCCAGCAAGTTCATTTGCACGGTTCGCAATCACCTCATTAATATTCATGTGGGTCTGTGTTCCGCTGCCTGTCTGCCAGATCCTAAGTGGAAACTGGTTGGCAAGTTTACCATCAGCGACTTCATCCGCTGCGCGACAGATAAGGTTTGCTATTTCTGGCGTAATGCTATCCAGTTCTGCATTGACAGTCGCAGCTGCATGTTTGATTATAGCAAGCGAGCGAATGAAAGTAGGTGGAAAACGTTCGTCACCAATATTAAAATTGTGATAAGCGCGTTGTGTCTGTGCGCCCCAATATGCATCTTCAGGAACCGCAACCTCACCCAAACTATCTTTTTCTAATCGTGTTTTCATCAAATTCCTCTTCTATTGAAAGATATATCTTCTGTCTTAGCAGTTCAATTTTAACGCATTGTCCAGCGTGTGTCAAGCAGAGGGTATTTGCACCACCCCTCCATCCCTCTTCCAACCGTCTTATTCCTGTCTCAATCTTGACAAAAACGCAAACAAGAGGATTATTACACCCACACCACATAAAATACCGATCCACGACGGTAAACTGCTGGCTGCAGGTAGATACCCACACATTAAAGCAATTGCGGCTACAGTAAGAGCATAAGGCATCTGTGTTCTCACATGATGCATCGGATCACAACTACTGACAATCGCACTCAGTATTGTCGTATCAGAGATAGGCGAACAGTGATCGCCAAAGATCGCACCATCCAGAACAGCACCAAGACAGATAATAGTCGTAATCCCATAAGTATTGTCATCAAGTAAGAATGCAACAGGAATCGCAGTCGGTATGAGAATTGCCATCGTACCCCAACTTGTTCCTGTGGCAAAAGAGGTAAGAGATGCTACAATAAACACAAGTGCGGGGAACCATAACGGAGAAACGACATCACTCAGAATCGATGCAATATACTGTCCCGTCATCAGCTTATCACAACTGGCTTTAATTCCCCAAGCACATAAAATGATACCAAGTGGTAACAGTGTTCCAGTTAATCCACCCTTGACTGCTTTCCAAATTTCTGAGTGGGACATCCTTGAGAAGACAAATCCACAGATAATCGCAGCAGCAAAGGAAGTGATCGCAGCTGACGCAAGCACTTTCACATTATTCGCTTCTGATAAAGCGTTTCTCCATGAAGTAAGCGAAAAGACTGATCCTGATCCGTTACCGTCCACCCATAAACCCCCAAGAATCAGACTAAACAGGAGCGTGAGAGGGATCACTGAAGAGAGTATCTGAATTCTGTTCTGACCATCAGCTATTTCTGTTGCGATTCCACCCATTACTTTCGCATCGGCTGCAGAGACATCACCAGTGTTACGCGAACGTAGTTGTGCCCGTCGCATTGGTCCATAGTCCTGACCACTAACACTATTGATAAGAACAAAAAGGATAGTTAATATGCAGTAGAATCTAAAAGGAAGCGCATCAAAGAACATAGAATATCCATCACTCGCTAAACCGATGTTCTCTGCAACAGAGTTGAAAAGCACTACCTCATAACCGATCCAGGTACTCACAAAGGCAAGACCAGCAATAGGAGCACTTGTAGAATCTACGATATATGCCAGTTTTTCACGACTGACCTTGTAACGATCCATAATTGGACGCATCGTAGGTCCAACAAGCATCGCATTACTATAATCTCCTATGAAGATAAGCGTTCCCATCAAACCCGTGATAAATTGTGTTGAGCGAGGACCTCGGGCAAAATGAGATAATATAGAGATTGCACTTGCAATGCCTCCAGAAGCAATAACCACGGATATCATCGACATCATAAAAAGGACAAAAAGAATTACCCATATATTAAAGAGGTCAATTCCATCATTACCAATCGTTACTGCCCGCGCAAACCAGACTGCTTCAGATACAAACGACTTTATAGAAACTTCATGCTGAAACCAAGACAAGATGATTCCTGCCCCAACTGCAATGCCGAGACTCAAGAACAACTTCGTTGTAATAACCGCTAAAGTGATAGCAATCAAAGGGGGTATGACACTATACCACCAGACAACACTGCCATCATCTGATATAGCACTCGGTAATTGCCACATCAGCATGATACTTATGATTATGAACAGAGGAATACAAATGAGTGCTTTATAATTATTATTCAAACATGCCCCCAGTTTATATATAGTAGAGTTAAGAATAAAAGAGACATTTGAGTGTTTGCGGAGACCACCCGCGTAGGAGCGAGGTCTCCTCGCCCGCTGCGGAGTATTTCATTAATTCTGAATTACACTATAAACGAGATCTGATCTGCAAATGATTCTTCATAAAATAACACACAAACACAAAAAAGACAAGTTTTTCCTTATGTCAGGGGTGTGTAATATTTATGTAGAAAAATGCAGATAGAACTTGTAGGAGCGATCTCCGAATCGCGACCTGTCGGGAATCGGAGTTCCCTCCTACAGCGTGTTTTTGGGACTTATAACCATAACTTCACACACCTCAAAAGTCAGAAACTGCTTGCAATATAATGAACTATAGTGTAAAATACACATCAAGAACGAAAAGTCAGGAGAAGTTTCAATGCTTAAAGCAGGATTTATAGGTGCTGGGGGAAGGGCACAAGGTGCACATTATCCAAGTGTAAATCGACTTGAAGATGATGTTGAAATGTGCGCTGCATGTGAACTGGATGAAGGAAAACTTGCACAAGTCGCACAAAAGTATGAATTTCCACAGACCTTTACTGACCATCGGAAGATGTTAGATTCCCTGGATTTAGATGTCGTCTATTGCATCATGAACGAAAGATGGTTACTGCAACCCGCATTAGATTGTCTAAATGCTGGCAAACATCTCTTTATTGAGAAACCACCAGGGGCAAATAGTGATGAAACACAACAACTGGTAGAAACGGCAATCGCCAATGATGTCTACTGTATGGTCGGATTTCAGCGGAGATTTGCAGCCGTTACACAAGAAGCAGTCCGGAGAGTTTCGCAAAAGGGCCCCGTTTCATTAGCTGTCACTACATTTAATAAGCAGATATTAGGAAGTAACCGAGAATTTACCACAACGCTCTGGAATGACGTGTGTCATGTTGTAGACCTACTCCGTTTTATGGCGGGAGGCGAACCTACTGAGGTAACCGCACACCAGGACTCTTTTAAGTCTGAAGCGCGTAACTTCTATACTGCATTTGTTCGTTTTGACAATAATGCCACTGGAGTCGTATTCGGTAATAGAGCATCCGGTGGACGCGTACTGAGATCTGAATTGCATGGAGTCGGAATTGGATGTTATATGAAAATCCCTGAAGAAATCGAAATATACGAGAACAACAGTAGAAGTGTGATGGGCGGCTGGGAAGTTGATGGTGTAGACCAGAACGACTCACCCAGTTACGAAGGGGCACTCACAATGCACCGTCATTTTGTTGATTGTGTCACAAAAAAAGAAGTGCCACTTACAGACGTGCGCGATGTCATTCATTCTATGCATCTCGTTGATCAGATTGAAGGTGTCTTACCCGATTAATAGTAGTAGACACTCTCCGAGTGCCGTCTCTTCGGAAGTAGTAGGCACTCTCCGAGTACCGTCTTTTCAAAAAAAAGACAACAAAACACGTACACACTCATACAGAGGTAAAATATGAACAAATTATCAATGATAGCTTATGTTGTAGCTGCTTGTATGATAGCAACTCTAACTATACCAACAGCAATAGCGGAGAAAAAAGTGGAAGAATCGAAAGAACTTAGAGTAGGTATGATCGCACCAGATTTTAAATTGAAAGACGAAACAGGCACTGAACGCACCCTGAATGAATTTCTGGGAAAGAAAAATGTTGTCTTGGCATTTTATCCCAAAGACTTTACCGGTGGATGAACAACTGAACTCAAGTCGCTCCGGGATAAATTGAGCGAAATAGAAGAACAAGAGACAACACTACTCGGTGTTAGTGTTGACTCCGTCGAATCTCACAAAAAGTTTGTTGATGAAAATCAATTCGGTTTCTCGCTGTTAGCTGATACAACGTTTGATGTAAGCAAAAGGTACAGTGGTATCATGGAGAGATTTAATGCATCAAATCGCGTTACTTTTGTGATTGACAAGGCGGGGTACATTAGAAGTATAGATAGAAATGTTAAGTTTAAAACGCATGGTGAAGATGTCGTAAAGACACTAAAGAGTGTCCTACCAAAGATAAAGGTTGGGGAAAACGCGCCTGACTTTATTGCTGTAGATGGTGAAGGTAAAGAACATCAACTGAGCAAATTACGTGAAAAGAAAAACGTCGTCTTAGCATTTTATCCGAGAGATTTTGGACGTGGCTGAACGGCTCAAGTATGCTCACTCCGTGATGAGTCGAGTGCATTTGCAAGTCATGATGTTCAAGTCTTCGGAATAACAGGAAACGATAAAGAGTCACGTCAGAAGTTTTCAGAGAAAAATAAACTCAACTTCCCACTTCTCGTAGATACACAGAGAAACCTTGCATTACTATACGGTGCAGCTAAGAAACCGACTGATGAAAGATTGAAGAGAATCACGATCATTATAGATAAGAGTGGAAAAATCGTTAAAATTGACAAAGAAGTTAACCCAAGTACCCACGGGACAGATCTGATAGATTTCTTCAAAAACACTGAAACTACCGAAGAAAATTAATGAAACAAAAGACTTCTTCAGCGATACCAGCTCGGGTTGCGTTATGTATTTCTGTGTTTTTTAGTCCATTCATTGTACCGATTGTTACTGCTGTCTTTGTTGTCCAAAAACATGCAAGTTCTTCACATGAAGTTTACATAACGGTCGCTGTCATTGCAGTTTTTGTAACGATCTTACCTATTCTATCAGTTCTTCTGCTGTTTCGATTTTCTAAAGTCAGCAATGTTCATCTGCCTGATAAGGATGAACGTCTATTACCGCTCTGTATCACATGTGTCAGTATGGGATTAGGTGCAATAGTTCTTTACAACATTGGTGCAAGTTGGAAAATCGTTTGGGTATGTTTAGCATTTATCGTTAACAGTGTCGTATTCTCAATTATTACACCTTTCTGGAAAATCAGTTTTCATACCAGTGTTGCTACAGGATGCATACTTGTATTAGTATTACTGCTAAATGTGAAGCTGGTCTGGTTATTTCTGATTATTCCAATCATAACGTGGGCACGCATATACAGGAAACGACATACACTCCTCCAGACGCTTGCCGGAACCGTTGTGGCGACAATAAACACTATGCTGTTTTACATCATTCTACCGTTCTGATATAGGATTCTCTAACATTCACTTATGTGCGACTCTGGCAAAGTCTATACTATCAATCCCAGCATCTTTAGCAGTATCCATTACGCGAATTATCTGTTCATGATACACATCCCGTTGCGCCATGATAATTAACCTTGCGCGTTGCTCATCAGTAGCATTCAACAGAAGCGTGAACAACTCATCAAAAAGTACAACCGTGCCATCTAACAGCATAGTCCCTGTAGAATCATCACCGATTGGATCCTGTATTTTGATAATCATCCCCTTCGGTGTCTGATCAGGCGTATGATGCATAGGCGGAGGAAGTTTCACTCGGATACCACGCATCGGGACAAAAGTTGTTGATACCATAAAGAAAATTAGCAATAGGAACACACAATCAATCATCGGTGCCATATTCAACTTCAGTGTTCTACGTTGTCGCGTTTTTGGTACATAAAGTTTCATTTCGTATCTCCAATTTGTCAAAGTATTTGATACTTAAACACTTCAAATCTACGATAGTCACGTTTTAAACGGTATACGTTATCAACGTTTGAAACCTATTCTTACCAAAAATACTGTATGTTGGGGCAACGATACTACAAGACATAGGGATTGTCTTCAGGTTCAGTCTAATCAGTAGCAATCACAATTTTCATCTCAACATTATCACCCAGATTGTCAACTTGTTCTTTCAACGATTTTGCCATCGCTTTCATTTTCGGATCATCGCTATTTTCCCATTCTGCAATTAACCTTACTAATTCCTCCTTGGAACTAACCTTGAATTCACGACCAGGCACATTTAAATTCGGTGCTAAATTGGAGAGATCACGTGGATCAAATGGGAGTCCCTCTGGTATTTTGCCAGCAGAATGTACATCAAAATCAAATTTTTCTTCTGCTTGTTGCTTACTCTTTTTCACGTTAATATCATTTGATCCCTCTTCAACAAACTCTGGCCGTTTCTTCATATATTCAGCTTTTATCCTATCTGGATTGAATTCGCCGTCAACTACAGTTGTTTCATCAACAGAAGCATGTTTATCATTGTCCTCTTTCTGCTTCTGTGCTTCAGATAGGCGTTTCTGCTTCTGCTGTGCAATTGTATCCTTAATGTTTTTATCTACGATAGCTTTTTCTGATTCAGTCAAAGGATTATACCTTATCTCAGCTGCCTGATTTATATTATTCTGATATCTTACATAAGCAAATATGGAGATAGCAGAAATAATGACACCCAGTATGATGATAGAATACAGATTGAAAATAGACTTAATTGACATCCCATTTCTCCTTTATTTTATAGCAAAACATAGAATTGATTTAACACTTATCCACTCACAAGTGCCCTGATATTTTAAAGTTACACCATAGTTATCATAGTGTTCCACAAATATCGGTGTCTGCTCTTTTATTATATCTATTTCACTACACCCGATACGTCCCAGACATACAAGACACCATCACTACTCCGACTGACAAGCCTGTTCCCATCTGATGCAAATCCAAGATCCGTTACCTGCTTCAAATGTCCAGAGAATTTGTGCAACGACTGCTCAGACTCCACAGATATGAGTTCAACATCACCTGTTTTCCATCCAATCGCAACGACTCTTCCATTTGGATGATACACAACGGATGCAATTGTAGAATTACCAGCATGAATAACCTTATCAAGTTCATTTGGACCTACATGCCAAACAAAAATTTCTGATGAAAGTGCAACACTTGCGATCTTATCACCTGTCGGACTGAACGCAAGGTCTACGACATCTGATTCATGACCGGCTAAGACATCTTTCTCCTCACCCGTATCGGCATCCCAGAGACGGATCGTGTCATCCACACTGCCGCTCGCGATAATCGTGCCATCTGGACTGTATGCAACACATGTAACCGCTTCTTCATGTCCGATTAGCACCTGCTTCTTTTTATATGTTTCGGTATCCCAAAGGCGAACCGTGGTATCATCACTTCCACTTACGATGGTTCTGCTATCTGGACTGAACATAACCGAGGATAGGTGATCATCATGTCCACGCAAGATCTTTAAGAGTTTACCCGTTTCACTGTCCCATGGACTGATAAACTTGCCATGACTCGCGGTCGCGATGATACTTCCTGTAGGATCAAATGCAACGTCAGCAACAGAAAAATGACCTTCTTTGTTGAAAGTTTTTTCAACTTTTGCTGATGTAAGATTCCATTTACAGACGGTTAAGTCATGAGTCGGTGCGACGACTGTTTTGCCATCTGGACTCACATCAAAACAGGAAAAATTGCCGAAATGCTCCTCAATAGCGTGTATCTGTTCACCGGTAAGGACGTTCCAAATTCTTATACTCCCATCTAAGCCGGCACTTGAAATCGTGCGCATATCAGAACTGAAGACAATTCTAAGTGCACCCCCACTATGTCCCGTAAACACTCTGAATTTTTTACCCGTATCAACATGAAACAGGTGTATCTTACCCAACAGACTTGCACACGCTAACAGGTTTCCATCTGGACTAAAGACAAGACGTCCAATACCCCTGATGCCTCGAATACGTTGCTTCTGTTCACCAGTCTTGGTGTTCCATATCCGGATGTCCCCAGAACTTGCGCTTGCGAGTAATGTCTCATCCTGATTAAATGCCACGGATCTGGTATAACTGTCACCGTGTGTCTTATTCATTTGTCTGTTTACTGCACTGACTGGATCAGAAAGGGTGATGCTGCTGTCCAAATTACCTGTTCCAACCAGAAAGTTGTCCGGACTGATGGCTACAGACATAGCAGACTGTTCCATCATCTTAAGAACTCCTCTGAATTCCTGTTTTATATCCCAGGTGTTCGTATCCCATAGCAGCACAGTATTATAACTGGTAACAACCCCGAGTGTGTCTCCATTTTTATTAAAAGTCATGCTAAGCACAGACAACTGATTCTTGAGTTTTTTCTTATGTTTTCCCGTTTCAATATCCCAGATATGTATTGCTCCGAGAAAATCTGCGCTTGCGAGTATCTTCCCATTTGGACTAAATGAGAGATGATCTGCATGTTTGGTGTGTTTTCTTAGCAGATATAACGGATTGAATGTCGTCGCATCATAGATCCAAATTCCTATAGAAGTTGATGCAGCGATGCGAGATCCATCTTCGGTATATTGCATGTCGTGGATACGTCCCTTACCGAGACGTGCTGTTGCACCATCGGGAAGCTCAATTTTGTAAGTCTTTACTTGGGAATCGCTGACTGTTGCAGCGAGAATGAATAATGTTATCACGAATATAACTCTGTTTATCTGTTTCATGATTAGTCTCCTTATGTGTTTTTATGGATAATCCTAACCAATATTATCATATTTATAGTAGAATATGAAGTTAATTATAGTCAATTAAATAACTTATGAGACATTTCACCCCATACACCGATGAAGAAGACTACACAGCGTAGGGGCGAGGTCTCCTCGCCCGTTGTGAAGTCAGTCAATATTTTAACTTGAACTTTTTTAAACCTTTATCAAACTGTTCCTTCTCTATAAATTAAAACCAACTCAGGAAGAGTGTTGTGAAAATTAACCAACTCACAGATGAAGAACTCATCCGCAGGGTTCAAAACAGAGACCAAGAAGCTTTTGCTGAACTCATCAACCGATTTACACCCCGTATTTGGGGTGTCGTTGTAACCAATGCCAGACACCGACTGGACGCAGAAGAGATACGCACAGACATCTGGATGGCAGTCTGGAACAACATCAACCATCTCAGAAACGTTGAGAGTTTCGGTGCGTGGCTTCACCGTATCGCCTACAACGCATGTCAACGCTACTATACAATTGCACGCCAATCGCGAAACGAAATTCCACACGAATTTGATGAGATCGTTGAACAGATAGACGAACACGCTGCCGCACGATATAGAGAATTTCAACTCATTGCAGACATCAGAGAAGCAGTGCATCACCTACCACAGAAGTTGCGATCAGTCGCAAAACTCTTCTATCTGGAATCGTGGAAAATTAAAGAGATCGCATCAGAGTTAAGCATGCCGATAGGTACAGTTAAAACGAAATTACGTGAAATCCGAGAAATCCTAAGAAGTGAATTTGACCCAGCACCTATAAAAGGAGCAATCATGGCAAAAGAAACGAAACAATCTGAAGTTGCTTTACGAACGCTCAATAATGAATCCAAGAATAACAGACAACCTGCACTCTTAAATGTGAATGCAGATGATCCCACTGGTGACAGTTGGGGACTACCTGATGGCATCGTCGCAAGATTCGGCAAAGGAAATATCAGTGATGTCAAACTCTCCCCCGATGGTACATATTTCGCCGTCGCAACAGGGGTTGGGTTATGGTGGTATGATGTCACAACAATGCAACCCATCTCTTTATGGAAGGTCGCCGGTGGTGATGTCAATACCATCGACTTCTCACCTGATGGCAGACTGATTATTATGAATACCGTAGGTTCTATCATCAGGATAATGGATGTTGAAACTGGCGAATGCATCAGAGAAATAAAGGATCAGGATGGATTTGGCGGTCTGGCTTGTTCGTCAAATGGAAAATGGGCAGCGATTTCCGGTGGTTCAGGATTTGTGAACGTATTGGATATTGAAACCGGCTTACAGATTGCACAGATGGATCGGGGAGAACATAAATGGAAATCAAACGATATCTATGATCTTCAATTTACACCTGATGGAACGCTACTTGCAGCGATTGCTGGTAATCCTTTTCATTCTTCAGGTAAAAAGGAAACATACGATGAAATCCTGAATCCCGATTCAGAAGGTAGTCAAATCTATGTTTGGGACCCAACGACAGGGAAGAAACTCGTCAAGTTCGCTGGACATCGATTTGCACTTTCCTCCGACAGTCGTTTAGTTGCCGGGTCTTCTCCTGACGAAACGTCAACAAATGAAAAATGCGTTGATAGCAACATCTCAGTATGGGATATATCTACAGGTGAACAAATTGCCTACTTCACCGAACATACTGAGTGGATAGATTCACTCACTTTTTCACCTTGTGGAAAATACATCGCATCAAGCGATGAAACTTTGCGGATTTGGGATATCGAAACAAGCTCTGAACTGAAGGTATATCCTAACTTCACTGATCCTTTCTATTCTAATACAGGACACCTATACGCTATTAAATACGATGGAGCTACCAGCAGTTTAGATGTTTGGGATGTTGAAGCAAGAGAAAGCATACTTCAGATACAAGCGGGTATTGGCAGTTTCGCTTTCGCATATTCTTTAGCGATGGCATATACGCACCAATTGGTAGATAGACCAACTGACAAAACAAAAAATGCGAATATACCGAAGTATGAGATTGCACGTGAGATTGTGTTTCCCTGGCCCGCAGCGCAAACTGTCTGGATAGATGACAAGACAATAGCAACGAATACTATTCGTGGAGTTGCGTTTTGGGATGTTGAACAGAAATGCCTCAAAGAGAGAATGTTATTTGATGATTGGGTAAGTTCAATAACGAAACTCACTTCGGAGAGGGTACTGGTTTCACATTTTTCTCAGGAGAGTAAAGTGTGGGATTTGAAAACACCTGACAAACCTATCGCAGAATTCAATGTACCTGAAACGGCATTCATTTGGGTAATTCAAACCGCAATTTCACCTATTGGTGATCATATCGCTGCTGGTTGTAGACTGGGGAATATCTTTCTATGGAATCTTGAGCAACCACAGACTCCATCAGTGCTGAAAGGACACACAGATTATATTCAAACAATTGCATTCTCTCCCAATGGACAGCGATTGGTAAGTGGTGCTCAAGATGAAACCGCACGTATATGGGATGTAGCAGCTAACAAGGAAATCAGTAGGTTACCGATGGACACACCGTGTGAACCGTTAGCGATGGTATTCTCTCCCAACGGTGAACGCATCGTTGCTGATCTAAATACCGAAATACGTTTTTGGTGTGCGGATAATCTGACACACTTACGTTCAATTCCGCAACCAACACCGTTTGCACGTACATCTCCGCTCGTGTTTTCTCCTTGTGGACGTTACCTTGCTGGAGCGACGTGGTGGGAGAATGATGCTGCCAGTTTAGCAATACGCCTATGGGATGTTGAAACGTGTGAACAAGTTGCCGATCTACGAGGACATACTTCAAAGTTATCATTTCTTTCCTTTTCCCCCAACGGAAAACTATTAGCAGCTGGCTGTGGAAATGGCACTGTCATGCTGTGGGATTTAGAGGAATGTAAGCTGACGTGAAATCACCATAGGCGTCAATTTAAGGACATTCAGATGCATAGTAGTAGGCACACTCCGTGTGCCGTATACCATGAGCCTTTTTGAATATATTTTGGTGTGTCCCATGCCAAGATGAGTTATAGATGGACGGCACACGGCGTGTGCCTACTACTTTTAAACCACACTAAATTGACGCTTATGAATTCATCTCTGGGATACACATACTGGACAACATAATTTTTTTTAAACCTTTCCGACATATATGCTACTCTATTATAAAACCAACACAGGATAGTAGCAATGTCAAAAGACGATAAATCACTAAAGAACCTAACAGACGAAGAACTCATCCACCTTGTCCAGAAAAGAGATCAGCAAGCGTTTGCTGAGCTCATCAAGCGATTTACACCGCGCATCCGGGGTGTCATTCACGCAAATGCAAGACAACACCAAGATGCTGAAGAGATTCACACAGACATCTGGATGGCTGTCTGGAAGAACATCAGAGACCTCAGAAACATAAAGAGTTTCGGTGCGTGGCTTCACCGTATCGCCTACAATGCCTGTAAACGCTATTACACTATCGGACGACAAACCCGAAACGAAATCCCGCACGATGCAACCGTGATCGCAGAACAGTTGAACGAACACGCAGCAGCACGGTTCAGAGAATACCAACTCATCGCTGACATCAAAGAAACAATCCATCACCTACCACAGAAGTTGCGTTCAGTCGCAAAACTTTTCTACCTGGAATCGTGGCAAATCAAAGAGATCGCATCCGAATTCAACATGCCGATAGGAACAGTAAAAACAAAATTACGTGAAATCCGAGCACTACTACGAAAGGAATTTGACCCCGCACCATTAGCAGCACAAACAAAAGGAGCAGCAATGAAATCAGAATCTGTTCAGCCTAAGAGAATCATAGAAAAAGCAAAGAATACTATTAAACCAGCAATTTTCAACGTTGATCCCAACGATGCAACAGGCGACAATTGGAGACTACCCGATGGAGTCTACGCAAAATTTGGTAAAGGTGAAGTCAAGTCAGTTAAACTGTCACCAGATGGAGTCCATTTTGCTGTCGGAACTACCTCTGGATTATGGTGGTATGATGTCGCTTCAATGCAACCGATTTCATTTTGGGATGATTCGCAAGGGTGTGTCTTCAACATAGAGTTCTCACCTGATGGCAAGCTGGTAATTCTCGTTACGAAACATGCAACGATCAAGGTGATGGATGTCACAAGTGGTCAATGTGTATTGGAAATTGAGGAACAGAGTGCCTATGCTGGACTTGCCTGTTCGTCAAATGGGAAATGGATCGCAATTGCTGATTACGAAGGACATGTCAGAGTCTTGGACATTCACACAAGTGAACAGATCGCTCAGATGGATCGTGGAGAACACAAATGGAAAACCAATGACATTGAAGGACTTACATTCACCCCGGATGGGGCAGGACTTGCGTCAATGGTGGGAAATCACAGAAAATACTCAAAGGAGAATGTGTGTCTCAACCCTGATGACGAACATGCCCAGATCTACGTTTGGGAACCGCAAACAGGTAAACCAATTGTCAAGTTTCCAGGAGAAACCTTTGCGATTTCAGATGACAGTCGGCTTATAGCAGGTGGTTCAACTGATGGCACACTACACTATGATGAACTGCTTTATTCCGATATCGCTGTCTGGGATATCACCGCAAATGAACAGATCGCATACTTCACTGAACACAATGATGAGATAATGTCAATCACTTTTTCGCCATGTGGGAAATACATCGCATCAAGCGACGACATCCTTATAGAATGGGAGATCGCTACAAATTCTGTCAAAAGGGTTGCTCCTAATATGGACGAACCTTTCTATGCAAACAACGGGCAGCTATACGGTATCAGAGATGTTACAAGACCCGATGGCTATGCAATTGATGTATGGAATGTTGAAACTAATGGGAGGGTGCTTGAAGTCCGCTCAGGTGTAGGCGGTTATTGGTTTTCTATCGATTTAGCGAAAGCATACACAGACCTGCTTGCAGCTGGAATGACAGATAATGAAAACACCAAGACAACAGATGAAATACCGAATTACGAAGTTGTCCGTGAACATCACTTCATTTTTAATCGTATCCCCCCTGTCTGGGTAGACAATCACACGCTTGTGTGTGATTGTTGGGACGGTATCGTCCTGTTGGATGTTGATAATAGGTCTGTTAAAGAACATCAGTTTTTTAATGATTATATTGCTGATTTCATTGTGAAGCCTTCAGGGGAGATAACCGTTCTTCACTGTCATAATGATCGTCGCACTAAGGTGTGGCGACTTAGGTCAAAAGAAAGATCTATAGCTGAAATCCCTGTCCCTGATGAGATATTTGATAGGAGCTGTGGACCACGGTTCTCACCACAGGGGGATCGGATTGCATGTGGGTGTGAGTCGGGTAATGTGTATGTATGGAATATCGACGACCCAAAGCATCCATCAGTGCTGCAGGGACATCAGGATGATGTTTTTTCGGTGACGTTTTCACCGGATGGACAAAGGCTTTTCAGTTTTGATCACAGCAAGAAAGTGTGTATATGGGACTTAGAGTCTTGTCAAGAAATCAAAGAGTCAACATTAAGGTTTCTGTATTTCTTTTCTCCCTGTGGAGATTTCATTGCTTCTCGTTCTGATACTGAGATCCGCATTCTGGATGCGCACACGTTTAAGACACTGCAGACAATACTTCTCCCTAAACCTAACTGTGATGGCGTTACGATTGCATTCTCACATTGTGGTAAATACCTTGCTGGTGCATTGTGGTATCAGACAGAACAAGACATCGTGTCTATTTGGGAAATTGAGACGGGTGAACAGGTTGCAGTATTAAGTGGTCAATCCGATATAGTCGCATCTCTCGCCTTTTCTTCGAATGGTAAATTGCTTTCTGGCAGCTGCATAGATGGGACCATAGTGTTGTGGGATGTGTCGTAAGCATCTGCTTTCGTGTCTTTACCCATCCCACAACAGAATGAAAGAAAACAGATAGAATTAGAATTATATGACTCAGGATTATTCTGACTTGATTTTTGCCCAAGTCGTGGATAATGAGTTGCTTGTAGGTTGGACAGCGAGTGTACCGCTTGTGGTGGCCCCGTTCATCCCAGTTAGAGTATACCCATTCCCCGACGCATCCTCAAAGGTTTCTGATCCTTCATGCTCATCAAAATTCCAGAGTGCCAATGTGTTGGCATCACTTGAGAAACGGTGCGGTGGTTCAAAGGCTGAAATTCCCTTTTCAATGGGTAAATCATATCGAGCAATATTGGATACCCTTATCGTATCAATTTCACCTTGAAAGTAAAGTTTTGGGATCAAAAAGTCTTCAGCATATCCACCCACACAGAAGTTCTTAAACCCTTCAGGTAGGCGCAGTTCCCCAGCCACGACGTTCATAGGTGTGAATTTCCTTTTTTTATAAATCTTATCGTTATAAGCCAGATATAATGTGCTGTCCGTGAATATAACTGCCATATAATTCCATTCATTCTTTTTGATGACAACATGAACACCTGAGATACCGTTCGCAGCACCCTCAAGGTACGCTGCACCGAAGATACATAACTCATCCGTCTCATTAACTGGATCTATACATCTGTTTTTTGTACCTAAAGCAAAACGAACTTGTTGACTCAGAATAATATTTGATTTTCCTGCTTCTGGTTGATTATCAGAAGTCGGATAGAACCAAAACTCGACGGTAAACGCATCGGTGTCTCTTGGAATGATATATCCATATTTCCCAAATGGAAGTATTGCATAGTCATCTTCACCATCCAGCACCAAAACACCACCGGATGGACTGAAGGAGAAAACGGGAAGAACTATGTTTAACATGAATATACAACTGAGCAGGAGTTTAAATTTATTTGACACAAGAACCCTCCTATAACTTCTGTGGGAGATTATACCTTTCATCACACAAAAATGTCAACCAAAATGTTTCTAAGATTATTGTTGCAATTCGCTTTGCAATGTGATATACTATTAAGTAACCGATTTGAAAGTGCCAGCAGCACTGTGCAACAAGGAGGAACTGGTGGACTTAACGCTGTCTTGCGTTTTGAGGAGACCCAGGTATCTTAATGAATAATGAACAAACCCACACAATCCATTCCATAGTTGATGTGGAAGAAGAGAAACAATCAGTTGGAAACGCAACTGAAGTTACACACGAAGAAGTAAACGAAACGGAAACAGAGGCAGAAGTTGAAACAACTACTGATGATGCTGAAACAGAGTTGTCGGAATCCGATGAAAACGACTCTGATCAAGCTGATTCTACCAATGAAGCAGGAGATACTGCTGAAAATGAAGAAGCAACCGAAAGCGATACTTCTGAAAAATCCCAGCCTGCTAACGATACTGAGAGCGATACATCAGAAACCGAACCTGATGAAAGTGATACGACTCTGACCGCTGAAACCACTTCTGCCGAAACCATGTCTGAAGATCACGAGCAAGCTACCGAAGTTGAGAGTGATACATCAGAAACAGACCCCGCTATAACTACTCCCTCTGATGACGAAACTGAAGTATCTGCATCCGATACTGAGGAACCATCCACGACTGATGAGCCTGCAATTGAACCAGAAGAAGAGCAAGCTACCACAATGAGTCAGGAATCTCTTGAGGAAGCTTATGATAACTCAATGAAAGCCTTCACAGATGGCGAGATCGTTAAAGGCACTGTCGTTGATGTAAGTCGTGATGAAGTTATGATTGACATCGGCTTTAAATCTGAAGGGTACATTCCAGCTTCCGAGTTTGAATCTGGTGAAGATTCCATCCCTTTGGTACAAGTCGGCGACCAGATAGATGTCTATATTGTCCGTCGTGAAGATTCTGAAGGACAAATCAATCTATCTAAAAAAATTGCCGATCAAACATTAATTTGGGATGAGATAGGCAATGCATTTGATAGCGGAACCCCCGTCGAAGGGCAAATCACAGAACGCATTAAGGGCGGTCTACGTGTTTCTGTAGGTTCTTTACCCGGCTTCTTGCCAGCGTCTCAAGTTGAAATGCGTCCAATTCAGAACCTTGACCAGTACATCGGTGAAACATTCCAGATGAAGGTCATCAGTATGAACAGACGTCGAAACAATATTGTTCTGTCTCGCCGAGCGTGGCTCGAAACTGAGATGGCTGAAAAGAAAGAGGAAGTGCTAAAAACCCTTGAAGTTGGTCAACTCGTTAAAGGTGTCGTGAAAAACATCACCACTTTTGGTGCTTTCGTCGACCTTGGCGGCGTTGATGGATTACTACATAAAACCGATATGGCATGGAAGCGAATTCATCACCCATCTGAAATTGTTGAAATGGGAGACGAAATTGAAGTCCAAGTTATTGCTATTGATATAGAAACCGAAAAAATATCATTAGGTCTGAAACAGAAGACATCTGACCCATGGGAAAATGTTGAGGAAAAATACCCTATCGGCTCAAGAGTCTCTGGCGATGTCGTAAATATCGTTAATTACGGTGTCTTTGTTCAACTGGAAGAAGCAGTGGAAGGATTGATACACGTCTCTGAAATGGCTTGGACCAGACGCAACGTCGCACCTTCAAGAATAGTGAGCAAGGGTGATGAAATTGAAGCAATTGTACTTGAGATTTCTAAAGAAGATAAACGAATATCTTTAGGAATCAAACAATTGCAGCCAAACCCCTGGGAAATCTTGGAACAGAAATATCCTGTCGGCACAAAAATTACAGGACGTATACGAAATTTGACCAACTTCGGTGCTTTTGTTGAAATTGAAGAAGGGATTGATGGATTAATACATACATCAGACCTGTCTTGGACAGATAGAGGTTCCAACCCACAGGAATTACTAAAAGAAGGTGAAGAAGTTGAGGTCGTCGTACTACAGATTGACGCATCCGAACGCCGCGTATCGTTAGGACTCAAGCAAACACAACCAGACCCATGGGATGAAGTTCCAGAAAAATATAAAGTCGGTTCAGTCGTACGAGGCAAAATCGTGAATCTAACCAGTTTCGGGGCATTTACGAAACTCGAAGAAGGGATTGATGGGCTGATACATATTTCTGAAATCGCCGACAGAAGAATTGAACGACCTGAAGAAGTCGTTACAGTCGGTGATGAACTGGATGTTAAAGTCATAAATCTTGATGCAAAAAACCGACGTATCGGTTTGAGCCTAAAAGCAGCACAGGCTGACCAAGAACGTGCATCTACACCACCAGAAGAACGACAAGAACGCCCGCGCAGACAACGTCCAGCACCAATACGCGAACCAAGACAACCCAAACCTATAGAGGAAGAGGAAACAATTATGGGGGCTCTCCTCAAGCAGGAAATGGGGAAAAATAACGTTGATAATCTACTCAATTCTCAGACTACAGAGGAAACACCACAAGATACTGAAATCCCTGAAGAAAACACTAACACAGAAGTCGCTGAGGATCTTGACAACGTGGACACTTATGAAAGCACAGAGAACACAGATGCCTCTGAAGACGTTGAAAACACGGATACCTCTGAAGATGTTGAGAACACAGATGCATCCGAAGATGTTGAGAACACGGATGCATCCGAAGATGTTGAGAACACGGATGCATCCGAAGATGTTGAGAACACGGATGCATCCGAAGATGCTGAAGATTCTGTGAGTTAAGTGTTGGTTGAACATAAACCACCACCTTTTCTGTAAGTGGTATTCATACCGTTGATTGGGAAAATATGGAGTGCGTTATGCTGACAGGAGAACTTAATTGAGTCGTAATTTTTTGTTTACGTCGGAATCTGTTACAGAAGGACACCCGGATAAGCTGGCTGACCAGATCTCCGATGCTGTTCTGGATGCTATTCTAACAGAAGACCCGCAAGGAAGGGTGGCGTGTGAAACACTTGTAACAACAGGACTCGCTGTCATTGCTGGTGAAATCACTACCTCAGCCACGCCAAATCTACAAGAAATCGCTCGCGGTGTCATAGCAGACGTTGGGTATACTGACGCAAGTTACGGGTTTGATGCTGAATACAGTGCTATATTGATCACACTTGATAAACAATCACCTGACATTGCAATGGGGGTCAATCCCGGCGGCGCAGGAGACCAAGGCATAATGTTCGGGTACGCTTGCCAAGATACACCTGAACTTATGCCATTGCCGATTACTTTAGCACATCAATTGACCCACCGTTTAGCACAAGTACGAAAAGAATCCATCCTTGATTTTATCCGACCTGACGGTAAATCACAAGTTACAGTTGAATATGTAGATAATAAACCAACTTATGTGACGACCGTTGTCATCTCATCTCAACATCATCCCAATACCAGCGATTCTGACATTAAAGAAGGCATCATTGAAGAGGTTATAAATAAAGTTATACCTGAAGAACTAAAAAGTCCGGACATTGTCTACCACATTAATCCCACAGGGAGATTTGTAACAGGCGGTCCTCACGGCGATGCGGGATTAACGGGTCGGAAAATTATAGTGGATACCTATGGCGGTATGGGACGTCATGGGGGTGGTGCACTTTCCGGGAAAGACCCAACAAAAGTTGATAGAAGTGCTACCTATGCAGCACGACACGCAGCGAAGAATATAGTTGCCGCAGGTTTAGCAGAAAGATGTGAAATACAGATCGCTTATGCAATCGGAAGAAAAGCACCTGTTTCAGTTATGGTCGATACTTTTGGAACAGGAGACGATGAGAAGACATCAAAATTAGTTAACCAACATTTTGATTTAACCCCCGAAGGTATCATAAATAGATTAAAACTACGCAACCCTATATATAGAAATACGGCAGCTTACGGGCACTTTGGTCGCAATGAACCTGAATTCACATGGGAAAAAACAGACTATGTTGATAAGCTGAAAACCTAAGGAGCACAATGGACTACGATATCAAAACGACAGACCTTGCAGCTGAAGGGAAACAACGTATTGAATGGGCAAATCGGTTTATGCCAGTTCTAACGTCAATACGCGAACGTTTTGCTAAAGAAAAACCGCTACAAGGTATCAAAGTTGCCGCGTGTTTACATGTAACAACTGAAACAGCAAATCTGATGCAGACACTGAAAACAGGCGGGGCAGAATTAGCATTATGCGCATCAAATCCACTCAGCACACAGGATGATGTCGCTGCCTCTCTCGTTGTTAATGATCACATTGCGGTATTTGCCATCAATGGTGAAGACACCGAAACATACTACAAACACATTCATGCTACACTTGCCACGCAATCAAATATCACGATGGATGATGGCGCAGACTTAGTCTCACAACTTCATGCTGAGGAAACAGATCCAGCACTCGTAGAGCAGGTCATCGCTGGAACTGAAGAAACCACAACCGGTGTTATCCGACTAAAAAGCATGGCTGCCGAAGGTGTTCTGAAATATCCTATCATCGCTGTGAATGATGCAAACACAAAACACTTCTTTGATAACCGGTATGGCACAGGACAAAGCACATTAGATGGTATCATTCGTGCTACGAATCTGCTCATTGCTGGAACAACCGTCGTTATTGCTGGATACGGTTGGTGTGGAAGGGGGGTTGCAAGTCGTGCACGCGGTTTAGGTGCTAACGTCATCGTAACAGAAGTAAACGCGCTGAAGGCGTTAGAGGCTGTTATGGATGGTTTCCGCGTCATGCCAATGCATAATGCTGTCCAAGAAGCTGACCTTGTTATTACACTCACAGGTGATATTCATGTCCTCCGAAAAGAACATTTTGAAGTGATGAAAGATGGTGCCATCATCGCAAATTCTGGACACTTTAACGTTGAGATAGACATTCCTGCACTCGAAGAACTTGCCGTTGAGAAAGCGGAGTCGCGTGAATATGTAGAGTCATACACACTCGCTGATGGACGGACACTGTATCTTATTGGAGAAGGCAGGTTAGTCAACTTAGCATCTGCAGAAGGACACCCCGCAAGCGTTATGGACATGAGTTTC
>JAAXGN010000052.1 GCA_012267415.1 Candidatus Poribacteria bacterium | reverse complement strand
CTACACCGAAAACCTAAGAAAGTGCCCAATGCTTTTGTAGCACACTTTCCATAAGCAGCTAAAGTGCCTGTGCCATTCGCACATTTGAGAGGAGAATTAGAAGCATAGGCTCGCTTGAAATCACATAAAGGCACAGGTAAACTCTCTACAATATACACATCATCGTCTGGTAAAAACTGTGTCAATGCTTGCCTGAGTTTATCGCTTATATAACACAAGTTTCTCCGCCTCCTATTGAAGCGAGAGCGTTCGGGTAAATATGGGAATACATCGCTGAGTTCTGCTTTGAGCATTTTATATCCAGCAAGTTCACTGTCTTTTCCAATGATTTCTAATAACCAAGCGATGCAAATAATATCACTATCTGGACAACGACTTTTTGGTCCTGGTCTAAGCTTTTCAGCACCCGGGAAGTAGCTCTCGTAAAGTGTTGCGGTGATCTCTTTTACGACTAAAGCTACGTTTCGGAGAGTGCGGTGTTTGTTTTTTAGTTGCATTACATGCTTTTCTAATGTATTCTGTAAATCCATCCTTTTGCTTCCTTTTTGATGGAATATACAATAAAGAAAAGCATAAGGATGGTTTAAAGTAAAGAGAAATCTGCAAATTAATAAACTAAGTAAAATAGAATATTACACAAATGTAATTAACTGGCACAAGTCGTATAATATAGTATCTCATAATCGTTGATTTTTCTCAAGGATTTTGTTGGATACTTACCGCTTGCATTCACTACAAACATACATCTCTATGATAGAGTAAATCCAATGCATAGAATTAGTATTTTAATTTTAATTCCATTTCTGATTTTTGTTTCTGTTTCAACTCTCTTTTCACAAGACAATACACAGGTAGGATTACCAGAAGGTGCAATTGCACGACTCGGCAAAGGTGGTATTAGTATAATACGGTTTTCTCCAAATGGGACGCACCTTGCTGTAGGAACTACGGTCGGTGTGTGGCTATACGATGTGAAAACCGGCAATGCAAAAGCACTTTTCCCTGCTAAACCAAGAGGGTGGATAACAAATTGCTCAGACCAGCTGCCCCAAAAGAATGGATTGCGGAGACAGTCTCTTATGTGAGAAGTATAGCGTTTTCACCTGATAGTCGCACACTTGCAGTAATTGAGGCAGACAACTTTGTTATCCAATTATGGAATGCGGAAACTGGCGAACAACTTTCAATGTTACCAGCAACCCGTCCTTATGATAAGGCTTATGCGATTGCATTTTCCGATGACAGCAAAACACTTATTGCACCGCATTATTTTGGAGATATAATTCATTGGGATGTTGATACGGGTAACAGAAGTTTATACTTGAATAATTCACCAGATCATTCTAACGATAGATTAGCAATTTCCCAAGATGGAAAAACTTTTGTTAGTGGAGATCCAAAAGAAGGAGAACTACGTTTATGGGATGCCTATACTGGTCGTCAACTTACCCGTTTTAAAGCAAAAACTCCATTTTCCGGTATCTCACAACATGAGCCGAAACCTATGAAAGGGGTTTACGCGCTTGCTTTATCACCTGATGGAAAAACAGTTGCAAGTACACATGATGACAACACAGTCCGATTGTGGGATATTGCCTCCAGCACTGAAATTGTAACCTTCAAAGGACATAAGGAACGGGTCAACACAATTGCTTTCTCACCCGACAGCAAAATCCTCATTAGTGGCAGCAACGACAATACAATCATTCTATGGGATGTTGCTAATAAACACAGGAAAGCAATACTCATTGGACACAACGGTAGTGTCCGGGCAGTTACGTTTTCCCCGGATGGGAAAATCCTTGCCAGTGGTAGTTCTGATGGCACTATCCGATATTGGGATGTGAATACAAGAAAGGAAATGGCTATCTTTGCATCTGGACATACGGTAGACATAAAATCGGTAGCATTCACTGCAGACGATAAAATGTTAGCAACTGCTGCGAATAATGGTACAGTTCAAATATGGGACTTAAAGACCAGAGAACAACTGCCTACACCATTAATTGCACATCACGATAAAACTGAAGCAGCGGCTTTTTCGCTGGATGCAACAATGTTTGCCAGCCATGGGGCAGATACTATTGTGCGTTCAAATGAAGGAGGTGTTAGGACAACCTGGAAACCACATAGCGAAACGCGGTTATGGACTCTACCCACAGGTGATGAACTCCTCACGTTTCACCAAGATGCGGATTCGCTCGCGTTCTCTCCAGATAACAAATTGCTCGCTGCTGGCACACGTAAAGGTATTCGTATATTGGATACGAATACTGGTGATGAACTTTTCTTTTTTCACACGGGACAATCACATGGGGATAAACTGCTGTTTTCACCTAACGGCAAACTACTTGCATCGTATGATACTCATGCCGAAACTCAAGTGTGGGATGTTACCACGCAAAACGAAATCACACCCCTTAATATCGAGGAAGCTTCAGGTTTAGCATTCTCACCTGATAGCACGATTCTTGCAAATGGTAATCATCAAGGCATTGTTTTGTGGAAAATAACCCGAACAGGTATGCATGAATTAGGACCAATTCCTAATAGTCGGAGAGCTTTCAGTGAAGGTCTTGCCTTTTCTCCTGATGGGAAAACCCTAATTGACTCAAAACCTAAGGCTGGTAAAGATGTAATCCAATTATGGGATGTAGCTTCAGGACAGGACTTAGGTGCTTTGCCAGGGCATGCATGGGGGATTCCATCACTTGTATTTTCACATGATGGCAAAATACTCGCAAGCGGCAGTGGTGACGGCACTGTGCTGCTATGGGACTGGGAAAAAATCATCGCTAAAGCAAAAGAAAACAAAGGAAATTAACCCATGGGATTGAAATATCCATATCTCATTATTATTCTGTTGATTGTTGCGATACACTCAAGCAGCCATTCACAAGACAATACACAGGTAGGATTACCAGAAGGTGCAATTGCACGACTCGGCAAAGGTGGAATAAATGTGATGCAGTTTTCTCCTGATGGTAAACACCTTGCTGTCGGAACAGATATCTGCGTATGGCTATATCATCTACCGACTGGAAAGGAAACACCTCTATTTGATGAACAATTGGAGGAGATCAATTCTCTGGCATTTTCGCCAGATGGTAAAATACTCGCAAGTGGAGGTCTCACAAATAATGTCATTCAATTGTGGGATCTGAGTACTGGTAACATCCAACCAACTCACATTTTAGACGATGTACCCGCAAAACTTTATGAATTGATATTTGCCAAAGATAATAACACACTTTTCGGTCTCAGTGAATTCGGCAGTGTTACAGAATGGAAAATTGAAATTGGAAAAAGAATCTCAACAAAACGTTTTGGCGATAGAGGGGCTGTAGCAACGTTCGCTCCGAACGGTATAACTTTTGTTAGTGGATCCCCAGAAAAAAATGAAATCCGATTGTGGGATGTAACCAGCGACAGTTTAGGAGATGTTTTCAAAGAGAACCCTAATCCTTCATCAAGAAAAAAGGTCAAAAAAGGGATTGAAACATTGGCATTTTCCACCGATAACAAAACCATCGCGAGTGCACATGATGACAATATTATTCGATTGTGGAATACTGCTACCAAGGCACAACGTGTCAGTCTAAAAGGACATTCTGAAATCATAAATACCATCACTTTTTCACCTGACAGCACATTACTTGCAAGTGGTAGTGCCGATAATACAATTATGCTGTGGGATGTCAACGAGGATCATCGACGTGCTACCCTTAAAGGGCACAAGAATAGCATTAAAACACTTGCATTCTCTCCTACCGAAAAAGGACTTCTTGCAAGTGGAAGTTCTGATGGGACAGTGCGATTCTGGGATACAAATACTGGACAAGAACGTTCAATCTTTGCGACAGGATTTACAGCATCGATCAAAGCCTTAGCATTTACCGAGGATAACAAAATGCTTTGTAGTGCAGCATCAAATGGCACTGTGCGAATATGGGATATAATTACAGAAAAAGAAATCCCTCCTCCATCAATCCCGCATTATGATCGAGTAAATGCATTAGCGTTTTCTCAAGACGCTACGCTCTTTGTATGTAACGGGGTAGACACTATTGTCAGTTCAGATGGCACTCACACATCGACCAGATGGAGATCGCGCAAAGAGACTCGGTTGTCAATTCTTCCCACTGGTGACGAACTGAAGTCTTTTCTACAAGAGACATCGGCACTTGCATTTTCACCAGATAACAAAATTCTCGCCACCGTGTCTCTTCGTGAAGGAGGCGTCCAATTGTGGGATATAAACGCTGGCGTTAAGGTGTTTAGTTTTGACACAAAACTCTCTTTATTTGAACATTTGGTTTTTTCTCCCAATGGGAGGTACCTCGCCTTATGTGGAGACAAAGATCAAGAACAGTTGTGGGACATTACCACAGAGCAAAAAATCGAAACTCCCAATTTCGATCTATTCAGTACTTTGGTGTTTTCACCTGACAGTATGACCCTCGCCCTCAAACAGACAAACGACATGGGTCGCCCTGTAATTGGTCTGTGGCATATAACGCCAACAGGGCTGGAAAAACAAAAAGAGTTTATTTCTAATAATTACCAAGGTATTGGTGATCTACTTAGATTTTCCTCTGATGGACAAACCCTTCTTGAATCCTATTCAGGGAGACGCATACTTTTCATCAAATTATGGGATGTAGATACTGGCAATAACCTTGGGACTGTGACTGTACCTGGGCATACGAAGAGGGTAGGACCGTTGGCGTTCTCACATGATAGGAAATTTCTTGCAAGTGGTAGTGAAGATGGTACAATTCTCCTATGGGACTGGGAGAAAATCGTCTCTAAAGCAAAAGGAAACAAAGGAAATTGAGCTGTGAAAATTAAACATCCATTTTTCATTATTGTTCTGTCTATTGTTACGATGTACTCAAGCAGTTTCGCACAAGACAGCACAAAGACTGGACTACCTGAAGGTGCTATTGCACGACTTGGTAAGGGGGAAATTAATACCATGCGATTCTCTCCTGATGGCAAACACCTTGCGGTGGGAACTTCTATCGGAGTATGGCTATACGATGTAGAGGATAGAAAAGGTGTAGCTATGCCCATACAAAATATTGAACAAGTTGATACGCTTGCATTCTCATCAGATGGAAAATTATTCGCAAGTAGCGGAAATGGAAGTCAAAATATTGAGCTGTGGAATACAGAAACCGGTAGAAAATACTTACACATCAGGTTGCCCAATAGGTTTGATAAACCTTTAGCAATGAGATTTTCTAAAGACAACAAAATTCTTACAAAACTTGGCAGCGATTCAATAAAGCTGTGGGATGTTAACACGGGTGAAATTCTCTCAAAAAGGTTTAGTACTTACTCAAATTCAATATTAGCTTTCACACCAGATGGTAAATCCTTTGTCAGTGGTAAAGAAGATAGTGGTGGTATTCATATATGGGATGTCGCCACTGGTCTCTGCAAGGATATTTTCAATCGAAAGGTTAATCGTTCATTAGGGAAATCTATTTCAAAACTGTTAGGTGGTGATGCGTCTAAAAAGAAAGTATGGCATGGTGTTCAGGCATTAGCATTCTCACCTGATGGAAAAACTTTCGTAAGTGCGCACGATGATAACTCAGTACGATTATGGGATGTGACTACCAAAACTGAAGTGAACACACTGAAGAAACATACAGAGATGATTAATGCAATTGCGTTCTCACCAGACAATACTACATTTGCAAGTGGTAGTGCAGATAGCAATATCCTTTTGTGGAATAGACATAAACCTCAAAAACCTGTTACGCTTACGGGACATAAAGATGGCATCAATGCTCTAGTTTTCGCGCCAGATGGCAAAACACTCGCAAGTGGCAGTGCAGATGGAACGGTGAGATTCTGGGACTTACAGAAACCCCAGGAACACTATATTTTTACTGACCGACATTCGGATTCAGTCAAAGCTGTATCTTTTTCTACCAACAGTAACATGCTTGCTGCAGCAGCATTGAACGGCACAGTGCAAATTTGGGATACAAACACACAACTATCAACTGTTCCCCCAGTAACCCATTATGATATAACGAATGCCATGGCATTCTCATCTGACGCTACTCTTTTTGTTAGCAATGGAGCTGATGCAAAGTTCTATTCGCAAGGAACAGGTATCGGTATAGAATCACGGACACACGACGTTATCCGATTATGGACTTTACCTACTGGAGACGAACTCATATCTCTTCCACAGAGCTGCCAAGCAGTCGCGTTTTCCCCGGATAACAAAATACTCGCCGAAAGTGATTCCAACGAAACACGTCTGTGGGATATCAAAACCGGTACTGAACTGTTTAAGATTGATGTAAAACAATTTTTTACTTACGTGGTAGTGGCATTCTCACACGATGGTACTATCCTCGCAACAGGCGGAGATGTTGGTAAAGTACACTTATGGAGTGCAAACACTGGAAGCAAACTTGCAACTCTATCCCCCAAATTTAATGACGAATCCGGGGCTCATGCAGAACTCTTAGCATTTTCACCTGATGACTCTATACTTGCTGTTCGCTTTATGAATCATACACTTTTCTGGGATTTGAAAACAAAACAGGAACGGTCCATTGATCTTGCTAAGGATATTAAGAGAAAAGATGGCACGTTGAAGTTTTCACCAGATGGAAAAACCTTGCTTACAAGTAGTTGGGAATGGCCTACGGGCAGCTTAATTCACTTATATGATATCAACACTGAACGCAAAATTATATCCCTTCCTGGTCATACTTATTCAATAGAGACACTTGTGTTTTCACATGATGGAAAAATACTTGCAAGCGGAAGTGAGGATGGAACGATACTACTATGGGATTGGGACAAAATCATTTCAAAAAACAAATAAACGGAGGAAATTAATTTATGAAAACAAAATTTACAACCACTTTTGCTCTTATGCTTGTTGTTGTGGTGCAATCAGTTTGTTTTGCACAAGACATTTCACAAGCAGGATTACCTGAAGGTGCAATTGCACGACTTGGCAAAGGTAAAATTAATGCAATACAGTTTTCACCCGATGGACAACAAATTGCAGTAGCTACAGAAATCGGTGTGTGGTTATATGCAACAAATGAGGATAAAGAAAAACTGCTAATTTCAAATCCACATCAACCTATCAGATCTCTTGCATTCTCATCAGATGGGAAAACTCTTGCATGCGGCGGAAGGAGTAATTCCATCATACAACTCTGGGATTTGGAAACGAGTACGCATGTTAACTCCCTCACGTTACCACACAAATATTTTGATATTACAAATTTAACCTTTACGTCTAATAACAGAACCTTAGTCAGCCTTGATGCTAATGCACATATAATTGAATGGGATATTAACTCAGGAAAAGTTATCTCAAAGACGAAATTCGATGACACGAACCCAGAAACTGCATTATTAGCAGATGGAAAAACAATTGTCTGCGGTGATCAGAAAGAATGCATAATACGTCTATGGGATGCTAAGAGTACCAGTTTTGGTGAAAAGTTTAAGTTAAAACCCAACACGTCTTTTAAGGAATCTGTCTCAAAGGTTCTTGAGGGAAAACCACCTGAAAAAGAAAAAAAAGAAAACTGGGTGTTCAAGAATTAGCTATCTCACCCAACGGATTAATTGTTGGAAGTGCACACGATGATAACTCGGTAAGACTATGGGATACTGAGACTGAATCTGAACTTGTAAGTCTTAAAGGACATAGTGAAGTGATAAGCAGACTCAGTTTTTCATCGGACAGCACCAGATTAGCAAGTTGTAGCTCTGACGAGACAATCATTGTGTGGGATGTTGAAAAAAGAAGACAACTTTCCAGACTAATCGGACACAAGGACAATATTAAAGCGATTGCGTTTTCTCCAGTTGATAGTGAAATACTTGCCAGTGGTAGTGCTGATGGGACTGTCCGTTTGTGGAATACAACCACTGGAAAGGAAAGTGCAATCCTTGCTACCGGGCACACTGCGTCTGTGAAAACTTTAACTTTCACAGCAGGCAACACGTTGCTATGCAGTGCGGTATCTAATGGTACAGTGCAAATCTGGGATGTAAGAACTGGAAAGGAATTTCCTTCCCCTGATTTTCCACATCAGGACACAACAACAGTTATGGGGTTTTCCTCTGATGCTACACTATTTGCAAGCAATGGGACAGAGACAAAAGTCGAATCAGATGGAAAAACAACTATTGAAACTTGGTCAGATAACAATGAAACGAAATTTTGGATGATGCCAACAGGGGATGAACTCACGACCTTTAAAGGCAACGCATTAGATATAACATTTTCTCCTGATAACAAACTTGCGGCAATTGGTCTTCGTGAAGGTTTAATCGTATTTTATGATGTCAACTCTGGTGAAATGCTACGTAGTATAGAGGTAGAAGAGGCTTTTGATAGAAAAGTAGTATTCTCACCTAACGGTAAGTTAATCGCTACTTATGGGGCACGCGTGAATACACGGATATGGTATACCGACACTCTGAAGGAGATTTCACCTCCGCAAATAGATAATGTAAACGAAGTAGTTTTTTCTCTTGATAGTAAACAGTTAGCACTGCATCACACAGAAGGTATTGAGCTCTGCAGTGTAATAGAAACAAAAATAAAACAACTGAAAACAGTCAAATCCCACTGGCTTAAAAATCAAGGTTATCAATATGTAATTCTGTTTTCACCTGATGGAAAGTATCTTCTTGAAGCAACTCCCTCGTGGTTGGAATATCCAATCCAAATATGGAATATAAAAGAAGGGAAAAAGATAGACGCTCTAAACGGTCATAAGCAGTGGATTCATGCTTTAGCATTCTCACACGATGGGAAAATTCTTGCCAGTGGTAGTTCTGACGGTACTGTTCTCTTGTGGGATTGGGAAAAAATCATTGCAGATGCAACAAAATAAATGAGAAATTCACCTATGAAAACGTGAGTTTGATAATAGATGCATGAATTTCATTAGAAGTTGATTCACACCTACAAGAGGACATTTCAACAATAGGATCCCAATAGGTTATACATGATATCTATTGTTCTCAAAACAGAAAACACAACATACCCACACAACCTTAGGGTATAATATAACCCATATATCCAAATGAAATCCAAACTATTAGTCTAATACCAAATTAACCGGGAATTATCTTTTCTCAACGGTAGGTGCGGTTTCCTAACCGCACACTCAGCAATACAGATCACGTTTTTTGGCATGACAGACAACCAAAAAAACATAACAGCTAACAGGTCTAAATTAGAAAGAAAATACACAACAAAAAAACAATAAAAAAGCCATTTAGTTGTTTTTTTCAAATTTTCGCAAATTTAAAAAAACGGCATAAACCCATACCAAAACACGCCCGAGAACACTTATGAAAAAAATGAAAAAATCGCAAAAAAAACAACTAAAAATTTGCACGGTTGGAACAGGATTCAAAACCTGAGGAATTCCTCGCCTTCAGAAGAAGCAAAAATTGAGGTTCAAATTCTCTCCTACAAGAGTACATTTTGACAATTAAATTCCTCTGTCAAGTTCTCGTAAAATTATTGAAAAAACATCGCAAATCTGCTATGATGTTTTCGTATAAAATTATCCAAAATAGAAAACAGGATAAAGTTCCTAACGGATTCCATTCTTTAGGTTGATTGTCAGAAGTTTGAAAATATAATGAAATAAAATTGATATATTAATAGGAGGACAAATCAGATGAACCGAGCGATTTTTGTACCTTTTTTGGTTATGTTAATTTTCTTGGCTGTTGGTCCCGTTATGGGAGCACTTGAAGACGATCTTGTCGTTTACTTCACATTTGACAATGTTGATGGGAAGACAATTTATGATAGTTCATCTAATGAACTTAACGCGAATATCGTAGCAAATGCCGTGATTGTAACTGGCAAAAATGGCAAAGGAGTCAGAATTACAGCAGAAGGGGCAGATTGTGTCAACGTTCCCGCCGATGAGAAACTAAAAATCAGTGGTGAAATTACGATGGCAGCGTGGATTTTTCAGGATTCATGGTCTACCGATGGACAGTGGTTTGATAAGAACTGCCATAATGGCGGAGAACATACCTCCTACGGTATGGGTGTTTTTGAACAAGGGAAGAACATCAATATGTTCTTGGGTACAGGGAGTACACGACCAAGATTAAACAAACCACATACACTAACAGAGAAAACGTGGCATCACGTCGTTGGCACTTACGATGGGAACGCAATGAAAATTT
Source organism: Candidatus Poribacteria bacterium (assembly GCA_012267415.1). GTDB lineage: Bacteria > Poribacteria > WGA-4E > WGA-4E > WGA-3G > MSPOR6. Next base: position 12,997 of record JAAXGN010000052.1, on the reverse strand, counting down.
ATATTGACGGTGAATTCGCACTTGAGCATGCTGAGGCAATCAATTTTACTGGCACAAATGACCAAGACCTACAAATCGGTTGCTCTAAAGACAGACCAAATTATACCTTTGACAACGGTATAATTGACGATGCTGCTATTTGGAGTCGTGCGCTCAGTGAAGCTGAAATCAAAGAGGTAATGAATGGCGGACTCCTTGAAGTTACACCAAAATATAAAGCTGCAACTACCTGGGGACTGATCAAACAAAAAACTGTTGAATTTTAACTTATGCCACCTCGGTTTTTACTGCACAAATGTCACTCTATTTAGGATAACTCAAGTTGCTACGGACAAGATTTTAGACATATAGATACTGTTTCTAATCGTGAATGGTTCAGTATTCACCAAGTTTTTGTAGCGCAAACTTCCAGTTTGCGCTACAAGGCAGCAACTTAGATTAGAATAGACATTTGTGCATTCTTACGAATAAATAAGGATTTATAAATATGATAAAAATTGGAATTATCGGTATTGGATTCATGGGAATGATACACTACTACGGAATCCAACGAGGCACTGGTGCAGAAGTGACTGCCATCTGTACTCGCAACCCGAAGAAATTGGAAGGCGACTGGACAAGTATACAAGGCAATTTCGGACCTCGCGGGAGTATAGAAGACCTATCAAACATCAAAAAATATAGTGAGATAGACGATCTACTTGCTGATGATGATATTGATCTTGTTGATATATGTTTACCGACACATCTTCATAAATCTGTGAGCATTGCATCTTTAAATGCGGGGAAACACACACTCGTTGAAAAACCGATCTCTATTGATATTGACGATGCAAACGAAATTGTTGAAATTGCCGACCAAACAGACAAAGAGTTTATGGTGGCACATGTTTTGTCTTTTTTTGCCGAATACGCTTATGCAAAACAACTTGTAGAATCTGGAGAATATGGCGAACTATTGGGTGCCCATTTTAAGAGAGTGATTGCTAAACCGAGTTGGTCCCGTGAAATAGCAGATATAGAAAAGAGTGGTGGACCTGGTATTGATTTGCATATACATGATACACATTTTATTCAACTGCTGTGCGGTGTTCCCGATGCAGTCTTTTCGCAGGGTAAGTTAATTGGTGGCAATTTCGTTGATTATTTGACCACACAATATATTTACAACGACAAAGAACTTACGGTGAGTTGTTCGTCTGGTGCTATTTCTCAAAAAGGGAGAGCTTTTTCACACGGGTTTGAGATGTATCTTGAAAAAGCTACACTATTGTTTGATTTCTCCACGCTTGCTGGTGAACCTTCCACAGCAGTACCGCTCACACTCATTACCGAAGATGGCACCGTTGAACAGGTAGATTTGGGAGAGGTCGACCCTATTGATGCATTTACCGCTGAAATACAATATGCTGTTGATGCTATTGTGAATGAGGAGGAACCTACTGCATTGTCAGGTATCGGGGCAAGGGACGCACTTTTACTGTGCTATAAAGAAGCGGAATCCGTAAAAACTGGAGAAATTGTTGCAATCCACTAATCCAAACACCGAGTCAGACGCATTTTATTCCGTGAATCCTATCGGAGACCTTTATGTTCCGGTCGAATACCGTGCAGCAGTCTTTGCACGAGGAAGTGTAAAGTTATTTGCGGATCAAGAGTTAGAACATCTTGCACGTATTTTCACACATATTCAGCGCGGCGGAGTTGCAATTGTTCAAGGAAAATGGTCGCAAATTCTCACCTTGAATGACTATATTCAGAAACATAAATCGGAATTGACTCCATCAAATACCACACGTAGTAAAAAAAGTAGGTCGTACACACAACGGAACAATCACAAGCAAGCACGGGAAGCAGCACGCCTAAAGTTGATGTGTTGGGCAGATAAGGATGGAAACCTACAAGTTGCCTCGAAACCAGACATACCTTATCTCTTAGAACTGATTGGTGAAAACCCTAATGCAAACGAAGACTGTCCGTTTCTCGTTCCTGTTGTTACTTTACAACGGATACAAAGTTCTCTTGAAAAAAACTATCCAATCAATGCATTAGGTAAATCACTTATTGCGTCTGAAAATGTGCTTGCACCGCGTTCGCAGGAAACTATTGAATGTTTTCAAGAAGCATTACAAAGTGTCCGGCAAGAATACACCGCCCGAAAAACTATGGTTGCAGATGTCGGTTGTGGGAGTGGATGTCTGACATTACTTGCACAACAAGAGTTCGGTGAGAACACGGAAATTGTCGCTTCAGATATACTACCAGAAGCGACCGCATCTACAAGAATGAACATACAACAGATCTTACCCAGTGCCAAAAATGTGCATGTATTGACACCGGGTGATCTGTTTGTTCCGTTTCAATCCCAACGGTTTGATATAATTATTTTCAATGCGCCAATGGGTTATTGCGCGTGTTCGAAATAGGACAGAATTGGCTATTCATGATGAAAAACAACGAACATTGACACGTTTTTTTGAGCAGGTGAATAACTTTTTAAATCCAAATGGAACCGTATTATTGGGATACGCAGATGCTTCAGGTCCAAAAGCCATTGCAAACCTTGAAACGATTATAGATGAATCAGGTTTTACTTACCAAAACGTTTTTAAGAGGCGTGTTGCAACACATCGATCAAAACGGAAATGGGAACACATTCAGGTATATGTCCTACACCTGAAGTAATTAGCTAGCATTATCTAAGTCAGCAATTCGCAAAAGTTGTTGTTTTACCTGTTTTGTGCTAAAATGCATTAAAAAACATAACCATCATAACGGGGAGGAAAGTATGTCATCTGTTGCTGTTGAAAAATACATCACACCTGAGCAATACCTTGCAGAAGAACGCAGGGCAAAGATCAAAAGCGAATACATATACGGTGAAATATTCGCGATGTCCGGTGCAAGTAACGCACATAATCTTATAACCTTAGATATAGCCACTGAGCTAAATATTCAATTAAGAGGGAGTGGTTGTTTAGTCTACAGTAACGATATGCGCGTTAAAACTAATCCGACAGGTTCCTATTTCTATCCTGATGTAGTTGTTGTGTGCGGTAAACCCCGTTTTGAAGATAATGTTTTTGACACCCTCTTGAATCCCATCCTTATCGTAGAGGTGCTTTCACCTTCTACCGAGGCGTTTGACAGAGGTGAAAAATTCGCGCATTATCAGGAACTCAGGTCCTTGCAAGAATATATACTCGTATCACAGGATCGTATGCGTGTTGAACACCATCGTTTAATTGAGACGTTGTGGGTAGGAAAAACGTTTGAGGTGCCAAATGATGTCCTGAAGTTCAATTCTATTCAATGTGAATTACCACTGCAGGATATATATACCCGCATTACATTTTTAGATTAAAAAACGGGAACATTATGTTTGAGTGTTATGTGGTAAAAAAACACTTCCCCAAAAATCCGAGAATCAAAACCGGAAAAGGTGTAAATATATTTTGTAATTTAGGAGAACTAAATGCTCAGAAACCTATTCAAAGGTGGTGAAAAGAAATCAGTTGAACCAAAGGAAACAACGGAAAAAGAGAGTTGGTTCAATCGTCTAAAGTCCAGTTTAGCAAAAACTCGGAACCAGTTCGTCTCTCAACTATCAAGTCTGCTGCGCGTCGGCAGAAAAATTGACGAAGAACTCATGGAAGAGATTGAAGAAATACTCATCCAAGCAGATGTAGGAATAGAAACCGCTCTGACACTCATGGATAATGTCAGAGAGACTGTAAAAACAAAAGGTCTGGGTGATTCTTCTGAACTCGGTGAAGTCATCAAAGATGAAATTCTGAACTTACTCGGTGAAGATATTCCGCTGAAACTTGATGGTGATTCTCCCTATACAATTTTAGTCCTCGGTGTGAACGGTGCTGGCAAAACTACAACTATCGGTAAGCTTGCAAGCCGTTTCAAAACGGATGGCAAAAGAGTTCTTGTTGCTGCGGGGGATACGTTCCGTGCTGCTGCTGAGGACCAATTGGCTATTTGGTGTGAAAGGGCAGGTGCGGACTTAATTCGGGGTGGAGAAGGGGCAGAACCCGCTTCAGTCGTTTATGACGCAGTTCATGCAGCAAAAAACCGGGATGTTGATGTTCTAATTGTGGACACTGCAGGTAGGCTCCATACCAAAAAGCCTTTGATGGATGAACTATCTAAAATTGGTCGGGTGATGGGGCAAGCACATGAAGGGGCACCTCATGAAGTCCTACTCGTGATTGATGGTACAGTCGGACAGAATGCATTGATGCAGGCAAAGGTATTCAACGAAGCGGTGCCGATAACGGGGGTCACAGTGACAAAGTTGGATGGAACAGCAAAAGGCGGAATTGTCCTTGCTGTCAAAGCGGAACTTGGTGCACCTGTCAAACTGATTGGCATCGGTGAAAAACTTGATGATTTGCGCGATTTCGCCGCTGAAGATTTCGTTGATGCGCTCTTTACAACAGGAGAGTCGGCAGGAGTTTAATGTCGCTACTCCAATTCGTCTTCCGTTAATTGAAAATCAAACACATCTTCCTCTTCATCCGTTTCTGTCGGAGTTTCCTGAGGCGTAACCTGTTGCGTTTCATTTTCAGTGGGTGTTGTGTCTTGTGTTTCAAGCTTCGGCGAACTGGCACCGAGTATTGTCAACCCCACTATTCCAATTACACAGACACTTGTTACTGTCAAGGCGACAGGACGTTTCCAAAGGACTTCACGCTCTTTTCTGTCTAAGAAAGGTAGGAACAGCAATAACAACATGCCGACTGTTGGAATGATAAAAGTCCCAAGAATTTCAAATGGACCTTGAAAGTATTTCAACAATTGAAACAGGAACAGAAAGTACCATTCTGGACGTGGATCATAATCTGCATTTGTTGGGTCTGCTACATCTTCAAGCGGGACTGGGACAAATAGGGCAGCACATGCAAGGATGACGAAAAGGATCAACATTCCGACAACGTCCTCAAATACCTGATCCGGAAAGAAAGGTTTTCCTGTTTTCATATCTTCTGGCGTGTTCTTTGTTGTACCAGAGGACCCGTAATATCTGACCAAGAAAAGATGAACACCGACTAAACCGAATGCCAACCAGGGTAACCAGATTGTGTGCAGTGCGTAGAATCGTGAGAGGGTTACTGCCCCAATTTCTGAACCGCCTCGCAGCACCTTTGCAACGAATTCTCCCAACACGGGTGCAGTACTTGCGATTTCTACGCCTACGACCGTTGCCCAATATGCCTTTTCGTCCCACGGCAGCAGATAACCCGTAAATCCGAACCCGAGTACAACTAGTAGCAGGAAGACACCGACAACCCAGGTGAGTTCACGTGGTTTTTTATATGACCCATAAAGCACAACCCGGAGCAGGTGCAAAAAGACGATGATGACCATTGCACTTGCTCCCCAATGATGCAAACCACGCACAAATTTTCCAAAAGGAACTTCATTTGAGATATACTGAACTGCATTATGTGCATGTTCTGGAGATGGCGAATAGGACAATGCTAAGAATGCCCCCGTTGCGGCTTGCAGTAACAGCAGAAACATTGCCAAACTCCCTAACGAGAATAGCAGGTTAATGTGTTTCGGCAACGGTTTGCGTAGATGTGACATCATCCCGTCTAACGGGAGTCGCTCATTCAAAAACTGTTTCATTTACGCCTCCTTTACATACAATACACCCGCTTCTTCTTTGACTTCAAGTTTCTGCAATGGTTCTGGTGGTGGACCTTCAACGACTGCTCCATCCTTATCAAACACTGCGCCGTGGCAAGGACAGAGGAACGCTTCCTTATTTTCGTCCCAACGTACGAGACAACCGAGATGGGAACATGTCCTGGAAAAGACACGCCACTCTCCATTTCCGAGATCGGTCACATAAACAGAGCGTTTTTTTGTTGCTTTGACCCAACCATCCTTTGCTATGAAAGTAAAATTGACCTTCTTGAAACGGCTGTTTTTAAGACGATCTACCAAACCCAAGTCAACCCATTGGGATTCCCCTTTTTTCCATGCTGGTGAGATTGCGAACCCTATCAGTGGAATACCGGCAGCTAAACTTAATAACCCACCGAGACAAGCAGAGGCAATTTGCATAAAAGAGCGTCTACTCTCATTTGACATCCGTTTTCTCCTTTGTGATAAACATTTTCATGGACTTCCAACGAAATGCAATATGTCATCATATTCAATGAATTCAAGCAATCCAATTACAAAGATATTCTCATATAAATTATATCACAATTCTGTTTTGCTGTGTTAAAGTATTTGACTTTATTCATCTCTTTTGTTAGTATTAACAAGGTTATCATAACAACACACCTGTCTACATAAATGGAGATTCTATGGACACAAAGACAACAGGAGAGGACAGAAAGTATAAATTGACTGCTGACGAACTTTCCCATTGGAATGACAACGGATACTTTGTCCGTCTTGATGTATTCACAAAAGAAGAAAACGATGTGTTACGTCAAATTGCTGATGACATTGCTGTTGGAAAAATCCCCTTTCCAGCATCACATATTAATCAGAATGCATTGGTTATGGAAGGAGAAGTAGAGAAAACGGGTATCCATGCGATGCATAAGATTCATCATGCAAGTTGCTATAATCGGGATTTCCTTGCTAGAACACGCGATCCTCGTTTAGTGGGCCCCGTCATTGACTTGATCGGTCCGGACATTGTTGGTCTCAATAATCTATATATTTGGAAGGCACCTGAGATTGGTTTAGGTTTCCCATGGCATCAAGATAGATGGTATTTCAACCATTCGTTTAAGACCGACAAGACGGTCGGTACTTGGACTGCTATTGATGATGCAGATCGTGATAACGGTTGTCTATATGTTATACCCGGCAGCCACAAAGGCAAGATATATGACCATTATGACCTTGAAGGACCGCAACAGGGAGAGTTCAAACTTGCGCGCGGTGCCCGTGACGAAGACGGTGTTGCCGTAGAAGTCCCAGCAGGTGCAGTTATTTGGTTTGACAACGGACTGCTTCACAAAAGTACTGATAACCACAGTCAGCGATTCAGACGCGCAAGTGTCGCACACTATATAACCGCAACGGCAGAATGGGCAAGACCGAATGTTGACATGTCAAAACGCCCTATGATGTGGATTCGCGGAAAAACATACCCGGGCAAAGTTGACCAAATTGAACAAGATGTTATACCTATCCCAGAGTCCGAATAACAAATTTCTTGTATTAGATTAACCTAAGTTGCCATCTAATTTAGAATACTCTTGTTGGAGGGGTTTCTAACCCCGATTTATGACAATTCGCATCAGCATTCGTTATTTTTCTGTTTTCTGTTATCAATCGGGGTTAGAAACCCCTCCAACAAATAATAGGTAGCAACTCGGGTTAGATTATTACTATGGTGAAATATGAAAATAATTATACATATCCTCTGTAGGAGCGGCCTCCAAATCAACGGTATGAATCATGGCGAATCATGTAGAATACCACACGCGTATTCTACCAAGCGCATTCGCCCGATGGCATTCCCTGGGTCGCGACCGGGAGGTCGCTCCTACCGAAGAGGTGTATAATTATTTCAATAATTCACCATAATTCCATAATCTACCATAATAGTTTGACATAAGCAATTCATCTGATCGTAATCGTAACAAAATACAGACTATAATTTGCTGTGTATTATTTTTTCTTATCGAGAGATTTAACATCCGTTAGTTGATTCTCGTGCATGACAAAGTCCATTTCTACCAGTTTGTCAGGTGGTGCAGCCATTGGAGTCTCTGTTCCTCTCTCCTTGAAACTAACAGAAACAGGGGCGGACGGGTCCATTTTGAATCCTACGCTTTCAACCTTCACGCGGTCTCCGAGAAAAAATTGACTTACACTTTTCAGGGTAGTCTTATCAATTGCAGTAAGGTAATAGAAACTACCGCTTCCACCCCAATTATATGAAACCACCGCATAGATGTACTTATTCCCTTCAACAGCATGTTGATCTAGGAATGTATACCGAAATTTATGGGTTTCCCCACCACCAATGGAATAATCACCTTCACCTTTAAACTCACTCCCTACAGTGATTTCTAAAGTTTTTCCCTCTAAGTCTTTCTCATCAGGTGGGATAAGCGTTATTTTCGGTAAGACATCTTTTAGTGGTTCACCCAATTTGACGAAATTGTCACTCCTGTTTTGCTTGCAACCAACAACTACAATAGCAAACACGAGTAAAAATGAAATAGGTGCGAAAGTATTAAAGAGATTTTGGAATATCTGATGTGTCCTTTGATTAAACATATAAATTTCCTCCAATATGATTTTAAAAAGGAATTTACCATATTTTATTTACAACATTGTAACATTAAACATTATAATATTAAATATTGAGAAATGCCAAACAATAACATCAGAATGCTATCAGGGGTGTGTAAAGTTTTTGTGCATTACATTTTTTTTGTTAGTTTTTTGTGTTGAATTAATGAAATTAGACATTCAATTTTAGATAGCACTGATTGTGCAAAACATACCACGTGGTATGTTTTGCAAATTGACTTTCAGTCCAGTCGTAGAGATGTTTGACAAGTTTTTTCGAAAACGCATTTTTTTTTCAGTTTTCATTAGCTTGGTAGAAGTCTTTGTAGCACAAACTAACAGTTTATGCTACAAGTGTGTTAGTTTTTGATGGTTTCGGGAGATTTATTTAACATCCGTTAGTTGATGCTCAAGCATGACAAAGTCCATTTCTACGAATTTGTCAGGTGGTGCAGCCATTGGAGTGCCTGTTTCTCTCTCCTTGAAACTGACAGAAACAATGTCGGATGGATCCATTTTGAATTCTACGCTTTCAATCTTCACGCGATCTCCGAGAAAAAATTGACTTACACTTTTTAGGGTAGTCTTATCAATTGCAGTAAGGTAATAGAAACTACCGCTTCCACCCCAATTATATGAAACCACCGCATAGATGTACTTATTTCCTTCAACAGCATGTTGATTTAGGAATGTATACTGAAATTTATGGGTTTCACCACCACCAATGGAATAATTACCTTCACCACTAAACTCACTCCCTACAGTGATTTCTAAAGGATTTCCATCTTTGTTTTTCTCTTCAGGTACAATGAGCGTTATTTTCGGTAAGATATCTTTCAGTGGTTCATCCAATTTGACAAAATCGCCACTCTTGTTTTGTTTGTAACCAACTACAAGAGCAACCACGAGTAACAAAAACACAAGCATAACAGAATTAAATAGTTTTTGTGAAGTCTGATGGGTATTTTGATTCAACATAATAAAGTTCCTCCGTTGTGATTATCATTAGGAATTATGTAGTGGATTACACATGAAGTTGCAAAAAAGATGCCATTATCAAAATTGTGTTTTGTTTGCTAATGATAGAAACAATAAATTAACAGGTTTTAGTTGTATGTGATAACTATGTATTCGCTGTATTCGCTTATTTCGAGTTGGAATTCGTTAGGGAGTTGGTAAAAATTTGGTTGATGTTTCATTCAAGCAAAATGGAGATAATAGGTGTATCAAAACTGAAACATGTTGTAGTAATTTGTCTACAACGTGTAGGACTGACGCATTTCTCTTAAGCCCTCTTGATAAGGGGGATATAGGGGGTTAAAAAGATTAAAAACGCTGGAATATCGCACTTTTTAACCCCCTTACCCCCCTTATCTTTTTAACCCCCTTACCCCCCTTATCAAGGGGGAATGCGCAAGTCCTGTATTATATACCAATTCAAAAAAATATTTTTTCATACCCTGGTAGCAAATCTGGAAATTAGACGATTTTTTACAAAAAAGTTGTCTTTTTTTGTAACCGATGAAATGGAACAAACGTAACTTAATATAGTTAGGAATATTACGCGCGTGTAACATATAGAATTGCCAAGAAGCAGAAAGTTGCGCCAACGTCAAATATATTTATTCACACATGGGAATTGAACGATGAATAACCGAGATATGAAAACCGCAAACCAAAAAGTGAACACGTCAGGTACCTGTTTTTTGAGCAGGTCCCATCTGTGTGTTAGGTTTCATGGGCGTGTTTTAACTATAGTTAACCATCGGTTATTACCCCCCCCCCCCGTTCTTCACATTCGTTAATATTTGTCAATTACAAAATCGTCCCGCAGACATTCGTGTTTGCGGTATTTTCGTGCCCGCACATTTCGTCGCGGGCTTTTGTTGTTGCATTGAGGGACACCTCAACGCATCTTATGTTAAACATAAGGCATATTCTTGCACGACAAACACACAATGTGCAGAATATGCTTGAAATCATTACAAGGAGTATATATAATAATGGTAAACAAGACTTTAAACTTTGCTATCATTAAACAGCAGTACAAACCTATTCTCACAAGTATCATTATTTTCGCATTGGTTGTTATAAGTGTTTTGCTGCTGCATGGTACAAGTGTGCCAGATATTGAACAGCAGGAAACAGAATCGAAATGTGGTCCGGGGTGTGAACGATGTATCCCTGACAAACAGAACCTCCCAAAGATACAGTTACCGGATTGTTCTATGAACCCGACCCTGCCCGATGGACACAGCAGAATAGAGAGCAGGGATAACCTTATATATAAGGAGAAATAATATTATGAAAAATACGTATTGGGCAATCGGTGCCATCGCAATAATGATAGTCGGTTTCGTGGCTTTGCAGATCTATTTGCACATAGACCTGCAAAACTTCAAGGAAAAAATTGCTGGGTCTCCGAAAGTAGAAACCGAAACCCCAACGACACCAAAAGTTGTTGTTAGTGATGAAAAACCCGAAGATGTTCCCGGTTTCAAATGGGTGCGACATGGTGACCACTGGAATAAAGTGCCGATTGATAATCCAGACCAACCCAATGACCATCCGCCTGTGCAGCGTGTTGATGTTTATGATGAGGTGCCCGAAGGTTGGGACCTGCCTATTCCTGAAGGTTCAGACCCTTCAGATATTGATATTGAAAAGATAAACGCCTTACGAAAAAAAGTGTTTTCTGGTCTGACAATCAGTGAAGTACATCAACTCGAAATAGATACATTAACATTGTCACCTTCGGAACAGAAAATATTTGAATTCGCGAGATATGCAGAGTTATTTTCACATTATCCAGATCTTGCTGAAGAATGGAGGCAAACACAGAGGATTTTAAAAGAAATGCGCACTCAACTGAGGGATCGTGGGTACACTCAATAAAGGAGAATGATATGAAAAAATTAAATGTTTTTTATGTTTTTTATGTTTTGTGTCTTTTATTGGGTACAATGCATTCGCACAAGAGGCACAAGAGTCTGATCGTACTTTAGCATGGAGAAATCATGTTTCTGCTGAACAATCTTTGTCAAATGCTTCTATTGATTTAGGACGACTTCTCACAATTCGAGATGATATTCAGTTAGAAATACGAGCAAATAATGAGGATATGTCTGAAAACTTGATAGGTGCTATTTCTGTTTTTGCCCCTATCCCTGGAAACAAAAAGACAGCAGATCCTACAGGTGCTCTTACTGCATTTACCAATCAAATTAAGGATACAACGGATGCAATAAAATTGGCTAAAGCCCATTCTGATGTAAGATCATCCATCATGGATCAGTATGAAATCATCGTTGAGAGAGTCGCTGCAGCTGACGGATATTATACGGAATACAGAAATTTAGGTGGTCGTGCAAATAGAGTCATCAGATCAAATCTTGTGCTAAATGTATCCTTCAAATGTCCGTCTTGTCCAGTTGAATTTAGCACTGCGGTCTATGGTGGGGATGCGCTTACCCGTTCGGAAACGGATCACTTTGAGACGTGTGGGGGTTGCAATCAAAGTTATTTCACTTGTATTCAGAAAGACTTTGAAAAACATCAAATTCTGTATTGTGGTGTTGAGATAAGGTTCAATACCACAGATACTCCGGCAGCAAACAGGCCTTGGCATTGGCACACGTTAGGCATTTGTGGTGCAGAATATCGTCGTTGCGATGATCCCAAAAAGAAAGGTGTTCATTCCTATAAGGCTATTTCTGCACTTAATCCGGACCCCTATATAGGGTATTATCTCAAAAACTATAAAGCTATGGCTGAATCCCCACATCGCAAAGGGACGACGACTCCGCCTGCGGTCTCTATTTATGGTCCGAATGGTGTCGGTTTACCTGAAAGTGAGCTTGATAAATCTTCTTACTGTGGTTCGTGTATAGACGGGCATGACAATTGTCCGGATGCTTTGACCAATCATCCGAACCCACCTGTACGACGACCGAGTGCCCCGCAATCTTTAAGTGCTTCAACAGGAACATTCAGAGGGTGGGTTGATTTGAAGTGGATTGCCCCTGAGTCTAATGGTGGTGCGGAGATAACACATTATGTATACACGTATCGTCGACGCCGTCGCTTTGGCACTTGGACGGGTTGGGAAGGCTATTACAGGTTGACGTGGGATGCCTCTACGTCTGGAACGGTTACGAGTCTTATGGGGGGATTCGTTTATGAGTTCAGAGTGAAAGCTGTGAACAGCGAGGGGTACAGTTTTCCTTCAAACGTAGCAAGCGCAAGATCACAGGAGGAATCACCGTATTATTTACCAGGTTGGCCGATTAAAGTACCACAGATACCTAATGATGTCAGTGTGGAGAAAGGTCTTTACAAAGGTCAAATTCGTTTGGACTGGACGGAATCTGATTCCGATGGTGGTTCTGAGATAACGGACTATGAGTATCAGTATCGTTATTACAACATAGGTTCTGGTCGGAAAGGTTGGACACTTCCGACAGAGTGGGAATCCGCTGGTACGGATATGACTGAGTTAATAAGTGGTTTGCGTAGTAGGACGAAGTATCAAGTGCGTATGCGTGCGAAGAATAGCAAGGGTTACAGTGAGATTACAAACTATAGTGGGTCCGTCACCACGCGATAGTCGTGTTCCCATCAGAATAATTTACAGGCAGGTATCCGAATGGGTATCTGCCTGTTTTTTGTATCTTATACCATTTTTACTTTATAATATAACGACTTGTGCTAA
>JAAXGN010000035.1 GCA_012267415.1 Candidatus Poribacteria bacterium | reverse complement strand
CAAGTACACCCCACGAACACGGGGCATTTGCAATTTTCATAGAATTATAGACTCTTCTTTCCTTGAAATCTTTTCCGATCTACTTACGATTGCCTATTCTCCCTTCGCGTGCTGTCTACCGTACCCAACTCATCAGTTCGGCACGCGATGTGATGTTCCTGGATATTTCTATAGATGTGCGGTTGCTTTTGCTGATTCTGGCTCGCTTGTCGCCAGTGCAAGATTAGCATCTTCGTCCACTATGGGTTGGATTGAAAGCCGATATCCGAGTGCATTCAGAACAACACCGAGTGCGTCAATCAGCGGTGTATCCGTATTAGATAGCGCGGTTGCTAAGGTTTGCGGCGAAATATCAGTGTGTTGGGTGAGTTTGGAAATCCCACCTTGTGCCTCGACAACTGTTTTTAAGGCTTCCCGGACGATAAGTGCCTGTCCGAAACTGTAATAGTCATCAAGAATAGCTTGGAGATAATGAATCGCCTCCTCCCGGTCAGCGAGATCTTCGATGAGACACTCTCGCCATGTTCTCATTTTTCTCATAGGTTTTTCTTCTTTTTATACTTTGAATTGATTTCAACCATTCATGAAAAGTTTTTTACCGTTTGGTGCGCGATGGACCTGGATATTTCGTAGGCGTGAGGTATGCATTGTTGGTAAATTTAATGATCTTCAAGTACCTGCTTAAGATCCTCAATGAAATATTCAAAAAGTTTGACCTTGTCGGTCTCCTCAAGTGCTTCCGTTGTTAGTACGTACGTGCCATCAAGTTCTACTTCTGCAATAACCCGTGATTTCGTTGCGGGATCCAATCTTGTTAATTTTTTGTCTCTATCAGAAGTAATCAGATAAACCTTGATATGTTCTGTATTTTGGCTTTCAAGCAGTTTCAACTTCCAATAGCCTGTCTGAGCAACACGTTCTGCCAGAGAGGTCTTACTCGAGATAATCGCGATAATTCGCAAATTATCAGGATCGTAAACAACAATATCTGCATCAGGTAAATGCAAGCCAAATTCGCCATAATCAATTACTACATTCCGCTTAACAGCATCTAATTGCGGTATTAACTTGCTACTTTCTAAATCCGTACTCTTAACCACCTTCAAGCCAAGTGATTCAATCGGCCCAGCGATCATAGACAGAATGCGCTCGCGAAAAGTGTCTCTCTTGGAAGCACGCCACCTCGTTCCCAGTTCCCCTGCCAAAGAAACATCTAAACTTTCACAAATAACAGCGTCTGGAAGACCACCACATAAAACGGACTCTCCGTAGTGCTCCTCAAGTTGGTATATGATATGGCTCGTGTAGTCAACAATGCTGAAATCAATGACATTTCTCTCTATCAATGTGTCTACCAATGTATCATCATATCCCATCTCGTAAAGCGCGTCCGTAAGGATGTTCCTCATACCGTCAAGGTTGGTTCCTCCACGCGCTGTTAGTGCTGCTTTGATGGTTTCAGTTGTATGCTTCACCGTATAGATTCCTCAACTTACGTTACAAGGACTGATAGTAGTCTCGTATCTTAGCCACTATAAGCTTTCTACGCTCCTCCAGAAACTCGTCGTAGTTTTCAAAAATTGTTGTTTCTGTTTCATTGAAAGGAATACAATGCGCTTCAAAATTGGCATGCAAATCTTCTAGGTTGTCTATACCACCGTAGCGAGGTTCACTTTTTCCACACCCCATTTGCAACTCTGAAAAATACCTGGCAGGTGCAGCATCACCAATTGAACGATTAATTTCTTCCTGGGACACTACGAGATTGGCAAGTTGATTATGTTTACTTTCTGCAATACCTATCCTTCGTAGGTGATTCCTCGGAAATATATGGTGAATGTCTCTCTGGCCCACAAAAAGGTCACGAACCGTAATATCGCGAGATAGAAAACCTTTGTCATTTACTTTAATTTGGCTTGCCAAAAATAGATTGAAATAGACGTTTTTAAATCCTGACACGCTCAGATTCTGCCTAAACCCCTCATTCCAAAAAGTATCCGAAAGGTCTGATCGCTCCAATCTCTTAAGATACGCCTCTGCTCCATTTTCGGCGTTCATACCCCGAACATCTTCACCCAAAGTAGCCTGTGGTTCACCGCTGTATCTACCTGTGAGTACTGACATCACGAACCACCGACGCACCAATTTTTCAATTTGGCTAGGATCCATATTCTGTGCGCGCAACGTCAAAAATAGGATGTACGCAGAATTAACAGCGTTTCTCGCCGTAAGCATTGATGCGTCTGTGAATCCTGCCGATCGCAATATCGCCACAAAACGCTTGAAATTAGTTTCATTTATATATGCCCGTATACTGTTTTTAAGTCGCTGAAATGTATCTTCTGCCGAGTCATCCGAGAGTGCATCTACCAAATTGTTTAAGTCCGCACGCTTGAACTCATACGCGAAAACCACTCGAAGCATATCCGTATAAGCAGGCACATAGATATTATCGTGCCAATCTTTTAGCCATTCCAGTGCATGAAAATAATCGCTACTCGCGAAAATAGAATTTGTAGAGGCTAATCGATCATATGCACTTGGGACAGTTGCCAGATGACAAAAATGATCAATGGACTGACGCAAGAGGTGACCATTATGTTGTTCACTTGCAGCCATTTTCGACATAATGAAATCCGCCGCGTTCAATCTCACACCTGTTCCATTAATGCGTCGAAAAATCTTTGAAACAGTTTCTAAATTCAGGTCCACATTGAGCTCGACAACTCCCAGAAAATTGTTCCGAATTTCATAAAGGCTCCCTATATGTTCTCCCATTTCATATCTGTCCAATCCTTCATTTCTCTCGCAGTATTCGTCCACTAATCGGAGCAGCCCCGAATTAGAATTGAAAACAGTAGAGATGTCAGAAATCCATTCTGGGTCTTGGTGAATAGCACGAGTCGCGACTGCGAACTCTTCTCTACCCGGATGAAACGCTATCTTAATTCGCTGCGTTCTATATTTTTTTGTCAAAACCTCCTTCCCCAGAAGTGCCGTTTGAAGTGCTATCATCCGTTGCTGACCGTCAATCATGATACGCTCACGAGTAGATGCTTGTCCACTTCGGAGGGGTACATCTGACTTTGCCCATGTAATAAGATAACCAACAGGATAACCATGATAAAGTGAATCAATAAAGTCACGCACTTTATTTGCGGACCAGACAAAAGGCCTCTGGATTTCGGGGACAGCAATTTCCTCGAGATTAATCAAATTTAACAAGGTGTCAACAGAATATTGGTGTAACGAATAACGGGAATTCGGCATTCTATCTCCTTCATAATTGGAATCAGTTAGCAAAGTTTTAGGACTACTAACGTGAGTTTGAAAAATAAAGTCCTAAGAAACACGTTGCGTGTATTTTTGAGAATTAGCGGGTTTCTTGTCGCATCATCCGTTAGTTTGTGCTTCTTCTGGCGCAGACCCACAGTCTATGCTACGAATATCAAACTCACGTTACTACTATCACCTTAAGATTACTGTTAGGATTTTTCATCTTCAAAGATGTGTGCAGATATTTTGACTTTCGGTGCGTTTTCCGGATCGTGTCTATAGTAGTGTTCTTCATAAGCGTCTAAAAAGAGTTTTTGGTCATCTCTTTTTAGTGTCAAAATGAAACCTGCTTTTCCCACATCATTTAGACCTTCATAGTATTGGATTGCTGCTTTTATGTTCATTGGTTTGGGTGTAATAGATACTGTTTTAGACCTTTGTTTGTCCGCATTCTCTGACAATTTTTGGGAAGATGTCTCGAAATTGGACTCAGCACAAGCGATATGTAAGCGAGAAGTTGCCTAATAGTTTCCGCTTCTCGAATAATCCGTGCTTGGTTTGGCAGATCAAAAAGTCGACTCAAGCAACATGTATCAAGATAAATTTTCCAGAATGGAAAATTGGTCTGCACCCGTATATCCAGAGGCTGTTCGGTGATTTTTATTGATCGTAAGTTAACATAATACCAATTGGTCTGCTTTATTGAATTAGCATATCACGATATGGAACCAGATGTCAAGGAAAACCTAACTACGATCAGAGCCATTCAGTCTTCAGTTGTCAGAAATAAGAGTCGGGAATCGGAGTGCCCTCCTACAAGAAAAATAAGAGTCGGGAATCGGAGTGCCCTCCTACAAGAAAAATAAGAGTCGGGAATCGGAGTGCCCTCCTACACGAGAACTGAATATTCTCGTTGTATAAAAACATAAATTTCACGAACACACGAAGATATGATATACTGCAAC
This sequence comes from Candidatus Poribacteria bacterium, assembly GCA_012267415.1. Classification (GTDB taxonomy): domain Bacteria; phylum Poribacteria; class WGA-4E; order WGA-4E; family WGA-3G; genus MSPOR6. The sequence continues at coordinate 233 of JAAXGN010000035.1, read as the reverse complement.
TAACCGCATCCCGAACATAAGAGGTAAAAATCATGTTCCCAAAGATTGAAGCGCGAACACCCATCAACACACCGCCAAAATGGGCTGTGCTGGAACGCCAACTCATTGACAAAATGAACGCTGCAGGACCGCAAATCTTGGAGAAATATACGCGTTCAGACGGGACACTGTTCTGGCCCACACACCCAGATTTTCAGAGCATCGATGGACTCGACGATGCCTACGAGAGTTTC
>JAAXGN010000036.1 GCA_012267415.1 Candidatus Poribacteria bacterium | reverse complement strand
CAAACTAAAAGTTTGCGCTACAAAGAACCTCTATTACTGCTGTAGCATAAACTTTCAGTTTGTGCATCGTTATCACGCAAACTAAAAGTTTGCGCTACGAAGAACCTCTATTACTGCTGTAGCATAAACTTTCAGTTTGTGCATCATTAGCATGCAAACTAAAAGTTTGCGCTACAAAGAACCTCTATTACTGCTGTAGCACAAACTTCCGGTTTGTGCATCGTTATCACGCAAACTAAAAGTTTGCGCTACGAAGAACCTCTATTACTGCTGTAGCATAAACTTTCAGTTTGTGCATCATTAGCATGCAAACTAAAAGTTTGCGCTACGAAGAACCTCATAAAACTTCTTATTCAGTGTTTTATCTTCCACACTCACATCAAAATCAGTATCCTCTATCTCAGAGAGATTGACATACAGTTGATTCTTATCCAGTAATTCTACCAATAGACGTTTTTGTGCCTCAAGGTCACCGATTGCGGTGAAATCGTCAATTGCTTCTTCAGGTATTTCTGCGTTGACATACCAGTTCAGAAACGAATTTTCGGCGATGTCTTGCCAGAGTGCGGCAAGTTCCTCCGAGGATTGTGCAGCTTGGATTTTGTCAATATATGCTTGGTTGTATTCCTTCAATTCACATGAGATAAAATCTTCGGTTAGAATACCTTGTTGGTTGATAACCTGTTCAAGTCGTTCCTTGCAAACTGAAACATGTTCTTCTAATTGCTCGACAAGAATAAATTGGCGTTTGTCTCCATCTTGTTTATTCAGTTCAAAAATCGCATGTCCTGTTGTACCTGAACCAGCGAAGAAATCAAGGACGATGTCTCCTGGATCCGTTGTAATTTTCACTATATCCACAACTGTGTATAATGATTTTGGGTATGAAAAAGATTTCTTCCTGAGTATTTTTTCTAAAAGTCTTGTGCCATGTTGTGTTGCATTATACTTCTTGTCTGTCCAGGTAGTTTTTGGACGCAAACCTTTGTATTCTGTTATTCTTCGCTTAAAAAAGATTTGAATATGTCCATCTTTATGCTTTTTGACGACAATTTCGTTTTTGTCTAATTTCTGTTGGAATGTTGATGGGGAATTTGACCAAACCCATTCTGTGTCATTTTCTACTGGATACACTTCATGGTAATTTTCATCTTTTACCAAAGAAATTTGTTTTAAGTCCTTTGAAACATAAATCGGATAAAACTGTTTGGGTCTGTCTTCTCGACGTGCGTTCCTTGTTTCACCCTTACGCATTAGATTTTCTAATTTGTATCTTGATATTTCATCTTTCTCATTGTAAGTTTTCTCTGTTTCTTTAGACATCTCAAAGAAATTTATCTTTGCTACTTCCTTGTTTTTGGCATAAACTACCATGAATTCATTTGATGTCGCAAAAAAATTGTTATTAGTCTTTCCTGCAGGATGATGGACAATAGTAAGGACAGAGATTCGGTTTTCTCTTCCAAAAACTTCGTCAGCTAAAGTGCCTAAATACAAGAGTTCATAGTTATCTATGGAAATTGCTATAAACCCATCATCTCTCAAAAATTGCTTCGCTATGTCCAACCTGTTTTTCATAAAAGTTAGCCAACTGGAATGATTGAAAGCGTTGTTATAGGTGAAAATATTCGCTTCTCCACCTGTATTATACGGTGGGTCAATATAAATCAGTTTTACCTGTCCGCGAAATTGCTGTTTGAGGGTGTGGAGTGCAATGAGATTATTCCCTTTGATGATTAAGTTTTCGCTTATTATGTCGTTGTCATCGCGCTTGATCTCTTTTACATCTTCTTCACCTACGGCGGTGAGGCGTTTCCAGTTGGTAAGCACCTTCGGATCAAACATCCGATTGATTTCGTCTTGTGCAAGGGTTTCATTGAAAAATATCTCTTTGCGTTTTTCCTCCTCCTTTGTCTGTCCACCTTCAAGTACACAATCTTTGTAGGGCCAAACGAGTGAAACTTCGCCGCGTTCACGCAAAAACTTACCGTCAATGTTCAAACCGATTTTGTTACGGAATTGGGTGTAGGAATTGGAAAGGAAGTTCTTATCGGTGATGTAGTCAATAAAGGTGTTGTGATTGAAAACCCAATGACTGTCAATTTCGTTAAAGAAGGTTGATTTTATTTCGGTATCTGAAAGGAGTAACCTGATAAGATTCGGGTCAAGTTTCCATGCGTGATCTTTAACTGCAGCGGAGAGAAGCTCACCTGATTCGTCAACATAATCCTGATTGGTTTTGAGAAGTGCAATTAGTTTTTCATTGAAGTTTTGTTTTGACATAGGTAATTATTCCAAAGGTTATACCTGAAGTAAAAGGTGTTTGCTGTCGTCTAAATTTTGGGCAATTTCTTCCAATATCTCTACTTCTCGTAGTGCAAAATCTGCAACGTGACAGATAGAAAATTGTCCTAATCCATTTGCACACAATAGCACAAATTATACCACGTTTAAGTAATAAAAGCAAGGGAATTAGCAGGATTTAACAGAGGATTTCAATTGTCGAGTTTTCCAATAATACGGTATAAAATTTGTAGTCAACAGACTGAAAACTGATTGACACGTTTCTAAAAAAAAGATACAATACTGATATGACACAATATGATAAAATAATAAAGCACTTATGAACAATAGAAACGGATAAAGAATGAACATACTCGTCCTACACGGACCCAATCTGCATCTCTTAGGTAAACGGCAACCTGAAATCTATGGACATCAGACCCTAAATGACATCAACACTGCACTGGACCAATTTGTGGCATCATCTTCTTTTGATGTTACACTGAAGATTTTGCAGTCAAACCATGAAGGCGAACTGGTGTCCATTATCGGTGAACACATAGATTGGGCAGACGGTATATTGATAAATCCCGCAGCATATACACACACAAGTGTCGCAATTCGGGATGCACTATCCACTGTCGGATTACCCGTAATTGAAATACACCTATCCAACATCTACGCACGTGAAGAATTTCGACACCACTCTTATGTCTCAGGTGTTGCTGCTGGTGTAATAAGTGGATTTGGAGCATATAGTTATATCTTAGCTCTTGAAGCAATGATACATATCCTTGGACCCAAATTAACTAATCATAAAGACATAGTTTGAAAGGAATTATTTGTGGAACAGAACCCGTTTATACCTTTCAGTAGACCCTGGATTGACGAAACAGAAATTGAAGCAGTTAGCGAAGTTCTCGCTTCAAAATGGATCAGCACAGGAGCGAGAGTCAGAGAATTTGAACGGGCATTTGCTGAACTAATCGGCGTAAAACACGCAATTGCAGTCAGCTCCTGCACAGCAGCACTACACCTTAGTCTTGTCGTTACCGGTATCGGGATAGATGATGAAGTCATCACCACACCTTATACCTTCACAGCAACTGCAGAGGCTATCCGATATGTCGGCGCAAAACCGGTCCTTGTGGATATCAATCCTGAAACCTTAAACATTGATGTCAATAGGATTGAGAAAGCAATAACACCGAAAACGAAAGCACTCATGCCGGTCCACATTGCTGGACTTCCTTGTGAGATGGATATGTTGCATCATATTTGTCAAAAACATAATCTGTTGCTCATTGATGACGCTGCACACGCCATTCCCGCTGAATATAAGGGACAATCCATTGGAACACTTGGGGATCTAACAGCTTTTAGCTTCTATGCAAATAAGAATATCACAACTGCTGAAGGAGGAATGATTACAACAAACAGTGATGCTTATGCTGAACCTTTGCGGACAATGCGGCTACACGGGATTGATAAAGACGCGTGGGCAAGGCAGTCAAAACGTAGTATATGGCGTTACGACATCACCACCGAAGGCTATAAATATAATATGACTGACATACAGGCTGCGATGGGTCTGTGCCAACTCATGAAAATCAACAAAATGCATGAACGACGGCAGAACATTATACAGATATATAATGATGAACTATCAAAAATACCACAAATCAATGTCCCTGCTGCGCCTGATGAAATGTCTAAACATGCATGGCATCTTTACATAATCCAACTTAACGATGTTGACAGAGACCAGTTTGTCGAAAAATTACGCGATGAGAATATAGAGTGTAGCGTTCATTATGTTCCTTTACATCTATTTGACTTCTATCAGAAGCAATACGGATACAGTGTCGGTGATTTTCCATGTGCTGAACAAGTCTTTGAAAAAGTTGTAAGTCTACCGCTCCATCCAGCATTAACTGAATCAGATGTCCATGTTGTGATTAATACCATCAAACGTATCTTGGCATAAATACTATGGTAAAATATGGAAATAATTATACACCTTACTTGTAGGAGCGATCTCCGAATCGCGACCAAATCCTTTGATAGTCGGGAATCGGAGTTCAAATNNTGGCGAATGCCATGCGCGCATTCGTCCAAAGGCATTCCCCGCCTACAACTCAGAATGTAGAATTAATTGTATAATCTACCATAAATAACCCAAGTTGTTACCTATGTAGCATAATCTGTTAGATTGTGCTACAAGATGTTGGATAAAAAAAGAGAAGCCACCATGTCTCTCCAACAACTCTACCAAATCATCCCTACAGAAGTTTGTCTATCGTGTGATGTATGCTGTCGTTTCTTGGATAAGGATAGTCCGCTTGCCCCCATTTTTACTGAAAATGAGACTGGACGTTTGACTTCTAAAGGTATTGACAGGACACTATTCCAACGACAAAAAGATGGTAAAAGTAATCAGATAGCACTCATCCCACATGAAGATTACTATATATGTCCTTTCTTTGAACCGGAAACACATCACTGCAAAATATATGCGTCTCGTCCCCTTGATTGTCGCCTGTATCCGTTTACAATCATGTTCAGTAAGGACAGAAACAGTGTCGTATTAGGCGTGGATATGTTATGTCCGTATAGTGAAGAGCATTATGAGCTTGACTCGTTTCAACAGCATTTGAGATACGTAATAGATTATGTTGAATCAGAGGATGTCAGTTCACAGATTCTGGAAAACTGGAGTCTCATTGGTGAGTTTCAAGATACAGTAAAGGTTTTCCATACCATTCGTTATGCATTTGAACCCCTTAACACTTGATCATAAATCACTATTTGACCGATATAATCTCCAATCAACGCAATCTTTATCCAGTTACGCCTTCGCAAACCACTTCATTTGGCAAGATTTCTTTGATTTCTACTATGCAGTTCATCAAACAAAGGAACGAGACTATAAGAATAATATCAATTCATATCTATGTATCTTTGCAAAACAGGGTGACGACTATTTTATGCCAATTCTGCCTCTGCCGTGTCGGATCGAATGTCTCAGTTATGTCAATACTGTTTACAAGGCATATCAATTCATGCTGGACTCCAATAGAAATCCTGAGATCGCGCGCATTGAAAATGTACCAGAAGAGTATCTCAGTGCATTCATTGACAGAGGCTTTACCGGAATTCAAAAAGAAGCAGACTACGTTTATTTGACACAAGATCTATGTGAACTGAAAGGGAACAGATATAAACAACAAAGACATGCATATAACGCCTTTCTACGAGATAACAAATCAATACAGTATGGACCCTATCAATCAATGGATAAAGATGCATGTATTGAACTGTATGATAGATGGAGGCAAACCCGCGCAAGAAGATACGATGACCTAATCTATCAAGCCATGCTTGACGATTCCAAGAGTGCACACAGAATTGGAATCACTTATGCAGAGGCATTAGGTTTGGTAGGCAGGACAGTAAAAACCGATGAAAAGTTATGTGCTTATACATTCGGTTATGCGTTGAACAGTGAGACCTTTTGCATACTTTTTGAAATCTCAGATCTAAGTATAAAAGGAGTTTCTCAGTTCATCTTTCGCGAGTTTTGTAGAGAGTTATTAAGCTCTTATAAGTGGATAAATACGATGAGTGATTCAGGATTAGAAAATCTAAAACGTGTGAAACGCGCATACCATCCAAAGCAGATAATTTCATCATATAATATCTATGGACACAGCACTCATTTTCCTTAACGGACATTACAATTTACACAGACTGGACTTTTACCGTCAAGAGATCGAAAATGCTGTAAAAGACGGATCCCCGCTTTTATGTGCGGATGGCGGAATCCGCATATTTGACGAATTAAATAGACATTTTTCAGTAAACTTTATACCTGATGTGTTAATAGGTGACTTAGACTCAGGTGCTAACTGTCTAACTGATGCAAGGAAGGTTATTAAGAAGTGGATAGGTAAAACGGATAAGGATCTGACAGATGGACAGTTAGCCGTAAAATATGCAATAGAAAACTATCGTAGCAATCGTATTATTATTTATGGCGGTTTGCCTCGTAATGATGAATACGAGACAGATCACTTCCTGGGAAATCTGAAACTACTACGTTTTGGTTACGCTCTAACAAGAGTTGACAACAAAGACTACAGTGCTGAAATTCGGGATCCGTTGCAGACAATTCACTTTGTGTTATCTGAAGTACGGATTGAACGAAAAAACAGTGGTTTGCAACGCGTGTCCCTTATTGCTGATGATTCTGACGTCACCGTTGAATATAGTCAAAATCTTCGTTGGGATTTAACAACGTTCCATGTCCATCCAGACCTATCCAATGCATTGCGGAACGAGTTTATTGAGGGAGCAGAATGGGTGCGAATAAAATTAAGTGAAGATTCTGCACCCGTTTATGTTATCCATAATTGGTATGATTCTCAAAATGAAGATTAAAAAATCCTTCGGGTAATTGACGGGCAATGAATTGCCCTACTACAAACGGGTGGGGTTCGTAGTAGGGCAATTCATTGCCCGTTGAGAAAACACCCATTTCAAATCTTAATCTTCATAATGAATTAATCCTTCAACCCTAAACTGTTATTTCAGATGTTGAGTTGTTGTCATTCGTTTAGAAAATCAAGTGAGACAGATACGGCTTGAAGTGTCCCATAGTCAATATTAGCACCGGTCATCACCATCACGACGTTTTGTCCAGCTAAACTATCAGAGAGTTTACGACCCGCAGCAAGTGAAGCAGCACCTGCACCCTCTGCTAAGTTATGCGTCCACCGTATTGCCATGCGGATGCCTTCCTGGAACTCTTCTTCACTTAGCAATACGATATCGTGTATGTTTTCTTTGATAATAGAGAACGGAACAGGAAATGGTACCCGTGTGGCGAGACCGTCTGCAATCGTATTACAGGACTCTGTCTCAATATGCTTTCCCGCTTTCCATGAACGGTATATTGCAGGCGCGTTCTCTGCCTGAACACCGATTATATTGACATTTGGATTGATGGCTTTTGCGACAGTAATTGCACCGCAGACTCCGCTACCGCCGCCTATTGGCACGATAATGGTATTTATATCGGGAAGGTTCTCAAAAATTTCAAGTGAGTATGTGCCGACACCGTGTATAAGTGCTGTCTCCATTCCAGGGTGGACATAGTAGAGACCGCGTTCAGATTGTAGTGTATCGCACAGTTCTCTGGCTTCGTCAAAATCTGCACCGTGTACAATCAATTCGGCACCATAAGCTCGCATTGCGCTGTTTTTTTCTGGGTTGTTTCCGTGCGGTACAACTATAGTCGCTTTGACACCAAGTTGTGCAGCAGCATAAGCGATGGATTGTCCGTGGTTTCCACGCGTTGCTGTAACAACTCCCTGTTTACGTTGTTTCTTAGGGAGATTGTGCATGAAGTTAATACCACCGCGAACTTTAAAACTGCCGGTTGGTAAATGGTTTTCATGTTTCACATAAGCTTGAAAACCGAGTTTCTCTGATAATTCTGGATAGTGTCTTAAGGGTGTAGGATCTAAATATTTGTAGACTGTCTGTTTAGCAGCAACAATACCGTGAAATGTTACAGATTTCATTTATTCTCCTGTTTTTGTTTCATCTGCATCTATTGTGAGTACTTTCATAAAAGCTGCTTTCGCTTTGTCTAATTCGCCTCGTCTGTTAAAAATATCGCCGCGTTTCAGGTATGCCGCTTTGATTTCTGTTAATGTTCTTCTTCTTCGTTTTTGTGACATTATGTCCCTCCACTTTTGTGATTTAAAACCTGTAAGGTAGTTGTAATGCGTATACTGATTGAGTATAACGTAAAACGCGGTTTTATCACTCTTTCGCCACAAGACCCCGCTGCTTTAGCATGGGGATGAGTGGCGACGCATTGGAATATTCTATCAAATAAACTTGAGATTTTCAACACAATTTGCTATCCTTACATGGCAAAAGACATGCAATAATTCGATAATATATAGGAGAAAAATGATGAACATTCCGGTACAAATACTCACGGCTTTACTCATGCTTGTTGTTATATTGCTTGCGGGTTGTAGTGCACTGGGTATCATAACAGGTAAAGCGGTTTTCGATGCATACAATCAGACCGAAGCATACAATCAGGCAGATTTTGGTCCCGTTTCCCAAGACAGTCGTGTCCCTATCGAATTACCACCATACCCCGATCCGAGTTTTGAAAGTTTAATAGAACAGTTCAAAGTGGATGTGGCTGCCAATAGGGGATACCTTGATAACAAAAAAAGGGCGATAGCCGATCCCAAACTGCTGCGGACATCTCAGGTGCCTGGGTATCAAGTACACCAAATTTCACCCAAAGGATACCATCCTGCTTTCTGGGGACGTTACTGGCAGCACCCGGATAACGAGTGGGGGTATCGGTCTCAACCGTACCATCCGTATAATAACATGGTGCTGTTTCGGAAACATAACCAAAGAGGCGAATTATTACGCAACATTGGTGATGTTGGCAACATTCGCAATCCTAAGGGTGTATTCACAGGAAAGATATTCTACACCACAAAGCGACAAGAAATAAAATTAGCAACTTTGTCAGGATCAGGTATGTATGACTCAAGTGAGGATTACTACCGAAATGTGGGCTACTACCGAAAAAAATGGACGATACTTGCAGAGAAAATAGACCCATTGGTTATTGCCAAACACATGAGTCAAATAAGAGTCCATCATGGATATGATAAAAAAGATATTGTGGGTATAGAATTTGCAGAACGTGCGATGCAGAAGTACCCCAATTCTGCTGAGGCGATGTATTACTCGGTAATTTGCCTATCAGCAGAAGAACAGCTTGCGGGTTACCAACGACTGTTGGAAAAGTTTCCCAACGCAGCCTTTGCACACTTTCGGATTGCACATTTATACTTACAACAGGACAAGGTAGATGAAGCCATTGTGCACATTCAGAAAGCCATTCAACTTGACAAATTTATTTCTTTGAATAAATCATTCCTCGCACAATGTTATGCCAAACGGGGTGAGTTAGAGAAAGCCATCGCAGCTTATCAGAGCAGCGCGTCGTTGACTGCTGAGCAACGCATGGATTTATTGAACGCACAAAGACTATTTATTCGGACAAAAATAGAGATGCTTCGGCAGGTATATGAAAGAAATTCAGACCACCCCGATGCAGATGTGCTCTATGGTTTGGTGCAACTTTTACATGACGTGTACCCACAAGAATCCGTAGAATATACGCAAAAGTTTCTAAAACTATACACACACCATGAAATGCAGCATAAAATTGAGATATGGCTGGCAGTCAGTTATTATCTGATGGGTGAGTATGAAAAAGCATTAGCCCAGTATAAAATAGCGTATAATGTTGTCTCATTTGACTTCCCTCACTACCTCAAAATTCACGAGTCAGACATTTGGCGAATTCGCGCAATTATCGGACTGCTTGAAAAAGATGACACAGCCCGTGAAGATTCAAAGACAGAAAGTAAGAAATGGCTTGCCGATAGACGTAAACGCTTGGGATTGAAGCAATAGGATGCCAAACATAAGACACTTTATTGAACAACTATCTCACAGAGAGATTCTAATCTGACAACACATTTGGGATTTCCTATGCTCTTAATAGTAGTAGGCACTCTCCGAGTGCCGTCTAATCTAAAAAAAGGTGACAAAATACTTACACACCGGGTGTGTAAAGTATTTGGCAAAAAATGCACAGAAAACCTGTAGGAGCGATCTCCGAATCGCGACCTGTCGGGAATCGGAGTTCCCTCCTAATAATGAATATGTCGGTTAATGCCAAAAACTTTACACACCCTTACACACCCTATATCTCCACATCTGTTTGACAGTAACACAAGAAAATGATATAGTGCATAACAATCTTCTAATTGTGTTAACACTGACAAATCACAAACTTCAATTAACATCGCTATCATGTCTAATACACAAAGACCAACTAACATCAATCGTAGGACATTTATCAAGGAACTCGGCATTGCAAGTGCTGGTGCATTATCACTCTTAAATTCACAAACTTCAGCACAGAACCTAACGGATATAAACGGTGAAACGAAACCTAATATCCTTCTCATCATGACAGATCAGCAACGTTGGGATGCTATGAGTTGCAGTGGCAATTGGGTGCAAACACCAAACATGGATAGAATTGCGAGTGAAGGTGTACGATTTACCAACGGGATAACCAATTCACCTGTCTGTATTCCCGCAAGAGTTAGTTTAGCAACGGGATTATACCCCCATAACACTGGTGTTTGGAATAATCAGACCTACACTATGCCGCGAGATACGTCTACATGGATGCAATCAGTACGTGACGCAGGTTATCGCACAAGTCTGTTTGGTAAGACACACTTTACACCCCATCAGGAAGGCGTTGACTTACGTTCACGGGAATACCTATTACATGCTTACGGTTTAGACGATGTTGATGAAATTCCGGGTCCCAGAGCAAGTCGACGGGTGCTCTGCAATATGACAGAGGATTGGCAAAATAAGGGACTATGGGCTGCTTACCGTGCGGATTATGAGGAACGGTTCGCCAATAAACCCCACATAGTACGTCCCACTATCCTTGGACTTGAAAACGATGCCGATGTCTATGTAGGACAGCAGGCGAAGAAATACCTCAAAGACTATAACCGAGAAGAACCTTGGTGCTGTTGGGTAAGTTTTGGTGGACCCCATGAACCGTGGGATACACCCGAACCCTATGCAAATATGTACAACCCGAATAAAATGCCGCAGCCAACACCAAGAAAAACTGCCAAAAATCGTCCGCTTGGACATTTAGATAATCTCATGACAGCAAATCGCAGAAATCCAAGTTTTGAAGTGGGAGAAGTCGAAAAGTTACGCGCAGACTACGCTGGGAACGTCACACTCATTGATGATCAGATAGGTGAGATTCTACAGACCATACAGGAACGCGGAGAACTTGACAATACAGTGATTGTCTTCTGCTCGGATCATGGAGAAATGAACGGTGATAACGGGATGATTTACAAAAGTAATTTTCTCAACGGATCAGTGCGAATCCCATATTTGATACGTACACCAGGAACATTAAAAAGCGGTACCATAAATCGAATCAATGATAATCCAGTCGAATGGATTGACATCGGTCCTACGCTTGTTGAACTTGCAGGTGGTAAAATAAAACATCAACAGTTTGGTAAATCTCTATGTCCGCTCTTAGATGGCACTCAGCATTCACATCGAGAATTTGCTGTATCAGAAATAGAAAATGAGATTATGCTGCTAAATCAGGAATGGAAATTTGCAGTGAACTCCAAAAAGCAACCCTATATGTTGTTTGATGTTCAGAATGATCCTGATGAAACGCATAATCTTGCAGGCCTACCTGAAATGAAAGCAGTGGAAAAAGAGTTAAGAGCGAAGGTTTTTGAACATCTTAGGAATACACAAGAGACAATGGAAATAGAAGCAAAAGGAAAGAAATATGTTAAACTCGGTGAGATAAAAAAGAATCAGCTGCTACAAAACTTCCCTAATCCTTTCAATCCTGAAACATGGATCCCTTTTCAACTTGCCGAAACAGCAGATGTTACGATTCGGATTCATACTGCAAATGGACTTTTGGTACGAACATTATCTCTCGGCACTATAGCTGCAGGTGTATATTCAACACAATCACAAGCTGCTTACTGGGATGGTTGCAATGATAAAAACGAATCAGTTAGCAGTGGAATCTATTTCTACACAATTGATACCGGAGATTTCTCTGCCACACGCAAAATGCTGATACGGAAATAGTCCATAAGCACGTACTCTCAAGTCCCGTATGAATGTTAATACTACAAAATTAAACACACACATTCTATACACCTGTCGTGCTGCTCGTGCTGAGGTTTTGGTTGTTCACACCATCTTATCCTGGTAATCTTGAAATCCTGTAAATCCTGGTTCAGACAAGAAACCAAAAACAATACACTCTGAAGGCAAAATATACTTGCAAATACATAGCAAATAGTGTATCCTTTTAACACTCTTCTGTCAAATCCCCATGCTTTAGCTTGCGGGATGTAGATGGAAACCAAGCGTCCGATAAAAAACAATCTTGACAATCTAATAAATGTGGTATAACTATTATTAGCATCGTGGATAGCATTCTTACCCGTAGCAACCGCTACGGTGCTATCCCTCAATCGTAAGAAGTTGTGTGATGCTGGTGCGAAATCACTAAAAACATTTATGGGTCGGGCCAACGCTGTATGCGGAGTAGAATCCCAACCAACTGTGTCCGTCCCTCTAATTCTATTTCTAAAACAGGCTGGCTTAGCAGCCTAAAGTGGAGCGGACGTAAGACGTAGCTCAGATCAGTTGTCTGCAAGGAAGCACAAGCCCCAGCGTTTACGCTGTGGGTACTATGACGTTAATGACAGTGAGAAACGTAATCCAGTTTTTTAATTAATTTCAAGGGACATTCCCAATGGACGCAAGAACCCTATCTTTACCAATCAGCACATTGGATTACAAACAACCCGCAACAGTTCAGGTCGGCTCTCCCGTCTCAGATGCTATTGACCTTATGCAGATTGAAGGATTCGGATGTGCACTTGTCGTTGATGCAGATCAAAGATTAGTCGGTATCCTCACTGATCGTGACCTACTCGTACATATCTGTGGTAAAAACTTAGACCCCGAAACCATCAAGGTTGAAGAGATCATGACTAAAGAACCAGAATCCTTACGGGCAAGTGACCCGATCGCTTTTGCACTCAATATCATGCATCTGGGGCATTTCCGGCATGTACCGCTCTGTATTTGGGATGAACAGCAACAGGAGTTTCCAGTAGGGATGATATCAACACGGGACATTTTAGAACACGTCGCCATTTTCATTGAAAGTAACGAAGGAGCCCCATAACAATGTTGTATGATATGGCAATTGATGAAGAATTAGCACAGATGGATAAAGATGCAGAGAGATCTCACAAATCGTTGCAGGTCAGTGAGATACAAGTGCCATTACGCCACATAATGCGGGCCTGTGTTACAATTGACATCTCAACAACAACACAAGAAGCAATTGATATACTCATAGAAAACAATATCGGGGCAGCATCAGTGGTTGAAAACGGTCTGCTACGAGGTATATTTGGAGAACGCGACCTACTACGTAAAGTCCTAAATAGAGACGTTGGTGATCTTACGCAGATTCCCGTTACACAATTCATGAAAGTTGACCCAAAAACAGCAAATCCTGATGACATGTTGGATACGGCAATTCTCTATATGGCACACGGCGGGTTTAGACACTTACCAATCGTTGATGAACGGCAACATCCCATAGGAATGGTCTCAATACGTGATGTTATATCTTATCTCATAGAGTTTTTCCCGCAAGAGGTATTGACACTACCCCCAACTCCGATACGAGATGCATTCAAAGCACGGGAAGGTGCATAACCATGGATAAAACGTATATAAACCGAATTGAAGGTTACACACAACAAATCATTGAACACAAAAAGGTTGAACGCTGATGCGCACGCAAGTAGAGCAAATTCCAGCAGCGACAATTCTGTTTGCTGGGGACTCTGGCGACGGTTCCCAAACAATAGGTACTCAGATGACTGAGACCTCCGCCATGATCGGAAACGATGTCGCTACATTACCCGACTATCCCGCAGAAATAAAAGCACCAGCCGGTTCACTCGCCGGCGTTTCAGGATTCCAATTACATTTTTCCAGTGAAACCATACATACTCCCGGTGATACATGTGATGTGCTCGTTGCAATGAACCCCGCTGCACTAAAAGTTAATCTCAGCAAACTAAAAGACAACGGTATTCTAATCGTCAATTCAGATACTTTTACACGAAAAAACCTGCGTCTTGCTGGCTATGCCGACAGCCCTTTGGAAGATGAATCACTTGAAAAATATCAGGTCATTCCTGTCGAATTGACAAAACTCAACCGTGCTGCTCTTGAGGATACTGAACTTGACTTAAGCGATAAAGACCAATGTAAAAACTTCTTCTCATTAGGGATGATCCTGTGGTTATACAATCGTCCAATGGATTACACAATCAGATGGATCAAAACAAAATTTGCACTGAAACGTCCGTATCTGATTGAACCGAATATCTTAGCATTACGAGCAGGAAACATCTATTGTGAAGCAACAGAGCAATTCGCAACAACATATCAAGTTAAACCCGCAAAGTTTTCACCCGGCACATATCGCAACATTGCAGGAAATACTTCTACTGTCTTAGGTCTCGTTGCAGCTGCACATCAATCTGGACTGCAATTAGTATACGGTAGTTATCCTATTACACCTGCAAGTGATATTCTCCACGGATTAGCACTCTATAAGAACTTTGGTATCGTTACAATGCAAATGGAGGATGAAATAGCCGCTGTAGGAGTCGCAATTGGTGCTGCATTCAGTGGTTCACTCGGCGTAACGGGGAGTAGCGGTCCTGGACTCGCTTTAAAATCAGAAGCAATAAATCTCGCCATGATCGCTGAATTACCACTGGTTGTCTGCAACATTCAGAGAGCAGGGCCCTCAACAGGAATGCCAACAAAAACTGAGCAGGCTGACCTATTACAAATGCTCTACGGCAGAAATGGGGAGTCACCACTTCCAGTTCTCGCAGCTGCACGACCAATTGATTGTTTCGCCACCGTTTATGAGGCTTGTCGAATAGCAATAAAATATAGAACACCAGTCATCTTTTTATCTGAATTATATATTGCACTCGGGGCAGAACCGTGGAAAATACCTGATGTCGCGGACCTGCCGAAAATCAAGCCGGAGTTCCAAACAAAAGTTGACGATTTTGAACCATACCTGAGAGATCCAGACACACTCGCCAGACCCTGGGCAAAACCTGGAACACTTGGACTTGAACACAGAATCGGGGGATTGGAAAAATCAGACATAACAGGAAACGTCAGCTACGATCCTGAAAACCATGAAAAAATGGTAGAAATAAGAGCCGAAAAAGTCAAAAGAATAGCAAATGAGATACCCCCTACCGAAGTCTTTGGCGCACAGGAAGGTGACCTATTGATACTTGGATGGGGAGGTACATTCGGTGCTATCCGCACTGTCGTTGAGAATAGATTTGCAGCAGGAGAAGCGATCGGGCATGTCCATTTACGATTTCTAAATCCATTTCCAAGCGATTTAGGTGATGTCTTAAAAAGATATAAGACAGTCCTAATTCCAGAACTCAATACAGGCCATCTACGACAACTCATCAGAAGCGAGTATCTTATTGATGCCGTCGGACTCAACAAAATTCAAGGTCAACCATTCCACGTTTTTGAATTGGAATCAGAAGTAGATAATTATATCCATAATTAGGATATACCGTCTTCCAGTATAAATATCCAAAACTCGGAACTCGGTAAAGTGTTAAAAGGTAGGCACACTTATGAAAAACAGAAGAGCATCAGGTATTCCACTCGGGGTACCAACACTAACTGCAAAAGACTTTACGTCTGATCAAGATGAGCGGTGGTGTCCTGGATGTGGTGATTATTCAATATTAGCGCAGACAAGACGTATCATGCCGGAATTAGGGATACCGAGAGAGGATATCGTGTTCATCTCAGGGATAGGATGTTCAAGCCGATTTCCATACTATATGAACACTTACGGTTTCCATACAATACACGGTAGAGCACCAACAATCGCATCCGGCGTTAAAATGGCGAACCCAGACCTGTCTGTTTGGGTCATCACAGGAGATGGAGACGCACTATCTATCGGTGGAAATCACTTCATACATCTCATGAGACGCAATTTTGATCTCAATGTCCTACTATTCAATAACCGAATATACGGATTAACAAAAGGACAATACTCACCTACATCTGAGCAGGGAAAAAGCACGAAGTCAAGTCCATTCGGTTCACTTGAAACGCCATTTAATCCCATCAGTTTAGCACTCTCTGCGGGAGCAACATTTGTTGCACGCTCACTCGATAGGGATCCGCAACACTTACGGTCTATCATTAAATACGCGTATGAACATAAAGGAACATCTTTCATAGAAATCTATCAGAATTGTAATATATTTAATGATGGCACTTTCTTCCCGTACACTGAAAAAACGACAAAAGCTGATAATACGGTGTTTCTGGAACACGGTGAGCCACTGATTTTCGGTTTGGAAAGTGATAAAGGTATACAACTAAACAATTTTCAACCTGAAGTCACAACCGTAGCAAATGGAACTGAAAATCTCATTGTGCATGACCAGTTTGCAGAGAACACTACCTTAGCAAACTTCCTTGCACGCATGAGCGACATGCCAGATATGCCGCATCCTATCGGTATCTTCCGTAGCGTTCAACACCCCTGCTATGAAGATCTGATGACCGATCAGATCGCATCAGCAAAACAGCAAAGAGGTGAAGGGGATCTTGATGCGCTTCTCCACGCGGGTGATACATGGATTGTTGAGTAGTCAACACCTAAACTACTAAAAGTGACAATTGAATATATCTGAGACACTTTCAACTTTCCTTGCAATCTACCTACTTATGTGGTATCCTATCTGTATAAACATACACTAACGGGGATAATACGATGAAATTAGGTTTGTGCACTATCGCTTTTCAGGAACAACCTTTGGAAGAGGTGATTGATATTGCAGCTGACTACGGGTTTGATGGTATTGAAGTTTGGGGTAAACCACCGCACATGCCGATGGATTATGATGAAACTTATGTAAAAAATATACGTGATTTAGCACATCAAAAAGGGTTGGCAATTTCAGCTTACGGTTCCTATGTTGATCCGACGATACATCTCTACCAAAAGTATTTTGAAGATGCCTTTAATATCGCGCATGATCTGGGTACTGATCTCGTAAGGATTTGGACAGGTGGAGGTGCATCAAAAACCATTCCACCTGCCGACAAACGGCTCATTCTGTTCCGTATGGTGAGTCTTGCACAATGGGCAAGTTTCCGAAGCCTGACTATGGGTATGGAAATGCACAACAATCATCTATCCGATTCAGTTGAGAGTATCTTAGATATTATTGATAGCATCAAATTGCAGTCTCTAAAGACATATTTTCAACCCTTGTCACGACCTGATGCTGACGAACCTATTTCAGCTGCACAGCAACTTGCACACCATATTGTAAATGTTCATGCACAGAACTTTGACGAATCCGGTAAGGCATGTCCAATCGCTGAGGGAGTAGTTGATTATAGTAAGATTATAGAGATACTCAGTAATGTCGGTTATGACGGTTATATCCAAGTAGAATTCGTACACGGAGATAATAAATTGGAAGCTCTCCAACGTGATAGAGATTACCTCGCAAGTCTGACAACACCTATAACCGAAGCTGCCTTAAAGAATGTGGATTCCGATCCCGTCTAAAAACAAGAACGAGTCTATAGATTCAATGCGCTTAGAAATCGGTATCATAGCATTGCTTGAAGAGGTGATAGGGAAACCTGCAGAAAAAAGAGCACAGTTTGATTGGCTTTGTAACAAACCGTTCCGTAAGCATTTCGGTGAATACTACGACGTTTTGATGGAACTATATCGTCATTTACAAGGAGACTGGAAGGGAACATCGCAAAAATCGCACGGTCATCTCACACCAGACGCATATTTTCCAGAACCGTATAATTTCATCTTTGAATTTGACGAACTGCAGCACTTTACACGATACCGAAAAGAAACGTTCAGGTTTTATCCTAAGAATATACCCTTAGCTTATGAAACAGAGGTATATATTGAGTTCTGTCGTCAGCAGCACGTTGCCGCATTGGCAAAAGGACCTGATAGATTTCGACGACCTACTGCTGATTTTCCTTATATCAACGGACGTGCTGCACAACGGGCATTTTTTGATACTTTTCGGGATTGGTTACCAACGCAACACGGACTTAATCCCACACTGAGACTTGCTGAATTTGAGGTTACCCCTATTCTAAACGGAACATTAACAGGCAATGACGCGAAAGATTTTATGGAACAGTTAATCAAAAAGCGACTCGCAATTCCCAATCAACGAGTCCAATAATTGAGAAGGTAGGTTACATTACACTACATGAACATACAGAATAGTTCAAAAGTGAATCTCGCAGATTTTCCACTACTTCAACTTATCGGTCAGACTCCCCTCGCAAAAATTGACTTATTCAAGAATGAATTCCCTAAAGTGGACATATATGCAAAAGTAGAGACTTACAATCCAGGAGGATCTATAAAGGACCGACCTGTCCTACGAATGCTAACTGAAGCAATTCGTACGGGTGAGCTCACGCGTGAAAAAACTATATTAGATTCAAGCTCAGGAAACGCAGGTATTGCTTATGCAATGATCGGTGCAGCACTCGGATATAAAGTTGAACTTGTAATACCCGATAATGCAAGTGAAGAACGAAAAAAACGAATCCTTTCACACGGTGCAAGCGTGATTTACACTGATGCGATCCTCGGATATGATGAAGCACTGAGAGAGGTTGATAGAAGATACGAAGCAAATCCAGAGAAGTACTTCTTCAAATCACAATATGAAAATGAAAACAATTGGCGGGCACACTACGATACGACAGGTGTAGAAATACTAAAACAGACGGATGGGAAAATAACACACTTTGTCGCTGGTGTAGGCACTGGAGGAACAATCACTGGAGTAGGTAGAAGGCTAAAAGACTATAATTCAAACATCAAGGTCTGCTCTATTGTACCAGAGGAGTTCCCCGGAATCGAAGGACTAAAACCTCTTGGAAGTCCTGATGATATTGTACCAGAAATACTTGATGAGAGTGTTATTGACTACCGAATTCCTGCATCTATTGAAGATGCACACGAGATGTGCAACCGGCTGGCAGAAAAAGGTTGGTTCGTAGGCACATCATCGGGTGGTTATCTTTACGGGGTATACAAACTTGCACAAGAGATACAACAGGGAATAATCATCACAGTATTTAATGACCTTGGTGAAAGATATTTTAGCATGAGACTTTGGGATTAAGTTCACATATCGTCAAACTATACATCTATTTTGAAAATTGGAGTTCTATGGATACAACAGTTATTCCTTTTAAAGGTTTACGGTACAATGTTGATAAAGTAGGTGACATCACCGATGTAATTGCGCCGCCTTATGATGTGATCAAATCTGATGAACGCATTGCATTAGAAGAGAAACACCCATCAAATATAGTCCGTTTAATACTAAGCCAACCTCAACCCGATGACACTGAAACAGAGAATCAATACACGCGCGCTGCAACGCTTTTGAAGCAATGGATTACTGACCAAACCTTAGTCCGAGACCCCTCACCAAATTATTATATTTATGATCAATCCTTTCATGCACCAGATGGGAAGTATTATACCCGTCGTGCGCTAATCGGTTTGGGAAAACTTGAACCTTTTGAGAACAAAGTCATCTTACCTCATGAAAAAACACACGCTGGACCGAAGATAGACAGACTTAATCTGATGCGTGCCTGCCATGCCAACCTAAGTCCAATATTCCTTATATACCAGGACCCTGATGGAGATATTGAACATATAATGGAACAACATACTGATGGAAAACCTCCAGAAATTCACTGTAAGGAAGCATTCGGAAGTACACACCAATTGTGGCGTATAGATAAACCTGAATCCAACAGTAAAATACAGAAACTATTTGCGACAAAACAGCTCCTGATAGCAGATGGACATCATCGCTATGAAACAGCACTCACATATCGTGACGAAATTAAAAACAGTCATGAAGAGGATACACTGTCAGGTTACGGTTATATGATGATGAATCTTGTTCGGATGGAATCCGCTGGATTAGCAGTTCTGGCAATTCATCGTTTACTCAGTGGTCTCACTTCTGATCAAATCAATCGGGCAATTGCCAACCTACCTGAGATGTTTGAGGTGTTAGAAACTGCATCATTGACTGACCTTGTGTTGAAGTTGAACACGTTCAAAGGAAAAAAACCTGCAGTTGGCATGTATACACCAGATAATAAATATCGTCTATTAGTTCCACGTTCACCAGTTCAGGGTGAATTGGATGTCACACTTGTTCAGGAGACAATCATCAGCAAGATGTTTAAAATTGAGACATTAGCAGACCATATCAGTTATAGTGCGTATGATTCTGATGCTGTGTCACATGTAAAAAACGGAAGTGATCGTGTCGCGCTGTTGATGAACCCAACACCTGTTGAACAGGTCTTAAATGTAGCAATGGAAGGCTCTGTGATGCCACAGAAATCAACCTATTTCTATCCAAAAATGGCAACAGGATTGGTGTTGAACCTATTAAAGTGAAATACAAAAATATATGCACACTTTTGGTACGTGGGACCTAAAGCGACGGGCTAGACTGTGCTGTAGCACAAACTTTTAGTTTGTGCAGTAGTGCACGCAAACTAAAAGTTTGCACTACAATAACTTACACGCCCCTAATCATTGTATAGACAAATATATTTCACATGTGCTACAATATACCGAAATGTATGAGAAGGAGAATTTAAGTGGCAATAGAACTGTTTTCAATTGGCACAGAGTTAGTACTCGGTCAGATTCAAGACACAAACGCGCATTGGATTGCCCAGCAGATCTTACAATTGGGTGGGGAACTAAGACGTGTAACGATGCTTCGAGATGATTTTGATGAAATGACCGAGGCATTGGATGCTGCAACAAAACGGGATACAGCACTCATTCTAACCACTGGCGGTCTTGGACCAACACCTGACGATATGACTGTCGCAGTCGTCGCATCGCTCATCGGTACCAAACCTGTCGTAAGCCAAGAAACAGTCGCAGAATATAAAAAACGACGTAAAATGTCTGATGATGACATCTTAAATGACGCTCTCATAAAAATGGCAACGGTACCGGATACGGCAGAAGTGCTTCAGAATCCTGATGGATGGGCACCCTGTATCAGTGTCAACCACAAACAATCAACGATCATGATGATGCCAGGTCCGCCAAGAGAGATGAAAGCGATATTTGAGACTCACATACAACCATGCATAGTTGAACGATACCGTTCTGAAATCAATACTGCTCGTGTTTATGTAAGTATGTTTGAAGCGGAAGTTTCGCCTCTCATGCAAAAAGTTATGCAACGTCATCCAAATGTATACCTAAAGGCTTATGTTGCTCTTCGGAATATAGAAGGAAACAGAATGCCAATTGATATTGTATCAACAAGCACCGACAAAATGGAGTCCGAAACACAACTCAACCAATCAATTCAGTATTTCCAGCAGCTTGTAATTCAAGCAGGAAAAACATTCAGTTTAGATGATAACAATTCATAACGTCACTTTGTTAACACTTATGTTAACGATACTAATTTATCTATAAGGAGATATATATTTTGAAACGTAAACCTGCAGGGAATAGAAGAAATTTCCAGGGAAGATCAGGCAACAGAAGCAATACGAATCGCAGGCAAAAAACCAAAAAACGTAAAGATGAGAATATTGATTCTGATCTCAATCAGGAAGAAACCTTTGAACGTAACCCCAAACAGAGGGATAAAATTGAAGTAGAGGGTGTCGTTGTTGAACCTTTACCAAATGCTATGTTCCGGGTTGAATTAGAGAATAAGCATGAAATCCTTGCACACATTTCAGGTCGAATGCGTAAGCATTTCATCAAAATTGAACCAGGAGATAAAGTCACCGTAGAACTATCACCTTATGATCTGACAAGAGGACGTATCACATATCGAAAATAATGAAATCTGCTACATTAGTTTACATCAATAGATATGAAGAAAAAGAACTTGACAGATTGTTTCATGCTATTGAAGAGAAACGAAAACAGGTCGAAGACCTAACTGTTACTGTTGAACAGTTAAAGAAAGAGGTAGACCTGTTTCAACATAAGTATAATTCTCACGTAGGACGATTCTATCTTGAGCTGGATCAGATTGATCTTGAAGCACAGGAATATCGTCTAAGACTTAAATTACAGCAAGAAAACATCAGTGCCGAGGAAATAGAAAGACGGGTAGAAGCCTGTTTCAAAGAGAATCGCGCACGTTTCAATACTGTTGATAACGAAAAAGAATCTAAAAAGAAAACTAAGAAGAATCAATTACCTGATAAGGAAGCAAAATACATAAAAAATCTCTATCGAAAACTTGCCAAAAGATTTCACCCTGACAAAGCAGAACATCCTGGTGAACAAAACAGGCATGAACAACTCATGCCACTTATAAACAAGGCGTATGAAGACCAAGATCTGCTGATTTTGGAGAGATTAAATATCGGAGAGACTGACTTAAAGGAAGCAACTGAACAAACCCAGAAAGAAAAAAGGGAACAACTCCATCAGAATCTTCGAAATCTAAATCGGATTATGAGTGAATTACGTTCTGAGATAAATCGTGTAAAAGCAGGACGCACATATCAACTAAAACAGCAAGTAGAAAACGCTGAGAAAAATGGTAATGACCTATTATCTACACTTGCTGCTGACCTAAAACGAAGGGTCAAATCAAGCAAAAAACAACTGACAAATTTGATAAATATCTGGAAACTTAAAAAACCAAAATCTTAATAGTAGTAGGCACACGCCGTGTGCCGTTCATAGTAGTAGACACACTCCGTGTGCCGTTCATAGTAGTAGACACACTCCGTGTGCCGTTCATAGTAGTAGACACACTCCGTGTGCCGTACATAAGGACTCATACATGCAACTCAAAGATAAAGTGGCTATAGTTACAGGTGGTGGACGCGGAATAGGTAAAGCAATTGCGGTTGCATACTCAGCGGAAGGCGCAAAAGTCGTCATTGCATCGCGAAGTAAAGAACAACTTGAGGAAGTTGCAAACGACATATCATCTAAGAACGGTGAAGTTTTTGCTGTTACAGTTGACATCCGTGAACGTTCACAAGTGCAATCTCTGGTGGAAAAGACTATAGATAGATATGGTAGGATAGATGTCCTCGTCAATAACGCTGGCATAAATCCCAGAGGTCTTTTCTTAGAAACCAGCGACGAAGATTGGAATGATGTATGGAACATTAACGTAATGGGTGTTGTTCACTGTTGTCGCGCCGTACTGCCGATCATGCAGAAACAGAAGAGTGGAAACATTATCAACATCGGCTCAGGGTTAGGCGAGGTAGGACATGCAAACCTGAGCATCTATTGCGCTTCAAAAGCCGCATTACATAGATTAACCCAAGCCATCGCAGAAGAGGTATGGCAGGACGGAATCATCGCAAACATCCTAATTCCTGGTCCCGTGAAAACGCAATTATCAAAACCTGCATGGGAAAGCACCGACACATTTAGAGGACAGAGCGACCCGTGGAAAGAACCTGAACAGGTCGTTGATTCGGCTGTCTTCCTCGCAGCACAACCTACGGATAGCGGTATGACAGGTCAAATATTGAGTATCATGAGGAGAAATAGTCCATAGTGGCTATTGTATGACCAGAGTTTTCACATTCTGGAAATAACCCACATTACTGCTTCGCCTTAACCACTTACGTCAATGGAAACGAAATCCGTTTACCCTCTTCTGCAGCACGGTAAGCTCCCAATACCATCTCTACAGAAACCCTACCATCTTCAACCGTTACATCAGACTCAGTATCATCCTTAAGACAATCAATAAATGAACGGGGAACTCCCGATATCCGTTCACCATGACTATTCGGTATATCTATCCCAAGGTCTTTCCATGACGGTTCATCGCGTGTATACAATTTCAAGGCAATTGCATCTTCAGGACGCGGTATATTACATGAAGGTCCATCACCGTAGTTCTGTATGACCACACCTTCATCACCATAGATTTCAGTAGTATTCTCTCCAGCAAGTGTAACTGAATTGTTAATCAGAATAGCCATAGTTCCACTCGGAAACCGATAGACAGCAACACCGGAATCGTCAGGCGCAACATCAGTCAGAACGTTATCAATCTCAGCAATCACACTGGTTGGTTTGCCGAGCATCCAATAGATAAAGTCTGTTGCATGGGAGGCATCATCCATAAACATCCCCATATTCTTCACTGGATCTATGTGCCAACGACTCGGACCTGTAACAAATGCTTCGTTAAAGAGAACATTTATACAGTGTCTTCTACGTAACAAACCGATTTTTCCCAAAACGCCGCTGTCAATAAGTTCTTTCATCGCAATGTTCGCAGGATCCCGTCGCATCTGATGAGCCATCATAAACTTAACACCAGACTTCTGCACCGCATCACCAATGATATCACAGTCTTCTAATGTTAGAGCTAACGGCTTTTGACATAGAATATGCTTTCCAGATGATGCAGCTGCAGTAACCATTTCTGCATGTCGGTTCGTTTCGCATGTCACTATCACAGCATCAATTTCAGCATGATTGACAACATCCTCAAGGTGAGGACTATACGTCATCTCAAACTGTGAAGCAGCATTCTCACCGCGTCCAATATCATCATCCCAGCATGCAACCAGATTTACATCCTCAAACGTCATCATCTTGTTGCAATATGCGTTAGCGTGTCCATGTGCAAAACTGATTATGCCAATACCAATTTTTGAGTTCATGTCTGTGTTATCCAATCTCTAAGTGTTTGTTGTGAATCGGCTTCTGGATTAAAGACTAATAGTCCCTCTTGCTGCGCAGCTCTGATAAGACGTTGGTCTGAAGCAACGAGTATTAAGGTATCATCTGAATTATTGAGTTGACTATTTAAGTCTAAAGCAGATCGTAAAACTAATGCATCTGTACTGTTTTAAGGAATGTGATTCAATCAAAGTTATTGAATTCAAAACAAGTGAATCCGTAACAGAGATTGTATTGAATGCTGATTTAGAATCAACAACTTCATAGTTTAAGTTTATTCTTGACTGTGTAAAATCTTCGCTTGAAATTCGTCCATCGTTCTTTTTTCTAACACAGACCCAATATATTTCAACAATGCCTAAAATCAGGCAAGTCATACGATTCAATGGAACATTCGTAAACAGGAAATTGATGTTACGACTCCCGGTCTCTTGTGTATAGCGTTTTACAAGAGCACTTGCATTAAAGTAAAAGTAGTTCATACTTAATTCTCACGTTCCTGAATAATGGCTCGACTGAATTCGTTATCCTCTGCGCGTGTACCGTTTTTTGACATACGCTCTTGTAGTTCTTCCGCTGGAATAGGCTTACCAGTTAATCCTATCTCTTCAAATACTTTTTCAATGACCTTCGCGTTTTCCTGTTTGTTGGAAGCATAAAATGCCATTACTTCCTCACCAGACTTAAAATTCTTCTTGGATTCATTCTGAGCATTTAACAGTATGTCAATTTGCTGTCTTATATTCAACAATCCTTTCTCAAGATGATCTAATCGTTTTACAATAGATTCGTACTCTGTATTCTGCATCGTAAATATCTCCCTCGATTTCACATAATCTACTTTTTCTAATTTGATCCTAATCTCGGAATCTACACCCTTTTTTTGACTCTAACGTTTGTAGTAGCACAATTCATTGTGCGTTCTTAGCGATATACGTTCAATTAGCCGTGAAATCCAACTTTTTGCGTAAGTCCTGCTATAGTATCAATTGCATTTCTACCTGATTATACCACATCCTCTGCTTGATTTACAAAGTAAATCAGTTGTGTAACCAATGATTGTTCAGTGACAATACCTTTACATACCCTCCTTCTTCACAAAAAACTTGAAACTCACAACAGCACATGCTATAATAAGTTTGCTCAATTCATCAAGACTTAGAAAATACTTGTCTGTCAAGAATAATTATGAAATACTTTACATACTTCGGCAATCACCTAATCAATGCAAATATACCGGATAATTCTGAGGTATATTATGCAAAACCGCCTCTACCGGGAATTAAACGTGCTGCATTAAGTGAGCATACACAACATGCTTTTGAAAATCCACTTGATATGGCACCCTTAAGAGAACTGGTAGATGGCAATTCTAAAGTGCTGATCCTATTCGATGATAACTGTCAACCGTTTCCACCAACAAAGAAACCTGACATGCGTCAAATAATGATTGAGACGCTACTGAAACTTCTTTATGAGTATGGTGTAGAAAAGAAAAACATTCAACTTATCTGTGCTGTTGCATTACATAGGAAGATGAAAGAACATGAACTCGCATTTATGTTAGGGAAAGACATTATGGACGAGTTCTATCCGGATCAACTCCGAAATTTTGATGCTGAAGATGTAGAACAGATTGTTGAGGTAGGGAAAACAGAACACGATGAAATCGTAGAGACAGATAAGGCAGTACTTGAATCGGATTTAGTGATATATGTTGACATGATTCAGATTCCTCTCAATGGGGGTCATAAATCTGTTGCTGTCGGTTTAGGCACATATAACTCTATCGCACCACACCATTCTCCACACATGACATCTGAAAGTCCCCATGTGATGCAGCCAGAAGGTTCACACATGCATGCATGTATTGAGCGAATGAGTCGCCTTATACAAAAAGAGACTCCGATTTTCGTGATTGAAGCAGCAATGAACGGTGCAATCTATCCATTCCATCTTAAGTATGTTGGAAAACCGAACAGAGACTGTAATATTGCTGAGAAAATCATCAAAGCCTTTACTCCTGCAACATTATCTCTACTCCCTGAATCTGTAAGGTTTAAAATCCTTAAGAGTGTACAGACCGACTACGAGCCGATGGCAGTCAATGGGGGTGATATTGATGCTGTTCACACAAAAACGCTTGATCTGATGAAAGATCAGTTAGCAATTGATATCCCCCGTCAATTTAGCACGATGGTCTTTGGGCTGCCAGATATGAGTCCTTATGCAGTAGATGCTCGTATTAATCCTGTTTTGGTAGTGAGCGACATCTTGGGATATGTATTTAACTGGTTCTATAATAAGCCGATAATCAAGAAGGGTGGGGTCGTCATCATCATGAATCCTACTTATGAGATTTTCCATGAAGAGTATCACGTCGCGTATAGAATGTTTTATGATGAGGTGTTAGCGGATACGACTGAACCTTTCGAAATGCAAGAGAAATACCAAGAGAAATATGCTAAAGACGAGTATCTGATTGACTGTTACAGAAACAGATATGCACATCACGGTTTTCATCCTTTTACGGTGTGGTATTGGGCAACTTATCCGCTGAAATATCTGTCTAAAGTAATTCTGGTTGGACCGAAAGAACCGAGTGTTGCACAGCGGTTAGGTGTTGAATGGGCAAAAAACTTAGACGATGCACTTGCTATGGCGCGTGCTGTTTCAGGTGAAGATGATGTCGTTGCTCTCACAATGCCACCATTCTTTTATGCAAATGTCAAAGAGTAGAGCCAATCATGCATTATAGTGAAATACAAAAATACATGCATACTTTTGGCACAGGGGATCTAAACCGACAGACTGGACTGAGCTGTAGCACAAACTTTTAGTTTGTGCAGGCGTGAAAGCAAACTAAAAGTTTGCGCTACAATTGTGTGCAAGTAATTATAGATTTCACTATAACATTAAAAGTTATACAAAGGATAATAAGATCAATGGCAACAGACAGAAAACTCCCAACACAAGAAGAAATTGAAAAGGATTTCCAAGAATTCTTCCAAAAAAAATACGGAGACGGTGTAAATGTTCGTCTCGGATATGTAGGCGGACAACAAGCAACTTCTGAACAAACGGAAGCAGAGATACCGGAGCCACAGAAAACGTTCGATCTGAAATTTGACCTTAAACCGAAGGATATTAAGAAATACTTGGATAGGTATGTTATCAAACAAGATGAGGCAAAGAAAGCACTTGCGATCGCTGTCTGTGATCATTACAACCATGTCCGAGAGTGCCATGAAAATCCTGACGCTACCGATACTGATTATTCCAAACAGAACATTGTCATGCTCGGTCCTACGGGTGTAGGTAAGACATACCTAATAAGACACATCGCTAAACTGATCGGTGTTCCATTTGTCAAAGCAGATGCCACACGTTTTAGTGAAACAGGTTATGTCGGTGCGAATGTTGATGACCTGATTCGTGAACTGGTTGCACAAGCGGAAGATAACCTTGAATTAGCACAATACGGTATCATCTATCTGGATGAAGCAGACAAAATTGCGACACCTCCAAATATCATAGGTCGAGATGTCAGTGGTCGAGGTGTTCAGATAGGATTGCTTAAGTTGATGGAAGAAACTGAAGTAGACCTTAGCGGAGGACACGATGTCGCATCACAAATGCGTGCTGTTATGGAATTTCAGAAACGTGGAAAGGTGGATAAACAGGTGATAAACACTCGGCATATCCTCTTTATCATCAGTGGTGCTTTCACCGGTATGGAAGATATAATCAAAAAACGTATGCATCAGAGTAGGATCGGTTTTAATGTGGAAGTTACAAGTCAAAAAGATGCTGCTGCGGAGTATTACGAGCATGTTACACCCAAAGACTTTATTGATTTCGGTTTTGAACCAGAATTTATAGGTAGACTCCCCGTGCATGTCGTATGTACTGAGTTGGAAGTTGATGATCTATATCACATATTAAAACACTCTGAAGGTTCCATTATCCGACAATATGAAAATGCCTTCAGAGCTTACGGTATTAATGTTCTGTTTTCAGACGATGGATTACAAAGGATCGCAGAAAAAGCGATTGAACAGAAAACCGGCGCACGCGCGTTGATGACTGTCTGTGAGAAGGTTCTGCGCAACTATAAGTTCGAACTGCCATCTACAGGGATTATAGAGTTTGTCGTGACAGCTGACGTAGTTGATACACCAGATGATGAACTGAAAAAAATCATGAGTGATCCTGAATATAACAGGACAAGTGTCATGAAAGAGCAGATACGTAGATATGAAGGAAAATTCCATGCTGATCACGACCTGAAGATTGAATTTGATGACAAGGCAGTTGAAGCAATCTGTCAGAGTGCTATCAAACAGGAACTTTCCATTCAACAGATTTGTGATGAGATTCTTAGAAGTTATCAACACGGGTTGAACTTAATCAAGCAGAATACAGGACAGACATCGTTCAGTTTGCCAAAACAGGTCGTGGATAATCCTGATCCAGTACTTGAGAAATGGATTCGGGATTCTTACCACACCAAAGATGAAGTAAAGGAATAAATCCGACCATGAACACTTCACAGAAAAAGCCATCGCGCCCAGAACCGTTAGACCTTAGAGAGGTCGGTGCTCCAATTGATGGCAAAGTACAGTTAAGTGATACACGACTCTTCTTTCAACTCCACGTTTTTTCACATTGTTACCATCCAGAAGTATTTATTGATCGTATTCAACAGAGCAACTATAGTCCACCCGGTGCCGTTTTCTACGATGATTTAAATAATCCGACTGGTTTCGGCGTGCTGCTAATAGCACGGGATCCAATACTATTGATGGAGCAATCCCTTGTCCTAAAAGATATGCAACTTAAATACGACCGTGAGATCTCATATCGTCCAGAGATGACGATGATTGGTCGCACGTATTCAAGTGGAAGAGAACCGAATCTGGAAGAATGGCTCATCAACAAACCGATTAAGAATGTCTTCAATCCAAAATTCCCTTGGGCAATTTGGTATCCTCTTCGCAGAAAACCGGAATTTTATCAACTTGAACAACGTGAACGGGGCAGAATCTTAGGTGAACACGCAATGCTCGGCAGAAGTTATGCTGCAGGTGGGTACGCAAGTGATATCCGATTAGCATGCTTCGGATTAGATACGAACGACAACGAATTCCTTATCGGGTTAGTCGGTCCAGAACTATATCCACTATCACGACTGATACAGGATATGCGTCAAACAGAACAGACAACCAAATACATTGAATCCCTCGGTCCCTTCTTTATCGGCAAAGTTCGGAAGCGATGGGTGAATGAATCCTAATTAGAGACATTTGACTTGTAGGAGGGAACTCCGATTCCCGACTTTCAATCTGATATTTCACCATAATCAAGAAGCAAAGATGAGAAATATACTTGCTATCTGCTCAAAAGAACTCTATACCTATTTTGTATCTCCGATTGCATATTTCGTGATTATCGTATTTTCAGCACTATCAGGTTTCATTTTCTCGCTCTGGCTAATATCGTATTCAGGTCATCTTTCAGGATCAGATGTGATGCAAGTTGTCTTCGGAAATCTTGCAATTATTCTTCTCTTTTTCACGCCTGTTCTGACAATGAAACTTTTCGCGGAAGAGAGAAAATCAGGAACGATTGAATTACTACTCACTTCTCCCATAACGGATGGTCAAGTCGTTATAGGAAAGTTCCTCGCGAGTTGGACACTTGTTCTGATTATGCTCGGATTCACACTACTATTCCCATTTTTGACATCCCGTTTTGGACCTTTAGACATCGGTGTATTAATTAGCGGTTATCTCGGTCTCATACTTATCAGTTCCTGTTTCCTTGCATTCGGTCTACTCATGTCCTCAATGAGCAAAAATCAGATCGTTGCAGCCCTAACCAGTTTCGGCTTTTTTCTGATTCTATGGGTAATAGGTCCCCTGTCAAATAAACCAGGTTTCATTGGTAAAATGTTGAGTTATCTTTCCTTTCTTGACCATTACAACGATTTTGCTCGCGGTGTTATCAAACTGAATAATGTTATATATTATCTCAGTTTTTTAAGTGTATGTCTGTTCTGCACATTCAAGTCAATTGAGTCTTCAAAATGGAGATAAGGTATGACTGATAAGAAAGTGGTAGGTCCAGTATTCGGTTTTCTAACTCTAATTTTCTGTTTTCTTTCAGTAACCTGTCTATTCCTGAAAGCATGGTTTGTCTTTTGGGTTTTTTTAGTTTTCTTTCTTGCGTCACTAACAATATTCGTTGTCATCCGTTTGAATGAAATCCGTCTCTTTTTTCATAGTAGACAAATGCGTTATGGCACAAATGTCGCATTAAGTATTCTCGGTGTGATAGGAATTGCTATTTTCGTTAATGTTATTATTGCACAAAGGTTTAATAAGAGAGTAGATTTAACAGAGTTAAAACGCCTTTCACTCTCTGAACAGACAAAACAGATTATTAAATCCCTTGATAAAGAAATGAAAATAATAGCATTCTTTACTGAAAGCAACCGTTCTATACCGCGGGTTAAGCACTATTTAGATTTATACGCACAGGAAACAAAGAACATCACAGTCTCCCTGATGGATCCTTATATTGAAAGTAACTTAGCTAACAAATACGGCATTGAAAGAGATGGATATACAGTTTTTGACGATGGAGAAAGGCATGAAATAACTTCTATCGTCAGTGAGCAAGCATTCACAAGCACATTACTAAGAGTTATCAAGAACGAGACTAAGAGAGTATATTTTCTTACCGGACACGAAGAACGCAGCATCAATGACTTCAGTAGTAGGGGATATCAACAGGTAAAAACGGAATTACAGAAAATCAATTACGAAGTCCTCTCACTTTCACTCTTGAAAGAACAACAGATCCCTACTGATTGTGATGTTCTTGTTGTTGCAGGTCCAACCAAACCGTTAAGAAGGGATGAGGTAGAAACAATTGAGAGATATTTAGATAAAAACGGTAAGCTGCTACTGTTATTAGACCCTTCCCACAATTCCCCTAACGATGTAAATGGTGGTCTGGTTCAACTTATGAGGAAATGGGGAGTGAGGATAGGAAATGACTTAGTTTTTGATAGGGTAAATATGTTTCTGTTATATGGGGGACCAACTGCACTGGATTTACAATTTGAACTGCATGAAATAACACGGAATTTTATGCAATTGCAGATACCTTTTAACTATTGCCGTTCCGTCACACCTATGCAAGATATACCTGATGGCATCAGTGTTAAAACAATAGCAAAAACAGTGAGTCCAAAAGGTGTCAGTTGGGCAGAAACAGAACGACAAGCAGATGGCACCTTCAGCGATAATGGGTATACACCGAATGTAGATATGCCTGCTCCTGTTTCTGTTGCAGTCGCAGTTGAAGCAGATTTGAGTGGTACTACTGAGAATAAAGAAGCATCAACACCTATACGCATTGTTATATTCGGAGATTCAGATTTTGCCTCAGATGTGTTTTTTGCGACAAACGATCCTAATGTTCCAAGGTATCCACCGATCTTTAACGCTATCGTAAACTGGCTGACATTGGAAGATGATCTTGTCACCATTACTGAGACTGATCCCAGCAAACGCGCTTTACGCATGCTCAATAATTATCAGGCGCGACTTGTTCAGATACTATCAGTGTTTCTCATCCCTTTAGTCGTATTTACCACAGGAATAGTTGTTTGGTGGTTACGGCGGGAAGGAGGTACAAGGTGAGTTTCCGTACTACCTTTCTGATAATTGTCACGCTTACGGTTGTTGCTGCAAGTTATTTTCTTTTCTTTAATAAACCTAATGATGACAACACAAAAAGCGAGAAACCGAGAATCTATCAAGTATACGATATACCCGTTGAAGAAATCAGTAAAGTCAAACTCTCTTTCTCGGATGAATCTTTTCAAAACTTCTCCGTTGAAAAAGATGATATAAATTCCTATATGTTCACAGCACCTATCAATGCACATGCAGATAACGAAAAGGTCAAGTTACTGTTAGATGATTTTCTCAATAAACGTGTCAGGAAGACCCTAAACGTATCAGATTATGTGCAATACGGTTTGGATGAACCGACAATTACTATTGAACTATGGAAAGACCTATCAAGTGAACCAAAGACTTTCTTTATAGGAAAAAGAGGCGTAAATTTTGCTGTTTATATTAAAGAGAAGTCAGAACAACATATATTTCTGATTGAATCCAGTGCGCTTGACGACCTGTCAAAATCTCCATCAGATTTGCGTGATAAAGCAATCATTACGTTTAATCCGGATGCAATCACAGAAATCAAGTTTGAGAAACCTGAACAGATACACTGTAAGAGAGAGGGTGATAGATGGATCATGACACATCCACTTGTTGTGAACGCTGATACACAGAGAATTCAATACATACTCAGTGAGTTAAATCAATCACACGTCCTCTCTTTTGAAGCGGATGGTGAAGATGTAGCACCCTTGTTAGAAAAATACGGACTAAAGAATCCACGCATAGTATTTTCACTGAGTGATGAGAAATCTACTTACGGACTCAAAATAGGGTCGGATGACCAGTCTGCTCAAAATTATGTGGGATCACATAAAAAAGTCTATGCACAGTCAATACATCAAGGTAGTATATTTACAGTATCAGACAGAATCGTTCAGATTCTAAATAGGTCAGTTTTTGATTTACGTGATAAACGTATACTGGATTTTCAGAGAACAGATACAACGAAGTTTGAAATACAATATGGGACACAAAAGATAGAGGGTGTCAAACTGGGTCAGGATAGATGGCAGCTCAATACCCCGAACAAACTCAAGGCTGATCCAGTGGCAGTTAGTGATCTACTCTTCGGTGTTGACTCGCTACAAGTTGTAGCGTTTGTATCAGACGGAACAGATAACCTGAAGGGTTTTGGTTTGGAACCTCCAAGAATGCAAGTCTCATTCACGGTCCAAGGTGAAATTGATCCCGCTGTGCTTCTCATTGGTAAAGATGCAAAGAATAACACAGTATACGTGAAAGCAGCAAATAACCAGCAGGTAGCTATTGTTAAACGCGACCTAATAGATAAAATCTTAAAGGGTGTTGCATGGTTAAGAGATAAGCGGATATTCGATTTTAGGATTGAAGATCCAACCCGTTTAACAGTAAAATATAATGACGCACAGGACTCGGATAAAAGTCTCACTTTCACATGTCAACGTCTTGGTAGTGATTGGAGATTAACCGCTCCCGTTAAAGAGGATGCGGATAATGCAGCAGTCAATGAGATTCTATACGAACTGATTGACTTAAATGCGGATGAGTTTATTTCTGGAACATGGATGGATAACAAAAACAGACTTACAGATGATAATACAGGTCTGAATTCACCCATCTTACAAATTACAGTGGAATTGAACTCAAAGAAGTTACATTCGGTCCAGATAGGAAAAGTTGATTCATTGGGACGTTATCATGCACGTTTAAGCAATGAACCGAATCAGATTTTCATGATTAACCCAGAAGTAATTCCGAGGATAAAGACACAACTTGATTGGCTGCGCACGACAGAGAATTAAATACTTGGAAATGAATACCATGACGACTTATATTATTGCCATTGCTTATATTCTTTTTATCCTTGAAATGTTGTTGATTAGCCAATCTTTTTTCTATACACGACGTGAACGGAGAACCGATAGACCCACATATACACCAAAAGTAGCGATCATTGCACCGCACTACGGTTGGGATGACGAAACTGCTGAACATGCAAAGACACTACTTGATCAGGATTACGAAGGAGACTTTACAATACACTTCGTTACACACGATAAAGTCGGTCCAGGTTACGATGTGTCATATCCACATTTACAAGAAATTGCAAAAGATGTCCCCCACGCGGATGTCCGTTTAGCACCAAATATCGTTGATAACAACCTACCACGTTCACAGAAAGTTCAGAACCTTATCACAGTGATAGAGAGTTTAACTGAGGATGTAGAAGTAATTGCATTTGTGGATGCTGATGTAGCAATTCAGAGAGACTGGCTACGTCTTCTTGTGACGCCGCTCCAAGACAACACAATAGGTGCGACCGTTGGCGGCAGATTCTACTTTCCACAAACATGGAATTTCGCATCGCTCGTTGAAGCCACATGGGTCAATTTTCAGATGTCATTACAGGGCGACCATTGGCTCACGATGGTATGGGGTGGTTCTAATGCTTTTCGGCGTGAGTTACTTGAAAAGGGACAAATATTGGAACGATGGGAACAAGCAGCAATTGAAGATTTAAACACAACCCGCGCGGTGCGAGATGTTAAACTTAAGATTCACTTCGTACCCGATTGCGTGGCAGTCACCAGAACTGCTAATCGCACATGGAGACAGATATTTGAATTTACAAATAGGCAAATGATAATGACGAAACACATGGGGTTATGGGCACAATGGTTCGGCAGCCTGTCTATCTTCTTGCCAAAGGCAGTTCTGGTTTTTGGTTCAATTCCATTTATCGGTATGCAACCGGGGCTCCTACCTGTTGTTTTCATCCCCTTTCTTGAAGCGATGAGTTTCCGTCTTTGTAGCCGAAACCTACCTAAGTGGCTTCGTGACATGCCGAAAGTTCGGGACACACTTCGCATCAGTAAATACGCTGCACCATTTTGCATTTTCCTTGCGGGTATCAACGCGTTCTATGCAATATTTCAACGAAAAATCGTATGGGGTGGCGTGAAATACGAGATACTCTCTGCTACTACCTGCAGAGTATTAGCACCAATGAAAGACAAAGAATAGGACTTCAGATTATCAGACATATCAAAACTATCTTGCATTTTTTTGGAAAATATGGAATAGTATACAATACAATTATACCAATTCTAACTGAGAATATATGAATGTAGCACAATCTGCCAGATTGTGCCGTTCTCCGCTTGATTTCTAACAAGTGGAAATGATAGAAATGGTGTTAGGAGAGAAAGATGGATACAGAGAAAATAACCAAATCTGAGAAAGAATGGAAAGCTCAACTTTCACCTGAAGAGTATAAGGTTACACGAAAGAAGGGAACTGAACCTGCTTTTTCCGGTAAATATCACGATTGTAAAGAGGAAGGCACATACCATTGCATCTGTTGTGGTAGTCCGCTTTTTGCATCACAGACAAAATACGATTCTGGCACTGGATGGCCCAGTTTTTGGGACCCAGTTTCATCTGATAGTGTTGAAACGAAAGCAGATTTCAGTATCTTTTTCATGCCTCGCACAGAAATTGTATGTAGTCGTTGTGATGCACATCTGGGACATGTGTTTAATGACGGTCCCGATCCAACAGGAAAAAGGTATTGTCTCAATTCCGCAGCACTTACACTTATTAAATCCGGTGAAGAAACCGATGTATAGAGTAAAGTTAAAAATTAAAGATATTTCAACGTTTTCGATGACCACCCAGCGTAGGGGCGAGGTCTCCTCGTCCGATGTGGAATGTATTATTAATTCTGAAGACCACTAAGATCAAAGGAGTATAAATGGCACTAAGGAGCAGAGTATCATCGCGGTTTCTTGTAAATCAACTGGCAACCGCTGTAAAAGAAGACTGGAGCACATCGCGTAAATTCATGCGATACCAACTGGCAAAAGAGACTTTCAACATGCGACACCCATTCGGTGCAAAACACGGCAAAGGGGACGCTATACAGTTAGTGAGTCTTCGCATAACAGATATGTGTAATCTCTGTTGTCATTCCTGTGGACAATGGGGTGATAACGGGTATCTGCTTGGTAAATCTCTCAAGGAATTGAAACAACGCGAAGTTCCAGTAGAAATCTATAAAGACCTTGTTGATCAAGTAGTTGATGCGGGTTGGTCCCCTGTATGGTATATTTGGGGTGGTGAACCTATGTTATATCCTGGACTCATAGAATTGATGCATTACATCAAGGAGAAAGGGATGCCAATCTCTCTTGTGAGTAACGCTACAAACATAGCAAGAAGAGCAGAGGATATACTTGAAACCTGCCAAATAATATACCTCAGTGTAGATGGTCCGAATGAGGAGATTCACAACACGCAACGTCCCGGCGTGTCAAAAAACTACGACAACTTCAAGGATGTCAAAGCAGCATTGGAAACGTTAAGTGCTGAAAAGGAACGTCGTAACGTCTCATTCCCATACATTATTCCACTCAGTTGTGTCACAATGTATAACATTGACGTTGTGGTTGACCTATACAAGTTCACCAGTCAATTTGCAGACGCACAGATATTCTATCTCACATGGTGGATAGATGCTGAATCAGCACAGCAACATTCAGAAGACTTTGAGAGTCGTTTCGGCTTCAAACCGCAAACACATTTTGGGTGGATTGGTACTTGGAAAGACTTTGATCACGGTGTGATTTTAGACCGGTTTGAGGAGATGGAACAGTTGTCTGATGAGCAGAAACGATGTCCACCTGTGATGATGCCAAGATTGGATTCAAAGGGTGAAATCCAGCGATACTATACGGACCATCAGGAGACCTTTGGATACAACCAATGTGTCAGTATCTATATGACATTAGAGGTTGACAGCAATGGCGATGTGAGTTTATGTCGAGATTACCACGACTATATCATCGGTAATATCAAAGAGGACAAAGTAGTTGACATGTGGAACAACCACAAAGCCATGAAATTTCGACAGTCAATTAGCACAGATGGTCCAATGCCAGTATGTCGTCGTTGTTGTGGATTGATGGGATTCTAATAACAGTCGATTAATTGTTCGTAGTAGGGCAATTCATTGCCCGTCGTGCAAAAAGCTACCATGATATTTTACGTTTTACTATAAATTGTTCGTAGTAGGGCAATTCATTGCCCGTCGTGCAAAAAGCTACCATGATATTTTACGTTTTACTATAAAAGGATAAGGAAATTACATGAAAATAGGTTTACGCATTCCTGGCACTGCGCGTCAGATGCCATTTCCTGAGTTTTGTAAGTGGTGTGCGGATAACGGATTTGAAGCGATTGACATCGGAGAAGTTACCCCTGAGATCGTGAAAACAGCGCGTGATGCAGGATTAGAAATTGGTTCTGCTGATTTACCCGGCACTCGTGAATTACTCAGTGCGAAAAAGTCTACGCAGAAATCGGGTGCAGAGAAGGCAAAGCACGCCATCGAAACCGCAGCAGAGAACGGTGTTCATATCATGTTTTGTGTTTTTGTGCCTGAAGATGCCAGTCTTGGGCGCGGTAAGAACTTTGATATATGGAAGGACACTGTTCCACCCATAGCAGAATTTGCTGCATCGAAGGGAGTTGCGATAGCAGTTGAAGGTTGGCCCGGTGGTGCCCCCGCGTATCCCGCACTTGGCTGTACACCTGAATTGTGGCGTGCCATGTTTGCAGAATGTCCATCAGAAGGATTAGGACTCAACTATGACCCCTCACATCTTGTCAGAATAGGGATTGATCATATCCGGGCGTTGTATGAATTTGCCTCTAATGTGAAGCATGTCCACGGCAAGGATACAGCATTTGATGAAGAGGCGATGTATTTGCACGGCAATTTAGGACCAAGTTTTACGAGTCCACGTGGTTTCGGTGAAGATTGGTGGCGATACACAATCCCTGGAGATGGCGTAGTCGACTGGTTGAAGGTCGTCCAGATATTAGAAGATGTAGGATTTGATGGCATTGTAAGCGTTGAGCTTGAGGATTACCGTTATTGGAGAACCTGGGAATCAGAATCTGAAGGACTCTTACGGTCTCATGAATTCCTGTCCTGTTTTGTGCGTTAAACACCTAACATTACGATCTATGTTAAAGAACATACTATTCAACAATTTCTCACATGATCAGGTAATTCTACTGATATGACTCATCGTAGGGATAAGGTTTCGTAGGGGCGGGGTTTCCCCGCCCGCGTATTACCCAAGTAAAATCTTAATCTTCATTAGGGACGATATGTTTATAGATAATGGCTTTACGAACGCTCTTTAGTCCCGTAGGGACGATATGTTTATAGAAAGAGATCATATACACCCTTTTAGTCCCGTAGGGACGATATGTTTATAGAAATATAGAAATAAATGCCAATATTCAGATTAGAAGATGATACACTCTTCATAGCACAGGAAACTAACCTCGAACTTGAAAGTCATCTACACGTCAGCAAATTCGCGACAGAATTAGAACAGGTAGGTATACTCATGAATAAACTAAAGATGACATATTTTGATAAAGAAGATGTTTTATATCTTCTTTTTTCTGAAGGTCCTCAAAGTGGTAGCTTGGAATTAACACCTGATATCACTGCTGAATTGAATGAAAACGGCAATCTCATAGGTATTGAAATACTTAATGCAAGTAGTTTTATTAAGGATGTTATATTAGAAGGTAAATTAGCAGAAGAGTTAACACTTGCCGAATCCTAATTGATTGATACTTAATGTCGATAAATTCATATTGTATAAAATGGAAGGATTAATCCATGAATATTATTCTTTCTTTTGTTTGTGCTTCTTATTTTTCCCTCCGTCTGATTCAGTTTTTCTGCCGTTTGAAAAAGAAAGAGTACAAATATAAAAAAGCAGATTCAGCAGATGAACTTGACATGATTATGATGGCGATTTATTTCTTAACGCAGTAATGTAATCCTATTGTTGTTTCATACCCAAAAATGTTATAATTGTTCGTACAAATAACACAATAGGAGTGAAACACTATGAAACCAAAGATCGCAATTACATGTAAGAGAAGCAGCGATGTGGAAAACTACATAAGAACTGTTGAAGAATATGGCGGAGAACCAATTCTGCTTGTATCTCTACAAATTTCAACCCACCAACACAATTCAGTAATTCCTGAATTCTTGGATGATTATGACGGTATTCTGTTAACTGGGGGTGGCGATATTGATCCAACTCACTATTTTGAAGAGAGACGTTCTGCAACTCATGTGAGTAGGTCACGCGATGCTTTAGAGATACGTTTGTGTCAAAAAGCTCTGGAAACGGACATCCCGGTTTTTGGTATATGCCGCGGAATCCAAGTAATGAGTGTCGCCATGTGGGGAAACCTATATCAAGATATAGACGATGAACATCCGAAACCCGTACTCAGACACCCAAAGTTGAATGGAGAGGATGCTCGGCATGAAATCAAGATCCAACCTGATAGTAAGTTATATGAAATTGTTGGGAAAAGTGTAGACGAAGTGAATTCAGCACATCACCAAGCAGTTGACGATGTAGGTAAAGATTTTGTAGTAACTGCTCGTTCATCTGATAACGTTATTGAAGCAATAGAAAACCGATTTAAACCGTTTGTACTGGGTGTACAATATCATCCAGAAAGGATGACCGCAACTGACGGTTTTCTTGAACATAGACGCAAACTCTTTAAGGCATTTATCAAAGCAGCTAAAAACTGGCAATCAAAGAAAAACGGTTCGTAAGTCCTAAGGCACCGTAGGGTACAAGTGCATAGTCAATTTGGAATCGTCGCAAGGTCAGTCCAAATCCTGCTCTGAGGCCTGACATGGCACCTAAGTCGTTCCCACCTAATTTATAGATGTAACCAGACCGCAATTGCAGAATATTCAAGATTGTCCATCCGAGACCTACACCGAAGGAATTGTGATTATCTGTAGGACGAATGAAGTCCATAGTAACCAAAAATGACTCATTCCATAATCTATAGGCTGCCCCGATTCTCAATGTAAACGGTAGCAGAAACGCTTCCTCAACATACTTGATACGGGGTCCAACGTGTTGTGCATTGATTCCAAATGAGAGAGGTAAATCAGGCATAGTATACATCCCTCCAAAATCAAATGCAAATCCATTTCCGTTTTCATCTGCGATCTGTTCCCGTAATAGTTTTGCATTTACACCGACTGCTAAAGAATCACCGAAACCGCGTGCATAAGAGAGCACCATTGCCAAGTCGTACGCGTTGAATAATTCTGTTTCATTTCCTTCTTGGTCTCGTCCCTGCATTTCTCCGTAAGACTGATAATTTACGCTGACTCCTACACTGTTTTTTTCTCCTATTGGAAACGCAACACCGATATGTTCATAGTTGATGTCAGCGAATCGTTCGTTGTGCATGAGTGCCAGTTGGGGTTTCTGTAGTTTGACGAGACCTGCAGGATTCCAATAGGAAGCGTACAGGTCATCAGCAGCTGCCACATGGGACTCACCCATTCCTATTGCCTTAGCCCCGATACCAATCTTGAGGAAAGTCATCGCGCGTGTACCAGCGTTTTCGTGAATATCAGAGTTGTCAGCAGCATCTGATAACGTTGGTGTAATACAAACTAAGATAAACAGTAGAGTAAAAACGTACTTCATTAAATCTCCCATATCTTCCATTCTTCCAATTATCTAACCCGTCTCTGATTCTCCGTAGCCTCCGCCGCCAGGTGTTCTAATCTCAATAATATCATCTTCTTGAATAGCCATAGTCGCCTTTGCTGAAATAGGTTGTTCCTTACCATTTCGGATGAGGACATTTTCACCTGACTGTCCATTTTCACCACCTTGTAATCCATAGGGACTGAAAACACGACGTTCAGATAGTATGGTTACTTCAGCATCAGTTAAGAGCCGTAAGGATCGGACGATGCCGTCACCCCCATTGAATTTCCCTTCCCCGCCAGTTCCCCGACGAATAGCGTATTGTTCTACTTGCATCGGGTAGCTTGTTTCAATTGCTTCAATAGGCGTATTCATAGTGTTTGTCATGTGTGTGTGGATAGCATGTATCCCATCACACGTTGGTCGTGCTCCCATTCCACCTGCGATAGTTTCGTAATATGTAAAATCTCGATCCCTTTCATTATCATATCCACCGACAGTGATATTGCTCATGGAACCCGAACTTGCAGCTGGAATTTGATCGGGACATGCTTTTGCTAAAGCACCGAATAATACATCAACAATCCGTTGTGATGTCTCAACATTTCCTCCTGCCACAGCGGCAGGAAAATTCGCATTGATAACTGTACTCTTCGGTGCGATAATTTGGATAGGTTCAAGACATCCAGCATTTGAAGGAACATCTTCACCAGCAATACATCGGAATGTGTAGAAGACAGCAGATACTGTGATAGCATATATAGCGTTTACAGAACCCCGAACTTGTTCAGAAGTACCCGTAAAATCTACTATTGCGGTATCACCCTTGATTTCAATTGATACACAGATTTTGATAGGTGTATCTGTTATGCCATCGTTATCCATATAGTCAGAAAATTCATATTTCCCATCAGGAATCTTTCGCAGAAAGGCACGCACCATCCGACTGGCATAAGCACAGAGTTCTTGCATATATGAATTGATTTCTTCTATACTGTATTTCTGCGTAATCTCCTGTAATCGTCTTTCACCTATACGGTTAGCAGCGAGTTGTGCCTCAATATCTCCTTGTCTTTCTATCGGTGTCCGTACGTTCGCGAGTATAAGACTTAATACATCTTCGTTTATTTTTCCGTTTTGTAATAACTTAACAGGCGGTATGCGGATACCCTCTTGTATCACACTTGTTGCGAGCGGCATTGAACCGGGAGTCATTCCCCCAACATCAGCGTGATGGGCGCGGTTAGCAACATAGAAGTCTGGTTCGCTATCGGAGGTGTCGCTAAACACGGGAGTGACCAAAGTTATATCCGGTAGGTGTGTTCCACCACGAAAAGGATCATTCAGAACGACAACATCTCCAGGATCCATCTGGGTGTTTTCAATTGCTGCTAACACAGAGAGCGGCATTGATCCGAGATGTACAGGAATATGTGCAGCTTGTGCAACCATACCACCATCCGCATCAAAGACTGCACAAGAAAAATCCAGTCGCTCTTTGATATTCGGTGAAAAAGCAGTCCTCTGCAGGGTAACACCCATTTCTTCAGCAACTGAGGTAAGTATGTTTTTGTAGAGTTCTAATTTTATTGGATCAAAATTCATTGAATGTCTGTGGAAAGCACTTTGATATGAGCAAGAGAGTATTTTCCGCGTCTTCCGTGTCCTCCGTGTAATCCGCGATTCTGACAAAAAGGGAACAATAACTTCACACATCCCTGTGATTACATTAAATGAAGCATCTACAATGATTTTCACTAAGAAGTCAGTTGCATTTTAACATGTTCTCTTGTAATATACAAGAAAAACCGATTGAAATTAGGTGCAAGATGCAAAAAATAGATATAGCACTAATAGGTGCAGGTGGCATGGCAAACAGTGTCCATTATCCCTCCCTGACTGAGTGCAAGGATGTGAATATTGTAGGTTTATGCGACTTAGTGGAAACCAAATTATATGCAACTGCTGAAAGGTTTGAGATTGAAAATACTTTCACAGACTATAAACAGATGCTTGAGAAAACGAGTCCTGATGCTGTCTATATTCTAATGCCGCCTCAACAACTTTTTCCACTTGTAATTCACTGTTTAAATCAGAAACGCCATGTTTTTATTGAGAAGCCACCAGGGATAACACTGCATCAGACAAGAGAAATGTCTTTAGCATCTGAAAAAAATGACTGCAAAACTATGGTTGGTTTCAATCGTCGTTTCATCCCACTTATGCAACACGTCAAGAATTTAGTTGAAAAACACGGTCCGATTATTCAATGTTTGTCTGCATTCCATAAGAATTCACCGAATGCTTTCTACTATGATGGCATCATAGACGTACTAACCTGTGATGCCATACATGCAGTTGACACGTTGCGATGGCTTGGTGGAGGCGAGGTGAAATCTGTTGCAAGTGATATAAACAGTTTCAACTCTGAACGCGAGAACAGTTTCAATGCACTTGTGAAATTCACAAGTGGTGCTTCAGGTATGCTGTGCACAAATTGGGCAGTTGGTGGACGTATTCATATTTTTGAGATGCATGCTCGCGGGATTTCAGCTTATGTCAATCCAGATGCTGGCGGAAAAGCAATAATCCACACATCTGAAGGCATCTCTGAAATCACAACAGAAGAAGCGGTAAATTCTAATGAGACTTAC
Source organism: Candidatus Poribacteria bacterium (assembly GCA_012267415.1). Classification (GTDB taxonomy): domain Bacteria; phylum Poribacteria; class WGA-4E; order WGA-4E; family WGA-3G; genus MSPOR6. Next base: position 174,586 of record JAAXGN010000036.1, on the reverse strand, counting down.
ATGACCTATGGTTTCTACGGAGAAACGCGACACTTTGTAGACTGTATTCAGAATGATCAAAAACCCATGACGTGTTTTGCTGATGCTGTGAAGACAATGGAGTTGGTTCAATCAATATATCAGAATAGAATTTAGGTGAAAATGAACATCTTTCGGATGTGTAAAGTTCTTGTAGAAACAGATGAGTAAGGAGAGGCGTTAGGTTTCTGCAAATGTCAAGCCCCAGAGGGGCGAAAGGTGTATAGAAAACGTTGATATTACCATAGTAAGCCCCAGAGGGGCGAAAGGTATATCATGCTACGAGATTAAACACACACGTCTGGACCATTTCTGCCAAAAACCTTCCATACCCGACAAAAAAATATAGTTGCCTAAATATAACTGTATATGCTATTATAACCCAAGTTGCTACATAAGTAGCACAATCTAAGTTGTCATCTAAACCATACACACCACTTGAGGACTTGTATACCAGATTAACGTGATCCAGAGCGGTAGGTGCGATATCCTTATCAATGCAGAATGCCAAAAGCGCATTCTGCCGATCATCAATAAAACGAGATATATCCTGTTAATTTGGTATAACTCAAAAAGGAGCATAGTAGTAGTGCAGAAAGAAGCGAAAAGAAGCATCATTGCAGTCTTCACGACTGCAATGTGGATAACAGTACTGGTAACATCCCTGATAGTCACAGGATGTGACGAGGGCATGAACATGGTCGGTCCGGTAGTTGACAGTCCAACGCCAGAACCGGAAGAACAGAACCCTAAAACACCAACACTAACAATCAACACCATATTGCCAGCGGACGACGGATCAATCACCGTCTCCGGTACCAGTGCCAATCTGTCCGCGGGAGAAAAGGTAACGATCACCCTCGGTGATATGACCACCGCAACCGCTACTACCGATGCAACAGGTGCCTGGTCAGTAACAGTACCCGCCGCAAAGGCAGCAAGTCTTACCGCGGGAACAACAACGGTCAAAGCAGCATCCGGCAAGGCAGCAGACACAAGCTCATTTGAACATACACCGTCATCAACACCAACAGTAACAATTGACACCGTAATGCAAGCGGACGACGGATCCGTTACCGTCTCCGGGACCAGCACCGCCATACCCGAAGGGGAAGAGGTGACTGTCGTACTAGGCGATGAAGCCGTCACCGTGAAGACCACTACAGACAGCAAAGGCGCATGGTCGGTGATAGTACCCGCCGCTGAGGCAGCAAAGATTACCGCCGGCAGCGTGGCCGTCAGAGCAACCGCAAAAGGCATCGCTGAGGACGAGAGCTCATTTGAGCACACGCAGCCGACACCAGGGCATGGCATCATCCCCACAACGGAGGCGGAGCGCATCCAGCTGGACATCATTGTCAGTGTGCTTGGCTACGATGACAGCACTGCAACGAAAAAAGAAATAAAAACTTTCAAGTTCAAGTACAACCATATCATCTCACAATATGGGTCTCTATTTGATATGGAGACGGACGTGGGACAGGAAACCTTTCAGAGGTTCGCGGAATATAAACACAAAACGTGGATACTTGCTTACAGCGGTGATCTTGGCAACGAAGCATTGGTAAAACAATACTATGCCGAGGCATACGGACATTCCTACAGCTTCGCCGTATCACTGGTACACGATGTGTACTTAGAGGAGAAACCGGAAGACAAAAAGCTCCTCAGCATCAGGTGGCAAGTCCACGGCATCGGCATGGAGTACCTGTTGCTCCAAATTGCCAACCCGGACGCCTCAGACGAAGAGCTCATAGAGCTCCTCCGAGAGTCCATCAGAGCAGGCAATGTCAGCATCGCCGCCTAACAATGAATCTTTCAACCAATACTGACCTACACCACGTAGGTCAGTATCTTTTTTAGACCACACACAAGCAAAAGCGCGCTCACGGAAGAACGCGCCTTTGCAGAGCCATGCCTGTCACAAGGGTGTGTAAAGTTTTTGGCAGAATCACCCTTCTAACATGAAACTCAGTAATACACATATTTCTAATGTGTACAGTTTTTGTAGAAGCACATGAGTAAGGAGAGAAGTAGGTTTCTGTAAAATGTCAAGCCCCAGAGGGGCGAAAGGTGTATAGAAAACGTTGATATTACCAGAGTAAGCCCCAGAGGGGCGAAAGGTATATCATGCCACGAAATTAAAACACATATTCTATATACCTTTCGCACCGCTGGTGCTTGGGATTGTGTCGTTCACACGTAGAACCTACACGATTTTTCTGACCATTTCTGCCAAAATCTTTACACACCACAAACCGAAATTTTGCATTGAAATTAGCATAGAAATGTGATATAATCTAAGCATGTCAGATTGGTAAGATTGGCCCCATGCCTGGTCACATAATAACCTGAAAGAAGGAAGAGACTATATGAATCTTATGAAGATACCCGGAGTCGATAAAGAAATATCACAGTTGATTCTGGGTACTATGATGTATTCACCTGACACATATCACCATAGCACTAAGATGCTTGATACCTTCTTTGAGGAAGGTGGAAATGCACTTGATACCGCACATATCTACGGCGGCGGCAATAGTGAAAGGGTAATCGGACAATGGATGCAAGAACGAAAAAACCGAAATGATGTCTTTCTAATAGACAAAGGTGGGCACCCTTATGGCGGCATTCCCAATAGAGTTGCTCCTGAGTATGTAAAGCAAGACCTTGATGTAAACCTTACACGACTTAACACCGATTACATTGACCTTTATATGCTGCATAGAGATGACACATCTATCCAAGTAAGCACAATTATTGATTACCTAAACGAGGAGATTAATGCAGGACGTATCCGCTGGATCGCAGCGTCAAACTGGGAACCCGCACGGATTGATGAAGCGAACAGATATGCGTTAGAAAACGGACTACACGGTTTTGTCGCATGTAGTAACAACATAAGCCTTGCAGTGCCTATAGAACCGATATGGGGTGGCTGTGTCAATGTTGATGAAATGGCACGTCAGTGGCATAAAGAGACGCGGTTTCCACTGATGCCGTGGTCTTCACAGGCACGCGGTTTCTTTAGTGGCGCATTTACACCTGAAAACCGAAAGGACAGTAATATGGTCCGTGTCTATTACAACGATGAAAACTTTGAAAGATTTGAACGGGCGAAAAAGTTGGGGTCAAAATACGGATATTCTGCCATTCAAGTTTCACTTGCTTATTGCCTTCATCTCCCTTTTCCAATATTTCCAATTATAGGACCTGCAAACTTAGAAGAGCTGCATTCTTCACTTGGAGCACTAAACCTCAAACTATCCAATGAAGAAATGGCTTGGTTAAACCTTGAATCTGATTAATCGAAAAATAAAATAAAAACATTTATTGCAATAATACCTTCACCATTTTTGAATGTTTCAGTTAAATGAGCATATAGTGTTGATCTACCATTGATCTGTGATATTGAAGATTTACAGGAATAGAAATAGCTTCAGGTTTTTGCTGAAGTGTTTTTAATTATCATTAATGTGCATTGTGATTGGGAGTGTCCACTCTTCAGTCCCGTAGGGACGATATGTTTATAGAACAAGATTGACCAACACTTCTTTAGTCCCGTAGGGACGATATGTTTATCTTGTGCGTCTAATATACACATATCGTCCCTACGGGACTGAAGAGAGTTAGGATAACGTTTTTCTATAAACATAGCGTCCCTACGGGACTAAAGACACACCAATAACAGTTTAATTTCCTTAAGTTGACGCCTATTGTACTACAACATACAGGCAATTTAACAGAAAATCTATTTTTGGCGAAGGTATTGTGCAAAACATCTAAGGGATAAAGCAAATAACAAACCGCTGAAATAAAAATATGAAATACAGAATATTCACCACCGCACTGATACTGTCTTTACATCTTCTACTTTCTGGATGGGTCTATAATGTTTTTGCACAAGAAAGTTGAGGTGCGTGAAGCAATCCCGCAATCCCACGCAGCGGGATAGGTGAAGTCAGTCTGGCTTCAGAAAATAAGAAATTCCAGGTGTCAATTAGCACGATGCGATGGTTTGATGCAAAAGGCGGTCACTTTGAGGACGAGGGAATATTCCCTGATGCTGAACAAGTGGTACAGAAAGTGCCTGAGCATCGACATCGCGTTAATCTAAACATATATCGTACTGATATCGGAATCAAATATTACTTTACGCCTCGGTGGATATTGGATGTTAACCTCCCTTATGAAACCAAGATACAGGAAGCGAGTGTAGAGAAAATCGATCCTGTCACTGAGGAACAATGGCAAGCAATCAAACTTAATGGCTATATCCATCATCGTAACGAGACCTATACTGGACTTGCTGATGCGGACATCTTTGTTGGAAATTATATGCAAGGGATCTTTGAAGAGAACGACTTTCTGATGTGGCGTATCGGTTCAACGATTCCATTTGGGAGAACAGAAGAAAATCCTTGGCCCCTTGGAGAACAAGGACTTGAACATCAACATATCCAATTCGGTACAGGCACGTTCAATCCTGTGGGTGATCTATACTATAGATTTCCGTTCTATAAAGGTTTAGCTACCTACACAAGTCTCCGCGTAAAGTTTCCCTTTTATGAGAACGATAAGACATATCGCGGGTCCAGGGAACTGACCTATACAGTTGGACTGAATTACAGATTGAATGATTGGCTTGCATTTCAAGCAGGCTATCTCGGTTTTTATCAAACCTATGCATATTGGGAGGGTGAAATCGACAAAAATACGGGTCTGACTTTTGGGATGGCATCACTCAGCTCTACGATTTCTACACCGCTGAACATCCCGCTCTCTATTGCACTGATGTTACCCTTACATCAGAAGACACTGTATGATGACGAAACTGCACTTGCGGGTACGAACTATGAAGAGAGCGATGCCTTCAGATTTGGACCACTGCTCTCACTAACTGCTATGTATTTCTTTTAACTTACCCAAGTTGCTATCTATGTAGCACAATCTGGCAGATTGTGCTATAAGGGGCGCAAACTGGCAGTGAAATCAACGGTATGAACACCTTAATGGCATTCCCCGTGCTACAAATATTGGCTAATTATCAGCATTTTTTTATTAATGGCGGTGTTTCACTTATAGGTAGCAACTTAGGTTAACTTATGGAGCATAATTTAAGATTTTGATGATAGAACAGAGCAGAAGCGTTCAGATTTTTCAGGGTATTATAAGCGTAATTCTGGGGGGCGTCAGTATACTACTCGCGATCTTCCTACATCAATCCGCTTATCCCATGGGCACACTCATTACATTCTTTGTCGTTGGATTGATATTGATTTTCTCAGGTGATTACCTTATTAACCCTTTCAGGTTATCTGTCAACCCGATCAAACAACAGTTTCTTAGCGAAATGTGTCTTATTGCTTATGGAGCTTTCTACGTAAATATTGGTTTTTCCAGATTGCTACAACCGCTTTCCCTGTTCGACATATCGCAATTCCTACCACCTGTTTGGATCAGACGTGGGATAAGCAGTATAGGTATCCTATTGATCATTGGTGGTATCTACGGGATCGCTGGTTTGCTGATGGAACAGAATTCTCAAGAGACTGAGGAAAACACCACTTTAGACTAATGGAGTCTTTTAAGCTTATTCATTTTGCTATAATTACTGCGTAACGGAGGGGTGTCTCACCTACATTCGTAATTCCGTGTAATACCCTACAGTCAACATGAACTGCTTCGTTGTCCTTTACTTTGTGTGTCTGTTCTCCGAACAGAACTTCGCCTTCACCTGAAAAAACGTAGAAAATCTCTTGTCCATCGTGTGTATGTGGAGGATGGGCGCGTTGTCCTGGTCCCACTTCTGATATATGTAGACTGAGTTTACCTCTATCCGTGCCTTCTTCAAATACGAACCGGTCAATTCCTTTTATGTCGGTTCTAATTGTTTCTGCCATTGTTGCACCTCCATTCATTTCTATTGCTATACTATCACAGTTTACGGTTTTCTATCAAGAGCTAAAACCGCAGGCGAGTGTGTAAAGTTTTTGGCATAATCATCCTTTCTAACATGAAACTTAGTAATAAACATGTTTCTGATGTGTCCAGTTCTTGTAGAAGCACATGAGTAAGGAGAGAAGTAGGTTTCTGTAAAATGTCAAGCCCCAGAGGGGCGAAAGGTGTATAGAAAACGTTGATATTACCAGAGTAAGCCCCAGAGGGGCGAAAGGTATATCATGGCATGAAATTAAAAACACATATTCTATATACCTTTCGCACCGCTGGTGCTTGGGATTTTGTTTTTCACATGTTCTATACACCTTTCGCACCGCTGGTGCTTGGGATTTTTCTGACCATTTCTGCCAAAATCTTTACACACCCTATGCAATCTCATAAATTGCAAGTATAATCCCAGTGTGGTATACTTTATGAAGAATATCAAATACAATCATACACTTCATCCCCGTTAGGAATTTTATGCGTAACACATTTACTGACATAACTGCCTATCTCGCTGTTGTATGTCTTAGTTGGTTTTGTCGTATTATCCCTAAAAAATCAGCAATGTTATTCGGATCGACGCTTGGAAAGATACTATACCGAACCCTCAAAGAACGGCGGAAGATTGCACTCAAAAACCTACAGATTGCATTTGGAGATTGTATTGATGCAAAGGAACAAGAAAGAATCTGTATGGGTAGTTTCGTCAATTTCGGCAAAACCCTCATTGAATTTCTACGTTTCAAAAAACTGAACAGTAAAAACATCTGGAATGAGGTCACTGTTTTTGGATCAGAAAATATAAAAGAAGTATTAACTTTCGGTAAAGGGGCAATTGTCTTTCTGCCACACTTTGGGAATTGGGAACTGTTATCTCTGGTTTACGGTGCCCTTATTCCTAATCAAGCAAAAGCAATTGCATTCCCACTGAAATATGACAGATTGAATTCGTATCTGTGGCAAATTCGCGAACATTTGGGTCTTAAGATAATACCGAGAAAAAACGCTATTCGGTCAACGTTACGAGCCTTAAAGAACAATGAAGCAGTTGGGTTCTTTGCTGATCAGAATGCTGGGGATCAAGGTGTCTTCATTGAATTCTTCGGAAAACCTGCATCTTCCTCACGAGCACCCATAACCCTTGCATTAAAAACAGGCGCACCGATACTCTTCTCATTAGACATACGTCAACCGGATGACAAACACCACGTTTACATATCGCCACCCATCCACTTAAAATCATCAGAAGATGTTGAGAAGGACATTGAATTATATACAGCACAGCTTATGAAAGAATTGGAAAGTTACATAAAAAAACACCCTGAACAGTGGTTGTGGATTCACAACCGATGGAAAACTCAACCAAATCAGTCTGAACATCCTAAGTAATACCATTCTAATTGAAACGCCTCTTTTTCGTAGCACGAACTTTCAGTTTGTGTGTCTTTTTCGTAGCACGAACTTTCAGTTTGTGTGTCTTTTTCGTAGCACAAACTTTCAGTTTGTGCCGTAGGTTATTTCACTTTCAATCTGACTTCAAATCAAAACAAATAAGGCGATTTTTCCCACGAATATAGAGATACCCATCGGATAAAACAGGTGCTGCCCAAGCGGGATAACTGATCAACTGTTTACCATTCTCGTCTTTCACTACGGTTTGAGAGACTATCACAGGTTTTTCGGGAGTGCATTTCAATAACATCAATCTACCATACTCTCCAAGATATATGAAGTAGCCGTTCACCCAGAGCAGAGATGCGCGTTCATTTACACGTTTACGCCACATGATCTTACCACTCTTTACCTCCACGCATCTAATATCTGCACCGCCAGAATGTCTTCCACTGTTTCCATAAAGAAAACCTTCATGGTGTATTGCCGTGTTCCAATGTAACGCCATTGACATATTGCGAGAATTTGCTTTGTCCCGCCAGATCACATCATATCCACCCGGTCGAACCTGTATGACAGAACTGCCGGTACCGTAGGATTCACTGATGAAAACAAGATCACCTATCATAACAGGTGAGGAAGCGTTCACCGATTCAATTTTTGGACTTCGCCACGGATAATGAAAGTCTATTTTACCAGACTTCGGTTCAAAACCTACCAATCCACCACGAAGAAATGAAAATCCCCATCGTCTCCCATCAATCTCTGCAAATACGGGACTCGCATAACTGGCTAATTCATCTGCAATCTGATAGACGACTTCCCCAGTATGTTTATTAAATGCAACGATTCCAGAACTATCCGGTTTTGGGTTACCGTCAGAATCCCAGATATTTCTTGATGTCCCTTGTGGAGACCCGCCAATCTGGACAATAAGCAACTCACCCTCAACGGCGGGTACTGAGGCAACACCGAAGAAGTTCTGAACTACATTAAACCTCTCTGCAGTATCTACTTTCCATAACCGTTCGCCATCATGTGTACTGACACAGTGCAGTTCTCCTTCTGCTCCAAAGATATAGACACGATCCGCATCTACTACCGGACAACAGCGAGGTCCGTTGTTGTAACCATACATATCCTCATAATCTGTAGCATACTCGTATTTCCAGATTTCATCACCCGTAGTTGCCTGTAGGCAGCTAAGTCGTGCCAAATCTCCATGTCGGGCAAAAACATATATCCGTCCATTCGCGACTGTAGGGGAACCGTAACTTGTCCCAATTTCCCTGACCCAGACAATCTTTGGTCCAGATTTTTCCCACGGAACGATGTTAATCTTTTCTTGTGATTTTCCATTTCTGTCTGGACCAAGAAAATCATTCCAATCCAATGCACAAGACACATCAACGAGCATCAGATTCAACAGGTAGAACGCTATCAAAAGGCATGTTCTAACAAGCCTATCCGTAAATCTCCGATGTTTTTTATTTGAGAGTAATGACGACATATTTATTTGATTAAAGTGATAATGTTGAGTAATATTAGATAATGAGTTATCGATATTCCGATATTTCTGCAGGCATCGACCCCGTAGGGGCGGGGTTTCCCCGCCCGTCATCAACGTGTAACCTGCATATTTAATATTCAAACTTACTTGATTTACTGTAAGTCTTCATAATGCACAGAAGTCCTTGCAGCATATCACAAACAAGTGTTAGAATAGTTATTGCTTCAGCAGATGTCACATTACATTAACTATAAACACATTATGCATCAAATATATCACCATTGCAACACTTTTTTGACTTGCACGCAATAATACCTGAGGACCGGTAGGTACGATTTCCTAATCAATACCCCAAACATAGCAAAGTGCATAAACAATTTCATAATCTACAATAGAACTGAGACATGTCAACAACAGACACACAAACGGGTACGCTTGATGCGCTGCCCACGTCAATTGAAGATACATTAAAGACTCTAAACGTCCAATTTAAAGAGATACGATTTGCAGTTCGTAGCGATGTAAGTTCAGACGGAACTTATGGTGAAGAATGGTTCGTGCTATCCGACGCAGCGATTTTCACCATAACAGGTGCAGGTGATGTGTTGCATTATATACCCTATAAAAACGTATTGGGTATACGGGCTGAAATTGTGGTAGATGCCGGACTTCTTGTTTTAGAAACGCAAGAGGGAACAATAGACCTGATCCGTTATTCCAACGGATGTGCACCGAAATTCGGATTTGTCGCAAGATTCATTGGAGACGAGATAGATTACAGAGATGGAAAACGTGATGAAGCACCAATATGGGACTATAAGGTTGAGGAACATACCTGCAAAACATGCGGGTTAATGCTACCAGATGAATACGCTCCTTGTCCGGCATGTACAAAAAAGCATAGAGTCATGCTGCGTATCCTGTCGTATATACGTCCATATCGCAGCAAGGCAATACTCTATGTCGTATTTATCATCATTGGTACATTGATTTCCTTAATACCACCCTATTTCTCTCAAATTCTAATTGACGATATACTACTGCTGAATAATGCAAATACACCTACACCTGATGGAGAGATGACTTGGTTAGGAAACATATTCCGCTCAATACAACCTGCAGCGATCGCATTATCTATAGCAATTGGAACTTTGCTAACAGCACATCTAATTGGTGTCTTATTGAATATCTTACAATCGAGATTAGGAGCATGGTTGACGTTTCGTATCGCATCAAATATACGCGCACACGTTTATGAACATCTACACAATCTCTCAATACGGTTTTTTGATAAACGCACAACAGGCACCGTGATTTCACATATTACCGAAGATAGCGAACGCTTACAGAATTTCTTGTTAGAAGGATTGTCGTTTCTTAGCGTGCAACTGTTTATGTTCTTCGGTATAGGCAGCATGCTTTTCTTGATGAACTGGAAATTGGCGTGTTTCATCTTAATCCCAATCCCTATTATTGTTTTTGGTGGAGGATGGTTTTATCGTAAGGTCCGGAGTCTTTGGCATCGTGCATGGCGTCGGCGTTCAAAACTCTTTGATGTCGTCAACGATTCTGTCTCTGGGATACGTGTTGTGCGCGCATTCGGACAACAAAAGGATGAAGTCAACCGGTTCGGAACTGCTAATATTGATACGCGTGATTATGAAACCAAAGCCGAGTTAATATGGGCAACCTACTATCCACCCCTGATGTTCGCTGTCCAATTCGGATCGCTTATTATCTGGTATGTCGGTGGCCTGGATGTTCTCACTGGCACGATGTCAATCGGTCAACTTGTCGCTTTTCACGCTTATCTGGCAATGTTTTATCAACCATTACGATTTGTTAGTCCACTCATCAATTGGGCATCTCGTTCTATGACAGCAGCAGAACGCCTGTTTGAAGTAGTAGACTCGCAACCGGAACAGACAGATGATGGGAAACTCAAAGCAATGCCGAACATTATAGGAGAAATCAGATTTCATAACATGACATTCGGATACGATTCACATAAACCTGTGTTACGAGACATAAACCTACACGTGAAACCAGGTGAAATGATAGGTCTCGTTGGACACTCTGGCGCGGGAAAATCAACACTCATAAATCTCATCTGTCGATTCTATACACCAGATTCTGGGAAATTAGAAATTGACGGTGAAGATATAAAAAAAATAAACCTGAAAGACTTGCGGAGACAAATCGGAGTAGTTCTGCAGGAACCGTATTTATTCAGTGGTACTATCGCAGAGAATATTGCCTATGCTAAACCGGATGCTTCCATGCAAGAAATCATCACCGCTGCACAAGCTGCAAATGCTCACGACTTTATAATAAAATTTCCTGATGGATACGATACCGAAGTCGGAGAGAGAGGTAGCAGCTTATCTGGTGGAGAAAGGCAACGAGTCTCTATTGCACGGGCAATTCTACACAACCCACGTATCCTGATACTTGACGAAGCAACATCTTCAGTAGATGTGGAAACTGAGAAGCAAATTCAAGAGGCGATTGACAGATTAGTGCAAAACAGAACAACTTTTGCGATTGCACACCGACTCTCAACGCTGCGAAATGCGGATAGACTCTTCGTGATAGAAAAGGGAAAAGCCGTTGAGTGCGGTTCCCACGAAGAACTGATGCAGAAAAAAGGTGCCTACTATAAACTCGTTGAAACACAACGTGAAGCAGCAAATGTCCGCGCTGAGGCACAAATCGTAGAGAGATAGATATGCAAAATAACAGTACAGAAGAACAATATGGGACGCCAATAAAATCAGTTGAAACAGGCGAGTTTCACGAACAAGATGACGATACCCAACGGTTTCTAAATGCATCTCAACTGATATTCAGTCGATCACAGGTTGGAACTGCACGGCTTGAAATTCTAAACCACGTCTGCCATCTTCGCGTGATTATACGTAGACTCATGCCACTCAGCAATCCGCAGCAATACATCTCACTTGCAGCAGATGAAGACACTGAAATTGGAATCCTTGTCAATCCCTCGGAACTTGATCCTGATAGCCTCACAATACTCAATGAGGAATTAGACAAGAGATACTTCACACCAAAAATAGAAAAGATATACCGTGTAAAAGAACAATTCGGTATTCATGAGTGGGAAGTGGAAACAGAACGCGGACGCGTGACGTTTTCTGTAAGAGGATTGAATCAAAATATAAAACAGGTTCCACCAGCACGGCTTTTCATTACGGATGTGCGCGGAAATCGTTATGACATTCCAGATTATCGGGAGTTGGATTCGCAGAGTTACCATCAAATTCAGCGACACCTATAAAAAAAATGAAAAATAAACGTTTTCACGCTGCAATCATTTCACTTTTCCTACACATCCTTTTCGTTGCCATTATCGCTCTCTTCATATCTGATCACTACTTGTCATCAGATGACAAGGCAATAGATGTGAAGTTTGTCAAACCCGAACCAGTCAGGAATACAGTGCTGCGACCGCACAGAACCGTTGTACTTCCCACTACTCGACAAACGACAAAGGCAATCCAATTTCAGATACCGAAAGCAGATCATATTCCAAAAACAGAAAACCGTATCCAAAATCCAACGTCTTCGCAAGAATATAAAACAGATATATTCGATCCAACCGAAGTCTCTATCCCTAACCCGCAATTAGAAAAGGATAGACGTTCTATTACGACTACACCCAGAACACCTACTGCTGTGCCAACTATCCCCACCACTGAAGCAACAAAAAAGACACGACGTATTCCAGTTATCAGTCCGAAACAAAACACAACTACCACAGGAATATTTGATGATATTCTTGACAGTCAATCACAACCGGGAAACCTAACTTACGACACAAATAACAAACTGCAAAATCCCGTTATGCTACCTCAAGGTACATTAGGAGCAATTTTAGAAGGCACTGGAGATGAAATACGCGGACATATACGAATCATAAGACTTAAACATACACTCTCTGATTGGTGGCAAGACCCAACTGCTCTCCCCGCATTGATGAAATGGATGGATAAATGGACAGCGATTCGTGTTGACATGAGTTTTCAAGGCGGCGCGCTACCGATTACAGACCCAAAAATCTTGGATGCACCTCTCATCGTTATGACAGGACATGATAAAGATATTACCCTCGGACGCGGACTCGCAAGAGACGGTCCAATACAGAACAGTTTTACACCCGAAGAACGCGCTGCACTACGGAAATACATCGTAGATGAAGGCGGTATGCTCTTTTTTGATGACTGCGGATTTCGCGGACTGTTCGCACATATTGTCGCTGAAGAGTTGAAAGAAGTCTTTCCTGAGTATCCGCTAGAGATTCTACCCCACGATCACGAAATATATACCATTCACTTTCATCTAACAAAACCACCGACAGGCGGCGATGTGTTTTGGGGAAACGAAAACAACGCACAACCTACACAATTCCGTTTTCAAAAAGGAATAACGATCGACAACCGTCTCGCAGTCGTTTTCAATCGAAAGGATTATATGTGCGCGATGGAGACCGCAGAAATTGAAAGCAGAACAATGTTACGACTGAGACGTTCACCAGATGTCTATCGGTTCATGACAAATCTCCTCATCTACGCATTGAAGTATGGAGGAAATACAGACAGGACAAATTACAATAAGAAGTAAAATGAAACAATCTACAACGGGCGAGGTCTCCTCGCCCCTACGCTGGGTGGTTTTCCTAAACGGTGAAAAATGCCTCATGAATTATTAACTTTACTATAATTGCATTTCTTACCTATATCTTCAGTATACGAAATTCTATTTGAAAATCGTAAATGAAATATGTTACAATTCAGAATCAACCTTACAGGAGGAGTAATATGAAAGTAGGTATTAGAGACGGAATGTTACCCGTTCCGTTCGATGAAAAGTTTAAGAAGGCTAAAGAAATCGGTTTTGATGGAATTGAACTCTGTATGGGTGTAAATTACCGAGAACATACACTCTGGCAGGAAAACGGCATTGACACGGTAAATAAACTCGCAGAAGAAGCGAACATTGAAGTATCATCGCTTTCACCGGGAGGTTTTACCGCATATTCCTTCATGCATCCAACCGATAGTGTCCGCACTGAGGGCATCGCAAAGCTGCAATATCTCGCTGAAACATGCCCAAAATTAGGATCAAGAGTGATTCTCGTTCCGTTCTTCGGTGGTGGTCGGATACAGGATGAACATATCAACGCGCCGCGTTTCCTTGATGGACTAAAGGCAGCCGCCGAAACCGCAGAAAAAGAAGACGTCTATCTCGCAATTGAATCCACACTGTCTGCAGATCAACATCAACAGATAATTGACCAGGTCGGTTCAAAACATGTCGGCATCTATTACGATATGGGCAACGCAACAGGTCTTGGCTTCGACTCACCAGCAGAAATACGAAGCTTAGGTAAATCAATCGTCCAAATGCACATCAAGGATACAGGAGGGAACCACGCTGGAGAAGGCGATGTTGACTTCACTGCTGTCTTTGAAGCCGCACATGCAATTGGATACGACAGTTGGTTCGTTTTGGAAACCCCAGGTAAAGATGACCCCATCACATCAGCAGCAAAGAACATGAACTATGTCAGAGAGAACTACTAAACTTGACAGATTCAGCCTGTAGGACGATACTCTAATCGTCCTACACAGACAAGACTGGCCTATCAGAACTACCATAGTTAAAGAAAAACAAAGCGATACCTCGCAATGCATACCGGGAGGATTGGTATGAGCAATTCCAATAAATTGGTTATTCCACAATCAGAAGTCAATAAACTACTATCACTCCCAACACGTGAAGCAGAACAACTCTTTCAAAGCTACGAAAAAGACCAACAACTTGATATTATCCGGGCAACCCGCAACCTGAAACAGAGAGAAGAGCTATACTACCTGGTTCCAGACTGTACGGAACTCATACAGGAAAGTCCGACTGAGGATGTCTTACAGGTGTTAGACACGCTACTTGGCACAGGTCTCGCTTGTGGACTCTTACCCTGTCTTTCCAACGAACAATTTGAAGAGATTATTGACATCGCGATCTGGCATGAAGGAGAGATAGATGAAAAATCACTCAACCTATGGCTCTATGAGCTTTCTGAATGTGACAGAGAAGACCTAAGTCGGTTCATGGGACAGATGGATATGCGTGTTTTCGCTGCACTCCTAAAGGATAGGGTAAAACTAAAAGGTGCACTCGGCGCAATGTTGATAGAAGAAGGTATCATCGATCCAAACTCTCCCTCAATTGAATGTAAAGATGAAAAAGCAAAAGCAATACTCAACGCAATTTGGGAAGCTGATGGAGAACTCTTTACACTGCTCATGAGAGAACTGTTCGTTATAGATAAAGAAGCTGATGTAGATAAAGAACTCGTCACTGCATTAGAAAAAGCAAGAGCAGAAAGAGATGAACGTATCAAGGAACGTGATAAGAAAGCAGGAATCAAAGTCACAGAGAGTGAAATAGAACAAAAAGTTGACTTAGATTCAATTAAACTTGCTGAGGACGAAGAAGACAATGCAGACCAGTAAGTTCTCACTTGTTACCGACGCAACCCTTGACGGCAAATCCTTCTTGGCGCACACATTAGCGCACGGTGATGACATCGGAAAAATCGACCCTGAAAAGGCAGAAACATTTTCCGATGACATCGCCGCGCTAACACATAAACTCATTACGATGAAGGTCGTTGACCTTTCTGATGAATCAGCACTCCGAGCACAGATACAGACCTCCTTTGCACTGACCAGCATCGGTTTAGAATACGGCAGTAAAGGGAATTTGGACAAAGCTGTGAGAGTATTACTCGCAAATCCAATCGTCAAATTTTACCAGATCGGAAATACACTTACAGATAAACTGCTGCAGAGAGCTAATCACATGCTGGAAAACGCATGCATTGAACCCGATGAGGCATTGACGCATCTTGACATTGACAGCATCCATATCTATAACCATACAGAAGCAAAATTCTTGGATGCACTATCTTCATACAACACCACCATTTCTAATGCACAAGTTATACTGAAAGATAGCCAGGCACCAAGGACATTTACCAACCTATCTGATATGGAAATAATCCGTCAACAATTGGATTACCTTGAATCAAGGTGGCTCTATGTGCAAGCATTACCACTTGATCAAGTCTTTTCTGTTGATCCGCCATTTAGTATTGCGATTGATCCAATTCAAACCTTAACACTTAGCCTGATGGCAAATTTGGCGTTATACTATGAACCAGACCTACAGTTAGAACCAGACACACTATCAGAGTTTCGTAACATTATCATAGATGAGAACAGTCAACAGATCCGACAAGAACCGCGACAACGGTTACTCGATTGGATTGATAGTTATCTTGAACAAGACAACCAGTCTGATACGGTAAAACAGTACACTGGTGCTTACTGGGATGCTTGTCTACAAGAATTACTTAACCCAGATTTTAGATTGGAAATAGAATAAAATGCAAACAGAAACGACCACATTCGGCGCAGGATGTTTTTGGTGTGTTGAAGCAGTCTTTCAACAGGTAGAAGGTGTTCATAGAGTCATCTCCGGCTATACAGGCGGAACCACAATCAATCCAAATTATCGTGATGTGTGTACGGGAACGACAGGACATGCAGAAGTAGTTCAGATTGAATTCGATCCCAATGTCATCTCTTTCAAAGAGTTGTTAGAAATATTCTGGCACACACACGACCCAACAACACTCAATAAACAGGGGAACGATGTCGGCACGCAGTATCGTTCTGCTATCTTCTATCATTCAGAGACACAACGCGAAATTGCTGAAGAATCTAAGAAAGAGATGGACATGTCTGGGCCGTGGAATGACCAGATTGTCACTGAGATTACAGAGATAGGTGTTTTTTATACTGCTGAAGACTATCACCAAAACTATTTTGAACTAAATCCAGGACAACCATACTGCCAATTCGTAATTCATCCTAAACTGAAGAAGTTCACCAAAGATTTCAAGGATAAACTAAAATCATAGATATAGCAAAGTTAATAATAATCAATGAGACATTTCAACGTAAACGGATACCATCCCCGTAGGGGCGAGGTTTCCTCGCCCGTTTGAGGTCCCCTCGCCCGTTGTGGAGTGTTTCATTTATCTTGAAATCCACTATATAAAATAGGAGGAAAGAGTATTGAAACCGAATTCTATTGGATTTATAATCATTGTTCTATCGTTCTTGTTCCTAATTTCAACCGACATAGCTACACAAGAAACAGAACAACTGACATCTGTGAAAACGGAAACACCAAGACGAGTCACAATCGTCTCAGAAAAGACTTACAACGGCGTGCTAAAACCACGCGTAGAAGCGAAAGTATACGCAAATATCTCCGCAAAAATCGTTAGTCTCAATGTAGAAGCAGGACAGACGGTAGCAAAGGGTGATGTAATCGCGCAAAGCAGTGCACAGGAAGCAGGTATCGCTGCAATCAGAGCAGAAGTCTCACTAAGTGTTGCAAAATCACAACTGACAACAACCGAAGCAAACGCTCAGACGCGCATTGAAACGCAGCTTGAAACCGCTAAGGAGTCGGTCGCTGAGGCTGAAGCGAAACTTGAAGATACAAAATCACTCGCTGAAATGCGTATCAGAAACCAACTCATACAAGCAGAAGTGGCATATAAAGCCGCAGAGGCAAACCTGGAACGCGCAAGGGTAAGCGCAACACAAGGATTAGAACGCGCAAAAGCTGAATTCACAAAAGCTACCTCAGATTTTGAACGTGATAAGGAACTACATACAAAAGAACTCATCAGTGACAGTGCTTATGAATCTTCTGAAACACGATATAAACTCGTGCAAAGCCGACACGAAGAGGCTGTCGCCGCAGCAAAACAATTTGAAGACGGTTCAGCACAACTGACAGTTGAAAAAACAAAAGCAGAACTGGCAATAGCAAAGAAGATAGTTGAAAATAAAGGATGGGAACGAGAAATCGCCGCTGCGCAATCAAAAGTTACACAAGCAAAAGCGAACCTAATTACCGCACAGAAACTGGTAGAAGCAAAGGCATGGGAACGAGAAATCGCAATCGCAAAATCTGCTGTCAGTGAAGCTGAAGAACAACTCAAACTCGCACGAGAACAGGTCAGTCAAGCAGCTATTGTTGCTCCCATCAATGGAATCGTCGCTGAACGGCATCTGGAAACAGGAGACTATGCCAAATCTGCTGCTTCACAAGGACAACCCGTATTTACAATCATAGCAGTTGATGTGCTAAAAGCCGTTTGGACAGTCCCAGTCAGTGAGATTACACGCATACAGATTGGCAATATGGTCCTCATTTCTACCGCATCCGGAATACGGAATATTATAGGAACAATTGACTTTATCAGTCCTACTGTCAAAGAGGGAGAGAATGCTGTCACGGTTCATGCAACACTGCAAAATCTGGAGAACAGTGATCCTGGCAATCCACTTTCCATATCAGAGCAAAACAATGCACTAAAACCCGGTACTTCCATAACAATTTCTATCAAAACGGGTGAACGCAAAAACGTGACCTTACTACCGCAACGCGCAGTATTACAGATCCAGAGTGGAAAAGGGAATATCTTTGTCGTTGAGCAGAATGTAGCACGTCTAAAACAGGTTAACATAGGGGGTGTATATGGCAGTGAAATCGAGACACAGACGAAACTCCCCCAGTCAACACAGATAATTGTTGAAAATCAACATCTGCTAAAAGATGGTATGTCAGTTTCAGTTGCTCAAGATTGAAAGGAGTCCTGACGTGTTTAGAAAAAGAACCTATCAGCGAAATTCCATTCTGTGTTGTATCTGTATACTCGTATTCTTAGGTTGTGGAACGGGTGAAATCCAAAACTTTGAAGGTATACAGATTCTTTCCGAGCCACGTATAGATAGGTTGGATATTATAATATATCTCACAGACAAAAACGGTATTCCACTCATCTGGAATCAAAGCATACTCAGTCCAAGCGTCGGTGTTAGCACGATTTCAGAAGCAGAATTCATCACGAATGCTAAACTCTATTCCTTGCGCGATGGTAAGCAACATCAAAAAGTTTATGACGGTAGACTGATTGATGTTCGATGGTCACAAGAACCGAATAGTCTTGATAGACTCTTGAGTGCAGAAATCCCACGAAGACTCATTGAAGACGACCCTGAACGCGATACAAATTTAGGCATAATCGTAATTGAAATTAAAACCAATAAACAGGGACCTTTCACGGATACTTTAGAAAGCACAGCAATCTATAGGAACTAACAATGCCTATTCACACACAAGACTACAGACACTGGGACGGAACACTGCAACCTGAAAAGTATAAACGGTGGTGGATAATCGCAAAGGCAGAACTGAAACTGCTTGCACAACGCAAAATTATCCGACTCATTGTCGCTGTACCCCCTGTCATCTATATTTTAGTTCACGCAATATTGATTTATATGTTCAATTATCTTGAAGATGCACCATTCCCATTTGACGAAATAGGTGGAGGTTTTTTCCAGAAATTCATATTTAGTACGCACCCTTTTCCATCAGTATTCTTGCTCGCTCTCGTCGTCGTTTTCGGTGGGGCAGGTCTGATTTCAAACGATCTCAAACACAACGCACTTTCACTGTACCTATCCAAACCCATCTCCTGGGTAGACTATCTCATTGGGAAATTTATTGCAATTGGAGTCCTGCTTGCTTCAATGACGTTAATTCCGGGTCTTCTACTGTTTCTTGAGCATGCGTTGTTAGCTGATATTTCATTCTTTATAGAGAACTTTTGGCTAATCTTCTCAATCATCATCTACTCACTTGTTGTCACGACAGTAACAAGTTTACTCATGTTGACATTCTCATCACTAACAAAAAACCTACGTTTCGCAACAATCGGTTTCTGTGCAGTATGGTTCGGGTTGTCAATAATTCAACTCATACTCAAACAGGTTCTTCAATCAAGTACAGTTGCAATAGTTTCAGTTTGGGCAAACTTGGAACTCCTTGGCGAAGTGTTGTTCGGTTTAGATCGCAGCTACAACTTACACCTTTCTTGGACGATACTCCTATTAACAGCACTTACAGCATCCTGTATCTTGGTGCTTCGGCATCGTATCCGTGCTGTTGAGATCGTCACATGAAGATTATGACTTATAGTAGAACATAGAATTAATTTTACATTCTTTTCTGTAGGAGGGAACTCCGATTCCCGACTATCAAAGCGTTCAGTCGGGAATCGGAGTTCCCTCCTACAGAAGATGTGTAAACATAATTACATATTTCACTATAAATTGGATGCTTGTTTGTAGTAGGGCAATTCATTGCCCGTCTATAACTCGTAGGATTTATTATCTTCATACAAAATGCCGTCTTACTTAAGCCGTGCTCCATTCGCATCCCACATCTCCAGTTCCGAATATACCTGCGGCGGTTCTATCGGAGATAATGTCGGCTCCCATGAATCGTTAAACTGCTGAACCAACCGAACAGCATTCTGATAAGCTATCTTCTCTTTCGTCTCATCATCAAGGCCTGCATTTTCAATCTGCGCTTGCACAAGACGAAAATCGTAATAAGGCAAGTCACTTCCGAACATCAGTCGATCCTTATTGAGATTGTTAACCAAATGGACTAAGTCCCAACTTTCATCTGCACCCTCCGGTTTCTGTGCAACATCATACCAGATATTATCATACTTCGCACAATGCTGGATAGCATCAAGATGTCCACCTTTATTCATTGAGACATGTCCGATAATGAAGGTAATTGAAGGAAACCTTCTGGCATAAGCAGCGATATTGCTCGTAGAACCTGCCTGATGCAGCAAACACAAACCGCTATGCATGGCAACCACTTCCAGGAATGCATAGAGTTCACCACCAAGCGAATGTCCAGATAATCCCGGATGACATACAAATCCAACTAAACCATCATCACACATTGACCTATCAAGTTCATCAACGCCTGCTTGTTCATGTCGCACCTCTACGATCCCAAGTCCGATTGGGAAACGTTCAGGATATTTCTGACAAGCCTTCGTTATTATCTCATTCTGTGAACGTGTATCCAATACGCCACGCGCTTGTGGACTACCTGCAGTCGGACACGGAATCGCACCGATAACACCTGCAGAAGCCATCCGTGCTAAACACCTTCCAACACTCTGTCCAACGACAGGTGCACGAGAAACCGTCATACCGATATGGCAGTGAACATCAAAATAAGGACGCATAGATTCTCCTTAATGTATGTCTACAGTTATGAATTCTTATTATCAATTTGTGAGTTCGGTACAGGGGCATACCTATTATATCCATCTGTTCTGTCTTGACCTTGCACAAGATAAATATTGTGTGTCCGTCGCCAATTTGCACCGTGAAACCGTACATTCGCTGGCATATACCGCATCGTATACCCACATCTACGTTTTTGCGAGACATTCGGACTGGAATTATGGATCGTCCAGGCATCGTGAAAATGACATTCACCAACTTCCAATTCAAGATCAACTGCTTTTGAAGTATCTATATCCTCATCCACGACCTCACTTCCGAATAGATTGTTATCTCTTTTTACGGGTTCGTAACGTCGGTCCTGTTGCGTGTGACTCCCCGGTATAACGCGCATACAGCCGTTTTCTATCTTAGATTCATCAACCGCAAGCCACATCGTAATTACGTGCATCGGTTCTAACATCTTACCCCAATAGACACCGTCCTGATGCCACGGTACTTCCATACCATCGTTCTCACGTTTGCTGATAAAGTGACTTGACCAAAGCAATATATCGGGACCGATAAATCGCGCAATCACATTTAACACGCGCGGGTGCGTCAAGTATTTGAAAAGATATGGATGCTCAAAATGCGGAACATCCATCTGTTCAGGACGTTTACCTTCTGGCAAGTTCTCAATCATTTTATCTACATATTCACGTAACTCGTTTAATTCTGCTTCGGTAAAAATCCGTCCGAAAGTAAGATATCCATTTTCTTTATAGAAGTTCACCTGTTCATCAGAGACCATCGTATCCAGTTGCCAACTCATGTATCACCTATCTTCATTGTATTCATAAGAAACTCGCTAAATCCATTGGATAGAGTATATCATATCATACTTTTCTTTTCTATTGCTTTAAAAGTAGTAGGCACACGCCGTGTGCCGTTTCTTAAAAGTAGTAGGCATACTCATGCAGATTAAGGTCTAAATTTGGTAGTATTTTGACGGGCAATGAATTGCCCTACTACGAGCCTGTCCGTTTGTAGTAGGGCAATTCATTGCCCGTCAATTACCCGATGGATTTTTTAATCATCATTCGTGTGCCGTTCACTCCCCTGCCATGTCAAAGACTCTCTCTTGTTGTTATATTCTAAAATCTGACGTTATATAAAAATGACCCATTTATACATCATCTTGGAAAAATAAAAACACTCATTGAGGAGACAATGCGCCACTTCGTAACACTGGACGATTTTTCAAACTTTGAAATAGAACAGATTTTCAGATTAGCAGCAGGGATGCAAACGCAATTAGAAACCTGGGCAGGAATCTGCCGGAGCAAACTCTTAGCAACCCTTTTCTATGAACCGAGTACACGTACTCGCCTCTCCTTTGAAAGCGCAATGGAAAGACTCAATGGTGGAACATTAGGATTCGCTGATCCAGATTCTACATCAGCTGCCAAAGGGGAAACCCTCGCGGATACTGCAAGAATGGTAACGAACTACGCAGACATTATTGTTGTGCGACACAACTTGGCAGGTTCCGCTCGCGTAATGGCAAGGTATGCAAATATACCTGTCATCAACGGCGGAGATGGAAGCCACGCACATCCCACACAAGCTCTCACCGACCTATACACTATCATTCGCAGAAAATCACAAGTTCAAGGTTTAACCGTCGGAATCTGTGGAGACCTACAATACGGACGCGCTGCACATTCCTTCGCTTTAGCAGTCGCAAGATTCGGGGGTAAACTTGTTCACATCGCACCCAAAGGTCTACAGATGCCAACGTGGCTCCTCACACGATTAACAAAATACCACAAACATCAACCGCTTGAGGTGGAGAACGTCAATGACGTAATTGAAAATCTGGATGTAATCTACGTAAACAGATTGCAGGAGGAGAGATTGCCACCCTCTGTAGATGCGGCGACAGTTCGGGGGAGTTATCTATTGGATGGTGAAGTGATGAAAAATGCTAAACCTGATGCAATGATAATGCATCCACTTCCTCGTGTAAACGAACTCGCTTATGAATTGGATGATGACCCTCGCGCTGCATATTTTGAACAATCCGCAAATGCAGTTCCCATCCGGATGGCTCTCATCTCAAGTCTTATGGGATTAGAACAGCTCATCTTAACACAACCACCACAACGCGACATAACTGAAGCATCACATCAGTGTGAAAACGGAAACTGTGTTACAAATCACGAAACGTATCTATTACCTGAACAAGAGACGTTTAATGGTGATATAGAGGTGCACACCTGTGCTTACTGTGGTGTTCTGCTTCCGTAATAAATTAGAACTTACTGTTTTCCGTACACACAAATAGTCCACTCATCCTTGACCTCTGCCGGTTCCGGAGTTTTAAACACCAAGCCATTTATTTCTATGACCGCTTGCCACGTCCTTCGCCAGAGACGCCTGTTAGGACCAGTTGACTGCCATCCCTGTTGTGAGAGGAGATCGCAACATAATCCTTTTCTGAATCATGTGAGTTGTCGTGAAATATATCTTCGGTCGTCTAATTGGTGTAGGTGACCGGTCCACCACTGTCCCATGCCTATAATCTCTCTTTTTCAACGTCATTGAGTCCTATCCAAAAGAGTGTGTTTCTATAGACTGCATCAAGCCAGAACTGTTCGTTTTCATCGTTGATAGAGACAAGACGCGTACCTTCTGCAATTATGGGACTCATGTTAAAATAAATTAAATATACGACTTGTGACAGTTAATTATTTGTTTGTTTAATTTTTACATATAGTGAAAGATAGAATTAATGATACATTTTTAGAGCTTCATTTAGTGGAATATCCGAATTATACTGACGGAGTCGTTTGATATTAGCGAAATCGTGTTCGATTGGATCGTAGTCAGGTGAATATGGTGGTAAATACAAAAGTTCTGATCCGGTTTTTGCTATGGGTTCTTTCGTTTGTTAAGTTTTATGGTAACGTGCATTGTCCATTATCACGACGTGCTGAGCATTGATATGAGGACATAGTTCTTTTTCAATCCAAGTGTTGAAACGTTCTCCGTTGCAACTTCATTCAAGTAAACTGTGTGCTGTAAACACACTATCTATTCGGGCAGTTATCGTACTCGTTGTGTGGTGTTTTTGACTAGAGATGAGACCAAGAACAGTTTCACCTTTCGGAGCATAAGTGTAAGATCTAAAACTCTCAGCGCGAAAACTGCATTCATCTACATAAACAGCAGAATTACCTTCGGTTTCTTTGAGTTTGAGTTCTTTTTTCATAGGTTGCTCGTTTCTCATCAAAGCATTGCTTGTAGCCGGTTTCTTTTTTTCGCGTGATGTCAAGCTTTCGCAGACCATATTTGATACAAAACGTTGATACACCGAAATGTGCGGCACGCTCATTATGTGTCAGGTCCGGAAAATCAGCAACATGTTTTCTGAGTGCCTCCTCATCAATCACTCTCATTTTTTTTAGGAGTTGTTTTTTGCGGGGTCATTGGGCCTTCAGACCTTAAACACCTATAAAGCGTTGAGCGTGCAACGGAAAAACGACGTGAAACTTCAGACTTTTTTCCACTACCTTCTATAAAATCTAAGACGCGTTTACGTAAATCGCATGAATATACCATGCTAACCATAGGATACCATAAAACAAAAATGGGTTATAGAATCTAACTTTTACTATATTCGCTAACAAGGATGCTTTCATCCACATCAGGTGGAACAGGATCGTCAATTTCAAACATTCTGTACCAAATATTAAACTTTGTATTGGACACATATCTTCCTATTGAAGATTAAGATTTTAATTGGGTAATCCTGATTTCTCCAGGGCCGGTAGGTGCGATATCCTTATCACACCCATCAAATGCCAAACGCGCATTTGGCGTTGATCCACCGGCCTGGGAAAAATCGGTTTTTACCCTTTTAATTACTTAATCTTCATACGGTACTAAAGAAGGTATTAACTAATGATAAGAACTAACAAAACGCCATTTAATTGTGAAATGGTATTTTACATTAGTTATTTAGCACAACTTCTAAATTGGGTATAGTACCAAATTTACGGTATTAGTGCTTATTGAGTTTGGAAGATTGCGCCATCTTCACTAGCTAACCACACATTTTGTTTATCAAGTATAAATACTTTAACCATTTTTTTATCGTTCTCTTCAACTTCCCATTTTTTCCCGCCGTTGTTAGTACTAAGAATCACACCGACACCTAAATCTCCACCTACTGCCCAACCAGTATGTTTATCTAAGAATCGGACACTGCGGAGTGTTTCATCGGTACCGCTCTTCTGTTCTTGCCATCTTTTTCCACCGTTAGTTGTGTGGAGAATTACCCCATTTTCACCTACTGCCCAACCTATTGATGCATCAAGAAAAAATAAGTCTTCCAAAATATCTTCTTTTCCAGTATCTTGTGTCACCCAGGTCCTTGCACCATCTGTCGTTTTCTGGATCAATGTGTGCTGACGTTTCTTGGTGGGTAGAAGCCGTATACCTGCCACCCATCCAGTTTTTTCATTAATAAAATGGACAGCATTAAACAGAGATGTATCATCTTCTCCGACCCCCTCACCGAGTTGACCACCTTGTAGGACTTTCCATGTTCGTCCGCCATTTCTTGTTGAGATGATCGTTTCATTTGCTCCTGCTGCAAATCCTAATTTTTTATTAACAAAATAAATACTTTTCAGCCAAGTGCCAACCTTACTTATTTGTATTTCCCAATCTTTCCCATTGGTTGTATTGGCAATTACGCCTTTTTGTCCAACTACCCAGCCGTGATTTGCCTCTAAGAAATAGATGTTGCTGAGATCTCCACTCAGTTTAATATCCGATTTCTGCCAGGTTTTTCCACCATCCTTAGTATATCCGATAAAGCCTGGGTTTTCAGAATCTTCAAAAAGTGCTGAACCAGCGACCCATCCTGTTTTACCATCTACAAATGCAATAGACATATAATACCGAGAATCTGGATCCCGATTTTGCAGCTTCACCCAATCTGCTAGTGCAGGTAAGGTAATTATTACAGTGAAAACGACTGAAAATCTGATTGTTTTAGATAGTTGTTGAGATGACTTTAAAATGTTCATTTTAACTCCTTTAAGTCTGAATGTTTGAAATTCTTCTAAGAAGATTCTAAATTTATAGTATAACTGTGTATCCAATATTAAGTCAAATGTTTTAGATTTATGGGTTGTGTAGAGTTTTTGCACAAAAGATCATGCGGCTTTTGTATCTGGATACTAATATTCATTCCATCCACCGTTTCAAAAGACACAGTATCTTTAGAACGACATTGATCCCCGGTTCCTTCCATATTGACAAATTAGATTAGAATTGTATAATTTACATATAGTTATTATTACATATAGTTATTATTACATATAGTTATTATTACATATAGTTATTTAGCACAACTCGTTAAATATAGATTCTTATAGGTTTATAAAGTTTTTCGTTGATTAAAAACAGAAGAAATGATATAATATATACGAGAAATGAGGAGGCTGCTAACCTTCTTACTGAACCAAAAAAGCAGAATTACTTATTCTGAGTTCACCTTGAATTTATTTTATGTTAGATTAATATATCAAAAACTTTCAGATAAAGCAGTAGGAACAAACCCAAAACTACTTACTGCGAAATGTTTTATAGGGAGAATATTATGATTAGGAAAACTTTCTTATCGGTTTTGGTTGCATTATTAGTTGTTTTCTTTGTCGGAACTGTAAATGCAGACTTGGATGACTTGGACAACAGCAAACTAAAAATTATAGATGAATATTCGGGGTATGATTTCTATGGAAGGTCCAGAGCATCTGAAAGTACATCTGTTGTTAGGCAAGATTTTGAAATAGAACCAGGGGATACTAAATGGCATGTGTTGGAGGTTTATCATAATAAGATTACATATCCGAATCTTCCGTATGACAACAGGTATAATGGAGAGTCTTACTCAGTATATACTGGTAGCAGACTATTTGAGATAACTATCGACCCTATTACAACATTAAAGAGTACCCGGACTATAGCTGTAGACCGCGGGGATGCTATGGATGAAGCCGATTTTTGGGAATTGCACAAAAGGCCTGAGCCTGCAGTATCTGGCAGTAATACAAACACATTAATTTACACATTCGATATACATGGGAACGGAATTTATGATGGGTATCTTGGGTACGAATCTTACTCCTCCTACTCAGGAGATCTTTATCATATTACCTATTCCGAATATTACTATTATTATCAGCTCTACGACCCAAACCCAAACGGTTATAGCCCCATTCTTAACTACTATTATTCATATTACTATTTTAATATGGACGGAATACTTCAGGGATCAGGCGGAGGGGACGTATCTAGCACAAGTATTGAAGATTGGTTTAATGACAATCAGATAGATCCGCCTGAAGATAATGATGAATAACCTGTCTTAACACTATAAGGGTGATGAAATGTATGAACGAACAGTCAATAAATAAAATCTTTGAAGCGTTGGGAGAAATTCAACAGCGGCAAGTCGAAATAAAAGAATGCCTTGCCACTGTTGTAATACCTTCGCCAATTATCCTGAACTTAGTTCAGGTTGCGTATAGTGAATAGCCCCGATTGAACTTAGATGTGCAGTGATTTGCTAAATAACATTTGTACTGCCATCGATAATTTAGACCACTACCTAAGATAAAATTGTGATATAATTACAATCAAATTAAAAGGAGAAAATTGATGGCAAAACGAAGAAGATTCACCCCAGAGTTTAAAGCTGAAGTTGTCATTGAGGCACTGTGTGGTCAAAGTTCACAAGCGGAACTCTGTCGCAAGCATAACATCAGCGATGCTCAACTCTCAACATG
This sequence comes from Candidatus Poribacteria bacterium, assembly GCA_012267415.1. GTDB lineage: Bacteria > Poribacteria > WGA-4E > WGA-4E > WGA-3G > MSPOR6. Next base: position 146,648 of record JAAXGN010000036.1, on the reverse strand, counting down.
GAAACGCCAGCTTCTTGAAAATGCGTCAACCTTCTTTGAACCTGTTGATAAAAAAACAAATGCGTCTCAACAGCGGATCACTCAACTTGAACAACTTGTTGGTCGGTTGACCTTGGAACTTGATATCCAAAAAAAAGTCTCAACCTTGCTGAGTTGACCCTTACTGAAAAACGAAGCATTGTAGAAACTTTGCGAACCGATTACTCAGTACGACAGATCTGCGATGTTCTCGGTTTCAATAGAAGTAGTCTCTATTATGAACCCAAAAAGGATCCTTGTGAAGTACTACTCCAACAGGAGATAGAAATGTTAGCGGCTCGTTATCCAAGATATGGTTATAGGCGTATCACAGAGGAACTCTTGCGTATGGGATACACCATCGGATACCGACGCGTCGCACGCTTGATGAAATCAGCTAATCTATTGGTCTCTGTCAAACGCTCCTGTCAAACCACAAAATCCGTTGATGGCAAGTCTCAGTGGGTCAACCGACTTGATAACCTTGACATCTGTCGGCGTAATCATGTCTGGGTAGCGGATGTTACCTATATTCAGCTCAAAGGGAACTTTATCTATGTTTCATTTCTCCTTGATGTGTTTACTCGAATAATAAGAGGGTGGCAACTGAGCCGACATTTGACACAACCTCTAACATTGACACCCTTGCAGCGAGCACTACGGGAAAACGTTCCAGAGATCCATCATAGTGATCGGGGAGTTCAGTATCTTTCAAACGCCTATATTTCTACTCTCACTGACCATGGAGTTGAGATTTCGTTAGCTCATAGAGGGCGTCCTTGGGAAAATGGTTATGCGGAACGGTTTATCCGAACTCTCAAGGAGGAAGAAATCTACCTGAATGACTATGACGATATTGAAAACGCTAAACTTGCATTGGACATTTTATTGAACAAGTATATAACCTGAAACGACCTCACTCGGCATTGGGTTATCTAACGCTTGTTGAATTTGAGGAAAAAACTTATCTTAACTATCACTGAATTCTGGTCTAAAAAATCGATGGCACTTCACTATGAGGTAAGAATAGGCAATAGAAAGTAGTAGATGGTAGGTGGAATTGATGACATACTGATGAACAATCATTTCTTTCCGAGTGATGTTTTTATCATAATGTCTGTTTTTTCAATAATTGCAAACTCTGTCATTTTCACAATAACACTTTTAGGACTAACAGCATACCATTTTCCATCAGCAAAAGTTGCAACAACGTGTTTTCTTTCATTGGCATCCCATGTTTCAGAAAAGTAATCATTGGGTAACCAGTTTTGATATGTGATAGCTTCACCGTTATGCCATTGCCATCCTGTCTCATTTTCACCGTTACTGAGTCCTATCCAATAGAATTCATACCCAAAGACTGCACTTAACCACTCCTGTTCTTTCGCATCGTTAATCGTAACAAGATATGCTTTCTCTTTGATGGCTTGTGCAATAGCATCGTTACGAGTTTTACATTGAATCCTCTTATACGCATGTCGGTTTGCAGGATTCACAATCCATGCCTCGTTAGATTCAGGTTGTTGTGTTTCCTGTGTCTCTTTCGGACTGGATTTTGCAGGTTTTGCCTTTGTCTTAGGAGGGAGTGGTTTTGGTGCTATCGGTTCACTGTCAAATGTAAACGTCAAACCTGCCAGTCTGTCTCCCGGTTCAAGTTTAACTGGTTTAGCAGTTGCTTCAAGACCTTGATATTTCACTGAAAACGTGTAGATTCTTGTATCTCTTTCTTTATCCAGATAATAGAAAAAATGACCATTACTATCAGTTCGAGGAGTGCCAGATGAACTTCTACGACCCCTTTCCAGACTAAATTGTGCCTGCACCTTCAACAGTGCATTAGAAAGCGGTGTGCCATCTTTAAAGACAACGCGTCCTTGAACACGCATACGTGGTTGTACTGTAACCACTACATCTTTCATATTGGATCCTGGCTCAATCCCGAAAACAACTTCCCGGGCATCACCAGCCGGATAGAAGGTGATGCCTTTGACGTTAAGAGATAGGATATCCACGTCTGGCTCAAAATCATCGTAACCGAAACCGAAATTATGAGACATAAAGACATCAATATAGTCTGGGTGGAGCATCGCATAATCCAAAGATAGAAAATCATCAAGTTTTTTTTCATAGTCGTGGGGTAAACGCGCATCTACGTTGTAGGGGAGTGTCCCGAAATAAAATGAGCCTCGTGGTATACCAGATATAGAAAACTGACCTTTTTCATCAGTCTGAGCACGACGCAGCAATAGGAAATCATTTGGTAAATATACCTTTGATGCCCAACTAATACTGGTGATTTCCAGTGGAGCGATAAATATTGGTAACATTGCAACAGGATGTCCATCTTTATCAACAAAACGTCCAGTAACGGTACCAGTGTTATCCTGATCAATACTATGTGCAGTAAATCCAGGTACATGTATCAGAATTGGAATTAGTAACATAGTAACGCTGATTTTAAAAGATAAACGTATCATACGGTGTTCTCCTTCAAAAGCAATTGTAAAGTGTGCTATAAAACAGATTCCATAAAATCAAACTATTCTTCTGACCAATTCTCCTTCTCAAGTAGTGTAGTTTGTACCCATCGCCATCCTATACTTTCCGGACCAATATCTTTCCATCCTTGCCAGGTTAGAATAACATAATCCTCATCACCATTGTCAGTGTCATTTGGTTCATCCTCTGCCCAATTGGTGTATTCTACAGATTCACCATTGTGCCACTTCCACACACCTTCTTCTTCAATATCGTTGAGACCAATCAGAATGCTGTTTTGTAGGAAAACTCTCTTTATCCATTCCTGCTCTGCCGCATCATTAATGCTGACCAGATAAGCACCTTCCTCTGTGCTTTGGACAATAACATCTTCAGGACTGCTACACTGGATTTTTTTGTAGGCATGTCCATTTGATGGATTCACTACCCATACGTCTTGAGCGTCAATACCGTCATAGACTGATGCACTTGCTTGGATATTGTGCTGATCATTTTCTGGAACAGTTGGTTTTATGGGAGCACTGAACGTGAAGACAGCGTTGTGCGTTCTATATCCAGGTTTAACCACAATTGGTTTCAACATTGCACGCTGTCCTAGATAATTCACAGACATTATGTAAAAAGCAGTTCCCTTGACATGAGATGGAACATAGCACACGAATTTCCCTTCAATATCTGTCTTTTCTCCAAGACCGAGATTACTTCCTTCCACTCCATCCAAACTTAATTGATTTACATTGAAGTCTATGCGTGCATTGGTTACGGGTGTTTCATCCATGTGTAAAACTGTCCCATGAACTCTTAGAAAGTGTGTGAGTGTCACTTCTATGTTTTCGATCTTTTCTATTGATTCTGGTTCAAACACAATTCCACTACCGATCATATTATCAATTGAAAAAAAAGAAATATCACCAAACTTTAATTTCAATACTTGAGCATTCGGTCTATAATAGGGTAGTATTCCGAATGAGCATGGACCTTTGTTGAATACATTGAGGGTGAAATCTCCATTTGAATTTATCTCTGCAGGGAATGCTAATGGATTATCGGGCCAGTCCTGGTCGTCATCTACATGTATTGGCCACCAACCTCGGTTGCCATAATTAACAGGGATTATCGCTAACTTCACATCGCTAACTGGATTGCCGCTATCATCAACTACACGACCGCTTGCTGAAAAAGATGACTCTGCATGAGGATCCTGAATTGTACCTTCGCTTTCATTAAGTGCATCAGCATGACCAATCTGATTTTTCACATCAGGATCAGATGGCAGGTCTGCCATTACAGCTGCATCAACAATGTCAACTGTCAGTTCTGTGGTCGTGTTAAGACTGTAGGGTTGCTGAAAACGTGCAGAATGTTGGGCACCGAGTCCGAGCATCAATACCACCAAAACGAAAGTTGTAGTGGCAATTCCCCACGGTATAAATGGTTTGCTACTGGAAGGTATAGTGGGGTCAATTTGTGCTCCAGTTTCGTTGATGGTTTTGATTATGCTTTCTGTTAAGTTTGTTGATGGTTGATAACTTCCTAAGGTTTCTTTTATCATGTGTTCCTCCTTTTGTAATCGCTGTCGGGCACGATAGAGACGACTTTTCACCGTGTTCAACGATACACCCAAAAATTCACTAATTTCTTTAATTGAACTCTCAGCGAGATAATGAAGCGTTATGACGACCCGTTCACTCTCAGGTAGTTTTTGGAGGAGACGGTCGACGAGATCAATTCGCCTCTCTAATGCTCTCTCTTCAAGTTGCTGATCCATATATTCAGAATACCGTTGTCTTTCAAGTTCTACTTCAGGCAAGTCTTCTAAGGACTGCATTTCTACCCCTCTTTTTTCAAACCAAGTCTTACACAGACGATTCACTATCACGTAAAGCCATCCTGCAAATAGATTTGGATTTTTCAATGTAGCAAGATGCTTGTAAACTCTGAGAAATGTATCTTGCGTAATTTCTTCAGCTATATGAAAATCTCCGATTTTACGCCATGCAAGTGCATGGACACGTTTTTGGTATCTCTGCACAAGGTCGGTAAAAGCGTTCTGATCACCAGATAACGTGCGATTAATCAGATCATAGTCAGTGGTTTCCATGTATCTTCTCCAAAATTGGCTACTTTAAAATATAAAGACTCTGATATGAGTTGCAAAGGTTGCATAAAATGAATTAATTCTAACAATTTTTTAGAGAATATGACGAAGGTCTGAGTTTAACTAAAGAGGAAGCGTGGGTAAGTAACTGAAAATTAGTTAGGTGTTTAAAAGACGTAGTGACGTTCTGTGTGCCACTTTAATGCGTATTTCTCATATTATCTTAACCGCAATTATACATGAATGGATAAAATTTAGCAATGGTGCTCATCTGAAAACAGATTGACATATTCTGTATATGATGGTATTATAGGTGACCATCTTGTCAAATATGAAAAAGGTAAAGCAGCCATGAAAATAACGAAGTTAGAAACCTTCCTTGTGCAACCACGCTGGCTCTTTCTAAAAATACATACCGATGAAGGTTTAGTCGGCCTCGGTGAACCGATTTTAGAAGGGCGCGCAAAAACATGCGCACAAGCGGTTGACGAACTCGCGCCATACCTCATCGGTCAAGACCCTACACGCGTCGTCCATCATTGGCAAGCCATGTATCGGCATGCATTTTACAGAGGCGGACCCATCCTCACAAGCGCATTAAGTGGCGTTGAACAAGCTCTTTGGGATTTAGCAGGTAAATCACTCGGTGTTCCTGTTTATCGACTCTTCGGTGGACCCACACGCGACCGTATCCGATTGTACAAAGGTGGCGGCAACCCTGATGGAATCAGAGAATGGATTGACAAAGGATTCACCGCTTTCAAAACAGGTGTTGCTGGGGGGAGACCCGCACGAATAATCGAGAATAAAGCATTCATTGATAAAGCCGTCAATCATTTTGCTGCACTACGTGAAGCAGCGGGTACTGAGGTAGACTTGGCTATTGACTTCCACGGGGCAGTAAGTCCACAGACAGCAAAGGTCTTGATTAAGGCGTTAGAACCGTATCAACCGATGTTTGTTGAGGAACCGATACAGTGTCAAAATGTGGACGTACTTGCAGAAATTGCACGGAGCACACATCTACCCATTGCAACAGGAGAACGAATCTTCACAAAATGGGGTTTCCGTGAAATCTTGGAAAAACAAGCTGCATCAATCTTACAACCAGACCTGTGTCATGCGGGGGGTATAAACGAAGTCCGTATCATCGCAGGTATGGCAGAAGCATACTATGGCGGCATCGCACCCCACAATCCACTTGGACCTATCTCCTTAGCAGCCTGCATCCAGTTAGATGCATCCATACCAAATTTCGTGATGCAAGAACATACAACACTCGGTGAAGGTTATCTCAAGAATCCATTCGTTTTTAAAGACGGTTTTGTTGAACTACCAACAGCACCAGGATTAGGAATCGAGTTGGACGAAGATGCGCTTGAAGATAAAATTGACCACGATTGGAGAAACCCAGAATCCTACCATCCTGATGATGGTTCTGTCGTGGATTGGTAAGGAATAGTTCTCAACAGCCAGTTGAAAACTGAAAACGAATAACTAACAATAGAAAGAATATCTATCATGAAATTTATAATGTTCACAAAACATCTACAAGGGTTAGCACTACCAGAAATTATCACTGCATTACAGGCAGTTGAGGTTGAAGGTGCTGACCTTTGTGTGCGTCCCGGATATCCTGTAAACCCTGAAAACGCAGAGAAAGAACTACCCGCAGCATCAAAAATGTTTGCAGAATCTGGTTTATCTATTCCACTTGTCACTACGCCGGGAGATTTTTTAGACCCATCAAAAGACGAAACAGAACGAGTCTATGCTGCTGCTGCTGGTGAAGCAGGAATAGAGAATATCAAACTCGGTTATTGGCATTGGCACGCAGATAATGGCGGTTACTGGTCGCAGGTTGATGCCATCAGAAGCCAACTCGACGGATTTTCGAAACTCTCTGAAAAATATGGTCCGAGAACCTGTATTCACAACCATTCAGGAACCTCTATGGGGTTAAACTCCTGTGCGGTGATGAATCTGGTTAAAGGGTTTGACCCACAACATGTCGGTGTATTTGCTGATACTGGACACCTATCAATTGTCGGTGAACCGATTAACATGGCACTTGATATTGTCCGATCACACCTTGCTGTCATCGCCTTCAAAGACTTGGCACGTACACCTGGGATGCGTGGCGGAAAAGTCGTCCGGATGGGGAAAGGATTTGTTGATTGGGAGACAACTCTTAACACATTAAAGTCAATGGATTTTTCAGGTCCTGTCAGTTTTCATAGCGAATACAGCGGAGAACCTGTTGATAGTGTGATTGATCTCGCCCGCGTAGATGTTAGATTTATTCGGAGCTTGATGAAAAAATAAGGAGATAGCATGGGACAATTTCAGTTAGGGTTAAATACAAGCACAATCCGTCCGGCTGATCTGATGGATAAAATTCGGATTGCTGGAGAAATAGGTTATTCAGCTATAGAGTTGTGGAATAACGATCTGACAGATTACGAAGAACAGGGGGGTTCACTCACTGATGTAAAGAAAGCACTGGACGATCATGGACTTTCGGTTCCCACCGTTATCGCCTTGCATGGATGGCTCAATGCCACTGGTGTTGAACTTGAAAATGCATTGGAGGATGCCAAAAAACGGATGGCACAAGCTGCCGCTGTCGGTGCGACCTATATCATCTCAAGTCCACCGCGCGAAGTAGCTGACCTACAATTGGGTGGTGAGAACTATCGTAAACTGCTTGAACTCGGTCGTGAATTCGGTGTGAAACCTGCAATGGAATTCCTCGGTTTCGTTGATGGTGTAAATCAGGTGAAACATGCGTGGAAAGTCATAGAAGTTGCTGATCATCCAGACAGCACGATTGTCCTTGACCCATTCCATATCTATCGGGGTGGCGGAGAGATTGAGGATATGGAAGGCATTCCCGGCGATAAAATCGCAGTGTTCCACTTTAACGATGCACCCGCCGAACCTTCACGTGAAGAACAAACCGATGCCGATAGAGTCTATCCAGGGGATGGTATTTTGGATCTAAAGAGAATGATCTCTATTTTGCAGGACGCAGACTATACAGGTGTAATCTCGTTAGAACTCTTCAATCCAAGTTATTGGGAGGAAGACCCCGCGGAAGTTGCTCGGATTGGGTTGGAGAAGATGAAGGTTGTCCTGGAAGCATAAGAGATGGCATAGTAATTTCACTAAAATTCTCGGCATTCTTTCAAGTATGGTATCCCAAAGAGCATGAGATGGTATCATGGGGTTTGCAAAAAGGAGATAATGTTAAAATACGCATTGTAGAATTCCTTTGTCTTGTAATAATGACTTCATTATTACAAGAGAGTTCACTTTAGAAAAAATCTATTGAATTATTGATCAAACCCACTTTTCGTTAACAGTGGTTTTGGATATAATAGGAGGTCCATGCTTATGTCGTTATATAGCGGAATACACAGAATGTGTGCCTTGACTGTCTACATTTTGGCAATCGTTTTATTTTCTTCCTGTGCTAAATTGGAAGGTGAACTACTATACCAAGCCGATACACTTGACCTATTTGAAGCGTTTTTCCGCTATAAATTTGAGAATAATCACTCTGGCGCGCAAAAGAATGCCGATGCATATTTCTTGCAGATTGAGAATAAAGACCCTTCTCCGAAATTTCTTGGACGGTTTAAGAAACACTCTCCACCTGTGAGGAAGGGATCGGAATTCGTAATGGGAAAAGGTCTTCTGTTCCGAATTGATAGCTATAAAAAAGTTGGTAGCAATAGCGTTGAAATACGTGGGGGATACGAAGAGGGCAATCTCAGTGCTTCTTGGGCTACTTACACTTGGGAGAGAAAAAACGCAAAATGGGTACTCAAGTCCGTTGGTCCAGTGATAGTTGCATAATACTTCAATTGGCTCAAATTATTTGTAAATTGGAATTATAAAAAAGGATAGGTTGAATGAACTACACTAATGGATTACTATCATCGTTAACGCGTGTGAAAGAAGCGAAAACTCTGCGCGCATCCTCCTGGGATACCACAGGACGTAACTACGATGCATGGGATATCGCACCCGGAGAAACACGTGTCCTCGCAGATATAAAAGGTCCCGGATGTATCAATCATATCTGGATGACACAACCAAACGGATATCGGAACGTGCTAATTCAGATGTTTTGGGATGATGAAGAGCATCCGAGTGTACTATGTCCATTGGGAGATTTTTTCGGTCTCGGAAACGAAATCGTTAACTCCTACGATTCCATTCCCTTCTCAGCTTCTACACACAGCAATAACCACTTCAATACTGGATGCGCACTCAACTGCTACCTACAGATGCCGTTTAACCGATCAGCGCGAATTGAACTCCTAAACGAGGGAGATTCACCACACATGCAATACTTCTATGTAGATTACGAACTCTACCCAACAACGCATGATGAGGACATCGCTTATCTCCATGCACAATTCCATCGTGAGAATCCCTGTGATGGATGGGGACACGAAATCACAGTCAATACACCAGAAGCAAATATCGTTAATGCTGAACGGCTTGCATGGGAAAACAACTATCTAATTTTAGATGCAGAAGGAAAAGGACATTATATCGGATGCAATCTATCTGTCAGCAACTTTCAAGGAACATGGTGGGGTGAAGGTGATGATATGATATGGATTGATGGCTATAAATGGCCACCAGATTTACACGGCACCGGCTCAGAGGACTATCTCAATCAGGCATGGGGTATGCAACCTAATGCATTTGCACATAACGGTTCATCTATACATGAAAGCAATACGAACGGTTACCAGACATCCTATGTATATCACCTTGAAAACCCAATACGTTTTGAAAAGGAAATCCGTGTTACAATTGAACACGGACACGGCAACCATCTCAGCAACGAGACATCCTCAGTTGCATACTGGTATCAGATAGAACCACATAAACCGTTCGGTATACTACCCGTTGAACAACGCAAACCTGTCCTAAAAGATGAAGATGGCAATTGGATTTTTGACAAAGCAAACCAAACACCATCCCGAGACCTTGTTCTCAATGATGAAATGAAAGAAAAGAAAAAACAGTGGCAGGAAAAGCAATAGATGTCGCTGTGTTACATTAAAATTGACCAGAGGAGATTTAAGATGCAGACGTTTTTCCAACATTCACTTACCGAAAAAATAGAAGAAGATACACAGAATAGTGAGGAGGTAGATGATCAGGATCAACCAGAGTCTGAACATTCACATGAAACACAAGAACCAGATAACACAGAACATGACGAAGAGAATATAGATGCCGATTCATCTGATGACACGCAAATGACGGATGAATCAGAAACAGTACCTGAAGAAACATCCCAAGATGTTGCCGAATCTGACTCTCAGTCTGATGAACCACCAAAACCAGATAAGGAAGAACATGCTAATGAAACAGTCGAGGTCGACGAAACATCGGAACCTTTTGAAGAAACAGGAGAAACTCCTCAGACTACGGATGAAAATTCTTATGTAGTTGACCAGACAACCGATGCTGAACAGACAACTGCTACGCAGGGCACGACAGAAGAAATAACAATAACTGAGGTTGCTCCAATACCAGATATTGAAGTAGTAACCGTAATAGAAGATACAACCGAAACGGATGAAACAACTGAGGAAATTGAAGAAATAACAGAACCAACTGAACAAGAAATACAGTTTTCTCTCGGCGAAAGTGTAGAACTGTATGATTTTGTGGCTACGTTTGAGAAGAGTGAATGCACGGGTTCGGAACACATTTCGGTCAACATGGCAGATTCATCTGGCGGTGTCACAAAACCTGCTATTCTTGAACATCCACCATTAAACGGTGTGTCGCGTATCATCTATGAATTAGATTTACCTTCGACTGAAGAAAATGAGAATCTCCACATATATTTCAATATTGGTCTTAGAGATGGTGTTATATTTGATGATCCGCAAAGACACCCTGGCGGTGTCAAGTTCGCTATTGAGATCGCAGGTGAAAAGTGTTTTGAGTCCGTATCCACAGAATGTCAGTGGACACCATATAACGTAGATATTACACGTTTTGCTGGGCAGAAGGTTCAGATCGTCCTTATGACTGAATGCAATGTTGAGGGTGATAGCAACTACGCCTGGGGATTGTGGGGACACCCAAAACTTATCAAACTCACAAGACCTGACGGACAACAGGAACACCCTTCAGTAATCCAATGTGGAATTGCATTTGCGACTTTGCCTGAAGATCGCACTGCTCTGATCGAATTCAATGTTGATAAGTTGACACCAGCACACGAAATAATGGCTATTATCCAACAAGAATTAGAAGTAGAACCTATCGAAATAACACTCTATGTAGCACAACCGAAATTAGAGATCGTCAGTGTAGGAACGACAGCAGCAGTCATCAGTACGGGAGAAGCGTTTGAAGTCCAATGCACAATCAGAAACATCGGAGCAGGCCCCCTTTTGGCGGACGATAAGACGCGACTAAGTATCAGCGATATTAAGTTAAGGAGGGGTAGATCATCACAAAACGTGAAAACACTCGGCCCAGACGAGACGACTACCCTTGTCTGGTACGCACGCGGTGTTTCACGACCAACCACGCTCAATTTTAACGTCTCACTCAAATCTCGTCATGTGCAAGGTAAAGGGAAAAAAGAAGGTATAATAAAAATTCTACCAGCAGTACCGAAACTTGAAGCACAAGTAGAAACCGAATTATATACTTATATGCATAGAGAACATGTGGTCATCGGGAATAAGTATCTCAGAGTTGTTTTTGTCCATAGTGGCGACATATTCCAATCCGTCAATAGAAGACAAAAAAAGGACCTACCCGAAAGACAAGAAACGGGATACGAGTTTTATGCAATTTATGTGGCAAAAGGAAGTACATATCAACAGATTGCTACATCTAAAATGATCGCAATGGCGACTTACATTTCAGATGGAACAAGGCATAACCTACAATTTGTTCCTGATAACGTTCAACTGTCTGGGAATAATCTTGGAGAAGCCATCATCCGCTTATCTGGTGAACACAAAGACATAGACGGCGTAACCTGGAAATTGCAACTACAATTTGTTCTTGCGGAGGAAGCAAAACGAATCAAAGCGACATACAATTTGCAGGTTGATGCTGAACGGGAACTTCTTGCATTCCAAGGAACAGAAATATATGCTGGACACAAGAGTACTCGCGAAAAGAAAACCGCAGCACTATTCCCCGGACTGGAATTCCTTCAGGAAGACGAACCTTCATCAAATACACGGGATGCAGCACCACCCATAAACAATAGGTTAGTTCCACATCCCTATAAAATCACTATTCCTGTGATGGCGGTTGAGATGCAGAAGTCTGTAATTGGTATCGCATGGGATCCTATGAAAAGTTGGGACGGAAATGAACAGAATCTGTCCGCGATTTTTGCTTCACCCAACTGGCATGATCAGCAAAGAAACCATCTGATGGGACTATTTCTCCCCACCGTGCCAAATTGGGTTAATGAGAATGAACAGGTCGCTGAAAACGCATATCAGATAACACCAGAACGCCCAATCTCACTTGAATGTGAAATTATAGCAGATGGGAACGCTTCAATTCTCGAATCAATATCGCATTGGACTGCTGCCTACGGTATCCCTGAACCACCTGAACCTCCACGGGATGATGTAGAGGAGATTGAACTCTCAAGACACGGTTTTATGCACTCTGTCTGGGATGCAGAAAAAAGGCAATCCAGACACTGTGTAGATTGGGATTCACGAAACGAACCGAGTTTCGCTACTTTACTCTGGTACGATTACCTTGTAACGCAGTCTGAAGATGTAAAACACCGTGTGACTGAAATAGCTCAAAAAACGATTGCAGATAGTGGTGCCGGTGGTTTAGCTGGACGTGGTTCCTGTCATATCCTCGGTGGTGAGTTTCCATTTTACTATGGACATTTAGATGCAGCACTAACACGTTATGAAGACGAAGTGCAGCCACTACTTGAATCGCAAGCGAAGGACGGTAGTTGGAGTTTTCAACCCGCTTCTGAAAGAACGCAAAGTCTCGGAAAAACCGGTGATGCTGTTCTCGGGACATGTGCAGCGAACGCCCTTAAACTGCTCAAACATGCACGCATCACACGACACAATGCCTCTCTTGATGCTGGTAGAAAAGCACTCTCTTTTATGGACCGATTCTTTGTTCCTCGCGGCGCACAAGCGTGGGAATGTCCCTTGTATCAACCCGATCTCCTCGCAGCTGCACACGCAGTGGGTGCTTATGTGGAAGCACATCAGATAACTGGTAATAAATCGTATCTGAGACGCGCAGAATACTGGGCGAATGCAGGACTCCCTTTCCTCTATCATTGGCATCTACCGGATCGACCGGGAATGCTCTACGCTTCAATACCTGTTTTTGGAACAACATTTTACACACACCCATGGTTCGGAGTCCCAGTTCAATGGAACGGTTTAGTCTATGCATACTATCTACAACGGCTAAACCAATACGCAAAAGACGATAAATGGCAGAAAATCGCTGAAGGAACTACCACCAGTGCAATGTATCAGCAGTGGACAGATGGTGAGCTAAAAGGCACGTATCCCGACGGATTCTACGGGTTCTGTACTGAAGGTAAAGGTCCCCATCTTAATCCTGAAGATATTATGGTTAATGTCTACTCACTTCGTGGTCTCGATCCGGATGTTAAGACCGTAATTGCAGGTTCTATCCATCTGAGTTCTGGTGCAATACCTGATGCCATCTCAACTTCGCGGAACGGAACAGTCAATTGGTCTCTGAACTATGCTGAAAATGAAACAAGCCATACGTTGATTGTAGGTTATGGCAAACCACCATCTGTTATCACCGCACGCGGAACCAAGGGGGATGAGACCGATACTCCAGAATTTGAGATTCCACACGTCGACGCTTTAGAAGAGGTCACATCTGGATGGCAATATATCCCTGAAAAAGATGCAATCCTGATTAAACAGATACATACCACAACTGATATGCAGTTTCAACTCAAAAAATAGTGTTGATTTATTTTATGAATTTTCGTAAAGTGTTAAATTACAATAGACAAGTATAGATATTGATCCATACCTATACACTTTGGTAAAGTTGAAAATAAAAGAGAAATTTCAGCGTTTGCGGAGACTACCTCGCGTAGGGGCGAGGTTCCCTCGCCCGTTGTGAAACGTTTCATGAATTCTGAAATTCACTATAGTAAACTCTCATCAAAGGGACACCTTACCCTTAGGAGGAACCATGAAAGCTAAAAGAATCGTATCACTCACATTTGCTTTAGTTATGATATCCATCATTGCCTTTGCTATAGTTGCTACACAAGCAATAGCACAAGATGCAGAAGATGGTGCAGACGATCCGGCACTATTCCCTTGGAAGGTAATTGCTACAGATATTATTTTAGTGGCAATCTTCAGCATCGTCGGATTAATCATACTGATGATCGGATATAAGGTATTTGATCTCGCAACACCTTATGATCTCAATAGGCAAATCGCGGAAGAAAACAACGTAGCCGCAGGTATTGCTGTCGCGGGTGTCATAGTCTCGCTCGGAATAATCGTCCATGCTGCGATGGGTTAGTCGTTTTAGTGTTTTATAGCGGATAGATATCCTGTCCGCTACCCTCTCTTCATTCCTAACGCTTGCTTTCTTACTGCGAAAGACTTTGTGGGGATTCATCTTAGACAAAGCTCGTGAGTTGGGCAAAGCCATACGAGATGATTAAGCACCTAATTTGATAGGTTGGAATATGGAAGAAATAACGTATTTATCAGAACAGACCATCGCGCCAGAACAGATCCAAGACTGGGTAGAAACCTTCCACAGAGATGGATGTCTATTCCTTGAAAATGTGTTGACCCCTGCTCACTGCACAGAACTACGGAACGATCTGGAATGGGCACTTGAAAACAATCCGAACGGATTAAACAGTGGCAACTACGAATCAACGATGCATCTGAGTCATCGCATGTTTGAACACAGCAACGCCAACCTGCGGTTGTTTGACATAGAACCCATCGTCTCCTTTGCCGAAGCACTCATTCCGGGTGAATGCCACATCATACACAACAACTCATTTCAAACCCGACCTGGTGGTGGCATCACATCGTGGCACCAAGACGACTCACCACACTATATCGTTACCGATGGAAAACCACCAAAAAACGTAAAACTTCCTGTAATTCTATTTACTGCAAACTACTACCTAACGGACGTCACCGAGATTGAGCACGGCGGTACTGAAGTGATACCTGGATCACACTTATACGGTGCATCCCCACCAAACCCAATTGAAGGAACAGAGTGGGAAGACAAGGTCCAATACAATCTCGGCAAAGCAGGGAGTGTCATCATGTTTAACAATCAGGTATGGCATCGCGGTGGTCCGAATCAGAGCCAACGCACACGATACATTACGCAGATAACTTATGCCCGACGACTCGTAGGACATAAATTCTATCCGTTCATGAATTACAACATGCCAGAATCTGTCTACCGTGATGCCAGTCCACGACTCCGTAGGTTGTTAGGTTTTCTGAGTCATGGTGCATACGGTTAAATACGCTTGCTTTGTATCCCGCTTTTCATAGAAAAAAATTGTCTTTATCATAAGAATAATGTTATAGTATTATTGGAGTATACATTCTGGTTCTGCTTGCTTCATTGTATCATGACGTTCCTGGGAAATACCTAACACATTGGAAAGGGGAAAACAGATATGAAATCAATTGCTGTATTTAACAATAAAGGAGGTGTCGGTAAAACGACCTTAACCTATCATCTTGGATATGCGCTGGCTGAGTTAGGCTATAAGACGCTTCTTATCGATTTAGACCCACAATCAAATCTAACACTATTTGGTTTAGATCCAGAACAATTACACAACATCTGGCAGGTTGAGGATACATTTATTGATGACTTTGTTCAAGCACGCGATGAAAAAAACCCAATTGAGTTTGAGAATATTGCTCAGGATGTACGTTCCATACATTTCCTCTTAAAACCTACTGAGGATGGGACAGATATACCAAAAACGCTTGCCAAACCCCTTGATCTACACGAAAACTTGGGAATGATACCAGGTAGACTTTCTATACATACTTATGAAGACAAAATCGCAAGTCGATGGAACGATGTTTATGGGGGAGACCTATTAGCGATTCGAACAGTAACACAAATCCGAAGTTTTTGCGAAGTGTATGCAGAAAATTATTCCTACGATTATGTTGTAATTGATACATCACCAAGTCTTGGGATGCTTAATAAAGCCATCATCTCCACTGTAGATGGATTTCTCATTCCTTGTATGCCAGATATGTTTTCTCTTTTTGGTATACAGAATATTGGTAAATCCCTTAAAGACTGGAAACGTGATTTTGATACGTTTTTTAAGTTGCTTTCCGATGTAAAGTTAAGCTATTTCCCTACGAATTTTGTCAGTTTTTTAGGGTTCACGATTTTCAACGTTAAGAAATTCAGTGGAAGGAGCGAATGGGATTTGTCCGAGGCATATAATAACTACGCTAAACTGATTCCCGCTACAATTCGAAATTACATTGATGAAGACCATAGGAAGCATTTAAGCGAAGAGCAGTTAGATACACCTATCGGCGAAATGTCTGTGAGGCACATCTTTTCTAAACTTCCGAACTTTGCTCAAAAATACAGAACACCTATGTGGGAAGTTCCGAGTTGTGAAAACTTAGAAACAGAAGATAAGGGTACTATTTTAGGTAATAGTCAACGTTTTAAAAGCACCCAAATAAGTTTCCATATACTTGCAAAAGACCTCTTGACGCGTCTGGAACAACTGGAGGTAAATTGATGGTTGATGAAGCAAATATGGAAGCTATTATCAATCGTATTCAAAGTGAACTCCATGAAATAAACCTTTTCCGTGAGAATACGGTTCGCTTCTTTGAGACACATCCGCAATTAATCCAATCACCACAAGTTGTTCATTCTGTGAAAAGTCGGATGAAGGATTTAGAACACCTCAGAGAAAAAATACACCGTAAATCGTCAACCGAAGATCCAATTACACCAGAAAATATTTTTGATCGGATAACTGACATAGCAGGCGTTCGCGTCCTACATCTTTGTCAAACACAATTCACTAAAATTCACGCTGTGATCAACCAAAAGTTGAATAGTCAAGATTGGGTTCTTTATGAACATCCAAAAGCGTATACTTGGGACCCAGAATCTCAAGATTTCTTTACTTCACATAATTTGAACGTTGAGGTAAAAGAGAGTTTATACACCAGCATTCACTACGTCATTAAACCGAGAGAGAATTCACCAATTTCTTGCGAAATTCAGGTGAGAACCCTTTTTGAAGAGGTCTGGGGCGAAATAGATCACTTGATAAACTATCCTAAACAAACTGACAGTATATTCTATAAAGAACAGATTGGTGTTTTAGCACGGTTAGTAGGCGCGGGAAGTCGACTTGCAGATTCAATTTGGCGTACCTACTCTGATGGAAAAACAAAAAGTGAAGTGAAATGAAAGCAATTGCGTTCACCGAACAAGGCGAAATTGACGTACTACAGTATCAAGAAGTCCCTACACCTTCCCTTGGCACCGATGAAATCCTCGTCAAAGTCAAATCCTGTGCCGTAAACTACCTTGACATCCACGCACGACGCAACCGACCCGAAATAAAAAAGAAACTTGAAGAAACAGGAAAACCCCACATCTTAGGCTCCGACATTACTGGTGAGATTGCTGACATATCTGGAACACATCCGCATCTCACTAGTGGACAACGCGTACTTCTTGCACCATGCATTCCGTGTGGCGTCTGTAGCGACTGTATAAATGGCTATGAAAACCTATGTGATACACAGCAGCTACTCGGATTCCAGACTGACGGCGGGTATGCAGAATTCGTAAAAGCACCCATCAAAAATGCAATTCCCATTGCAGATACACTCTCCTATCCAGAAGCATCTACCCTCCCTATTGCATATCTCACTGCATGGCACATGCTCATCACACGCGCGCAACTCCGCGCCGGTGAAGATATACTGATTCTCGGTGCAGGCGGAAGTGTCGGCAGCGCAGGATTACAGATTGCCAAGCTTCTCAGCGCGCGAATCTTCGCAACAGCAAGCACCAACGAAAAACTTGCACGAGCAAAAGAGCACGGTGCTGATATTACGATAAACTATGCCGATGTAGACTTTTCAGATGCGATACTTGAGGAAACAAACGGACGTGGTGTTGATGTTGTCTTAGAGCATGTTGGTGCTGCCACTTGGGAAAAGAGTATCAGAAGTCTTGCGAAAAACGGCAGGCTTGTCTCTTGCGGCGTAACAACGGGAAATATTGGTGAAATCAACATCCGGAAGATGTATCAAAAGCAGCTCACACTTATGGGATCGGCATTAGGCACAACTGCAGAACTCAGGACGTTAGTGCGTCTGGCTGAACAAGGGAAGTTAGTTCCCATTATAGATAGAACACTACCTTTAGCACAGGCATCCGAGGCACACGAATTGTTGGAATCGCGTAAAAACTTTGGAAAGGTATGTCTTATCCCATAAACCGTAATCAGGCACCGAGTGGACCTTGTGAATACACTGCGTTTTCACCAAACTGTTCAATCAACCATCCCCGCAGCGGCACATCCTCATCAGTTGGAACATACCGACCGTTATTCTTCACGGCTGCCCCAAGTAACTGTTGACGAATCGGATCGCAACGTTCATAGAGATGTTCGACCGTCATATCATCTTTAGGACGAATCCATCTATATCCATATCCATAAAAGAGTGCTTTACGCGTAATCTGTGAAGTGTTCGGACTGCGCGAGTGCCAAAGTCGTCTATCAAACAGAACTGCAGTACCAGGTTCCACACAGACCGGCATTGCATCATCAGGAACATCATCAGCAATCTTTTCACGCGGGTCACGACTGATTTCCGATTCAGGTAGTGGTACATCCGATAGGTGGCTACCAGGACGAATGTAAAAATTTCCACGACCCGGTTCTGAAACATCTGTCAGGAAATACGCAACCTTCAACGATAGACGGGGACGTGGATGCGTCTCCATCTCAATATTCACGCGTCCACTATCCTGATGCCATTCCAACCATCCATCACCCCTCTCTGCATCAGACGGAGCAGGTGGCTTGACGTGCATGTGTGCATGGTATAGGAAGATATTCCATCCCAGAATACCCCAGACTTTCGGCAGTGTAGTCGGATGATCAACAAGGTTCAAGAATACGTCATTTTGGTGTAAGAAATTAGAAAAACCCCAGTGATTACCTTCTGTTGCTCTACCAGTAGAAAGTGCCTCGTTATGAAGTTTATCAACAGCATGTATCAGGTGCTCCACCGTCTCTGATGTCAACGCATTCGGCACGTAAAGATATCCCTGTTCTTCAAAATGTTTTCGTTCTGCTTCTGTTAATAGGTGAGATAGGCATTCTTTGTTCATAATTGAAACTCCGTTGGATGCATATCTCATATTATACCTTATACCGTACTGATATGTCAAAAGGAACACGTAATTGTCCAATGGCACAGTGGGTGAGTAAAGTTTTAGTTACTTGTCTGAACCAGGATTTTCAGGATTATATGATTATCAAGATAAGAGTGATTGGTGTGAATCAAACGCTTAGGGTAGGATTCATCATAAGACTTGACGAAATAATGCCAACCTTGTTCAAACATAAGAAAAACTATACACTTATGAGAAAAATGTCCGCATTTCCCAGAGAGAAGCACCAGCGGTGCGAAAGGTGTATAGAACGGATCAATAACAAAAGACCAAGCCCCAGAGGGGCGAAAGGTGTATAGAACGTGTGTGTTTAATCTCATAGCATGATATACCTGTCGCCCCTCTGGGGCTTACTCTGGTAATATCAACGTTTTCTATACACCTTTCGCCCCTCTGGGGCTTGATATTTTTACAAAAACCTTACTTCTTTCTTTATGTGTTTCTACAAAACTTTACACACCCATCTTTAGCTTGACAATCCCCTTCTTAAAAGTGAAAAATCAGTTACAGACAAGGGGTATAGCACTTTTTTTGAACAAGGTTTCGTAGGGGCGGGGTTTCCCCGCCCGCGTATTACCACATCAATAACAAAATTTTCATTATGGACGAAATGTTTATAGAAAAACGTTGAATACTATATCTTCAGTCCCGTAGGGACGAAATGTTTATAGAAAACGTATCCAACCCTTCTTTAGTCCCGTAGGGACGCTATGTGTAAAATATGGTAATAACATTAACATATCATCCCTACGGGACTAAAGACACACTCACAAAAAATCATTTTCCTAAAATAGACTCCGTTTTCTACACTTCAAATACATGCACAATCCAAGAAAATGTCCATCTGTGGCAAAGGTATTATAGGTAGTAACTTAGGTTGTTTAATATGTTTGCCGAAAGGAGTGGTTTTCCTGATATGAAGAAAATAGTTTACCAATCATCTTTTGGAATTCTTTGAGTTCTTAAGTTACCAAATTGTTGTAGGATTAATTCAATAGTATATCCTGAATAACCATTTACTTCCTCTGAAAAAGTAAAGGTTTTATTTGCTTTTGAATATATAGTTTCAGGACCAAATAAATGCTCCGTTCCATACCATGTTTTACCAGTTGCATATTTTATTTTGTAGGATCCGAGGGGCATTTTTGTATTTATCGTATTTCCTGATCGTATAAAGATAGTTTTTACAGTGTTTTCTGCAAAAGCAGGCACGATTTTAATAAAATGATGATGTTCTACACTGTTGACCGGTGTCTTAATTTGCAATGGGGCAACTTCCGCTTGATTGTGGAAAGTCTCTTCGTCACCATTCATAGGTAAGGGCATCGGTAATTCATTGAAGGAAGGTATTTCTTCTTGTGGATCGGTGTGTATTGCTTCATCCTCTGAAATTTCTCTTTGGGGAACGTGGTATTTTACTTCATCTTCTGAAAAATCCTCTTGCAGCAGGGCAAACACTACTATGCCAATGAATATCAAAATGATCCAGACCCACCAAGAGCCTTTTCCACTTGTCGGTTGTGTTGTATACACTTGTTTCATAAGAATAATCATACCTCCTAAGTTGCCATAAATGTAGCACAAACTTTTAGTTTGTGTCATAAAATATTGTATGTTTATAATCTGGGATCAGAATGTTAAGAATGGGTTGAAATCTCAGTTGACATGCCTTATGACTAACAGTTTTGGGACATCGCCCCAATGATTAATAGAATTCCAATAATAATGTATTTCCATAACCATCCTGGTATAGAGGTATCTGGTCTCTTCTGTTCTTTCAATTTTTTCATCTGTTCTTCCAATTCTTTCATCCTTTTTTGTTCTTCCAATGCCGCTTTGTCCTCAAGGAGTTTCTTTAATATCTCAGGCACTCCTTGAAATACATCACACAGCATTTCTATAATACTTAAAGAAAGAGTAAGTTTCTGATGTTCATTCCAAAGATAAATGGCAATGCCCCTAACAGTCAATGCTACAGTGTGGTTTGCATCTATAGGCTGTCCCGATGTTTTCCATGTCTTCACAGTTTGTATAAGTTGATTAACCATTGGAGTTAAAGTATAGTCGTTTTTGTTCGTATCTGTTGCTTCCTTTATTTCTTTAACTAACATGTTAATCTCTTCAAACTTCTTAATTCCTTTTGCAGTAATAACATGTTCATCTAATACTTCTTTATCTTCAGCAAGATACTTAGCAATCTCTGGAACAGACGAAAATACATCAATTAGGTTATTTGTAATCATTATGGCGAAATCAAGCTTTTGATGTTCATTCCAAAGGTGAAGTGCCACACTTCTCACAGTATATGCGACCATTTCATTTGCCTCAGAAGGTTGCATTGACGAATCCCATGATTTGAGAGTTTCTATGAGTTGAGTGACCATCAGTGCTAAAGTGGTATCAGGTCTTTTCGCATCTGTAGTTTCCTTAAGTTTTTCTGCTTGTGTGTTAATTTCTTCAAATAATTCAATGCCTTTCACTTCATGCTCATGCTTAATTAAATCCTTTTTATCTTTTGTGATTCGTTCTACAATCTCAGGCACCTCTGCAAACACTTCAAGGAGCATATTGAGAAATTGTAGAGCGATATTATATTTTAGGTAGTCATTAAACAGATCTACTGCCAATTTCTGTATTTTCCAAGCAACTTCAAAACTGGCATCATGTCGTTCTCCTCTATTCATTTTGCTTAGTTGAATCGGTTGTGCAATGGCATCCCAATCTTTTAGGGTTCTAATGAGTTGATTTACAATCGGCTGCAGCGTAGCATCTGGACTTTTCGCGTCTACTATAACACGAAGCTTATCGTCTTGTGCTTCAATTATTTTCTGTTTTTTCTCCAAATCATCACCGACTTCAACTTCGTACGACCGGATTAAGTCATCAATCAATATTGGACACTGGTTGTTATTATTACCTATTACTGTCTCAAGTATTAAGGTTAACAATCTTGCACGTTCAGTTACGGATAGATTGTTAATTGCGGAGGAAAGTGTTTGACTATAGTAATGTCTTCGGTTCTGAATTTCGGCAGTTATAACTGACAGATCTGTAATCTGAGGAAAACCAGATATATTGCGTTCTTCGTTAAGTGTTCTCAGAACTTCTACTGCGTCTATTCTTTCATAGACGTGAGCAATTGCTAAAATCCATTCCACAAGGTTTGTAGATGCAATGTCAGATAGACGAGAGAATGCTGAAGTAAAGAAATTTGCACTTGCAAGAGGGGACAGTCCTATTATGTTGAGTAGGTTCTGATGCGGAGAATCCAAATGTTTCAATACAGATTCTATTTGTTCAGGTTTAACCCCTGGCAACCCTGCTATTTCAGCTGAAATACGGTTACGGGGGTTAATCAGTACGCCACGCGCAGCCGTAATTTCCTCTGGATCGGACAACAAGCTTTTTTCTTCCGCCAGTTCCATTATTCTTTGTTGATCATCATGTTGGGTGGCACCCAGAATGTGAAAAGGGTTTTCTAATAAGTCCAAATCTTCTCCAAAAGATATCGGGTTAATTACAGAACATAGGTTAGTTCTTCTGATTACGTCGTCCAGCAATTTTATTCAATGTCTCAAGGTCAGGTGAAATGGTGTCAACAATAGTAGGAATATCAGCAAATACTTCTTTTAGTACAATTAGAATTTGCTGAGAAATATCAAGTTTCTCATGTTCAACATATAGATAAACTGCCAATCTCCGAACATCCATAGCAACACGGTAACTCTCAGTATCCTTAAAACCCAATGTCTTTTTCTGGAGCAGGATTGGTTTTGCCATCTTCTGCCAGTTCTTAACAGCTTGAATGAGTTTATCTACAAGTGAGTTTAAAGTAGCATCAGAAACTAATGTATCTGCCGCATAACGAAGTTCCTGATCATATTTTTCTATAGTTTTTTCTTCATTTTCAAGAATTGGGGTAGTCTTAACCGTATAAGCATCAATAGTGTCATCTATCAAAATAGGTTTGCGTTTCTCTCTATGCGTAATTGAAGAATAATCTACTAACTGCATAATTGCATCCCGGCGTTCTGTCGCTGATTGCATTCTGGTCAGAACTGATTTAATAACCTGTTGATAATAATGTCTGCGATTCTGAATTTCTGTTGCAACAACTGAAATGTCGGTTATTTCAGGAAAATCTGCTTCTCTACGTGCAGCATTGATTATTGCACACAATTCTTCAGGATTAATAGCATTAAATGATTGTGCAATTGCAAGAATCCAGTTAGCAACATAGTTAGCCGTGTGGTTAGGTAAACGCAACAATCGTGCAGCAAGTATATTTGATCTAGCAATGGCATTCATCTTATCCATGCCAAGGTACTGACGAATTTGCATTAGATTATCTGCCTTATATGAATGCCTCTTATGTTGAGTTATGTTTTCATGTTTAGAGTCTTCGTGAGGTAGTTTCAAAATATCCAATACTTCATCAGCTACATTATATGTGTCGGTGCAAGGCAAACGTGATAGTGCAGCAGCAAGCGAATCATTTTGATCATTTGACAAAAACTCAATATGAGAAATGTCATTGCCTGCTGATGTCTCTAACAACATCAACATTTCATCTGCATTATCTGATTTCATGCCCGGTAACCATGCAACTTCAGCAGCGACGCGGTCACGCGGATGTGTTAATGTTGCCCTGGCCTTCATACACTTTTCGTCATCTGATAGAAGGCTTTTTGCTACTGCCAATTCTCCAATCTTGCGTATATCGTCTAATGGTGTAGCACCCAAAATATGAAAAGGGTTTTCAAATAGGTCCATTTTTTTAGTTCTTCTCTATATCAATCTTTGAAAATATTGACAACAACATCGTGATCAGTTTCAATATCGGTCCTTACCCTCTGTAATAACATCAACTGTCTAACTATATCGCGTAATTCTTCAATCGTTCCATCGTCAATAATCGCAGTTTTATACTTTTCTGCTGGAGAGAGTTCTTCGTACCTAAGAATAAGATCACTGCCTAAAAGCTGCTTTCCTTTCGATGCAAGTTCTTCAAAACGAACACGGTCTATATAAACTTCAGGTTTACTGATCAGACGTTTGAACCTTTCAATTACAAACCAAGGTTGTCTCCAGAGAATTTCAAAAATCCTTGCCCCAAGCTCATTCAAATGGTTTTCAAAATCTGGATCGTTATGCTCTATAGATCGGTGTGCGGTCTGAACAAGATTATCAAATGCTCTTTCCTCCGATGGACGTGCATGTTGACGACAATACATATCAAAAAATGTAAGTTGCTGATTCAATTCCATCTGACGTATTTCTTTTTGGTTCCTTATTCTCACACCCTCAAGCAATTCTTTTGCCTGTCTTATACACTGTTCTGCTTCTTTTACCTTATCAGGATCAGATTCATCGGAATCAAGTGAGTATACCGTTTCAGGCTTTTGTAATGCCTGATCTAATTTCGGATCGTCCACAACTTCTTTTGTCTCGATTATTCTATTACGCACAGCGATCCCTTCTTCAATTATCTCTGGAGCAATTTTAGTATAATCCTTTTTTCCTTCATCAGGAGAATAGAAATCTTTTTCGGAGAATTCAAATATACCATGGATATCTGGAATTTCTACCTTCAATTTCATTTCTGCGGAGTTCTTTATCTCATAATTACAAATTAGGTCTCCGCCTTCGGGAATTACACCATTAAAAAAGTCTTCGCCTTTAAGTTTGAGGGTGCCGATAGGTTCATTGGCGTAAATATCTTCCTTGAATTCACCCTCAAATAGGAGAAAATCAAGGGATTCAGAGGAACCAGCTTCAAGTGCTTTGCCAGCTTTCACTTCAATGCTGCCTTCCTTAGGAAGTGCCTCTCCTTTTTTTATGAGAGAAACAAGAGTATCTTTACCAATAGATTTGTCAAGAACTACCAAACTGATTGTTGATGGAGATGGAATAGTTTCAACAATGGCGGCCGTTTTCGTGATGACAATTTCGTCCTGCTCAATAGCAATTGGTTCTCCGACAGCGTCATATACAAGGACTTTAAACGTATTCTCACCCTTTTTAGTCAGACTGACATCTACGGTTGTCCCATGCTTTAACGGAATCCTTCCGGATGTAGATGCAGTATCAAGACTATCAATTTGGAATTCAAAATCCAAAGGAACCTCTCCTCCTATTTGCACAGCAATTTTTGCTGTATCGCTTGGGGTGCGTTCTGTAAAATTAAAACTTAATGCTAATTCTGCAGATGATATTTGTCCGCGCGTAGATTTCATTTGGTAATCTTCAGAACGCCAGTCAATAGATTCTGCGAAAAGACTCGCGCCTTCAGCTACAGCAGTCATAGGATTCAAATTCGATATTTCTCCGTTAATTCCAAGTTCTGAAGATACTTTGTCCCGCAGCGGTTTATAATGTGTCGGACCACCAACCCAGACGATTCGGTCTATATCTTGTGTGTTTACACCACATTCTTCCATTGTTTTACGAGCACAATTGATAGTATCATTAATCTTTTCCGCTATCAGTTTGTCTAATATATTACGATGCAACGGAATTAAGGAATTAATTTCCTTGCCATTAAGATCTTGCAGAGAAACATCCTCAAAAATTCCAGGTAAATCTATGTCATCTTCTTCTACTGAAGATAAATTAATTTTCGTTTCTTCTGATGAACGCGTTGCAATGTTACGAAATTGGTCATTACTTGGAAATTCATTAGGCAAATTGTAATTTTCGCTTCTTAGCCTGGGAAGAACAATATCAGAAAAAATTAAACTATCAAAATCCCGTCCACCACACTTTTGAATGCCTCCATGTTCAAGA
This sequence comes from Candidatus Poribacteria bacterium, assembly GCA_012267415.1. Lineage (GTDB taxonomy): Bacteria > Poribacteria > WGA-4E > WGA-4E > WGA-3G > MSPOR6. The sequence continues at coordinate 120,727 of JAAXGN010000036.1, read as the reverse complement.
AGAATTACCTTCCCACCGGTACTTTGTGCAATAGCTACGTCAAAAGTACCACCCCCAAGATCGTAAATTAAAAAGACACCATCGGTTTTATGTACTTGCATAAAACTCATCACTGCTGCAACAGGTTCCTGCATCAGTTCAACTTTGCCAATTCCGGCCATTTCGGCAGCCTGTCTCGTCGCGTTTCTCGCTTTCTGATCAAATGCTGCTGGAACAGTAATCACAGTCCCTGTATCAGCAGAATTTCTGATTTCCTCTGGGAGGTAACTGAACAACTTTTTTAAAATTTCCGCAGAACATTCTTCTGGAGTAAAGGTGCGACTAACCGCTGACACTTGAATTTGCGTGTCTTCTCCCATTCGTGGTTTGAACAACCCTGCGCAACTTTCTGGATTACGTGGAAAAACATTATAAGCTCTCTGACCAACGTGTGTGGCTTGACGCTGATCAATATAAAAAACTGATGGCGTAACATCATTCTGCTCCGGACTTTTCCATATCCGAGTTTCTGAACCATTATAGGAACAGATAGCACTATTTGTTGTTCCTAAGTCTATACCGACAAAATTACTCATAATTCTACTCTCCTTAAAGTAACCTTTCCTGTTCTTTTCAAAACTGTTCCTTCCATAATAATCGGTTCAATCATAAAATTGACTACCAAAGAGTCATCAGCCTCGAAGTCCTCAATGTTTACTGGAGTAGCAGCCATACCTGGTTCATAAGGATTTCCTTCAACGTTGACTATTCGAAAACCGACATCACTTAATGCATCTTCTGTTCTCTTTACAAACCAGCGCAACTGATTTGTATATCGTTTGGACTCAACAGTGTTGAGGTGAGTAAGCGCGCGTTCAAATATTTTGACCAAACGCCAAGATTCAACGGCTAAGTTTATAATGGTTTCTTTATGCTCTTCAACATCCTTTTCAGCAGTTACGTTAATAACTGCTTCATTTTGTTCCTTTATATCCTTTTCAGGTATACTTTTCAATTTAGATAACTGCTTAAGGATAGGTGGATAATACTGCATTCCAATACACAAAGCCAATGCAATCGGCATTCTGTTCAGATCCGTTCTTGTCTCAGGATACCATATTAATATCCCCAATAGACCTGCACAAAACGCGACAAACATCCCAATTCCAGTGGATGTCCGCGCATATTCTTGGATTTCAGGTGATGAGTCCAATATATGCGTTATAATATAAAATAGTGCAAAGATTAAGATAACACCAATGCAGACGAAAGATATGGAAGGTAATGAATCTGATAGATGTAATGTAAATGGACTAAAAAATAAAATTGTAATGCCGATTTGTAAAATAATCAGCGACAACAACACTGAAGAATAAACATAATCCGATTTCCTAATAATTCCTCTCTTATTAACAACGTTCACGCAAACTACCATCATGGATGCAATAAAAGCGTAAACGAACATTTCAATTATTACCATTCTTACACAACCTAAGACCGTTATGTCTATCTTATATTCTCAATTTCACCAGACCGGTAGGTGCGATTTCCTTATCGCACCGGGTCCTACGCGAGAACATCGGATGAAATACATTAGGGTAAACCCTCTTCATTGAAGGTTTCTGCGTAGGATCCGGTAGAATACGCGTTTGTTATCCTACATTGATGGTGAATATACAGTAATAGTATGACATATACCGAAATTAATCAACTAAAAAACACATAAGTCACCATACACCTATAGGAAACCTTATATTACATTGTATATCGAAAACAAGAAGAATCCAGCAGAATGCCAGAAGCGCATGCGGCGTTTATTGGACTTTACTATTGGTATGGGGCATCAAGGTGAGTTTCGTTACTTTAACCGGTCTACAAAATAAGGATGGATAATCCATTAGATCCAGATTGTTATTCAGCAAATCACTGAACATCTAAGTGTAATCAGTACTTGGAATTATATGCAACCTTAAACCCAAAATAATTGACGAAAGATTTGATTTTAGGAAGGAGTTTCATTCTGTCCCTTAGCAAGTTCTGCACGAAGTTGTTCCAACTCAATTTCCACTTCCTGTCTACGTTTCACCTCTGCAGCTGCCTTCGTTTCCGCTTCCTCACGGAGTTCTTTTTCTTGCAACCGAAGTTCCTTTTCTTGTAGCCTAAGCTGCTCTTCCTCCACAGATGTCGTAATCGGTGTGCCATCAGGAAGATATGGACGCAAAAGTCTTACATGCGTTGTGAGATCGTCCTCCCAACGAAACCGCAGATTCAATGCCGCACTAAACAGACCACCTTCTGCATCCGATACCATCTCAACGATATTCCCTGACGTACTCCGCCGCCACCCGCGAAACTCGGCAGACTTCTCCATCTCAGGTTGATGGATAAAATATTCTTGAACACCAATATCGTTCAAATATATCTCAACTTTTCTATGTCGATCATGAGGTGGGGTTGAATTCGAGAGAAACTCAAAAACAACAACAGGTGCTGTCCCCTCTGACCACGTATAAAAACTGCGCCGTAGCGGATACTTTTCAACGCCAAATACGATAAAAATATCTGGCGCGACGCATTTACTGATGTCTCCTTCACTGTAATAGATAAAACTATCAACAGCAATATGAACCAGTTCATTGATTGCGAAGTATCGCTTGAGTTGGTCTGACAAGGTAACAATCTGTTCACCGTGAAATTCGGTTGCTGACATCGGTTCGTCATCCTCGTAGGGATACCCCTCAATGTAAATAGTCGGTTTACCAGTCGCCTTTGGAAAAACTGGCATATACTTTTTCTGTTTGAATGCAAATTCTTCTAAGGTATCCATTATCTTCTCCGATGTATCTCAGAAACATGTTTACTTATCACCCTTCACAGCACGATTCGGCAGACTAAAACCGATGCCACGTTTGGATGACTCAATAAAATCACAAAGGTAATCAACGTCCGCGTTACCTTGTATCTCTTCTCTGACTTTCGTCACAGCATGTCTAAGGGGAATTCCAGAACGGAACAGAATACGATAGGCTTTCTTCAGGAGGGAAAAAGTTTCAGGGGATAATCTTGACAATGGATTAATTTGAGAGGTGCGTATACCGATACGATTGAGGTCTCTAACTCGCGCAGGATGACCCGCGGAAAGCATGAACGGCGGAATGTCTTGTGCTATCTTTGAACAACCACCCGCCATCGCCATCCTACCAACACGTACAAATTGGTGTAACGCAGCGTAGGCACCAAGTCTAACGTCATCTTCAATTATTACATGACCAGCAAGGGTCGCAAAATTTGCCATGATGATTCTACTACCGAGAACAGAATCATGTGCAACATTTACCCAATTCATCAGAAGGTTGTCATCACCCACCACGGTTTCACCATCATCAAACGTAGATCGTGAAATTGAGACATACTCACGAAATATATTTCGGTCTCCAATACGGACAAAACTACGTCCACCCGTGTATTTTAGGTCTTTTGATGGATTGCCAATTGAAGCACCGAAAAAAATCTGACAATCTTCACCTATTATTGTCCACTTATCAATCTGAACATGCGGTCCAATAACAGTATTCGCACCAATCTGAACATGATCCTCAATAAGAGAATAGGGACCGATACTGACACCTTCTGCAATGTCAGCTTTAGGTGAAATTATTGCGGTTGGATGAATATTTGTCTCTGACACAGGTGTTGCCTCAACTTTCTGATGGTATCAACCAAATTAGTAAATTTATGTATATATAATGACATTATGGTGATGACTCGGTTTATGTATCGGCGAGGGCAATAGACAATTCAGCCTCTGTTGCAAGAGCATCATCTACATAAGCCTCACCTTTAATTCGCGCTAAATTACGTCTTCTTTGAATGATCTCTATCTCTAATCGGAGCTGGTCTCCCGGAATAACTGTCCTGCGAAAAGTCGCTTTACTGATGGAACGAAAATACCCAAGCTGTTCATCCTCACCGATTTCTTGTAACAACAACCATGCCCCCAGTTGCGCAAGTGCCTCAACTTGCAGCACACCCGGCATCACAGGTTGAGCAGGAAAATGTCCCTCAAAGATCGGTTCGTTGTATGTCAGGTTCTTAATGCCAACCGCTCGTTCACCGTTCTGATAATCAATAACTCTATCAATTAAGCACATCGGATGACGATGGGGGAGAACTCGATAAATGTCCTTCGCCTCAACAGGAGCCTTTGTCTCTACATCGCCTACCCCACGGAAATCAAGAAACCCATTCTCTGCAAGGGCACGAACAAACTGAGCATGGAATGTATGTCCACTCCGCATTGATATGACCCTTGCTTTCGGCAAGTAACCAGAAAGGTAAAGATCACCGATGAGATCAAGCGTCTTGTGACGTACAAACTCATCCTTAAAGCGCAATTCAGAACTCGTCTCTCCATCATCCTTAACAACCAGAACATTCTCATAACTTGCACCTTTACCTATCCCAAGAGACTGAAGTAATTCTATTTCAGATTCAAAGCAGAAACTACGAGCGGGTGCAATCTCACTCATATAGGTCTCTTCTGATATGTCCCAAGTGGCAAATTGAGGTGATGTTTGCGGGTGATCATACGCGAATGTAACTTCAAAAGTATCGGAGGGAAGGAAAACAAGCTGCTTGTTATCATCTGAAACAGCGAAGGGTTCTGTCACTTGAATATATCTGCGTGGAACTTCTTGCTCTGTAAAACCGACTTTCTGAATTTCAGTGACATAAGGGAGAGCACTCCCATCAAGACTTGGTGGTTCCTGGGCATCTATCTCTATTCTGGCGTTGTCGATTCTAAGTCCTGCAAATGCGGATAACAGATGTTCAATGCTACTAATTGTCGTCCCACCAGACTGTAAACTTGTACATCGTGGCAATATCTCTGCACAGTTATTGGGACAGACTTTAACCTCCGGACTTCCGGGTTCATCAACCCGTTTAAAGACGATACCGGTATCAGCAGGAGCAGGCTTTATCGTCATCTCAACCGCTTCTCCAAGCATCAAACCTATACCAGTAATCTTAATATCAGACTTCAGTGTTCGTTGAAATTCGTCATTTCCCATATAGTGGTTTGACTCCGTTTACGTATATATGTTTATTTTGTCAGTTTTACATTCCATAAGCCATGCTCCTATCTCGTATGCGTCAAGGCTCTCTTACGTTTAATTACACGTCTCATTCTATTATGTTCAGCAAGCGTCTTAGAAAAATGGTGTTTCCCTTCATCTGTCGCAACGAAATAGTAGAATTCAGTTTCTTCTGGTCTTAATGCACCTAAAATAGAAGCCATTCCCGGATTACCAATCGGACCTGGCGGCAACCCTTTATTGAGATACGTATTATAGGGTGATACATAAGCTAAGTCTGCTCTTGTCAGTAACCTTTTCGGCTCTCCCAATGCATAGAGAACTGTCGGGTCTGCTTGCAGTCGCCAGTTGTCCTTAAGTCTATTATGGAACACACCTGATATAATCGGTATCTCTTCTTTTGATGCTGCTTCCCTTTCAATAATTGATGCCAAAGTAATTATCTCATGCCGCGTGAAACCTAATGCTTCTGCTTCTTCAGCTAAAGTCTCGTCCCATCGTTTCTCAGATTCTGACAACATCATCCGGACAACTGTTCTTGCAGTACTACCCTCCGCAAATTTGTAAGTACTTGGAAAAAGATAACCTTCCACCGAAACCCCTTCAGGGATATATTTCTGCAATAATTCAGGGGACTGCATAGCCTCAATAAATGATTCCGCAGTGCCTAAATCAGAAGTTTCCCATAGTTCAGCGATCGCTTTAGCAGTTTTACCTTCTGGTACCGTGAAAGTCTGATACGTAATTTGTCCCTTCTTAATTTCATCAAGTATCTGGTTTAGAGACATATCACGACTAAGTTGATAATTACCCGCGCGAAGTTTAGTACCGATACCACGGTACCGAACGACAAGTCTAAAAACCAGAGAACTCCGGATTAAATTATTGGTAGCAAGATGGTCTGCTATTGTTGTTGTATTACTCCCAGGAGCAATCGTAATAGATACTAACTCCTCAGAAGATGCGGTTGGAGACATATAGTACCCAAATACCAGAACCGCACTCAAGCATAAAACACCAATACTCCCAAGCGCGTATAAACAGTATCTCCTAAATCGTGTTCGTGTCAACACGCTTGCTAAGTCACGAACAAACATGGGATGCCTCCCAAAAAACGCTGCTTGAGCAACCATTATAAACCACAATAAAACTTATCTACGTTTATCCTTTCGTCATTAACTGTTATGAGATTCACTATTTATATACTCATTCAATATTATCACTGCTGCAACTTGGTCTATTTTTTTCTTTCTATCCTTAGGGTCAACTCCTGCTTGCTCCAGAATTTCTTCTGCTTCTGTTGTTGTAAATCTTTCATCACGAAATTCAACTGGTATATCAAGTGCTTTTGCTAATCTATTTCCAAACTTTTGTACCTGTTCTGCTTGGGTTCCGATTGATCCATCAAGTGAGAGAGGTAAGCCAACAATGATGCGTTCAACATTATGTATTGATACGAGATCTCCTATTGCTGTAATGTCACGCTGTCGATTCGTACGCGTCAGTGTACACAACGGATGTGCACCACTTCCAAGCACATCGCTGACTGCTACACCGATCCTAACATCACCCACATCTAATCCAAGTAAGACAGACATAGTTACTCCTATTTAATGATAACCCAATCATACACCTTACAAACTTACACAACTTAGAATCTTACATGAAAAATGCAATATCGTCAAGACAAATATCCTATGACATGCAACATTACAGTTGATAAATTATACATGTTCTGATATAATTTTTCCACAAAAAAGTAGTCTGAACCGATAACTTGTTTTGGAAACACTTCTAATAAGGAATAAATTACATGTCTACACATCATCTCTACTATGGGGATAACCTTGAGATACTTCGGGAACATATTGATGATGAAAGTATTAATATGATCTACATAGACCCACCCTTTAATACTGGTAAACTTCAGAAACGTACCGAGATACAAGTTGAACAAGACGATCAAGGGGACCGAGTGGGATTCCAAGGCAAAACATACCGCACAATCAAAGGAAAAAACACACAATATTCCGATAAGTTTAAAGATTCTGATAGTTATCTCCAATTCTTGCGGCCCCGTTTTGAAGAAGCATATCGCGTTCTTCACCCACATGGAAGTTTTTTCTTTCATATTGATTATCGGGAGGTACATTACTGTAAGGTGATGCTTGATGAGATTTTTGGTAGGGATTCGTTTATGAATGAGATTATATGGTCTTATGATTTTGGTGGGCGTCCCAAGTCGCGATGGCCCGCGAAACACGATAACATCTTGTGGTACGCAAAAACCCCGAAAAAGTATACCTTCAATTTTGATGAGATGGACCGCATTCCATATATGGCACCCGGTTTAGTCGGTAAAGAGAAAGCAGCACGAGGTAAAACACCAACAGACGTCTGGTGGCATACAATAGTCAGCACTAATGGACATGAAAAAACAGGTTATCCGACACAAAAACCTCTCGGAATCCTTAATCGTATTGTCAAAGTACACTCATCCCCAGGAGATACACTTATGGACTTTTTTGCGGGAAGTGGGACGCTTGGAGAGGCAGCAGCAATAAATAACCGATCCTCAATTTTGATTGATAACAACATTCCCGCAATCAGGACTATTTTAGATAGAATGAGGATGTTCGATGTTAATCTCGTGAACGCTGATTCCGATCTGTTATAATATACTTACACAACACATCATAAGATGTTTTACTATCTTTCTAATGACGAACTGTCTCAAAGTTAATGTAGGATATATATAGTTTGAACGTCTTCAAATTAACTATATTAATCTTAGAAAGAGTTGAGATCGATAGTAGTAAAGTTAATAATTAATGAGACATTTCATCCCATAAAACGATGACGAAGAACACCCAGCGTAGGGGCGAGGTCTCCTCGCCCGTTTTGGAGTGTTTCATTAATTTTGTAGTTCACTACAAAAACACTTGTGAGGTATTGAAATGAAAAAACTAAAGCAGCTCTCTGAAAAGATAAAAGAGAATATTGACCTGCTCATCGAATCGGAGACTGAAAAAAAATCAACACTTGAACTTACGGTTCTTGATATGAAAAATCGAGTTATCATCGCAAAAGGTCTAATTGCTACTGCGATAGCGGAAATGGAAAGACTAAAACATGCTTACAAGGATGCTATTAACGCAGAGGACGTCGTACATGAGCGGTGGCAAAAAATAGTAGACTCAGAAATCACTGATGACGATAACCAAAAAGCAGACGAAGTCAAACAAAATCTGCACCGACAGCAACAACGCGTGAATGAATTGGAAAATCAGATACATTTACAGGAAACGGTTGTGACTGAACTTAAAGCGAAACTCATTTCATATCATCGTCAATTCAAAACCGCATCTGAACGGGCGGAATCATTGACACAACAGCAGAAACAAGCCGAATTACAAGCAAAATTCTATCAACTATTCGCAGAATCTGAAAATCCCGATGATTCTCACGCATTTAAACAGGCAGAAATACGCTTGAAAGAAACCGAAGCAGCGGCAGAATTGTGGAAAGAACGAAATCAAAAGACACGTGAAAAGGTTGAGAAAAGTGAAAAGGATCTCAACGTGGACGAAGCACTCGCAGCACTAAAAGATGAGATCCTTGGTAGTAACAAAAATGATTGAAACCTCTAATCTGACGAAATACTTTGGAAAACTCTGTGCCGTAGATTCTCTGGTTTTACACGTTAATGCTGGTGAGATATTCGGGTTTTTGGGTCCAAACGGAGCGGGAAAAACTACTACAATCAATATGTTAACAGGACTGCTAAGTCCAACATCAGGTTCAGCTAAACTTGGTGGATTTGATATAAAAACGCAGAGCTTAGAAGCAAAAGCAATTCTCGGACTAATGCCAGATACACCACAACTGTATGAGGCATTGACCGGCAGACAATTCGTTAGGATGATAGCTGACCTATATGAAGTTCCACCGCAACAAGCCGAAGACGAGATGAATATACTGCTAAAACAACTTGAACTCGTTGATGCTGCCGATGATCAGATTAAAGGCTATTCCTACGGCATGCAAAAGAAAATACTACTTATCTCATTACTTATCCATCATCCCAAGATACTCTTCCTCGACGAACCCACCAGCGGATTAGACCCGCGAAGCGCAAGAACCGTACGAGAAATATTGCGTCAACGATGTGATGATGGCTGCACCGTCTTTATGACAACACATATTCTTGAAATTGCAGAACGCATCTGTGACAGAGTCGGCATAATTAGCAAAGGCAAGCTCATCGCAGTCGGCACACTATCTGAATTACAACAGAAAAAACGAGAGCAAACGACACTGATCCAGGATGAATCTCCCGAACACGCACAATCGTTAGAGGACATTTTTCTTGATCTAACAGCTGATATGTAACCAGCAACCTTTGTAGCGCAAACTTTCCAGTTTGCGAAAATGTGCCACAAACTGGAAAGTTTGTGCTACATTTCACACCTCTCGGACATGAAAATGGCGTGAGTGAACGCAACCGAAATGATTTCCTTAAACATCCAATGTTAAACATCATCAAGATACTCATCAAAGCAGATTGCAATGCATGGTTGAATAGTTTCAAATTTAATAAAGAAACTTGGAGCAAAAGTATCTTAAGGGTGGCAGGATACCTCATTTTCATCGTTGCATTGTCCGTGTTAGGTCTTACCCTTTTCTCACACCTGCAAATAAATGATGCATCCGCACACCTTGTCATGAATGTGATTAACGGGTTTATGGTGTTTGCGATAATTATAGTCACAAAAGAATTGATGGAAAGTTCGTTAAAGACACTCTATGAGGCACCAGATACCCTCATATTACACGCTGCACCAATTCGACCCATAGCAATCTTCGGATATAAATTCACCCATATTTCAGCTGCACGTTTAATGACAATGCTCTGTTTTATGGGACCCCCGTGGATTGCTTACGGTACCGTCTTCAAATTACCATGGCATTTTTACGTTGTGCTATTCCCTGTCTCAATCTGCTTGCTGCTGATTATCGCGAGTTATGTGTCCATCAGTATGATGATCATAACCCGCTTCTTTCTGTCTCACAGACTCCTGACAATCATAAAAATAATCGCTACAACGATTGGGGTGTCGGTCGGTTTTCTTCTATCTTTTACACTCTTCGCGGGTACGGATGTATTCCCTTTGAAACGCATACTGCTTGAATTTGCATCTACACAAAATGAAGGTAATCTGACTAATTGGTTTCCGCATCAATGGGTCGGAGAATTACTTTTAAGCTGGACATCAGATTCTACACTATGGGCAAAGTTAAAATGGATACTTTATCTAATCGGTCTAAGTGTGTTTTCAATGGGTCTAACACTCGTCATTTCTAATGCAATCTACCAACGCGGATGGGAGAACACAAGACAATTAAAAACGAAACGCAATCAAGTCCGGACAAGTGGAAATGCCAAACCCTCACAATTAAACGGATTAGTCATCGCATTCGGACGAGGAAAAGTCCAATCCTTAATGCTAAAGGATCTATTAATCTTCATTAAACATAGTGGACGTGTTATAGTTATTGTAATGCTTACAATCTTCTTAGTCGTCCATATCGCTTATCTGCTGACCAGAGGAATTGCGGATGACTATGCAGCTGAAATGCTCACTGTTCAGGTAATACTCTACAGTTTACTTATAACATTCGGCATCAGCTGCAATGGACTCCGTGATGAAGCAAAAACATGGTGGATGCTAAAATCAGCACCTGTCACGCCCAGCTTAGTATTCACGAGTAAATTTATGACCACTCTCTTATGCGCATTAATATATGCTGAATTCTGGTTAGTCATCTCTGTTTTCCTGCTACAGATACCGACAAGTAACTGGGTGTTGATACTATTCACACCGTTTATAACTCTACCAGTCGGTTGTGCAGTAAATACAATGATTGGAACACTACCTTGGATGGCGGAACTCACGAATCAACCGAACCCTTTTTTACGTGTATTAACCTTTACCCTAACATTTTTTCTCAACATTGTATTCGTTATTGTACCAACGATAGTATTGTACACGTTGGGTCTAATTGTGTATATACCGACGATTGTCTTTCTCACAATCGTTTTCTTTATTTGCTATAGATGGGGCGTTAGAAATCTTCGTAAATTATTAGCTGCGCAAGTGTGAGTGAGTCTTAAAGGAGGAACACATGTTAATCTCTTATGAAGGCGTAGAGCCGAAAATACATAGCTCAGTGTTCGTTGCACCCGGAGCAATGATAATCGGAGATGTAACTATTGGGACAGAATCAAGTGTCTGGTTCAATGCCGTGTTACGTGGTGACTTGGAACCCATCCGAATCGGGTGTCGCACTAACATTCAGGACGGCACCGTAATACACATGGACAAAGACATGCCGTGTCTAATCGGAGACGATGTTACTGTGGGACATGGTGCAATTCTTCACAGCTGCACTATTGACAACGACGCGTTGATCGGAATGGGTGCAATTCTACTGACTGGTGCCAGAATCGGTGAACGTGCAATAATTGCTGCAGGAACACTTGTGCTTGAAGGTCAGGAAATACCTGCTGGAACTATTGCAATGGGTGTTCCGGCAAAAGTCCGAAGAGAGATTACAGAAGCAGAACGCATACGCGTTCAACAAGGGAAAAATGATTATGTCCTACGTGGCAAAATCATGAGAGAAAGCATAAAAACGTAGGCTCTAATCAAGTTCATATTTTGTAGCACAAACTTTCCAGTTTGTGTCTCGAAGATGGTAAAATCATGAGGAAAAGTTTGAAAACATAGACTATAATTACACTACCTTCGCCAAAAAGAGACATTCTGCCAGATTGTCCGTGTAGCACATTCATCCTTGATTGTGCTATTGTTTCTCGTTTCTCCTGATTTGACAACAAAAGCGATATGGTATAAAATAGCGTTGTATGAAAAAATTTAAAAGGCAAAAGCAATAAGTTCCCGCATTGAAAATCGGGGAATTGCTGATTCAGATTCACGTCATATACGTTAATAAGGAGCAAATATGCCAAAACACACATGTTTGATGATTGGTGGCAGCGGTATGGCTGGCGGTTGGATACACAATTTCAGAAGCAATTTCAGCGACCGCGTTGAGATAGTCGGATTAGTTGATGTAAAAACAGAAGTACTCAAAAACCAAGGTGAAGCATTGGGATTAAGTTCCTCGCAGCTCTTCACAGATTTCAACGAAGCCTGCGCGTCTGTCAAAGCGGATTTTTGTGGTGTCGCAACACCCCCAAAATTTCATAGTCCCGCTGCTGTCGCCGCTATGGAAAACGGCATGCCTGTCATCTGTGAAAAGCCTATCGCTGATACATTAGATGCAGCAAAAGCAATGGTTCGCACATCACAGAAAACCGGATTACCCTGTGCAATAATACAAAACTATCGCTACGCAAACAACAAACAGGAATTAGTCCGTATCCGAGAGGAAGGACGATTAGGAAAATTGCAACATATTGTCGGAAGATATGCTTGCGATTACCGTCGCTATCTATCGTGGGGTGTTGACTGGCGACATAATATGGACTTTAGCCTACTCTTTGAAGCATCGGTACACCATCTCGACATGCTACGATTTCTCTCCGGCGGTGACTGTGAAACCTTGGTCGGATTCGGTTGGAATCCTGAATGGTCAAGCTTTAAACACTTCTCAAGTGGATATTATCTCATGCGGATGGATAACGGTGTGCATACCTCCTATGAGGGGAACAGCTCCGCAGCTGGTATCGTCAATTGCTGGAACGGTGAACACTATCGCGCAGAGTTTGAGGAAGGTGCAGTCGAAATTGGAGGCGGGAACCAGATCACAATCCATCGGGTTGGGCATGAAACAGAGGTATATGAAGCACCCCCCATCAGCCATTACGCACACACATATCTATTTAATGAATTCCTCAATTGGTTAGATGGTGGAGAACCCTCCGACACACGAATTGAAGACAACATCAAGAGTTTCGTTCTTGTTATCGCCGCAATGGAAACATCAGTGGACGGTCAACCAAAACATATCGCCGACCTCTTAAGCGATCTGAACTTATAAGATTTTACATACTTAACGAGTTGTGCTAAATAATTGTCTGCGTAACTGTATTTGGTAAAAAAGGATGTATTGAAAGTCATTAGTATATATCTATGAGTTCTTCAGTCCCGTAGGGACGATATGTTTATAGAAAAACGTCATATACACCCTCTTTAGTCCCGTAGGGACGATATGTTTATAGAATGGTACAAGTCGTATACTTATGAAAATGTAATTTGCCGGTTTCTACAATGGACGATCCAAACCAAGAAATTCCCGTTATCCTTGACGAAATTCCAGAACACGAACAGCATGCACTGTTGGAGAAACTGGCAAACTGGATCGTCCGTAGAAACCTGGTCGCACCCGCTATTCTATTCTTGGAAACTGGGAAACCGATTAACTTTCTGGGATCGCAACTGTTAATTGCATTTAGTCCTTTTGTGCAAGCGTTTTTCAAAGGAGAACAATATCACAAAATCGCACTCATTCTTGAAAAAGATGAAAACGTTGAATTGCTTATACAAATGATAGAACAGAGTACAGAATGAACTATCAAGAGAAGATAGGAGATACCTCATGCCTGTTGAACTCAGGATGCTACAGATGGACCAGACAATGACGAAGGGAAAAATCGGAAAATGGCTGGTCAGTGAAGGAGATACCGTAACAGAAGGACAACCATTACTGGAAATTGAGACTGATAAAGTTGTCCACGAACAGGAATCACCTGCAGATGGTGTCATTGCACAGTTGTGCGCTGAAGAAGGAAGTAATGTTCCTGTAAATGCATTATTAGCTGTTATAGCTGCCCCAGGCGAGAAAGTTGAAAGGGTTGAAGTAGAAGCAGATGTTGTATCCGAACAACCGAAGCCTGATAAGTCAGCAAAACCGAGAGTTACGCAACAGACACCTAAGAAAACAGACCCTCATACCCCTTCACAGACGACAGACCGTTTTAAGGTATCTCCAGCAGCACAGCAACTTGCTGAAAAACTTAATATCGACCTAACCCACGTCAAGCCTTCTGGACCCGGCGGACGAATCCTTGAAAGTGATGTTCACCGCTACATTGAAACAGGAGGTCCGAGTCCCTCAATAGCAACCCGTCTCAAAGCCTCACCCCTTGCACGCAGATTAGCAAAGGAATTCGGACTTGACCTGACTACAATTGACGGTTCAGGACCCGACGGAAGAATAGTCCGTGATGATGTGCTACACGCAAGCAAGGAAATCACGACATCCGTTTACCAACCCGAACCCATAATTGAACTTACCGGAATAAGAAAGATCATCGCTGACCGTATGACGATGAGCCTTCAAACCAATGCAAGTGTTACACTTCACACCGAAGTCGACGCGACACGGTTAGGTGAACTTCGGACTCTTTTCAATGATGAACTCCAAAAAAGAGATATAAGTCTAACCTATACAGACCTAATTGTAAAGATTACTGCAAAAGCTTTGCAGGAACATCCACGACTCAACGCAACGTTGATAGATGAAGGAATTCAAATGTTAACCGATATCAACATTGGCGTAGCAGTCGCATTAGAGGACGGGCTCGTCGTCCCCGTCATCAGAAACGCTGATCAGATCGGTTTAGCAAACATTTCTGAACAAGTAAAAACTTTAGCAGAAAAAGCACGTAACAATCAACTAACACCAGGTGAACTGCAAGGTGGAACCTTCACATTGACAAATCTCGGCAATTTCGGAGTTGATACGTTCACGCCAATAATCAATCCACCTGAATGTGCTATTCTCGGCGTTGGTAGGATTGTAAAGAAACCCGCAGTCCACAACGACGAAATTACGATACGAAGTATGATGACACTAAGTCTAACCTTTGACCACCGCATCGTAGATGGAGCACCTGCTGCACACTTTTTACAGACTGTGTCACAATATATCAATAACCCGTATCTATTGCTTGTGTAAGGAGATTTTCATGAGAACAATACTCTGTTTTCTACTTACTTTCCTTCTTTTTACTGTAGCGGCTGCACAAGAAACTGATTCTGATGAATTACTTCTATCTGATGTCAATCAAGACGGTATTATCAATATCCTTGATCTCACCTATGTCGCATCACAGTTTGGTGAAATACCGACTAAAGATCAGGCACGTAATCCCGATATAAACAGGGATGGTCTTGTCAATATCCTTGATCTTACCTTAGTAGCCAGTCATTTTGGCAAATATTCTGGAATTCCAATCAGACTAACGGATAAGACATTTGACAATGTAGTCCTAAAAGCAGAGCTGCCTATTTTGGTAGAATTTAAATCCGATTACTGAATATACTGTATATTGATGAGACCAGTTGTGTCTCAAATAGCATTGGAGTATCGCGACATTTTTGGTGTGGCAAAATTGGATGTGAACCTATATCCTAACAAGACAGCAGAATATCACATCCGAGCAACGCCGACATTCATACTCTTCTATAAAGGTAAAACTGTAACAACTATGATAGGAGCAATGACAATCAAGTCATTAGTAGATCGTATCCATGAGGGGTTAATGTCTGTGATACAACCACCACTCACAGAGGAGCAAACAGACACCGAATAACACTACCCATTGCCAAACTTCGTGAACAAGCGGTTGTAAGGATGTATTATCGGTGACCAGTTCGTTAGTGTCGGGGGATAAATTGGATATGTTAAGCGCGGATTCATCTTCATTTAGTAGATTTACTGAGAATCTTTCATATAAAGCACCATCAACAAATACCGAGTATATACCGATTCTGTTAGTTTCTGCGAACACACCTTTCTGAAGCTCTATTCTTTCGCCATCCGGTTTCTTCACCTCAATAATCGCGTCTTCCTGCACCGGAATGTCAATCATCAATCTATCACCGGTCTTGAAAGAATCTGCTGAAATATTCTGTAGGCGGTCTATTGACCTTATAGGAGCTGTTTCAGACTCAAACCATGATAGACATTGATAGATAAAGATTGGAACATCAGGGATTGTGAACGGAAATTCTGATACCTCAGGATTGAAGGCATCAAACTCAAATACAAGATATTGTCTACCTGCAGTTGTGCCAATCCAAATCAACGCGCCTTTCTCAGTTTCAACCAGAGATTCACTCCAATACGGCATATCCCTTCTCAATGATCGCCTTATATGCAACCCTTCAAGCGATACCTCTTGCATAATCGGGTGGGTTCTGTTCACATGCATAACGCTTACTGGCCTCTCAATTATCTCAGGCGTATTTTCTACATCAGGTAAATCCCCGTGCCAATTGATATAGACAATTCCTTGCGTGTCAACGGTATTCACACTATGACCTGTTAAAAGCAAATCTCCATCAATGATTGTCACATCTGCGTCACCACTGCCGTGAAATTCAGCCATCGTTGTCGTCTGCAGGCGAACATGTTCACCGTAACTTTGCAACAGATCTGTTAAGAAAGGTTGCCTTCTATTGCTGATAAGTAAAATCCTTAACTCTCTTTTAGGTTTTGGTATAACCCAGGCTGTGTTGTCTAAATCAAAGTCGTCTTCAGCATCAATAAGTTGAAGTGATATCGCATGTCCTTCTAATCTATCGGCATTGATAGAAAACAGAACAGACTTTTCAGTACCAGCAGGAATTAAGACGTTTTTCTCATCGATTGTTCCTCCACCGACAAGTACTAATTGCGTCGTAATATCCCTATCCGTATTTGTCCAATTTTTTATCCTCGTAAGAATCTGAAATTGGTCTGCAAGTCTTTCCACGTTCAAGTGGACAATACATAAGTTTTCTGCTGACTCTCCTACTGCTATGGTGTTGATAGGAAACGGTGTGGACGGTAGGTTTTCAAAAGAGTCACTAACATAGTAAACGCGGTCGTTTACTGAGTCAATATGCTGTGATACAAGCGAAAAAACAGAGAATAAATCATTTGCTGTATGTGAAGCAGTAATGTTCTTAATAGCATTTTTGAGTTTATCTTCATCAGCAGTAAACGTCTGTTGAATATGCGATCCAAGCGGATGTGTAGACATAATCATCACACCACCACTCGCTGAAACCTGCATGATGTGTTTCAGTACCTCCTGCTTAGCAATTTCAAGCCGAGTGCGACCCATCTCTCTTGACAACATACTCGCAGAATTGTCAATGATGAATACGATTTTTCCATGTATTATACCCGGAATATGCAAAGCAGGACGGGCAATACTGATGACAATGAAAAGTAAGAAAAGACACTGTAATAGAGGGAGTAACCAATTTCGCAAACGTTGAAAGGGAACATTTGCTTTCTGGTCTTCAGGATTGTCACGCCACAGCAATATACTTGGGACAATATAACTTTGTCGGCGTAACCTAAGGAAGTGCAGCGCAATCACGATGGGAATAGTGCCAATCAGGTAAAAGGCAGCAGGATTCAGAAAAGACATCTTTTATTTATGGAACTTGGTGGTATGACAAGAACATTAGTAATTATGGTAGAATATACATAATAATTATATAGGCATTCTGTAGGAGGGAACTCCGATTCCCGACTGAACGATTTGGGAGTCGGGAATCGGCCAGAATCATGTTAACTGGCCTCCTACAGAATGTGTGTGCAATTAATTCCATATTCCACTATAATATCTATTTTCCATATTCCATTATATTATCTATTGCAATGCTGTTTCTCCGTTTTCTCGTTCATTTAAGGTTTTGATAACTTCTTCTGCGTCAAGCTTTCCTACCTCTCCATAGTTCTGTAGTGCTTCACAATACTCACGAACTTTATCATATTCCTCAAGTTCCAGATAGATGTTTGCTAAATTCTTATGCATTTCTCGGAAAACACCAGGCCAATTCCGGTCACCTTCCTTCTCAACGATCCGAGTAGCACTTTCAATTGCTATGTTAACAACATTATCAAGTTCAGCTTTTTCTGAGGCAGAATAGGGAACATTTGCTTTTTCGCGTTTCTCATTGTATGCACGCAATGCACCCAAAGCTTTGTCGCATTGATTGTACGTCTTCTCTATGCTCAAAGCACCTTCAAAAACCTTAGACAGAAACCCTAATTTCATTTGCACAATGTCCTTTTATCCCCCGGTAGGTGCGATATCCTTATCGCACCTCTTTAAGATCACCCCAGGTTGTGGTCAATTTATCTGCAGCTTCCACAGCGAGAACCCCTTCCACACCTAATTCCATAGAAGCCTTTACTTCTGCTTCACTCAATGCTTTTGAATAGATAACGACTTCATCAATTATACCATCTTCTAGCTTGTGAACATTCGGATTCTCACCAGCACCGATATAAATCGCAGCCTCTTCAAATTTTCGAAACGTAATGTTTTCAGGATGTGACCCTATGAATTCGCCGTCGACATATACTTTACCTTCCTTTCCATCAGCAACTAATACATAGTGATACCATGTTTTGAGCTCAAATTTGAAATTACCCAGACTCTTATCTTTATGATGTCCAGCATCCCAAAATGGATTAAAACTGGGATTTACCATAGTCCGAAACTCACAACAACCAGCATCTACTGCTTCTATGGAAATGATCCCACTATGTGCATTGTGAGCATTCATGTAGAACCACGCTTCCATCGTAATTTCTCCACTCTCACCGATAGGTACAATAAAATCGTTTGCGGGTGCCATCTGAACGATCCCACCGTTTAAATGAACGGCTTTACCGAATTGACCATCCACCAATTTGCCACTGCCAGTCAACTCGGCATCGTTACCATTACCCGAAGCATCCACGAATTTGTTCCCATCAAGTCTATCAAAAGAGTAGTAAACAACAATGTCCTCCTCTTCAACAGCATAAGTGAAACTCACAGCAAACAGCATGATCAATAAGATTCCATACAACATTATATTCTTGTACATTTAATCTTTCCCTCCATATAGTAAAATGAATATATTCATTGTATCATCTTTAGCGGTATGAGTCAATCTAAAAAACAAAGGAAGAAATAATTCTATGGCATATTGCCAGCTATAATGCTATAATTTATTACATGTATTTTAGGAATACTGTAAGGTTGACTAATTTCACTTGAAATATAACTCAGCATACTTATAGTAAAGTTTATAATTAATTAGGACGGTTCACCGTTGACGAAAACTACCCGTCGTAGGGGCGAGGTCACCTCGCCCGTCGGGAGTATTTCATTAATCCTGAATTTCACTCTATAGAGGAGACAATAATGAGAATATTACTAACGTGCATAGCACTTTTTTGTTGCTTACTATGGCTGCAACCCAACATAAGTTCAGCGAAGATAGACCCAGAAACAGCAGTCGGTGTATGGCTCTTTGATGAAGGAGCTGGTGACGAAGCAGAAGATTCTTCCGGAAAAGATAACCACGGGACCATCAACGGTGCCGACTGGACAGATGGAAAATTTGGCGACGCATTAGAATTTGATGGCGGACAATCCGTAACCATAGAATCAACACCCGATTTACAACTCGGTGAAAAACACACGATGATGGTGTGGTTCTATGCAACAGACATTTCTCAGCATAGAATGTTGATTTCTAAGAACGCAGAATACCTAATGCGTATTGATGTACCTGCAGAAGGTAACAGAATGTCTACATTTGTAAATATCGGAGGTTGGGAACCGAGAGCTTCCGCTGGTGTTCCTCCTACGAATACATGGGTCCACTATGCTGTTACTTACGACAACTCTGCCAACAACGATCAACTTATCATATACGTCAACGGTAAACAGGAAGCATCAAGCACACGTCCTGGCAATCCCGTCGGAAATGCTAATGCTGTTGATATTGGCAAATGGAATGCCGGTTCACATTTCGTTGGTAAAATCGATGAAGTCGCTATATTCAAAGATGTTTTAACTGAAGAAGACATCCAAACTATCATGGATGCCGGTTTAGATGGTGCACTTGGTGGCGTATCACCTGTAGAACCATCAAACAAACTGGCAACTACCTGGGGAAAACTAAAGTCTAATTTGTAGCACATTCTGTTAGATTGTGCCTCTTTGTAGCACATTCTGTTAGATTGTGTGTCTTTGTAGCACATTCTGTTAGATTGTGTGTCTTTGTAGCACATTCTGTTAGATTGTGCCTCTTGAATTATAATGTCTTTTCAATACGAATTCAATAAGGAGATAATTATGAAACGGTCGTACTTATCTGTAATATTGTTTTCTGTATGCATCGTTATTTGCATCAGTCTAATTTCTGACTCTAACGCAGATACGTGGACAGATAATTTTGATGGAAACAAACTTGAAGAAGTCTGGGAATTCCGTGATCATAACAACAAACAGACAGAATATGAGGTTAAAGACGGATTCTTACACATAACCAATCCAGGCAATTGGGGACATACAACAGCTGATAAACCTATGATTGAAAGAGATGTACCAGACAGTGCAGCGGATGACATTACGGTCAGTGGTATATTTTCTTCTGATCCAGACAAACCTGCGGACGCATGGATCGGTATATTTATCTATAGTGATGACCAGTTAAACTATGCATGCCTTTTATTCGGTGGGGAATCGAATCAACCACAAAAGGCACTTATAGGGAGTATGATCAAATCGGCTTGGAATGACCATGGACATCCACAGATGGGTTTTGATGTCCCTCTGCATCTCAAACTTGTTAAAGAAGGAGATACCTTTTCAGGTTACTTCCGTAAGGATGACAAGGATGATTGGTCTCTCGCGCAAAATAAATCTTGGAACCATAACTTTAAAGTCAAAAAGGTTGGAATAGGTTTCATGAACAATTGGGGAGGACAAACAGTCACTTTCCTAATAGACCAATTATCAATTGAAGGAGCAGGTATTAAACCTTTCTCAGTTGATCCGAGTAATAAGTTAGCAATGACATGGGGAGCCTTAAAGATAGATTAAGTTAACAATCAAAGGTAGAATTTCCGATATAGGGCGGCAGGATGTGGCCGCCCTCACATAAAAAAAACAAATTCAGAAAAAGAACAATATACAAGGAGAAAACACACCCTTATGTCCATTCCAAAAATGTCTGTCAACAACCCAGTATTCGCAAATATGCTGATGATTCTGATCATAATATTTGGGTTGTATGCATGGATAACCCTTCCCCGAGAACTCACACCTGAAATCGCATTACAAACTGCTACCATCACCACACTATATCCAGGTGCATCGCCAGAAGAAGTAGAAAAACTGGTCACCGCGCCTATAGAAGATTCTATTGAAGAAAACGTAAATAAAATCAACCTAATGCTCTCCACATCCTCCGAAGGCAGATCCATCATCACTGTCGACTTTGATGAAATGAGTGAACGTGAATTCGATAAAGAAATGGATAACCTCAAAACGGCTGTAGAACAGGTAAATGACTTGCCAGATGAGATCTTGGATGAACCGATAGTTCAGGAACTGGATGTATCATCCGGATTCCCAATGCTAACGATAGTCGTCGGCGGAAGCATATCTGAAGCACAGATGCGCGATATAGCAGAGAATCTAAAAGACGAAATCTTAGAAATAAAAAACATCGCATCTGTTCAGATAGCAGGACTACGTGAAAGAGAAATATGGATTGAGGTAGACCCAGATAAACTTAAAGCTTACAATCTACCTATTGCTGCTATCTCAACTGCACTGCAAGTTGGAAACATAAATTTACCAGCAGGAACAATGGAAATTGCAAACACCGAGTTTATGGTAAGGACTATGGGTGAATTTCCTGACCCTGTTTATATCGGTGACACAATTATCAACGTACTACCCTCCGGAACACCGCTCAGATTAAGTGACATCGCTACTGTTACTGACACTTATGAAAAACCCAGAACACTTTCCCGGATTGGTGGAGAGGCGTCAATCAGTCTAAGCGTCCAAAAAAAGAAAGAAGGGAACACTATTACCCTTGTCGCACAACTTCGCGAATTAGTCGCTGAATGGCAAGACGACCTTCCCGATGGGGCTGTATTGACTCCTGTAAACGATTATTCTGTCATCCTAAAGGAACGACTGGGAATTCTTGAGACCAATGCAATATTCGGATTAATACTTGTTATTCTCATGCTATTTCTGTTCATCGGTTGGAGAAATGCATTGTTTGCAGCACTCGGTATTCCTGTCGCTTTCATGGCAACTTTCTGGTTCATGTCCATCGCGGGATACACCCTCAGTGGCGTAGCACTGTTCGGACTTATTTTGGTGGTCGGAATCGTTGTAGACGACGCAATTGTCGTCATAGAGAATACATACCGACATATTGAATCTGGAGCAACACCGAAAGTTGCCGCAATTCGAGGTGCTGAAGAGGTTGGGTGGCCCGTTGTTGCAGCAAGTCTAACAACTATTGGCGCATTCGGTCCCTTGATGTTTATGTCTGGAGTCTCAGGACAGTTCATGCGAATCGTGCCAATCATGGCAATCATCGTCTTGGTCGCTTCTCTCTTTGAAGTCTTTGTAATTTTACCCGCGCACGTGTCTGAATGGGGAAAAGCGAGAACGGAAACAGGACGCAGCAGACTTGATAGGCTCCGCGCACGATCACAAAAGGCATTTACTTTCAGCATCTTCTTCGCAGGCTTTTTTACCTGGTTTGCTATGATCTTTGACATGGTCCGCAACAGATATGTTAGAATCCTAAAAATCACCCTTCGTTACCGCTACGTCTTTGTCGGCAGTGTGCTTCTTATCGGACTGATTACCTGCGTCAGTGCCTTCATGATACTCGACAAAGAACTCTTTCCTGGTGAAGATTTTCCGCAATTTTACGTAAAAGCAGAGATGCCACCTTCCTACGGAATACAGGAAACAACCGATGTAATGGCACAACTTGAAACTGCAGCTAGCACACTGCCAAAGGATGAAGTCTCTGCTGTGGTTAGCAACATCGGTTTGCATACACCCACATCAGGTTTAATGGAGGGAATAACTTTCGGTTCCAATTTTGGCGAACTCATCATTGAACTTGTTCCAAAGAATCAGCGCGAACGGAATACGGATCAGGTCCTAAACGAATTACGTGAAAAGACAACACAAATTAGCGGTATTGAGAAATTAAACTTCGTTAAGTTGCAAGGTGGACCTCCACAAGGACAGGATGTTGAAGTTAAAGTTAAAGGTTCCTATTTTTCGCAACTCGCAGAAATCGCAGATCAGTTGAAAGCAACATTAAGTGAGATTGATGGCGTAGAAGACATACGGGACGATTTCAGAATCGGTAAATCTGAACTCCGTATCTACCTGAAACCTGAAAAAGCCGCATACTATAGAATGTCAACGTTACAGGTAGCGCAGACAATACGAACTGCCATTGAAGGTGCTAAAGCAACTACATACCGTGAAGCAGATGAATCCATCGATGTCATCGTTAGATACGACGAAGACCGACTACAGACAATTGATGAACTAAATGATATGTTGATCGCTTCACCAACAGGTATTATATTTCCACTCAAAGAGGTGGCACATATCGTTGAGGAGAAGGGATATGCTGATATAAAACGGTTTGAAGGGGAACGGGCAATTACTGTTTATGCATCCGTTGATGGAGAAAAAACAACACCTTTCGCGGTCAATCAACAGCTAATAGCAGCATTTGCAGACATAGAATCACTCTATCCCGGATACCGACTCGATTTTCGAGGTGTATTTGATGAAATCAGGGAATCGTTCGCTGAGTTATGGAAACTATTCATCGTTGGACTCCTTGTCATATACATGATACTGGGAGCACAATTCAAATCCTTCCTACAACCCATCATCATACTGTTTGCAGTCCCATTCGGCATGATGGGTGCTATGGTTGGTCTATTGATATCTAACGCAACGTTGAGTATGATCGCGATGTTTGGAATCGTCGCACTTGCTGGGATTGTGGTTAATGATTCAATTGTCCTCATCGACTTTATCAACAAATACAGAGAACGTGGATACAACAGGTGGTATGCAATTTTGAAAGGTGGGAGTGTCCGTTTACGACCTATCATGTTAACATCCATGACAACGATTATCGGTTTGATACCCATGGCGATCGGACTTGGTGGTAAATCTCCCATCTGGATGCCGATGGCATACACAATTATCTTTGGACTCGCATTCGCTACAATAATGACGTTGTTTGTTATGCCTGGACTATATGCTATAACGACAGACATACGTAGAGTGTTCCTAAGAAACCCTGAATCCCGTTTCCGCACTGTATCAGATGAAGAACTGTATGGGGTTGCTGTACCAGCAGATGATTGATTCGTAGGGGCGGGGTCTCCCCGCCGTATTGGTAAGGATTAGGTTTCTCCGACCAGAGAATCCATTTGTCCAAATCAGCAGCACCAGCGGTGCGGAATGTGTATAGAAATGAAAATGCACCAAGTAACCCAGCACCAGCGGTGCGACAGGTGCATAAAAACCAATTACAAACATAATCACGAAATCACGAGAATTATGTAAACTACTGTTTTTTTAGAAAGTATCTAAGGATAGAAAATCTATGAATCAAAAAAATATCAAAATCGCTTTTATTGGTGTCGGTGGTATCGCCGGCAATTACAGAGGAAGTCTAAGAAGACTCGAATACCCAATCGCTGCCGTATGCGATATCAATGCCGATCGCGCGGCAGCTGTTGCCTCTGATGAAAACGCAACAGCCTATACCGACCACACTGAAATGCTCGAAAAAGAAAACCCGGATGTCGTCTTTACATGTATCCCACCCGGCGCACACACAACACAAGTCGCAGATTCAGCAGAATCTGGTGCAGCGGTCTTCGTCGCAAAACCCGTTGCACAGGACTTGGAAACAGCAAAGAATGCTTCAAAAGCAATTACAGAAGCAAAAGTAATAAACCAAGTCGGATATATGGCACGGTACAGCGACATCACTGACAAAGCAAAAGAACTGGTCGGAGACAGAAAGCTCTCAATGGGAATAGGACGATTTCTCGCAAGGATGGGAGCAAACCATCCGTGGTGGGGAAAATTCGAAGTTTCACGTGGACAGATGGTAGAACAAACGACACATGTGTTTGACCTAATCCGATACTTCCTCGGTGACGTTAAATCCGTCCAAGCATTTGGGATCAAAAACGTATCTCAAGATATCGCTGACTTTGAGGAATGTACTGTCTGTAATCTGAAGTTCACAAATGGTGCTGTTGGAAGCATTACCAGTACATGCGTTGCACGAGCACACGATAACTTCGCTACAGAACTGATAGGTGATGACTTATATCTCAAACTCACACACGACAACTACTTGCGAGGTCAGATTGGCGAGGAATCGATCGAATACAACGGATCAGAAGCAGGGTATTACCGACAGGTTGAACAATTTATCAAGGCTGTGGAAACTGAAAATCAGACACACGTGCGATCATCATACACCGATGCAGTAAAGACACTTGCAGTGACATTAGCAGCAAATCGTTCGTTAGCAACAGGTGAAATAGAAACTATCACTGTATAGGTCACCAATTCAAGACATAAATTCATGAACAATCTTATACACGGACTAAGTATCCGTGATGTCAAAAAGGGTCGGTAGATTGAAAAGAAGCGGATAGACATTTCTTAACTATCAGAAGCGTTAGATTAAGTCAGTGTGATTAATTGTTTCGGATGCGTTCACTCACGCCCTTTTCGTATCCGATAGGCAATTGTAGCACAAACTTTCAGTTTGTGTCACACCTTCGCAAACTGGAAAGTTTGCGCTACATTTATCAAACTCACGTTAGATTCTGAATATCTCTCCTAATTTTCCACCTAATACTCTACCTGCACCAAGCAAACAAGCGATGAGTATTAACATACCAATCACACCAAGCGCACTGGCAATGAAGGGACCATTCTCAACTCTCGTTGAAAGGGAATATATCGCTTTTGTTATCGGATAGTAATCACTATTTGTTGCTAAAATCAGACTTTCGCTTACCTCAAGCATGGAAAACGAAAAAACCAGTATCGCACCTGCAAGGATATTCGCAAATACCAAAGGTAATGTGATCTTATACAGCGTCCGGACAGGTGTTGCTCCCATATTTTGTGATGCTTCCTCGTAAGTTACACTCGTCTGTTGGAAACCAGCATAGATCGAACGTAACATATAAGGCAACCTCCTGACAGCATAGCCAATGATCAGAAGAAGTGTCGGGTTCTTTCTCGGATCAATCAAATCAGTAATGCTTTCAGGTAAAGACCTAAGCAAAGGTGTTGTATCTGAAAAACACCCCATATAACCGAACGCTATAGCAACACCCGGCAGCGCAAGCGGTAACATCGCTACAGCATCCAATAAGTTTTGGAACGGAATTCGTTTTCGTGTAAGCAGGTATGCAATTGCAACACCGACTGTCAGCGCAAGCAGTGTGCTGAAAATACTATATTTTAGACTGTTCAGAATGTTTGGTAACGTGTTTGAATGCGTGAATGTGTCAATGTAATGAGAAAAAGTGTAAGTTTTTGGCAGCACAGCATGATTCCAAGCACCTGAATTGGGTGTGAGAGATGCTAACATGACGCTTATGTGTGGAAGCAGGGCAACAAATGTCAATCCACCAATAAAAACATAGATGACGGATCGCATCCCAATACCTGTATCTTCCTCTCTGGATGTTACATGTCCCCTCCCTAACATCTCATACTGCCGACTACCTGTCATCCGTTTGGACACATAGAATGCAAGTGCTGTTAGGACAATCACAAGAACAACCAATGCATATCCCATAGGATTAACATTTGCCTCAGATATCTGTTTGAAAATCTGAACTGCAATAACTTCATTGTAATTGAATATTAGAGGTGTGCCAAGATCCGTAAATGCCCAGATAAAGACAAGGATTGCACCTGCGAAATATCCAGGGATCATAAGTGGAAGCGTGATCTTCTTGAAAATCTGGAAACGCGTTGCGCCCAGATTCTCAGCCGCCTCCTCCAAACTCGGATCCACGTTTGCCAATGCCGCAACAATGTTTAGATACATGATAGGATACAGGTGAAGTGTGGATAATAAGACAACCCCCCAGAAACCACCACCGAACCAATTGATAGGATTTTTTTCATCAATCAGGTTCAATTCAACAAGCAGCATATTGATACTGCCATATTCTCCGAAGAATTTTTGCATACCCAGCGCACCTACGAAAGGCGGCATAATCATCGGAATTAATATAACAGAACGTAGCCACGTCCTCCCTGGAAACCTGTAACGCGTCAGAAAATAGGCAAGCGGTAGACTGACGAGACTCGTCATCAGCGTAACCATAATGCCGATATTGAAACTGTTGATAACCAAATCTCTCTTGTTCGGATCAGTTACCATCAACTTAAAAAATGTAAGATTGAATTTGCCTTCAATCCAGAATGCTTCTTTGAAGACATATAGGAGGGGGTAGATAAGGAAAATGATGAAAAAAAGTGAAATGAATGTAAGGATGAGGAGTATTGATGGTGTTAAATCATATCTTCGTCTTATGCTGTCAAAAAACGAAATCTGATTTAACGTGTTTTCATTCTCATCTCGGTCATTTAGCATGTGTTAGTTCTGCGTTAGATTTCTGACAAAATAAATTATCGCTATCGTAGTAGAGGCTATTGTACTAATCATACCCCAGTTCAATTGAAAACGTTTCTTTACTTCTAAGGTGTCACCAGGATAGAGTATAGTCGTATCTTTACCAACAACATAGTTATGTTCAATATTAGTTCCATCCGCACGGTGAATAAAGAGTTTCTTTGAATCAGCTGCATCCTCAAATCCACCTGCCAATGCAATTGCTTTATTGATTGTCACGGGACCTCTTACGTCTTTCGCGCCCGGTACGCGTACATAACCTATAACATAGATCTTTTCAACTTTAATGGCATTCGGAACAAAAAGCACTTCACCATCTGTCAGTGAAATCTCCTTATCATTTTGCGCTGTATCTTTCCAAAATTCTTCAGAGATACTAAACATGATATGCGTGCCATCTTTATTGACTTTTACAAATGAACTCAGATCCGCCTCTTCTGTCAAACCACCTGCTCTTGCTAAAGCATTTGTAATACTCACGCTATCCCGGACAAAAAGTTTCCCAGGCGTCTTAACTTCACCTTGCACCTCTATCACACTCAGAGGCACAACATACACCAAGTCAGTCGCAGCAACTCTTATCTCTCTGTAGGGTTGGTTTGTAGAAAGATCATAAATCTCAACGTTAGCAGTGTCCGAGGAAGTTCCGTTTCCCTGCTGAGTTCCATCATTTGATGGATCATTTTTCACTATATTCGGTTTATAGCGAATCAGTCTGACTTGCTGTCTATCTGCGTTTTCAGTAAACCCACCTGCAAGTGCAATCGCACGATATATGTCGGTTGAGGATTCGGGAGAGATCGGATACCGTCCAGGACTGTTTACAGCACCCCCTACAATAACACCGGTCTCGTGTAGCACCGGGGAAACCATAATTATGGGATTATTTACAAGTTCTTCGTTCTGTAAAAAATCGTAAATGAGTCTATTTACTTCATCGGTAGATTTACCCGCAACTTCCAAGTCACCCCCAAAGTAACTTATCCTGCCATCTTCCCTGACCTGAACAGTCTGCGTATACTCTGGTTGTCCAATCACTGCAATCAGTAAATTATCCCTCTCCTTGATTTTGTAGACATCACCTAAAACAGTTGAAGTTAACACTACCAACAACAGTAATACGGAGCAAATCAGAATTTCGCGAAATCTAATCATAAAAATACCTGACAGAGATTAAGCAATATTAAAAATAACCCAAGTTGCTACCTATGTAGCACAATCTGGCAGATTGTGCCATAAGAGGCGTAAACTGGCAGTGAAATCAACGGTATGAATCATGGCGAATGCCATGCGCGCATTCGCCCAATGGCATTCCCCGTGCTACAAATATTAGCTAATTATCAACATTTTTTCATTAAAGGCGGTGTTTCCAAGTCAAACACTTATAGGTAGCAACTTAGGTTAAAATAATGAATTATCAATTTTCCGATAATCCTGCAGGTGCCGAACCCGTAGGGGCGGGGTCTCCCCGCCCGTCACCAATGTGCCACCTGCATATTGGCAATTATCATGGCATCTGCCCGCGAAATTAACCTTCTTTCACAGGACTTACGCAGTTTCTCTTAAAGTCCCCCTGATAAGGGGGATTTAGGGGGTTAAATCACTAAAATGTCATTAAAATAACGACTTTTTAACCCCCCTAACCCCCTTATCAGGGGGGAATGCGTAAGTCCTATTTCAATGAATCGTAATATGCTTTTATACAATCCTGTGCATGTCTTACGCTGTCCGCCGGTACAAAAATATCACCCCATTCAGATTTACCGGGATGTCCCTTTATACCGCCGTAAAATGACATCTCATGGGAGTGCAGATAGACCTGAAGACCTTCATCCTCCAACACGCTTCTGAGGATATACCCAGCAACTTCATTTGGCACGGAACACACAATCTGCCAATCTACATATTCAGAAACTTGTGCTGGTGCTAAATCTGGAAGCAGATCAACATGACATTTGTTACAGGTTAATTCATCTTCTTGGAATGTAGTTCTGCAATCTGGACAAAATGGCACTGTTTCTTCCTCCTCAAAATAGTGTCTAACACTCAATTGTAACATAAAACAGAAAAATAATCAAGATCCAATAATGAAGGGGTGTGTAATTTTTTTGTCACTAATAAGTGTCAATTTTGGGATTTCCTACGCTCTTGATAGTAGCAGGCACTCTCCGAGTGCCGTCTTATCGGGTACGGATAGTTTTTGGCACTGGATTCCCTCTGGAATGTAATTTTTTTGTTACCTTATGAGTCAATTTACAAGGATTAATCTGTTATGAGTATGTCTTTAGTCCCGTAGGGACGCTATGTTTATAGAAAAACGTGTGGTTACCCCTCTTTTAGTCCCGTAGGGACGATATGTTTATGTTAACCTTATTTTGCACATATCGTCCCTACCAAATCAACGCCAAATACGCGTTTGGCATTTGGCGTTGATTCACCGGCCTGGGATAAATGTTCTTCGGATGTGTAAAGTTCTTGTAAAAACAAATGAGTAAGGAGAGGCGTTAGGTTTCTGTAAAATGTCAAGCCCCAGAGGGGCGAAAGGTATATCATGCTACGAAATTAAACGCGTGTTCGCCCAAGCGTATTTGGCGTTGATTTGGACATGAAACCTCTCATTACACACAAAAAACGCAGGATGTATATTCCCCTTTAGTTTCTCACACAATATTTCTTAATAAGGACAAGACTTACGCATTCTTATAAAGGATAGATAGGTAATAAAAAAGGCAGATACCCAATAAGGATACCTGCCTGTCCAATAAGTTAGAAAGGAATGCACTCAGTTCGTGGTGACAGACTCGTAGAGTGTGGCACCACTCTCGCCTACGCTATTTACAGCACGCATACGAACGCGATACTCCGTATTCATACGTGGACCTCTTACCCGTTCCTTCATGTCCTTCCCAGCCGATTTCCAGTTCGTCCAATTTGTCCAATAACCCTCCTCACGATAACCCTGATTATAATAACAATACTGGTATTGATAGTCCGTTATCGGTGAACCACCATCATCAGAAGATTTCGTCCACGTCAAACGAAATTCACCATTACGATAAACAATGTTCTGCAAACTGACAGTCTGAGGAGGTGAAGGGGCAGTTGCATTAGGATGAATTGGAGTTATGTTTTTCTTAACCGTCCAACTGCCACCTGTAGAAGCATCCTTACTTTTATGAAATTCCTCCTCAGCACGTCTCCATTCTCCACCTGGTATGATTCCATTCATACGCCAGTGCCAATAATAAGGAATTAATTTAACAGAACCACTACCATCCCATTTATATTCTTTTGAATCGTCTTTATAAACCCCTTTAAAATGTACAGAAATAGGATGGTTATGTGAAGAGAGATCGAAAGGTAATAAACCATTCCAAGATCCGAGTTTGCGGTCCACTGTATTACTTGGATCGCCTCCCGATTTCCCATCAATATTGCCATACAAAAGGATATGTGCCCAACCACGACCATGTGCTTCCGCGTTGATTGTAACCACTGGGATAGACGGTTTTTCATCCCAAGATTCAGTGGCAGTGATAACATTCCCATTGCTATCCGTTTGAGCCGTATACGTAAAGACCTTTTTATCTGGTATATTGCACGTAATTTCGGGATCACTCGTAAACTCTAATAATATATCTTCGGTAAAATGAGCCCAATGGGCATAAAGACCCATCATGATCGCAAAAAGAAAACAAAAAACAGTAATGAAAAGTGAAATACGTTTGTAAGATAACATGATACATTCTCCTATTCCTAATCGGATGATATTAATGTTCAAAAGGGGTTGATATTAAGTGTTCTAATCCATGTTCACGCAGTGCAGCATGCATTTTCTCGTCCGTAACACGGTCTGACTTTGATTTGGCTTCAGAACCAATCGAAACGGTATATACATGAACTGGACGGATTCTTTGCACGGATGCTTCAAATGCATCAACTGCCGCAAGAAGTCTATCGTGTTCAGCGAGATCGCCATGCGCGATCGCCAGATTCATATCTCTTTTGAGTTGATAATACTCTTCTAACTCCTCACGAGTTGGTGCAGGACCTATACCCATCTTGATGTGAACCTCAGGCTCGCCTATTTTATGTAGAACGGGATCACCGTTTTCATCTAATAGCGGAACGTTTTCATCCACCCAACGATATCTATACCCACGAGGCGGTGGTTTCAAACCTATTTGATGATAATATTGGTCAAAGATAGCCTGCCGTTGTTCTGGTGTAAGTGACCAGAAATCGGGTATCCCGTTAGTCTCCTGCACATCAGGTGTCCCATCGGTCTCCCGCGCATCAGACAGATTATCACCGATTTGGTTGTCCGTCTGTTGACCATCAACTGACTCTTTCGGTGCATGGTTATTCTCCGAAATCTTACGTTGATTGATTTGTTCTACCAGTTCTTCAGCTTCTGTCAACTGGGTGTCCAGTTCGCGATTGTCTGCAATCTCGCGCAAAAAAACAAACACTGCTGCAGTTACAAGTAAAAGAATGAAGATTGTAAGTCCCCAATACATTTTACTTTTCATAATAAATTCCTCCTAATAGATAGGAATTTTCTTTCCGCTGTCCAGCGAAAAGGGGTGTTATTAACAATTGAAATGAGAAAAACTATGTAGTTCTGTCTCATGTTATGCTTCCGAATTATATCATTGAAGCAGGGTTAATTGTTTAGACAGACTACAGAAATTGGCAGGAAAATAGGAGAAGTATTGCAATCTCTGTAGAGGTCGCTGGTACCTATTCCACATGACATAAAAGACATCGTGTGTTATGATAGACACCAGCCCTGTCGTTCCATAGTAACGTCAGTGCTACGCATCGGCAGTGGTCGGACACTGTCGGTGCACCTAATCAGCACCTCCACCGTAATTCACGCGTCTCGTGAATTTCTAACGTCTTAAAATCATTGTAGAAAATATGTCAAAAAAGTCCACACATTTCTACAACATAATGTTAATGATACCACATTGATTGTAATTAGTCAAATTAAAATTATTGGATGTTTTTTTAATTACATGCACGCTAAATCCTACAACACCATTGTTAAAAACAGTATTAATCACGGATATCCGTGAGACTATAATTTTAACAGACCAATTATTGTGCAAAGAATTGCATATTGTGATATACTCTATAGCATACAAAAACGTGATTTTTGATGGGGGTAACAACGTTGTCTCGACGTAAATTCTTCAAATATCTTGGATGGGGTATTTTCACTGGCGCACTCGGATTATGTTTCGGCGCAGGTTTAGTTCGGTATCTGTATCCCCGTGTACTATATGAACCATCATCTGTATTTAAAGCAGGTTTTCCAGCACAATATCCACCCGGAAGTGTGAGTGAAAAATACAAAAAAGAACCATTCGGGGTCTGGATCGTCCGTCGCGAAGACGGTGTGTTTTATGCACTCCTAACCATTTGCACACATCTGGGATGCACACCACGTTGGCTGAGCTCTGAAGGAAAATTCAAATGTCCATGCCACGGAAGTGGGTTTGACCGTGACGGAATCAATTATGAAGGACCCGCACCACGACCACTTGAACGGGTCAAGATAACTCTCGCAGAAGATGGACAACTCCTAATAGATAAATCTGTAAAATTTCTCGGGGAAAAAGATCAATGGGGAGACCAAGAGGCATCTCTGAAGGTCTAATTTTTTGAAGGCTAATTTCAAAGTAAAATCGCAGCTGACAGACCGCAGCGCACGATCAGATTGATAAAGGAATATGATGAACGAAGAACGAAAAGGGCTTAAAGAAAAAATTACGAACTCTGATATTTGGAAATCCATTTTCAGACACAGTTACGAAGATACCGGTAGACGCTACACATTACAAATACTTCAAAATGTATGGTTACATCTGCACCCACCACGAATCTCACGACACGCACTACACTTCCGATTTACATGGTGTATGGGTGGTATTACATTCCTCATGTTTCTTGTGACCGCCGTCACAGGCGTCCTCTTAATGTTCTACTACCGCCCAACAGCAGAATATGCATTCCCCGACATTCAAGCACTTGAATTTGACATACCGTTCGGTATGCTACTCCGAAATATGCATCGATGGGCAGCACACGGTATGGTCATTTCTGTTATGCTACACATGTTCAGAGTCTTTCTGACAGGATCATATAAAAAACCACGTGAATTTAATTGGGCAGTCGGCGTAATTCTCTTGCTTATCACTTTCTTCCTGAGCTTTACAGGATACTTACTACCTTGGGATCAACTTGCATACTGGGCAGTCACAGTCGGAACAAATATGGCAAGAGCAACACCGGTATTAGGGCATGAAGGCCCCTTCGCGCCGCCTGATATCACACAAGCAAATGATGTGAGATTCGCTTTACTTGGTGGGACAATAGTGGGACCCTCTACATTACTAAGGTTTTATATATTGCACTGTGTCGCAGTTCCATTGGTCGCAAGCCTTTTAATGGCACTGCACTTTTGGCGTGTTCGTAAAGATGGAGGCATATCAGGCCCACTGTAATTTAGATTAGGGGTATGCATAAAACGTGCTTAAAAGTAGTAGGCACACGCCGTGTGCCGTCAACACGTGCTTAAAAGTAGTAGGCACACGCCGTGTGCCGTCAACAAAATGTAAATTAGATTAGACCTGTTACGCTAATTTAAATGGATATTCATAATTGAGAGGTTATATCTGTTAGATTTGGATGAGGAGATAAGATTTTAAAATGGAACCTTTTCTTGAATTAATTAAGAAACCTGATAATGTACCGATTTTAGCCATACTCTTTTTAATTCCTTTCTTTTTATGGTTATCATATAAACAAGCACGCCAGACGGATAGGACAGGTGTCCCATCAGACGCAGCACTGAACGATAAAGTATACGTTTGGCCCTATCTCTGTCGTAACGAGTTTATCTGTGCTATCATCATTATGTTAATCTTAGGTGTGTGGTCAATCATGATTGACGCGCCCCTTGAAGAACCGAGCGATCCTGCCAAAACACCTAACCCTTCCAAAGCACCATGGTACTTCCTTGCATTACAGGAAATGTTGGTCTATTTCGATCCATGGATCGCAGGAGTCGTGTTACCAGGATTGATTATTGCTGGACTCATCGCTATTCCCTATATTGACATCAATCCAAAAGGAAAAGGGTACTATACCCTTAAGGAACGTCCATTTGCTATCGGTGTTTTCTGTTTCGGTTTTCTCATATTATGGATTGTTCTCATGATAGTTGGCACATTCTTAAGAGGGCCCGGATGGAACATATTTTGGCCCTGGGAGGAATGGGATCCACATCGCGTCGTCCCATTAACCAACGTCAATTTATCTTACCTATTCGGAATTCGTGATGATCTCACTGCCAATGTCTTCGGATTTGTTGTTGTTGCTGGCTATTACGCACTCGGTCCCATCTTCTATTTCTGGAAGAGCAAAAGTAGTAAGTTCCTACAAGAACTCGGTTTAATAAGATATGTTATCGTATCATTTCTGTTCTTGTCAATGATGGCTCTACCAATTAAAATGATACTGCGCTTAGCACTAAATATCAAATACGTATGGGTTACACCCTGGTTTAATATCTAATATATAGAGTAAAACTTACAATTTTATGTAGACACTATTCCCATAGCAAATATCTGTTTGTAGTAGGGCAATTCATTGCCCGTCGTGCCAAGAAACCCCAGATATTCTTAGGTTTCACTATACAATCTGGCATAAACAAAATACTTACATACACTATCTGTGTCTGAATTGACTGATTTGGAGGTTATAGATTACGTGAGGAGCAAAAAAGAGATCCCCGCAGAACAAAAATCCTATGCTGTGCTATTCTTTATTCTATCCGCTCTATTAGGTCTAGTGACCATCTGGGGTTTTTGGAGTGAAATGATCACACGCCGCCCCTGGAAAGGAATACAGCAAGAATTCTACTCTTTCGAATACGAGAAGACGAAAATAGAGCATAAAAACGCAGCAGAACAATTACCTGATAAACCCTCCAAACCAGAAATTGATAAAAAAGAATTAAGAGATGCGTTGAAAACTGTCAATGAAAAACAGGTTCAGTTAGATGAGGCAATGCAGGCACGAAAATTTGAACAGAGCAAATCCGATGCAATCAATTACAAATTCCAGCACAGTTTGCACGAAGCAAAAGGTGAATATACAGACACAGTACTTAAATATAAGAACACACTGGATGAATACGAAAAACGGATTGAAGGGGAACTCACTTATGCAGTCCTTGATGCTGAAGCAGAATTCGCTGACGCAAATAAAGCACTCGCGGATCTGTATCTGAATAGCGATGATCCTACAAACGCACTCAGTACCTACCTTATCGCGCAGAAATACAAACCCAATGAAACAGAAATCGCTGAAGGTATAACAACAGCACAGGAAGCACTTGCTGCATTGGAAACAGTGCAAGCACAGTTTGACGCCGTTGACCGATTGAAACAGAAGTTATCGGATGTTGGTGGTATCAAACGCACTTTTCTCGGCAGTCTGTTAGAGAACCCATTTAGAGAAACAAGAACTATCGTTCAATACTATCTTGAAGAATTCAATTATACTGCTGATAGATGTGAAACATGCCACTTCGCTATCAATAAAAGCGGATATGAATCCTCCGCAGCAGAAACTTTTGAAGTAGAAGGCGATGGAGAAAACCCTGTTAAACATCTTCTCAAACATCCATCTGTCAAAACAGATAGTGCGACAGTTGTCATTGACGGTTTTGATGCGGAACCTGATGAGTATGAACTAACCGAAAATGGAATCCTTACCTTCACTGACCCCGATGTATTCGGTGAGGTAGAGATTTCTTATAACACAAATTACCCCCCTGAACTTCGAACACATCCAGAGCGCGACGTATTACTCGGTGAACATCCATTAGAAACGTTCGGTTGTACACCGTGCCACGGTGGACAAGGATACGGATTAACCGCAAAGTCCGCGCATGCACTCACGCATAAAGAGTATTGGCTTACACCCGTACTCGGTATGGATGAACATACAGGGAGAACATCGGAAGAGAAAAAAGGATATATGCAGTCTAATTGTAGGCGATGTCATGACGGTGTGATGAAGTTAGACTCCGGCGTGGACCCTGTAACGAATGCACCAAAGGATTATGCTGAAGATCTCACCAAAGGTATGGCACTATTTGAAGACCTCGGATGCCACGGATGCCACGCTGTTGAAGGCTATAGTGCTATTGATAAAATAGCGAAAGTTGGCCCCTCACTCAATAAAATCGGTAGTAAGGTCAATAAAGCTTGGCTGGAAAACTGGCTAAAAAAACCCGAAGCATATCTCCCACATACCACCATGCCAAACTTCTTCCCTGTTGAAGGGATGAGTCAGGTCGTATACCTAAACAATGGCACACAGCGCACAGGTCTTGTAACAGAAACTGGTGAAGAATACACTGTAAAGACCGATGATGGTACCGAATATCAATATAGAAAAGATGAAGTAACACGGATTGTTGATGAGGTTAAATCTATCGCCGCATATCTCGCTACTAATATGACAGATCAAGAATTAGACGATCTATCAGTAAATTATTCAACTAATCAGAACGATATTCAGGCAGGAGAAGAGACAGTAAAAACCGTTGGGTGTCTTTCCTGTCATAAAGTCGGAGATTTGGGAAGTGATTTTGCGCCAGCACTTGACAGTGTCGGAACAAAGGTAACTGCTAATTATCTATACGAATGGATTGATAACCCAAAGAAATACGATCCGGACACATCAATGCCAAGTCTACGATTAAGTCAAACAGAACTAAAAAACGTCGTCGCATATCTGATGAATCTGCAGAAAGAAACAACACATGTAGTCTCTGATTCTATCGGTGAAGCACTCGTCGATGAAGGTGAAAAACTTGTAAGGACCTATGGATGTTTCGGATGCCATGACATATCCGGTTTTGAGAACGAATCTAAAGTCGGGGCAGATCTCGGTGAATTCGGGGCAAAACTACCAGACGAACTCGATTTCGGGGATACTGTTGACATACACCACAACTGGCACGAGTGGACAGTTGGAAAGATCACTGATCCGCGCCGTTATCAGACACGACGAATCGTTTCTCGTATGCCGGTCTTTGAAACACTAAAGAATAACGAAGATGATGCAAAAGCAATCGCGGTGCTACTAAAGAGTTTCCAACCTAATCCATACCCGCTCAATTATCAGTTTGACCATGCAGCAGAACCTGATCGGGTTGAAAGAAGTAAAATTATTGATGCTGGTAGACGCGTCGCAAAGAAATATAACTGCACAGGATGCCACGAGATGGAACGGGAAGGCGGAGACTATCGGGATGTTATCATTGCACATGAAGGTTTAGATCAGACCACCGCAAAACAGTTTGCACCACCTACATTACAAGCACAAGGCGCAAGAGTCTATCCCGACTGGCTGTTTAACTTCCTCAAGAATCCATCAGAGATACGTTACGGACTTAAAGTACGTATGCCGACTTTTGATATGTCTGATGAAGAAGCAACAACACTTGTTAAATACTTCTCGGCATTAGACAGTGAGCCGTTCCCTTATGAAACAATACCAAGACCAGAACCGACTGCAGCTGATTTGCGATTAGGTAAACGGATATTCGACGAACTAAAATGTGATTCATGTCATCCTTCACAAGGTGAATTCATCCCTGAAGGTAGTGACAAAGCAGGAAGACCTGACCTATCATTAGCAAAGGAACGATTGAAAGCGGATTGGTTGATTGACTGGATGAAAGACCCACAAAGTTTCCAACCCGGCACAGCGATGCCACAAGCATGGCCCCGCGTTGGAGATACCTATATGCCATTTGAGGACTATGCTGGTGGCGATGCTGAAGAACAGATCCGATTGGTTCGTGATTACCTCATATCGTTGAGTCGTTAAATGTGGAGTGTTCATAATTTGCGAAGACAACCCATCGTAGGGGCGAGGTCTCCTCGCCCGTTGTAGAGTGGTTCATTAATTCTGAAGTTCACTAAAACAATAAGGAATTCCTTATGTGAAACATCTACTGATAATACTTCTCATGATTCTCGTGTGGCTTAATATGTTCATCTGGTTGGCAAAAACGGTTGATCCAAGCACGAAATATCGCTCCGATGTAGAATATAACTATGCCAGATTTTGTGCAGGGTGCCACGGAAATAGTGGCGAAGGTAACGGACGTATCGGCAGGTTTAAAAAATTAAAACCTGCTGACTTAACCGAAGCGAACTTCTGGCGCATGCATGACGATGAACAACTCTTAAACAGCATCCGTGATGGCAAAGATGACATGCCTGCCTTCCATTATTACCTAAACCAAAAAGAACAACAGGAAATACTCGAATATATTAAGAGCACCTTCCAACCCTAATTTACACGGATATCCGTGATTTCTATTTTTAAGGGTTTGCCTTTTGAAATATTAAGGTGTTAACATAATATACAATAATAATATAAGGAGAAAGACCATGAAACATCTAACACCAATTTTAGCTCTAATTCTAAGTGTTACGTTAGTCGCTTCTGTGAATGCCGCTACTGTAACCGGCACAATCACCTTTGACGGAACAGAAGAATATACGGAAGTACCGGCACGCAAACTCTTAGACATCAAGACAAATGAACAACACTGTTTGACGACTGCAAAAGGCGCAAAATCTGAGGAACTTGTCGTATCTAAAGGTAAAGGTATTCAGAATGTTGTTGTTTATGTCCGTGTGAGTGGGCACAAGGCAACCCCACTAACAGAGAATCCTATACTTGATCAGAAGGACTGCAGATATTTACCACACGTCATCGCAGTACCGACAGGTACTACCGTTCATCTTACTTCCGATGACCCTGTAGCACACAATGTAAATGCTCATGCAACGAAGAACGAAGCAAAGAATATCCTTATTTCAAAAAAAGGGATAAAGTTTGACTACACACTTACCAAAGCAGAAGCAATTAAGTTAACTTGTGATGTTCATTCATGGATGAGTGGGTATATCGTCGCTGTTGATTCCAACTTCTATACAGTGACTGGACAGAAAGATGAAAAAGGGAAGTTCATTCATCCAGATGATTACGAAAAATCTGATGACACAGGCAAATATACTATCAAGGACGTTGCCGCAGGAAGAGCAAGAGTGGTCGTATGGCATGAAAAATTGGGAACAGCGAATAAAACTGTCACTGTTCCTGAAACTGGTGAACTCAAGGTTGATTTTAAAAGTAGTGAATTCAAAAAACCTAAAACAAAATAATCACCCAGATTAGAGAGATTGAGAATGCGATGTTGTCCCTCTTTTACCCATAAGAGATTCTATTATCTAATCGGTATTGTGCTGCTCGGTATAATACTATTCGTTGCTATACCAGCGTTTGCACAAGATTTAACCGATGCCGAATATCGTCCTTTCCCAAAGATTGGGAGTAGAAGTGCCGCGTGGATTGCAGCACAACTCCACCTTCTCTTCGGATCCTTTATTCTCGGCGTACCAATGTTTGCAGTCATTATCGAGTTTATCGGATGGAAAACTAAGGAAGAACGATATGACCGAATGGCACAAGAGTTTATCAAACTCTGTATG
Source organism: Candidatus Poribacteria bacterium (assembly GCA_012267415.1). GTDB lineage: Bacteria > Poribacteria > WGA-4E > WGA-4E > WGA-3G > MSPOR6. The sequence goes on along the minus strand of JAAXGN010000036.1, from coordinate 80,485 downwards.
GGGGCATTTTCAACAACTGCTCTATTAGGCGGCGTTCTGGTATTCATTCTCGTATGGTGTTATCCGAAAGTCATGACAAAATTGAGCGGTATCTTCGGACCAACGATGATCTTCTATGTCATACTCTTTTTTGGTGAAACCTTTACACTCTACCTATATTACTATGGGTGGGATAGAATGCAGGGACGGCATAAAGGGTGGCATCTATTCCTTGGAGTCTTGTTAAATGTATGGGGTACAGCAATCATGTTTGTATCAAATACATGGCTGACCTATCAGACGAGTCCTGCAGTACAGTGGCGAAAAGCATCTGAACCGACACGAGAAAAATGGATTGAAGCACAATTAGCAAATAACACTGAGTTAACCCGAAGTGAAGTGCTTGAAGGAATCACGGATGGCACTGTTATTTCACTACATAATGAAGTGTCAGGTGATTTCTTAGGAACGGTATGGGAAGCTGTCAACAATTTCACATGGATGCCTGTCAATATACACCGTCTCATCGGGAACATTGCATTTGGGGGTTCCATCGTCGCAGCCTATGCAGCATTCCGTTACCTTGTAGCAAAAACTAAAGAAGAGAAAGCTCACTACGATTGGATGGGATATAACGGGAACTTCATCGCACTGTGTGGACTAATTCCGCTACCTTTTGCTGGGTATTGGTTGGGACGTGAGATATACATGTTCAACAACACCATGGGTATCGCCATGATGGGTTCTCTGTTCTCATGGTTGTTTATACTTCAAGCGGTGATGATTGGTGTACTGTTCATCGGTGCAAACTACTATCTCTGGTCAGGTATGGGGAGAATTGTGGGCACCGAGAAATATGCTCGTTACCGTCCGTATATGATCGCAATTATTGTCATCTGTGTTGCTGTCTGGATGACACCGAGGACACTTTCAAGCATTTCATCCGCATCTGAACTCAGTGCAATGGGAGGATCAAACCATCCGCATCTCGGTTTCTTCGGACTCATGTCTGCCAAGAACACAGTCGTAAACATCGTTATCCTGACAACATTCTTGAGTTTCCTATTTTATAGACGTTCTGGAAAAATACCGACTGCAAGTTGGAAAAGTATCGGGAATATCATCATTTCGAGTATCTTCTTCTTAGGTACCGTGATTATTGTCGTTATCGGTATTTTAGGATTTGTAGTGGAAACAGATACACGCGTCAACGTGTTGACTCCTTGGCAGGTATTAATTGCACTCGGTGTTATGGTCGTTGTGACGATAATTGATATCTTCATGTATCGCAAAGCAACATCATCTGGCACTATTAATTGGGGACAGATGACAGATCGTTCACAGTATGTCCTAATCCTACTTGCGATTACATTTACATCTCTCATGGGATTGATGGGATACGCACGTTCAGGATTACGAGAAGGATGGCACATCTTTGGCGTCATGAAAGATACATCACCGGATGCCTATACACCATCTTTGAGTGAAGCAGTGAATATGGTATCCATAATTATGATCATTTTCTTTGCACTCGTCGGATTTATTTTCTGGCTCGGTCTGTGGGGAGATAAGAAAAAACAAGCAAATGTGCCAATGGTTGAAGCTGCTCCAGCAGGCAGTGATGATTGATAGGAGAATACACAGATGAAAAACGTTATTGTCAAGATCATAGGTCTCATCTTAATGGTGGTCAGTTTCATCGCTTTTATCGCAAAGGCAGATGCTTTTCCTATCGCATCTGAAAACTTACTCCCATGGTCAGTGTGGTTCACGATTGCTGTGGTGGTGAACATGGTTGTCTGGTTCCCTGTAATGAAATTAGTATCGTTTTCTATCGGAATCATCTGGTTCTATGCCTTCATTGCGGGTCTTGTGCCAGATACATCTACAGCATCAGGCACAGTAGAATCGTTGGATTGGGACGACCCTGATGGAGTCGCAGAAATCGGCGAAGCAATCTTTAAAGTTAAAGGACAATGTGCTGCGTGTCATACCCTGGATACATCCGCACCTAAAGGAAGATGTCCTGACCTGTCCGATATTGGCGCAATCGCTGCAACACGACAACCCGGTGTTTCGTCAAAGCAATACTTAATTGAGTCTCTATATGAACCCGCTAAGTATTTAGTCCCTGGATACGGCAAAATTATGCCAGAGGTATGGAAGAATCCCATCGCGCTAACAAAAGTAGAGATCGAAGCTGTTATTGCATTCCTGCAAAGTCAAGGTGGTGAGATTGACCCAACACCGTTTGATGAACCCATCAACAGAGCAGACGCTGATACAACGACAGTAACATTAGAACCACTCCTTACCGGGGATATTGAAAAAGGTAGAAAAGTCTTTATTGATACCGCATGTATCTCGTGTCATGTTGTGCAAGGTGTAGAAAACCCTAAAGCCGGAGACGAAAACGTTGACTTTGAAGTCGTGACAGCACCTGAACTCTCAGATGTTGCTGCAGTCTATGAAATGCGATATATTGAGGAATCAATCCTATTACCGCATAAAGAGATACTATCCGGATACGGCAACGTAAAAGTAACTGCAAACGGTGTCATCTACGATGGAACTCTGGTATCTCAGGACGAGGAAAAAATCGTCGTCAAAACAAAAGCAGACGATGGCACAGAAACAGAACATACAATACTCTTAAGCGATATTGACGAAGAACCCATTGAAGACCTGTCTAATCTGTTGGATGACGGTTACTTCACTATAACAATCACACCTGCTGATTCTGATATACCTATCAGTGGGGAAATCCTTGAAGAGGATGCAGACACTGTTACGGTTCAAGTTGGTGAAGAGACACAGATTGTCTCTAAAACAGATGTCAAAATGCAAATGACTATTTTAGATTACGATGATGTTGAAACTGTAGGTGAACACGTATCGGGTTCATTGGATGACGGTGAGATCGTTATGATGGTTGATGGAAACCAAGTAAGCTTTGATGAATTCGATATTCAAGAGGTAATAACTGCTCGCGCTAAAGGTAGAAAGTTGAATGAAAGATCACCCATGCCAGATAATTTTCCCATACTCCTATCAGTTGAGGATATGGCAAACCTACTTGCATTCTTGAGTTCATTAACCGGAGCAACTGCAACGGAAGAGACATCAACAGATGATGTTGGTGAAGTAACATCAGAATAATATGTCGGATATACATATAGTAAAGTCAATAATTAATGAGACATTTCGCCCCATACACCGATGACGAAGATCATCCTGCGTAGGGGCGAGGTTTCCTCGCCCGCTGTAGCGTGTATCATTAATTCTGAAGTCCCTTAAAATAGAGGATAAACCTTGAAAAAAACATCGCTTTTCACAATCTGTCTCACGATTTTCATAGTATCCTGGATATTTCTCCGGTTTGTCATGGGAGGAATTATCTCTGCACCGATACCCAATAGTGTTATCGCAATGTATATGGGGTTAATTCTCATAGCAATACTGGTGCATGTCTCCGTTGAAGACTCAAGGTTCACCGAGTTTTTACGACCAGTTCATGAGACCCTTGTTGACGACAGTAAGCGTACCCGTAGACTTGTTTTGGTTATTCTGATTCCTCTGCTTATGTGCGGATTTTCTTATACACATATTGCTCAGAAAGCTAGTCCTCTTGGAGATCCACGTCAAGCACATCCAAAACCCCCGTTGGAATTGACCTACAAAGACATAGTTATTGATACAATGCAAGATGCACAAAACCCATATCGTCATTACGAAAAGGACGATCCTGAATTGTTCAAGGAACACGTAGATAATGGACGGCGTGTCTATTACCAGAACTGCTTCTATTGTCACGGCGACCATCTGGATGGAAAGGGACATTTCGCCGCAGCACTTAATCCTCTACCTGCAAACTTCCAAGACCCTGGTATAATTCCCAATTACCAAGAATCTTTCTTCTTCTGGAGAATCAGCAAAGGAGGTCCAGGATTACCACCCGCAGGAACACCATGGAATACTGCAATGCCTATTTGGGAAGATTTCCTCACACAGGAAGAAATTTGGGACGTTATCATATTCCTGTCTGAATATACCGGTTATACATACAGAACTTTCGGGGAGGGACATTAAGCATGCGAATTACAATGCTAACGTTTACTTCTCTCTTAATTCTTGCTTGTGTAGTCTCAAATCTTTCTTATGCTCAAGAAACGCCAGAGGGGTCCCTAATCGGGAAACAGATCTACGATAAAAGTTGTGCACATTGCCACGGACTTGAAGGTCGCGGCGACGGGAGTGCAGCCGAAAATCTATTACCAAGACCCAGAGATTTCACTCGCGGACTATACAAAATCCGATCAACTGAAAGTGGGCAACTCCCAACGGATAAAGACCTATTTGATATTATTACTGTCGGCATGCCCGGTACTTCAATGCCAGAGTGGGAAACATCACTTGATGTTAAGGAACGTGAGGAAGTGGTCAAATATATTAAGACATTCTATAGCGGATTTCAGGAAAACGAAAATCCACCACGCGAAATCAGTTTAGCTGACAAAATCCCATACTCCCAAGAAAGTGTAGAGATCGGAAAAGGACTCTATGTAGAACTCGGATGCGTTGAATGCCACGGTAAACTTGGAAGAGGGGATGGTACATCAGCACCCACACTCGTTGATGCGTGGGATTTCAAAACTTGGCCCGCAAACCTTACGGAGAATTGGAATTTCCGCGGCGGATCAGAACCAGAAGACATCTTCAAAAGGTTCATCGGTGGCATAGCAGGATCGCCAATGCCGGCATTCCAAGGCGACACATTTTACCATTTTGGTCTTACTGCAGAACAGTCAGAACAGTATGCTGCACTGGAGAAAAAAGGGGAAGACGGAGAGGAATTAACAACTGAAGAGGAAGAACTTGCCGCACAATATTTTGAGATATATGATACTGCTGTTACCGCTGCACTTGATTGGGCTGAGGGATTGGAAATGACACCTGAAACACTTAAAATATATGATGATGCCATGAAGGTCGTATACGAAAAAAGTTGGCATCTCGCAAACTATGTAAAATCCCTTTCACCAGAAAAACGACCAGATTTCGCAATCGGAAAACACGTGCTACGGTCTCAATACTTACAAGGAGAATTGCCGGCATTAACAGGTGAAACGTGGAATACACTCGACTATAGTTATTATCCACTTATTGGACAAATAGTAGTTGAACCGAGACAGTTCAATCCATCTATTGACGCTGTTAACGTCAAATCCTTTTACAACGACACTGAAGTAGCCTTCCTATTCTCGTGGGATGACAAGACACATAATACCTCTGAAGAGGAGAATGAAGAAACCGGTAAAACATATCAGGATGCAATCGCAATCCAGTTCCCCGTAAAACCGCGTAAAGGACCGACAGACCCAAAACCCTACTTCCTATGGGGAGGTAAAAAGGCTGTTTATCTGTGGCAGTGGAAAGCGTCTGCGCCCGATACGTTGACAGAACTCACCGCAAAAGGTATAAACAACGCTGAAGAGCAAGAAGCGCAAGGTAATTTTGCTGTTGAAAGTAATTATACGGATGGAAGGTATACTTTGTGGGTAAAACGGGCACTAAAGACGGATGACAAGAAAGACTTACAACTTGATGTTGCAACATTTGTTCCAATAGCATTTTCTGTATGGGATGGTGGCAATGGAGATATAGATACAAAACGCGTAATCTCAAGTTGGTATTCATTTGTATTGGAACCTTTACCTTCAACAAGGAGGTTCATCTATCCTCCGTTGGTCGCGCTCCTTTCATTCGGTCTATTGGTCGGATTAAGAAAGGTTGTCCAACGAAGGAATACATAGGTTTTAATAGTAGCAGGCACACGCCGTGTGCCGTTCTTAATAGTAGCAGACACACTCATGAAGATTGAATTAATAGTCATGTAATTCTGATTTACCCAGGCCGGTAGGTGCGATATCCTTATCGCACCGGTTCCTATGCGAAGACCTCTGATGAAAGAAACTGGCTGGGACATATCCAGTGCGATAAGGATATCGCACCTACTGGTCAACGTACTAAATTGAGATTGTATAGAAATTGCAATTAAATCTGAAATTTGCATAAATTAGGAGAATAAAAATGAAAACTAAAATGTTTCTAACCCTCACACTCATTCTTGCATGTGGTTTAGCACTTTTTGTTTCTGCAGATAACCACGAAGAAGAAGAAAAAAATGTCCTCGTTTTCCCTAAAGCATACAAAACAAAAACTGTAAGCAACGGTGGAAAAATAAGCGGCATTGTAAAATTTGATGGCGAAGCACCAGAAATGAAAAAACTGGATATAACAAAAGACCAAGCAACATGTGGTAAGACAGACAAATTTGACGAAGCTCTCGTCGTTGGTGAAGATAACGCACTAAAGAACACAATCGTCTATCTGATGGATATTACACAAGGTAAAGATTTCGACACAAAAGCAAAGAAGCCAGAAATCGACCAAAAGGATTGTAAATTCACGCCGCATGTCCAGATCGTACCTGTCAAAGTGCGTCTAACAATGCTAAATAACGACAATGTTACGCATAATGTCAATATCGCTGATGTTAATATCAACAAACAGCAGCCAGGAAGGATCAAGCGAATAAGGATAAATGCTATGACTAAACCACAGGGACCGTTTGAAGTCAAATGCGATATACACGGATGGATGAGAGCATGGGTCGCTTATGTCCCACATCCTTACTTTGCTGTTACAAACGAAAAGGGCGAATTCTCACTTGAGAATGTTCCCGCTGGTACATATAAGTTAGGGTATTGGCACGAAACACTTGGCAATAACAACAAAGAACCCGTCACAGTAGAAGTTACTGCTGGTGGTGAAGTCAAACAGGATTTCACGCTAAAGATGAAGAAGTAACATGGGGGAACATAAACGGATTGTCGTTGATTGTCTAACGCACAACTACGACACGAGATGTGCGTTAGACAATATCAGTTTCAATGTTGCTTCTGGTGAGGTGTTTTGTCTTCTCGGTCCAAACGGCAGCGGTAAGACAACGTTATTCAAGATTCTTTCTACACGCATCTCATCTACATCGGGGAATGTCAAAATCCTCGGTTTTGACTTGAACACACAAAAAAAAGCAGTTCGGAAGTTAATTGGCGTTGTCTTTCAAAACCCAGGATTGGATACAAAACTGACTGTAAATGAAAACCTGCGACATCAAGGTCATCTATACGGAATAAACAGTAAGAACCTAAACAACAGAATTGTTGAACTGCTTGATAGGTTTGATATTGCAGATAGAAAAAACGACATAGTTGAAGAATTATCTGGAGGATTAAAAAGACGAGTCGATCTTGCAAAAGCACTACTCCATAAACCCAAAGTATTGATTCTTGATGAACCGAGTAGTGGATTAGATATCGGTGTAAGAATCCAACTGAGTCAGCACCTTAAAGAACTTGCTACAGAGGAGAACATACCAATACTTCTGACAACACATCTATTAGACGAAGCTGAAGGGTGTAACCGTGTCGGTATATTAGATAAAGGTAGGTTAGTTGCCATCGGTACACCCGATCAGCTCAAATCAGAAATTAGTGGAGATGTTGTAATAATCGAAAGCGAGGCGTGTCAGACATTTACTAAGGAAATTCAAGATAAATTTGATGTAAAGGTAGTTTCAGCAGATAATAGCCTACGGATTGAAACTGCTAATGCACATGAGTTCGTAAGAGATGTTGTTGCAGCATATCCGAATAAGATAAAAGCTGCTCGTTTTGGGAAACCGACATTAGCAGACGTGTTCATCAAAATGACAGGTAATGCTTTTGATTAAGGACAGCCCATGTTAAGTGTTTGGCTACCAATCAGAACAATATGGTGGCGAGAGATCATCAGATTTGTTCGCCAAAGGAGTAGACTCCTTAGCGCAATTGCACAACCACTCATATTTTGGATACTCATAGGAAGTGGACTAAACGCATCATTTAAACCGACTGGTACATCTAATGAACAAGTATACACCGAGTATTTCTACCCCGGAATAGTTGTTTTAGTATTGCTATTTACGGCTATATTTGCTACAATCTCAGTAGTGAATGAACGACGAGAAGGTTTTTTACAGAATGTGCTTGTAGCACCAGTACCGAGATGGAGTATCGTACTCGGACAAACATTAGGAGGAATTACGTTAGCACTCATTCAAGGTGTTCTATTATTAGGTATAGCACCTATTATCGGAATCAAGGTTGGTCTAATTTCGATACTAACAACAATTGGTGTAATGATTCTGATTGCATTTAGTTTGACTAATCTCGGGTTGCTGATTGCTTGGAGAATGGACTCAACACAAGGGTTTCATGCAATTATGAGTCTTATTCTGATGCCAATTTGGCTTTTATCGGGAGCGATTTTCCCACTTGCCGGGACACCAAGTTGGTTAGCATGGGTGATGAACCTGAATCCTATAACATACGGACTCGCTGCTTTTCGACACAGCCTCTACTTAGATTCGCACATAACGTTTACTGAACTACCGACACTGATGATTTCTATCTTAGTGTGCAGTGTTTTTTCTCTATTGACATACACAGGAGCAGTACTAACAGCTTCTACGCAACAAATTTAGAATAAACAAAACAGTTTTAGTGTGCATAATTGAAGTTCTTATACAACTTACAACAGGATACATATTTAGGAGAATTTAATGCTTGGATGGTATACTGAAAATATATCAACGTATGCAAAAGATGTGGATACGCTTTTTGCACTCATCTATTGGATTACTGTAGTAGTATTTATATTGGTAATGGCTACACTAATCCTGTTTCTAATAAAGTACCGCCACCGAGAAGGACATAAGGCAGAATATATTGAAGGCAGTACGAAACTTGAAATAATCTGGACAACGGCAACAACGGTGATAGTTTTTGGACTTGCAATGCTCAGTTTTCCACAGTGGAATAAACTAAAATCACCTGCAGAGAATCCCGATTATACCGTTCTAGTTCGCGGAGAACAGTTCAACTGGTACTTTATCTATCCCGGACCCGATAACAAAATCGGCACAGAGGATGATCTTGAATTTGAAAATGAGATGTATGTGCCAGAAGATAAAGTTATACAGATCTTATTAACTTCGAAAGATGTCATACACAGTTTTTTCGTTCCAGAGTTAAGATTGAAACAGGACGCATTACCTAACAGAATAATTGATTTTACAAAGTTTAGAATTGATTCTACAAAGTTAACAAAGTTAATAACTAAGAAACCTGATGAAACTGAACCTGATGAAACTGAACCTGATGAAACTGAACCTGATGAAACTGAACCTGAAGTGAAACGCAGGTATGAGATACCGTGTGCTGAACTATGCGGATTTGGACACGCAACAATGATCGGATATCTCAATGTACTCACACAAGAAGATTACGACTCTTGGGTTGCGGAGAATTGGCCACCTCAGGAATAGAAGATTAACGGTTGCATTGACCCGTAATCTTAAAAGGAGTTTATAAATATGCAAGAAAACGAAAACTTAACACATCAACATGATGAGAATCAAGAGACTGACCAAGAAAATGGTGACGCATTACAACAGTCAGATGAACAACATGGGAATAGTCACGACACCCATGATCATCATCATGAAGGATTCTTCCGAAAATATATCTTCTCTCTCGATCACAAGATGATCGGTAAACAGTTCCTCATATACGGACTGCTCATGCTGTTCCTTGGCGGCGGATTAGCGATGCTATTTAGATGGCAACTCGCATATCCTGATGTAACCGAAGATATGGCAGCAAATCTTGAAAATGTAGAGAGTAGATCAGCAAAACCCCTTCCAATTATCGGTGCTTCAGATGAATTCTTAAAAGAATACTTAGAAACCGGAGAAGCAGAACCCAGAACGTGGGCTGATAGAATGTGGCTCAATATCATGGAGTCAGATGGGTACGAATACATAAAATTGAACCTGGGATTCGGAATTATGTCACCCGCATTCTATAATATGCTTTTTACCATGCACGCCACAATCATGGTGTTTTTTGTCGTTGTACCAATACTTGTAGGGGCTTTCGGGAACTTCCTCATACCACTGATGATCGGTACACGGGATATGGCTTTTCCTGTTCTCAACATGCTCTCCTTCTGGCTTGCTGTCCTCGCAGCAGGAATTATGATAGCGGGGTTCTTTGTACCAGGAGGTCACGCAGCTGCAGGATGGACAGGTTACGCACCCTTATCTGCTAATACCGATTGGACAGGGGTCAATTGGGGGATGAACCTATGGGCAATTAGTCTACTTATACAAGGATTCTCCTCACTGGTCGGGTCCATTAACTATATCACGACAATTATCAACATGCGGGCACCAGGAATGACTTTCTTCAGATTGCCTTTAGTCATCTGGGCACTCTTCATAGTTGCAATTCTGCTGCTTCTGGCATTCCCAGTACTCTCTTCCGCATTAGCACTGCTCATCTTTGATAGACTTGCAGGGACGACTTTCTTTACAAATACACCTTCAGGGGGTGGAGACCCACTACTTTGGCAACACCTTTTCTGGTTCTTTGGTCATCCCGAAGTATATATCCTAATCCTACCCGGTATGGGTATTGCATCTGAATTGATTCCAGTTTTCTCACGTAAACCGATCTTCGGATATCGCTCAATGGTTTACGCTATGATCGCGATCGCATTCTTAGGGTGGGTTGTTTGGGGACACCACATGTTCCAGAGCGGTATGCGACCCGGCATGGGAGCATTCTTCATGACAACAACCATGCTTATCGCCGTACCATCCGCAATCAAGACATTTAACTGGTTGGGTACGATGTTCAGAGGCTCAATCCGATTCACGACACCGATGCTACATGCAATCGCATTCGTTTCAATGTTCGTAATTGGCGGACTCAGCGGAATCTTCATGGCAAATACACCTGTTGACATCGCTATTCACGATACATACTTTATTGTAGCACACATCCATTATGTCGTTTTTGGCGGTAGTCTGTTTGCCATTTTCGGGGGAATAATCTTCTGGTTCCCAAAAATGTACGGACGCTATATGAACGATACGTTGTCAAAGATACACTTCTGGTTGACGTTCATCTCTTTCAATTGCACCTTCTTCCCAATGCATATACTTGGGATGGGGATGCATAGACGCCGTATAGAAAACCCAATGGCTACTGAATATACACAAATGTTTGAGGGTATGAATATATTCATCACCATGAGTGCATTTACGCTGGGTGCTGTCCAACTCATACTTGTATTCAACTTCTTCTGGAGTATCTATAAAGGTAAAGTCGCAGAAAAGAATCCGTGGCATGTAAATACATTAGAATGGGAAGCTCCCACACCAGTACCCCATGGGAATTTCGCACAAATCCCAACAGTACACCGAGGTCCCTATGAATATAGTGTTCCCGGAGAAGAAGCTGACTGGATTCCACAGGCACAACCTGAACCTGTACCCGCAAGTGCTGGTGATTAAATGCTTGTGACATTGGAGAGATAGACCATAATTCACACTGATGAGAGGAATTGCCTCTTCGGAAATCGGCATGAAGAAGCAAATCGGCTATAGTCCTTGGATATATCGAATTGCACTCCTAACCGCAGGGGCAACATTCTTCTTAATAATCTTAGGAGGAATCGTAACAAGTACCGAGTCTGGATTAGCAGTGCCAGATTGGCCCACGACCTTCGGCTATAATATGTTCACGTATCCTATATCCGAAATGGTGGGGGGCATCCTATATGAGCATAGTCATAGACTCATGGGTTCATTAGTTGGCATATTGACCATTACACTGCTAATCATGCTGTTGACGATGGACTCTCGCAGCTGGATAAAATGGCTTGGATTTGCTGCACTTATAGCGGTAAGTATTCAAGGAGTACTCGGAGGCCTACGCGTAACCGAACTGAACATTAATTTTGCCATAATACACGCATGTTTAGCACAAGCATTCTTTGCATTACTATGTGGCATCTGTTGGTTCACCTCGCGTGAATGGTTCGAGAAACCCCTGCAATTATCTAGCAATGGTGATAATACCACCGGTAAAAAGCTTAGAAGGTTGAGTCTGATTACAACAATTCTGATATATATTCAGCTCATCTTCGGTGCTATTCTACGGCATACAGGGAGCAGACTTGACGCGCATCTACTGTTTGCATTTTTGGTAACACTGCATATCGGCTTATTAGCAAGACATTTCTTCACTTCGGAGGAAGACAGTCAAAATAATGGGCAAAAAATCGGTCAAACTTTACCCTTACTTTTACTCGGATTGCTTGCAGTGCAATTGATACTCGGTACAGGAGCATTCATATTGAGACTAACCGTGGTGGGAGAAAACGTTTCTGCTCTACTGACAGATGTTGTAACGACTTCACATGTTGCAGTTGGGGCAATTATGTTAGTAAGTAGTTTCGTCTTAACATTGAAAGTCTACCGTATTACTTATGTGAATGCAGAGATAGAAACACAGAACATGTTGGCGTATAATAACGTAAATAAACAAGATTTACTTTCTATGACGAGTCGTCCTAAATGACTTTGGAGCAAGATTTCGTAGGGGCGGGGTTTCCCCCGCCCGCGTATTACTAAGTCTACAGAGAAATATCCATGTCTATAACAACAGCAATACCAGAAAAAAAAGACATTGCAGAACCGCAATCAAGAACTATGGTCTTTGTGCAACGAGCATCCGATTACATTGAACTCACGAAGCCGAGATTAGTTCTTATGATTCTGATAACCACTGCTGCTGGATTTTATCTCGGTTCACCTACAGTAGTGAACTGGATGCAATTCCTACACACGCTTATCGGTGCAGGCTTAACTGCTGCAGGCGTGTTAGGACTTAACCAGTACTTGGAACGCGACATTGATGCCAAGATGCCACGAACACAGAATAGACCCATTCCTGCTGGCAGGATGTGTCCGATGAAGGCATTATTTTTTGGTGTATTTCTAACAGCATGCGGGATGTTGTATCTTACAGTCCTTGTCAATGCGATGAGTGGGTTCGTTATCTCACTCATAGTCGTAAGTTATCTGTTTATATACACACCGTTGAAACGGAAGACATCGTTGTGTACACTCATCGGTGCTGTGCCAGGTGCGTTACCACCTGTTGTAGGATGGGTAGCAGCACAAGGTAAACTCTCAGGTCCAGCATGGGTGCTGTTTGCAATACTTTTTCTTTGGCAGTTACCACACTCTCTCGCTATAGCTTATGTCTATCGTGAAGACTATGCGAAAGCTGGACTGAAACTCTTGCCGGTCATACATCCGGATGGTGCAAGTACACGTCGACAGATCGTCTTCAACTGTGTCGCACTAATGGGTATTGGACTGCTACCCGTATTCTTTAACATTGCGGGGGGACTCTATTTTATCGCTGCACTCTTCATCGGAGGGATATTCCTATTGAGTGGCATATATCTACATAAATCACGGTCAACAAAAGCCGCACGATATGTATTGTATGCTTCGTTACTGTATTTACCATGTCTATTCATTGCAATGACGATTGACAAAGTATAACAGGATCAATGAGGCAGAAAATGAATCAGCAAAAAAAACGTCCATCTAACTGGGTAATTGGTGCATCATTAGCACTCCTATTTGTTCTCATATTCACTATAACCATTATAGGGTTTATTATAGGGTTCGAAGCCGCACCCCCCATTAAGAAGATCGTTGCATGGACAACAACTATAATAGCAGGTGCAATAGGTTTCTTCCTCATCGGCGCAGCCATAGTTGATGTTGTTAAGGCATTTATAAAAAAGAGTCTCTATAAAAAAGGGCTAAATGATGACACATACCGATGTTGATATCATACAGAATCGTCCAATCAGCAATGCCAAATTGGGAGTATTAGTTCTACTCGGTGCTGAAACAATGCTCTTTGTCGGTCTGATAGGCGCATTTCTCGTATTTAGGATGGGTAATGTCAATTGGCCACCCTTAAGTCTTGGTGATATACAACTGCCACAACTGGTCACTGGCATAAACACACTGCTTTTGTTAATCAGCGGGTATACCATGTTCTATTCGGTACGTTCTATTCAACAAGACAAAATCTGGCAACATCACGTCGCAATGGCATTTACTTGGTTTTTAGGATTGGCATTCTTGGTGATACAGGGAAGTGAATGGATACAACTCATTGGTAAAGGATTAACCTTACAGTCCGGTATTTACGGCGGTATATTCTATGTCTTAATCGGATGCCATGCTGTGCATGTCTTAGGGGCAGTCATGTGGTTGTCGATTGTTCTCGCGAAGTCATTACTTGGAAGGTTTTCTTCTCAAGAATATACGGGTGTTGAGACATGTATGTTATATTGGATTTTTGTCGTAGCATTATGGCCCATACTGTACATCTTGGTATATCTCTATTAAAGGAGAGTAACATGATTCGTCAAGTTTTAATCTTGCTGTTAATCATTGGATTTGTTAGTGTGCTGTTACCAAATTCACTGGAAGCATGTCCCGCTTGCAAAAATCTGGACGAACCCATTGCCAGAGGATTTAACTGGAGTGTTCTCTTTATGATGGCAATGCCATTCACCGTATTCGGTGTAATAGGCGGGAGTGTATATTATCACTTTCGTCGTGCAAACACCGCATGAATATAACATACTGTCATTAGGATCTTCAGTCCCGTAGGGACGATATGTTTATAGAAAATCGATATACCAACCCTCTTCAGTCCCGTAGGGACGATATGTTTATAGACCGTAGGGACGATATGTTTATAGTATTATTGCCATTAAATGTAAAAACCATCAAAACAAATTGTTAACTGGAACAAGTCGTTAATACAAAAAAGGAGTTAAGTATAGTGGAACAAGTTACCACTTTCGACCATACTGAAGACGTATACGAACCGTCGCTGACACCAGACAGTCTCGGTAAACTCGGTATGTGGATATTTCTCATCGGGGATACCATGTCATTTGGTGCTCTACTTGCCGCCTACGCAGCCTTACGAGCAGGCGCAGGTGTCATCGGATGGGTACCACCTGACGAGATACTCGGAATCAATCTCACTGCCTTTATGACCTTCCTGCTAATCTGTAGTAGTGTAACTATGGTAAAAGCACTGGAGTCTATTCAGAAAGGTGATGTGGGTAAAATGTGTGATTTCCTCGGACTAACAATCTTAGGGGGAATCATCTTCCTCGGTTTGCAAGCCTATGAGTGGACACACTTGATAAAACACGGATTGACATTGACAGGTCTACCAGAGCACGGATTATCTGGTGATATAATCAAAGGTTCAAATCTATTTGGTCCTACATTCTATGCAATTACTGGATTTCACGGATTGCACGTAACAGGGGGAGTCATCTATCTCATCGTCATTTTGCGAAATGGATGGAATGGACGTTACACCGCAGAAGTTAATCATGAAGTAGAAATCGTAGGACTTTATTGGCACTTTGTTGACCTCATCTGGATTATGGTCTTTACCTTTATCTACCTATTATAGGAGTATATACAACATGGCTGAAAACGAACATAAAGAACATCCGAGGTATATGTTTATATTCTTATGGCTTGCAATTCTAACAGCAATTGAGGTTGGAGTCGCAATCCCTGAATATTCTATCATAATAAAAGCTGTCCTTCTCATAGGATTGGCTTGCGGTAAAGCTTTCTTGGTTGCTGCGTATTTCATGCATCTGAAACTCGAAAAACGCACCTTAGCGATCATCGTCATAACACCGTTTCTGATATGTGTGTTTCTTGTTATAATGCTGATGCCAGATTTGACCTTAAAATCAAGACTCGCTGAATACGACGAGACGCCGGCAGTTGAAACAGTAGAATCTAATGGACACTAACTCTATAACAACTTAGATGTGTAATCAAAATGCAGAATCAGACTGATAGACCAAAAATTGACAAAAGCACGTTACCGTGGCTTGTATTGGGTGCAATAATCATTGGTATTGCGGGGTTCACTTTGTGGTCAACCTTCAATACGAACTCTGAACCCATTCATAACCATGAATCCCTTAGTGTTCCCGATTTTACATTCACGAATCAGCAAGCACAATCCTTTGGATTAACGAATTTAGAAGGAAAAATCTGGGTCGCAAATTTTATCTTTACAAATTGTCCAACAATCTGTCCAAAAATGACACAGAAAATGGCAGAACTTCAATCCGAATTCGAGAATGAACCTGTCTACTTTGTCTCATTCACAGTTGATCCAGATAGAGATACAACAGAAGTCCTATCAGAATATGCAAAAAGATACGCTGCCGACGAAAAACGATGGCATTTCCTAACGGGTGATAAACAACAGATCTACCAATTGGCAAACGAAGGATTCAGGTTGGCAGCATCACCGCATGGAAACGGATTTCCACATAGCTCAAAATTCGCACTTGTAAGACCAGATGGAAAAGTTCACGACTATTATGACAGTCAGTATTCTCTTATCCAAAGTAAAGCAACGTTGAAAAAACTCAGCTCAGATATCAGAACACTCCTTAATCAATGAAGGATTTGAACCTATTAATCTCAATCGTCGCATTTGTGGTGCATTTTCCTTTCGGTTTTTATCGTGTAAGATATAAAAAGTTCAGTCGTCCATGGAGTAGATGTTTATATATTCCTATCGTGCTAAACATAATCGTCAGACGTTTTCTACTCAACTGGCAATGGCAAACAGCAATTGTATACCTGTGGCCAGCAACCTTGATAGCACACATTCTTGGTGGATACATTGGTTCACATTACAAGACGAGTGAGGGTAAGAAAACAGAATAGGTTCATGATGTAGGGGTGGCCATTTTTAGGTGGCCCGACCAATAAATGACATGTGAGAAAATAAAATGAAGAAGATATATGTTCCAGTAGATAACTCAGATTATTCAGATGCAAGTATAGACTTAGCTGTAGCATTTGCCAAGAAATTCAACTCCGAATTGGTAGGCTCTCACGTCTATGCCGCTAAAATGCACGATGTGCGTTTTAAGCAGATGGAATATACATTACCCGAAGAATATCAGGATGAAGTTGAACTGGAAAAGCAGCGACGAATCCACGACACACTCATAACTATGGGACTACAACTTATATCAGATTCATATCTTGAGGTAATGAAGCAGAAATGTGAAAAATTGGAAATCCCGTTTGAAGCAAAGATGCCTGAAGGGAAGCACTATATCAAACTCGTTGAAGACATTGAAGAAAGCGACTATGATCTGGTCATTATGGGTGCCCTCGGAATGGGAGCAGTGAAGGACAGTCTTATTGGTGGCGTGTGCGAACGCGTTATCCGAAGAATCACGACAGATACACTCGTGGTCCGTAATCTTGAACCGATACAAGAACAGTCCGGAAACATCCTTGTAGGTATTGATGGTAGTCCGGAATCTTTCCACGGATTAAAAACCGCAATTCGCTTGGGACAAAAGTTCAACAAACAGGTTGAAGCAGTTGGCGTATATGATCCATATTTGCACTACATCGTCTTCAACTCAGTTGTCAATGTCCTCACAGAAAGAGCAGCAAGAACTTTCAGATTCAAAGAACAGGAACAACTCCATGAAGAAGTAATTGATACCGGACTCGCAAAAATATACCAGTCACATCTTGAGGTGGCACGTTCAATTGCCAAGGAAGATCACGATTATCAACTCAAAATCACACTCCTTGATGGCAAAGCGTACGAGAAAATCCTACAATATACACGCAAAACCCAACCGTGGCTCCTCGTTATCGGAAAAATCGGAGTGCATAATGAACAAGATTCTGATATCGGTAGCACAGCAGAAAACCTCCTACGACTTGCACCATGCAACGTTCTCCTGACAAGTCAACGTTACTTCCCACAGATTGATGTAAAAGCTGAAGAAACGCTTGTCTGGACACAAGAAGCAATGGACCGTATGGAGAAAGCACCACCTTTAGTCCGGGGAATCGCAAAAACCGCAGTCCACCGATTTGCTATTGAACGTGGACACTCTGTTATCACAGAGAGTGTAATTGATAGTGCAATGGAAGCAATCATGCCGCAACGGGCATCCAAAAAACTAACACGCGTAGCAAAAGAAATCGCTGAACAGAAAATCTTAGATGCAGGTGATGTCCAAACCTATATCTGTGGTGAGTGTGGGTATGCAGCGCATAATCAACAACCTAAAAAATGTCCCGTCTGTAGTTCTCCACCTGAACGATTCCAAATGGTTGACAAAGATACTATTGAACATATCGCTATAGACGAAGGTGGAACTGCAGAAGAGGAAACATTTGATGGGGTCAGACTACAATGGTCAGAGCAGTCAAAAAAAGCATTACGCACCGTCCCGCGCGGTTATATGAGACGCAATGTTAAAGCACGGATTGAAAAATCTGCGCGTTCCCAAAAAATTCACACAATCACAAATGCATTCGCAATGCAGATTATTGATGATAGCATGGGTGAAGCAGCCGCAGTCCGTGAAGATGCACCCGAGTTAAGAGCAATGCAATCGCAATCGGAAGCGACAGAACTGCAGACACCCATTAATATTGACAGTTCTCTTAAATGGACAGATGAGGCAATAGAACGACTAAACTTGGTTCCTGCTGGATTTATGCGAAATATTACACAGACACGAATTGAACAACGCGCAATGGAAGCAAGTATTACAGAAGTCACGCTCGATTTCGCCGCACGTGTCATTGAAGATGGACGAAGTCTCGCGAATGAAGTATTAGGTGAGTATTATCAACCCAAAAATACAGAAGAAACAGCGTAAGAATGGTGTCAAATACAAACTCTCTTTAGTCCCGTAGGGACGATATGTTTATAGAAAATCGTTATACAAACTCTCTTTAGTCCCGTAGGGACGATATGTTTATTGACGGTGGATGTGATTGTGTATTTGACGAAGAAATATATGATGGAATACATAAAACGGAGGTGCATGATGAAGATGAAGTTTTCTCTAAACCAAATTACTACCTTTCTATGTTTGACCTTATCAATTCTACTTGTCAATGTATGTGTTCACACTATATCCGTAACGAATATTGCACACGCAGACGATCATTCAAAGAATTGGAATCAATGGAGAGGTCCAAACAATGACGGTATCAGCCACGCAAAAGATGTCCCTACTGAATGGAGTCAAACTGAAAATGTTCGGTGGAGACTACCGCTACCAGGAGAAGGTGCATCTACACCCGTCGTGTGGCAAGACAAAATATTCCTTACATCTGCTGATGAAGGTCCACCTGAAGAACCTTATGATGAAACTAAAATTGTGCTGATGTGTGTCAGTACTGCAGGGGAAATCCAATGGAAACGCACGCTTTCAGATAATAACCGAGGTTCCAGAGGAGACGAAGTTAACTACGCAGCACCTTCACCAACGACTGATGGAAAACACGTGTGGGCATTTATCGGAAACGGAACCCTTGTATGCTATGATTTTCAAGGTGAACTTGTTTGGAATATAAATCTTGAAGAACGATACGGCAGATTCAGACTCGGTTTTCTTATGTCTTCAACCCCACTTCTCTATAAGGATAAGTTATACATTACACTCATACATAGTAACGCATGGTTAGTCATAGCACTTAATAAGATGACAGGTGAGGAAATTTGGAAACATGACCGTCAAAGTGATGCAACACGAGAATGTGAACACGCCTATACATCTCCAATACTTTACAAAGACACAAACCATGAATTCCTCGTCGTACACGGTGCAGACTACGTCACCGCTCACAGCCTTGATGATGGAAGTGAGATATGGCGTTGCGGCGGATTGAACCCTCTATTCAACTACAACTCTTCATTTCGTCTCGTTGCGTCCCCAGTAGCAACTGAAGGTTTAATCGTTGTGCCAACAGCAAAAAATGGACCCGTTGTAGGATTAGCACCGAATGGCAAAGGTGATATTACTGACACCGAATGGCAAATCTGGAAGCTTCAGAACGGTACACCCGATGTTCCTTCACCACTCATACATGACGGTCTGGTCTATCTATGTAGAGAAAACGGAGACCTTATCTGTCTTGACGCAAAAACAGGAGATCTTCTATACAGAGAAAGAACACATCGGCATAGACACCGGTCTTCACCTATCTACGCAAACGGTCATATCTATCTTACCGCGCGCGATGGTGTTGTCAATGTAGTAAAAGCTGGACGAGACTTTGAAATCGTCGCAACCAATTCAATAGATGAACCCGTTGCTGCATCACCTGTCATTGTAGATGGAACGTTATATCTACGAAGTTATGATGCACTATACGCCATCAGTCAGAAAAAGTGAAAACGTACACACAACTCCCGGGAGATGCCGGGTCCAACATTATCGGGCAAGTCAACGACCAGCATACTCGCCTAAATCAGAGACTCTCTTTCATAGACCACACCGTCGCAATTATGAGTGGGAAAGGGGGTGTTGGAAAAAGTGCTATTACAGCAAATCTTGCTACTGCACTAACACGAATGGGGTGTTCCGTTGGTATCGTGGATGCAGATATAAATGGTCCTACAATCGCAAAAATGATGGGGGTACGCAACGCTACACTTGAATACACAGCATCTGGCGTCATCCCCGCAACCGATTCACATGGAACTAAGATCATATCAATGGATCTACTCCTCTCAGACGATGATTCACCTGTGATGTGGAACGCACATTCTCAGAAAGATGCATTCACTTGGCGAAGCACGATGGAAGTAAGCGCACTACGAGAGTTTATCGCAGATACACAATGGGGTGAATTGGATTATTTGCTACTGGATCTACCACCGGGTTCTGAACGTCTCCCGAATGTGATTGAACTCATTCCTGATCTCGGTGGTGTAGTTATCATCACAATCCCATCCGATGTATCACACCTGATTGTAAAGAAGTCAGTAACCATGACCAGAGACATCCTAAAAGTACCAATCATCGGGGTAGTTGAAAATATGGCTTACTATATCTGTCAGCATTGCGGTGAAAGCGAACAACTCTTTGCTTCAGAGCAAACTTCTGATAACCCTTTTCAGTCAACAATCATTGGTCAGATTCCTTTTGATCCCAAACTCTCTCATTGCAGCGATAGTGGCACACCGTATGTAAATAAATATCCAGATACCGATACAAGTAAATCCTTAATACAGGTCGCAAAGAAGATTCAGAGTTTCTTTAAAACATAACGGGTATGAATTCCAGGAGATTAACAGATGAAATTTCTATGTATAGAATGCGATTCAGCAATGAAATTTAAAGATGTAACACGTCCTGAACAAGGCTCCATCACGGCTGTTTTTGAATGTCCAGAATGTTTTACTGAGATTGCAATGTTCCTTAATCCATCCGAAACGCAGATGTTGAAATCTTTAGACCTGAAACTCGGTGGTAATAACGAAACTGCACAACCGATGCAGATGATACGTTCCCAGTTAGAGACAGGAAAGCAAAACATCATGCCAAACATGCAGGCAGGGACAGAAACAGCAGAAACACAAGAAGGTGGAAAATGTCCCTTTACATCTGTAATATCTGATGCATTTGAGGAAAACACTACAACGGAACCCGATGGTCTACAATGGACATCAGAAGCATTAGAACGTTTAGAACGGATCCCAAGTTTTGTTCGTCCCATGGCTAAAATGGGAATAGAGAGTTACGCTAAAGACAACGGACACACTGAAATTACAGGTGAAGTGATGGATGCCGCACGCGGCAACTTCCCAACAGAATTTTAAATATATTCTAAGAAAGCAAATAGTCTCTAAGAGGTATTAAGCATTCTGATTGATCAGCAAAATTGCACTCTTAAATCAGATAAAAAACAACATTAATGAAAAACAATGCGAACTTATGTAGAACTCATCATGCGAAGCATTCACCTCACTGCAGCAATACTCTGGTTTGGAGGCGTTGTTTTCTCAACATTAATTACATTACCGATAATCCGACAACACTTATCAGCACAAGAACTATTGGAAATACACAATCGC
The DNA here is from genome assembly GCA_012267415.1 of Candidatus Poribacteria bacterium. Classification (GTDB taxonomy): domain Bacteria; phylum Poribacteria; class WGA-4E; order WGA-4E; family WGA-3G; genus MSPOR6. The sequence continues at coordinate 58,547 of JAAXGN010000036.1, read as the reverse complement.
TTTCGGCATGTGTTACGGCTCATGAGAGATATGCTACTACTCACAGGTGGAATCGTCATCTTCATCGTTGCATGGAACAGCGGCATGAAATTAGAAGCACAATACATGATATATTCTGCTGCAAAGTTGGGGGCATTTGCATTTATGATACTCTTCTGGGGTTTATACAGTTCGTCCTATAAACGACATCTTGAGGCAGCACAACCAGATAGCAGAATAATTGTCCCGCGTCATATCAATGTCTTTGGTCATCTAACACTCTTTTCAGGTATAATTGTATTTGCACTTGCTATGTTTTTGAGAAACTAAATGGAAAACACAAAAGTTCAGGCAGTATCATGGAATATCACCCGATTGTGCAATCTGAAATGCATGCACTGCTACCTTCCTGCAGGTTTTGTTGATACAGACGAGCACCCGCACGGATATCACAGAGATGCTGAGTTAAGCCAGAAAGATTGTTTCAGAGTGATTGATGAGATAGCAGAGATTAACCCGCATATCCTTCTAATCCTCACCGGTGGTGAACCCTTATTACGTCCAGATATTTTAGAGATCTCAAAATATGCATCAGATACAGGTTTCCTCGTTGTGATGGGAACAAACGGTGTCCTACTCAACGATGAGATCGTTGAGAAGATGCAACAAAATGGCGTGACGGGTGCTGGTTTGAGCATTGACTCTATCCAACCTTCTGAACACGATAAGTTTCGCGGCATGCCGGGTGCATGGAAAGCAACACTGAATGGCGTTGAAGCACTCAAACGTGCAAAACTCGATTTCCTCGTCCAGACATCCGTCACACAGTGGAATTACGATGAAATTCCTGAGATCGTAGAATTCGCATATCAGATAGGGGCAAAAGTACTAAACCTATATTTTCTCGTACGTACAGGTAGAGGTAAAACAGTCATGGACATCTCTCCCGCACAATATGAGAACATGCTGGATACAATGTTCAAACTACAGAGAGATTATACCGGGAAGATGCTCATCGCAGCAAAATGTGCACCACACTATAAACGTGTTATCTACGAACAAGAGTCTGATTCAGCATTCCTTCAAGGGTACCCAAGCGGAACATGTCCTTGCGGAATCTACTATTGTCGCATCAGTCCTGAAGGTGAATTAACGCCATGTCCATATCTCCCTGTTAGTGTCGGCAATCTTAAGGATGAGAGTTTTGTTAAACTATGGAACGAATCAGAAACCTTTCAGGAACTACGTAATAGAAATCTCCTTGAAGGAAAGTGTGGTGCTTGTGAATTCAAAGAAGTATGTGGAGGGTGTAGGGCACGTGCTTATGCAACAGGTGGCAATTATCTCGCCGCAGACGAATCTTGTGAATACCAACCCGGTCAACAGGAGAAACCTGTAATTGGATTTGATAAACGCACTGCATTCGCATCCGAACCCGACTACGACTTAGCATGGAATTCAGCTGCAGAGAAAAGGCTAAAACGTGTCCCTTCATTTGCACGCGGAATGGTAATAAAAAGTGTAGAAAAGTATGCGCGTGAACACGGTTATCGAGAAATCACACCTGAACTCATGAAAGCAGTCAAAAGGCGGTTTGATAAAACGGGCATCCCATCATTCCGACCAAAACGTTAAACATGATGAACGTATCGTTGGATATGTGCTCTGTGATAGAGGGTATAATTATAGTGAAATACAAAAATATATGCACACTTTTGATACGCGAGACCAAAACCGAAAGACCGAACTGTGTTGTAGCACAAACTTTTAGTTTGTGCAGTAGTGTACGCAAACTAAAAGTTTGCGCTACAATTATGTACAAGTAATTATTGACTTCATTATAGTATCATTGAAAAAGGAAAAATGCATGCTCACAGCAAAACAGGTAGAATCCTTTAAAGAAAACGGATTCCTTATCCTTGAAAACTTGATTGATACACAGGTGATTGAAGGATGGCGAGAACAGATTTGGAAGCACTTCAAGTCCAGCTTAGAGACGCCAGAGACATGGCCCGACAATTACGTCGTAGAAAACTTCGGTTTTTCCCCGAACTTTGGGCATTTGCCAGCGATGCAGGGGATAATTCAACAATTCAGTGGTGGTGAGTTTGCTGGTGGTGGAGGCGCACCATTGGTAAAATGGCCAAACCCAGAAGCAGAATGGTCAATGCCAGGAAGTGGACATATTGATGCTTACGGTCCCGGCGGTTGGAGTCCGTTTATGATGGGTGCGACAACATATCTTTATGATACTGAACCGGGTGGCGGTGCCTTCGTATTTTGGCCCAAAAGTCATCTCACAACACATCAATACTTCCTCAAGTATCCTGAACAGGTTGATGGGAGTTTCAGAGATATTGACGGGTGGGGTTGGAACATGTTCTCAGATTTATCACCCGAAGGACCACGGGAGTTTATCGGTGCAGCAGGAGATGTCGTGTTATGGCATGCATACTTGTGTCATACTGGTTCTGGCAATATTAGAGACATCCCAAGAGTAGGGATATTTGCACGCTATCACCATAAAAACCGTGAAGAAATTAGATATGAAATTCCTGCAGACTTATGGAAATACTGGGTAATATAGTAAAACTCAGAATTAAACATATACTTACCCATCATCAAACATCCGTTCGTAGTAGGGCAATTCATTGCCCGTCATGCAAGGAAGTGTAATGATATTTATCGGTTTCACAATATAAGGAGGAAATATGAAAGAACAGAACGATGTTCAACAGAGACTCACTAATGTAGAAGACCGCTTGCAAAGATTGGAAAACCTACTTACGAGTATAAATGATAAATTGGATCAACCGCAGCAAGCAACTGTCAACGAATCGGATAACACGGAACAATTTCAGCAATGGGTGACGGATTATGTGTCAATGCGACTACAGCAACTTGTACCTGAGACCTGTGATCATCCAGCAGAAACACCCATGCATGACGGTCCTTTCCTTGACAACACGAATGTCCCATGCACCGAAGAGGTTGTGCATCGTGTCAAACGAATACCAATCCCGTTTGTGCGTGAAATGGTTGTCCAACGTGTCGCAGAGAATGCACGCAGCGCAAAAATAGAACGCGTAGATATAGAGTTCTTTGAACAAGCAGCAACATTTTGACAGTGCAAAGCCACAGAGGAGTTCCCTCTGCCCGATTTCGACTGGAAGGACTTCTTAAAGGCTCCTGGCTTTTAAACTTCTTGGTGATATGTATGAAGTATCCCAGCGCGCAAACTCTCTATAACCCACAAGATTATCTCATCGCTGAACGTAAGGCAACAATCAAGAGTGAATACCTCAGCGGAGAGATACTCACTATGCCTGGGGCAAATCTCGCGCATGCTCAAATCACATTGGATATTGCGACAGAGTTAAACATTCAACTGAGAGGAAAGGATTGTGAAGTCGTAACTAACGATGTACGTGTGAAGACCAGTCCGAAGATGGCATACTTCTATCCAGATGTCATCGTTTTCTGCGGAGAACCACAATTTGAGGATAATACTTTTGACACACTCCTAAACCCTGTTCTGATCATAGAAGTGCTTTCATCCTCAACCGAGAAATATGACAAAGGTGAGAAATTTGAATACTATAAACAAATTGCCACATTAAAGGAATATATTTTTGTTTCACAAGACAAAGTCCACGTGGCGCATTACAAGTTAAATAATTCAGAATGGAATCTGAAAACATTTAGCGCATTTCAAGACACACTAATTCTTACCTCCATAGGATGCAAACTATCTCTCAGGGACATATACACACGGATTGACTTTAACTGATATATAAAGACGACTTCTATAGAATCTGGTTTAAACGAAAAGCATGGATTGGGTATTTAACACCTTCTCAGAATATCTTGAAAACGACTTCAAAAAGCGAATTGGCAATCCAAATCCGACAGTCGGTGATTTGTGGGATGCCTTTCAAGTCCTATTTCCTGCTACCTCCGCACAGTTGTTAGTGCAAGAACCTGTCGGGAACACTGTTCGCTTTAAACCACTCGCTTTCTATTATGCAGACGAAATGGGTCCTTTGATTGACGCACCCATGGATTACCTAAAGCAACACTTCGGCGGCGGAAAATTCAAAATTAACTTCTATCACGGCATGCAATTCATCGCAACAATCAATTTCAAACCTGAAGGACCAGAAATCTGGAGAGACCTACCCGAAATGGAGGTTATGAATAGCTGATGAGTCAAGAATATATCTATGAAGTATGTCCGAAATGTAGCACTGTCAACGTGCAACAGTTGGATAAAGAGTCCTGGTTCTGTCTGGATTGTGACTGGGATAATCTAACCGAAATCGCCACTGGGAATGACGAATTATTGACATCACTCCTTCACGGTGATATCCATTCCAGAAGAATCGCTGCACAATCACTAATCAATATCGGTGATGTTGACCGACATTTAGCATCACCTACCGATATAAAGACAATGCTAAAAGCACTCGACGATGAAGACGCGGATGTCCGCTATTTTGTCGCTGTTGCACTCGGTAAATTAGATGCAAGAGACTGCCTGAAAAAACTAAAGCAACTTGCGCAGAATGATGTTTCTGCATTGGTCAGAGAAGGTGCTCAAACAGCAATTGAACAGATAGAATCGTACGTGGAAAAGGAGTAGATTTTCGTGGATAGAATAAAGATCGGTTATATTGGTTGCGGATTTATGGCACAGAAGGTGCATATTCCAAATTTTGCAAGCATCCCCGAATGTGAGATAGTAGGACTCGCTGAAGTCAGAACTGAACTTGGGAAAAAAGTCCAAGAACGCTTTGGAATACCACATCTATATAAACACCATTCAGAACTCGCACAGAATGACGATATTGAAGCCGTCGCTGTTTCAGCAGATTTTGCCTTACAAGGGGAAATCGCAAAAGACCTGTTACAAGCAGGGAAGCACGTCTTCATGGAAAAACCCATGGCAGTCTCACTGGAACAAGCACAAGCAATCGTTGATGCATCAAACGAATACAACAAAAAATTGATGGTCGGTTACATGAAACGCTACGATGCCGGCAATGAAATCGTCAAAGAAAAAATCGCACAATTCCGAGAAACGGGTGAGATGGGACGCTTAACCTATGCACGAAATCACGGTTTTGGAGGCGACTGGGTCTGCAATCTTGATACACACATGGACAACACCGATGAACCTAAACCCACCGCACCACAGAAATTCCCAGACTGGCTCCCAGAAAAATATCACGGAGGTTACATCGGATACCTACAGCAATATACACACAATATCAATCTCATGCGATGGTTCCTCAATGCAGGGGATGATGTCACTGTTAAAGCAGTTGACCTGAATGAAAACGGATATACAGGTGTCGTAATATTTGATATGGCAGGCACAAGAGTTACTTTAGAAACTGGACACGTTTCACACTACCGATGGGATGAACATTCACAGATATACTTCCAACACGGATGGATACATACTTGGGCACCACCGCTTTTACTGAAAAATACACCGGCAGAAGTTGAGATATACCGCGCAGGTGAAGCACAAGAAATTACGCGACCCATCCCAAGACCTTCTTGGACATGGGCATATCACAGAGAAGCAGAATACTTCATTAAGAACCTACACAATCCTGAACCGTTCCGTTCCTCTGCCGAAGATACACTAACGGATGTGAGATTGTTTGAAGACATCTATCGTATTTTTGTCTCACAACAAGCAAGCTGATTTTTCTTTCTTTAGTCGTAAAAAAACGATGAAAAAAGACTCCGATTTTTCTACATTCTTACTACGCAACTTCATGCTCCTTACACTTTTTAGTATTGCGTGGAGTCCAGGTTTGATTAATCAGTACAAAACCCAAGCAGTTGCACAGTCAAAAATTGACAAACCGCCTTCAAAAATAACAGAACATAGCATTTTCACCGTCATTGAGATAGAAGATTTAGAATACCCTAAACTTGAGGTTGATATACAATTACCCTATCGTGTCAATCCAAAAAACACCGTTGTTTTGGTTGCTAAACACGCGTATGCCACAACAGAAAAACATCTCCACGTCATTGATGTTTCTAAGCCGTATCTTCCATCTTATCAAACTTCCCTTGCGTTTCAAGATGAAATTGGCAAAGTCGTTGCCTATGAAAACCGACTCATTGTAGCGGGTGATAAAGAATTTCATATCATTGACATATCAGATCCTACAGAACCAGTTATTCAATCTACAATGAAGTTACCTAATAAGAATGGGATCAAAGATATGGACGTTCAAAACGAATACCTTTATGTTTTAGGAGAGGACAATTTTTCACTCTACATTTTTTCCTTAGAATTCAATCAACCGAGATTCGTCAAATCTAATAAACTCTCGAAAAGGTGGTGGTTGCTATGTCCGGATGTCACTTCTCCTAAAGTGCAGCAGATTCAGTTTCCATCTGGACGCAACCGTTATTCTTCTCTTCATATACCGCTCCTTGCTCAACGAAGATTTTTGCAGCTACACCCAAGTGCACATGGAATAATTCGCTCATCAGACGAATTTCTGGTATCAACCGACTTCAGTAGTAAAGCGAATGACTTACCAATCAAACGGGAGATGCTGAGGAAACACATTGGAGGTTTGAGTGTAATAGATGCATGCTGGATTGATGAAGTTAGGAAAAGCATAAGAATAGGCCCGACTGCAATCTACAACGTAAAAAGGAAATATAGAGGAAATTTCTTTGATGAAGGGAAAAAGACATTAAAACGACACAAACCGAAAATCTCACATGCAATTGTCAATGGAAAAATGCAGCAAATCGGATACAATCCTTTGATTGAGACAGTAGAAATCAACAACAAAACTTATGAAGGACAGATCACAGATTATCAGATTTCAGGCAACCTAATTTACATTGTAAGCGAAAAAGGTTTCTTTTCTATATTCCATTTTTTTAGTATAGAGGAAATGGGACCAGGAAAATTGGGTAAGGTATTATCCACTATTCCCCTGCAAGCGAGTCAACCAATCAGCATAGCTGTGGGTAAACATCACGCTTATGTCTTAGCCAGAACACCAATAAAAGAGAAATGAAATCTTTGCAACCTCTTATTCTGCATCAGAAGTAACATCCCAAAGAAGCACTGTACCATCCCAACTTCCGCTTGCAAGGATCCGACCATCTGAACTGAACTTTAAACTTGTGACGGTTGAGGTGTGTCCTGATAAAGTGCGTTTTAGTGTCCTGTTAGTCGCATCCCATAGTTGGACTTTTCCATCATCACCACCACTTATCAGAATTCTTCCATCTTGACTGAATATTAAACTTCGGTTCGAACCATTCTCTCCAATCAATGTTGCTAAATGATCACCGGTGGCAGCATTCCACAACTGGATGTTTTCGTCATCACTCCCAGTTGCCAATATAGACCCGTCAGGACTAAACACAACACAATATACACATATTGGATGTCTTATGCGAAAAGGTTTTCGTTCTCCAGACTTGACATCCCACAGATAGATGTTTCCGTTAAGACTTCCTGCTGCAAGTGTTTCCCCATCAGGACTGAATGATACCCCTCGCACACGATCTGTATGTCCTTCTAAAGTAATCAACTGTTCACCTGTAGCAACATCCCACAAACGTACGGTATTGTCGCGATGTCCACTCGCTATTGTGCTACCATCTACACTAAATGCAACAACACCTGAAATGGATTCTGTCTGATCAATAATCGTCTGCTTTCGCATGCCGGAAACGACATCCCATAAGCGAATAGAATCCTTAACTGAACTGGCGATAACATCTCCAGTCTGATTGAACATAATAGGATGCAACCCTGAGTATACACTCTGTATCTGCTTCTGTTGTTTCCCATCCTCAATAGTCCATGCTCTGATATATGGGCGAAAACCCCAATCACAGACGACTGTGCTTCCATCCGGACTAAATGTCACGCTATTAACTTGTCCTATGTGTCCAGTGATTACACCTATGCTTCTTCCAGTATGATAATCCCAGAAACGAATACTTCGATCAAAACTCATACTTGCAAGTGTTTTACCGTCTGGACTAAACGTCAAATATAATATACTGTCTGTATGTCCAGTAAGTGTCAGTTTTCGCGTAACTGTAGTAATATCCCATAGATGGATTTCATTGTCACCACTGCCACTTGCAAACGTTCGTCCATCCGGACTGAAAGCAACTCTATTGACCCAAGATTTATGCTCCTTCAAGGTTACAATATGTGCGCCAGTGTCAACGATCCATAAGCGTATAGTATTGTCCTTACTCCCACTTGCGAGTATGTTCCTATCCGGACTGAACGCTATACTAAGGATTGACCCTGTATGTGCAGTGAGTGTCAATCTCTCATTACCGGTAACAGCATCCCATAGTCGGACAGTTTTATCATCACTTCCACTTGCGATAGTGTGACCATCCGGACTAAACGCGACGCAAAGCACCGATCCTAAATGTTCAGTTAGTGTTAACTTAGCTGTACCTGTAGCAGCATCCCATAAACGGACAGTTTTGTCATCACCTCCGCTTGCGAGTGTGCGTCCATCAGGACTAAACGAGATGCTTGTAACTAAACCCGTGTGTCCAGTAAGTATATGCTTCTGTGCACCGGTGAAAGCATCCCATAAGCGAACTGTTTCATCTAAACTTGCACTCGCGATCGTCTGTCCATCCGGACTGAAAGCGACACTGTTCACAAGGCTTGTATGTCCGGTAAGTAGAGATACCTCTTTAAGTGTTTTGGTATCATAAATCCAAATACCAATATGACTTGCTACAACTAATCTTGCACCATCGGGAGAATAAGCTATCTTACCAGATAAGATGCCTTTGGTGCCTTTCCCAAACCGTGCCATTGCTCCCTCGGGTAAACCCCAACGTGTGAAATGTTGTTGAGCAAAACTGTTTGTGTTGAATATGACGCAAACAAGAAATAAAATTAAAAAAATAGTAATTGTTAACTTTGTCATCATAACAGACATGATACCCAATTTAATGCGGAAATTCAATAGACGATTGATCTACTAAATCTCCATTTCTTGCAAGGATACTTATATGTGGAAATACCATTTCAAGCCAATAGGATCATTTTCTCAACAAAATTTCAGTTTCATTAATATCAATCGCAGGTTCATAGTTCTCTTCCAAATACTGTGCAATAATTGGATGACGCTCCTCAACAGGAATACCATCAACATTATCAAACCAACCACCAGTCTTGAAGATAACCAAACGCGTCTGATCCCGTTCAAGGGCAGACACTACCTCCCTCTGCATTCCCGGTGTGGATGCATACGACACCATGTGAAATCGAGTGACACTCGGTCGATTAGCAAAGAAATAATACGCACCTTGACTTGTGAAATCAAATATTTTTTCTTCCGGTTCTGTATTCTCCTGTATATATTCTACAACTTGTTGAATCTGCTCAACTTGGTCATCGGGAATGTCAACTCTACCAGCACGTTCCAGCTCCTCTGAAGCCAGACTCCTATCAAAGGGGTTGTTAAGAACGTTCTGATATCTTCCTTTAAATATGGTAATGGGATTGTGTACTTCACCAATATACCAACCACACACCGCTATAGGAATGAGTAAAAAGCAAATCGGTTTAATGACACGTTGCCATCGCGATCTATCAGTAAATGCAGATAGACGACTTAGAATACCATCTTCCCTTGTCCCATTAAAAAAACTATTGAATATATTTGAAATACCTCTATCAAACGGAAACAGAATAATGAGCCACAAAAAAGTGGAGCCGTAAGTCAAATGACCACCATCCGATCTACCAAGTGCAGTGCGGAAAAACGCTATGCCGCCAAGTAACAGCAGTAGCAGCTTGAGTGATACTTCATCAAAAACACTTCTACCACTTAACCGACGATAGGTCAGATATACCCCAGTAATAGCATAAACACAAATAGGCAGATACCACCGGAATTTCTCACTTAGAAAAAACGCTTGCCATCCTTCTTCAGATATGATAGCAAGAGTCCCCGTCAATGAAGGGAATCTCAGTCCCCAGGTCGCAAGCTGATACTTACATTGAATATAGGTGTTCCATATTAAATCATCTAACGCACCATGCGAAAGAAAATAGATCGCCACTGGAAGAAAACCTACCGATAGTCCAATGACATAACTAATCAAGGGTAATGGACGAATCCGAAATTCTATACTTTTTTGTGAACTGTATATTATTAAGAATACCGATATTGCACCGAGTGTATACAAACCTACTTCAGTACTATACCAAAACGCCAAACTTGTAAAGATGCCGCTTACAACCAATTTCCAACCAGAAGTAAATAACAGAGATATAAGACTATACCTGTTTTTTCCCTGTGCCATACCACCAGCAAAAAGACTTTTCCTGTTATGGTAGGTTAGATAACTTGCGACAAATACAAAAGCAACTAAACCGAGACCATGTCTTGAAGAAACAAAGAACTTGCTACCAGATACTATGAGAAAACATATAGAAGCAGTGAATATCCCACCGCGAAATACATGTAATCCAAGCAGATAGATGGCGATAAAACCCAATGGTACCAAGACCTGCTCCATGGAACGTACACCCATCAGAGTCGGTTCAAAGATTTTACTACCAAACCACGCCAAATACGCATTCTGAAACAGTCCATGCTGCACATAGACATCACGGAAAACAACACCACCGTGTAACATCTCATTCAAAGGAGCCAACCGTTCACCTTCATGAAACATATCAATGCGACGATCGATATTTCCATTGTAAATCAATAGATAGATGAAAACCGGTAGAACGATGTAAAGAAAGGTAAAACGTAGTATAGACCTTATACGGTTGACCGGCACAGATGTCCCCGTATCTTCTGATATAACGGGTTCTGTGAGAATAGTATGTCTGTTTTCTTCAACAGGTCTAAACCTTCTTGAATAGTACCAATTTAACAATAAATCTAATTTCAGAAGCAGTGTAATCACAACTGCAATCGTTAACCATAGTGCCCCTTGTTTTTCATAATAATAAACATGCAACCAGCACAGACACATCGGAAGTGATCTGATAGCACTGAACCGAAGCACACGTTGAATCGGTTGTTCAGTAACCTTGGCTACCCATTGAGAGTAAACAAGCCATCCTATCCAATAAAGCAAAACTACGAGCGGAATCCCCAGAAGTGCTAAAAAGTAATAGAAGTACTCTTGCTGTTTGGGATATTGGTTAGCACTAATCCAACCAACGACACCAGAACTATCATGGAATTCAAAAACGATGTATTGCCGCAGAACGAATCCTAAACCAATCGCAAGCGAAAATGCGGATATTGTTATGATACGTAGGTATGCACGAACAGACGGATCATAGCTAAGTGTGAAATCAGGGAAGAATCTATGGAGGGAATTGAGATGTGTTCTTAAAGGGATACGTACCATCGTATGTGCAAATAGAGTTGATAAGACAATTATTGGACAACATCACCTTCAACAAGTTCAACTTGAACCTTGATATTCTTCAAGTAATCAATGGCGCGTTCAATCTCATCAGATGCACCCAGTAGTTCCAACATCACCCATCCTGCATCCTCTGTAACATTTGCGCGTCGGATGTTCGTGATCACATGAAACTGTTGTCCAATATTGTAGATAATCGGTTCTGTGATTTTCTCTGGGGGGAACGTCAGTCGCACTTTTAGTGAAGTATTTTGCAGTGCACCACTCGGACTCGTTTGAAAAGAGACTTCTGAAAAATCAGATTGTGCATCATCCCAAGTGAATGCTTTCACAACCCGAACAGTAGCGTCGTAGATGGAAATAACAAGGTATGCTACACCCGGATAGACAGGTTCACCCCACATAATCGCATCAGATCTGTCTTTATCAGAGAAATACGCTTCATGGTTAGGATGTGAATGGTAAAATGCCTTGATTGGTAAATCCTCTGTTTCAGACTCTTTATGGATAGCGATTAAATCATCAGGATGCATCACATACGCCGTTTTGGCATCGCGTGGATAAGCCACAGGGTCATCTTCATGTAGATCATTTTGGATATTACGACACGGTCTCACATACTCCTGCGTTCCGTTGTGAAGTATGATACCACAACATTCATCAGGAAATACTGATTCTGCATGTGCGTATATCTGTTCCAAAGTCTTCGGTAATAAGGTAACCATATCAAAATAAAGGGATAGGGGTTAAGAAAACGCTTAAAACCCCCTCTTTAAGCAAGTTTGAATATTAAATATGCAGGTGGCACGTTGATGACGGGCGGGGAGACCCCGCCCCTACGGGTTCGCTGCCTGCAGGCTTAGCGGAAAATTGATAATTCATTATTTAATATTGCTTAGTTCCGTATGAAGATTAAATAAATATTTAGGTAATCCAATCTATAAAAATGATCATAGGGGCGGGGTTACCCCGCCCGAATATTACCGTTTTCACCGCACACATATTACCCAATTTAGATCTTAATCTTCATTAGGTCGATATGTTTATAGAAATCTACCACCAGCAATAGCAGGTATGATGGATATTTCAGCTCCATCAGTTACAGCGGTTTCTTGTCCATCAAGAAATCTAATATCTTCGTCATTCAGATAGATATTAACAAACCGACGGATATTTCCACCTTCATCACAGAGACGTTCCTTCATCCCAGGATAGTCGGAATCTAAATTCTCAATGATAGCTTGAATATTGGTTCCTTCCGTTTCTACCTCAGCAAGATTCTGTGTTAAACGCCTCAAAGGCGTCGGAATTCTAACAGTAACAGCCATATTATCCTCCAAAAATGAATTTATAGTAGAGTTAAAAATTAAAGAGATATTTCAACGTTTACGATGATCACCCACCGTAGGGGCGAGGTCTCCTCGTCCGTTGTGGAACATATCATTAATTCTGAAGTCTTCTATAGATAAGGTGGATTATATCCACCTTACTGATTGTGTCAAATTGAGTAGTGTAATCCACACTCCTTCGTATCTGCTTCAGTGTCTGTTGCGTTCTGCCATCGCCAACGACCTGCTCGTTTTGCTTCACCCGGTCGTATCCGAGTTGTACACGTCATGCATCCAAGTGAATCAAAATAGTGTCCATTCGCATCAGGTTGAAAAAGTGGATTCACTGGAATATCATGCTTCTTTACATAAGACCATACCTCTTCCGTGGTCCAATCAATTAAAGGACTCACTTTAAGAATAGGATGTGTTTCAGAAGATACAACTTCCACTTTCTGAAACTTCTGACGACTCTCTGACTGATCTCGCCTTGTGCCAGTAATCCAAACATCTAAAGATTCTAACAGTTTACGCATCGGTCTGACTTTACGCACATCACAGCAGAACTGCTGTTTGGCTCTACTATCAAAAAATAGATACTCACCATGCTCAGATATCATATTGTCAACATCAATTGGGTCAGGTTGTATCCTCTCAATCTCTATGCCATACCGATCTTCTACCTGATCAAAGAACGTATAAGTCTCTGGAAAAAGGCGAAGCGTATCAATCGTGCAAACACGAAATGGGAGCTGACTTTCTGCAGCTAAGTGAATCTGTACCATCCCTGATAACTGTCCACTCGTAACAATTGCTGCGCGATCGTTATAATGTTTGAATAGGCAAAATAAAATGTCCTGCGGATTCTCTATCAAACTAATCTTTTGTTTCAATTGCATCAGTGATGCACTTTGAATGTGAAATGTCATTCCGTATATATTCCTAAAAAAGTAAATAATTAAGGTAATGTCTCCATTATATCTGTCTCAAGTTCAAAATACCGACTCAGACTAAAGTAACGTTCACCTGTGTCTGGTAAGATGGTAACGATAGTTTTACCACGTCCAAACTCCTTAGCAATCTGCAATGCAGCAAATACATTCGCTCCAGAGGACATACCGACAAGTAAACCCTCAATCCGGGATATATCTTTCATCGTCTGATAAGCAATCTCCTCGGATACAGCAATTACGCCATCAATGATATCAACATTCAGTACCTCTGGAACCATGCCAGCACCAAGTCCATCAATACGTGTAGGTCCTGGTTTGCCACCCGATAGAACTGACGACACAAGCGGTTCCACAGCAACGACTTTCGTGCTTGGATTTCGTTCCTTTAACACCTCTCCGACACCCGTGAGAGTACCACCCGTACCAACACCCGCAACAAAAGCATCAATCCTATCATCCAAAGATTCTAAGATCTCTACCGCAGTAGTCTGCCGATGAATTTCTGGATTAGCGAGGTTTGTAAACTGGTTAGGCATGTAGTGTCGTGAATTGCGACGACGAATCTCCTCCGCCTCCCAAATCGCACTTGCCATCCCACCATGTTCCGGTGTCAATATGATCTCCGCACCAAATGCTGAAAGAAGCGCATATTTCTCACTGCTCACATTCTCCGGCATGGTCAACACAACACGATACCCACGTGCTACGCCAACAATGGATAGACCAATACCCGTATTCCCAGCAGTGGGTTCAACAATCGTATCACCCGGTCTGAGAATGCCACGCTCCTCCGCATCAACAACCATTGCATAACTAATCCTATCCTTAATACTACCACCCGGATTATAGGACTCTAACTTAGCAAAAATAGTTGCATCATCTTTACCAGGTAACCCATTTAACCGAACCATCGGGGTATTTCCGATAAGTTCTGTCAGATTTTGCGCTAATTTCATATTGAAAAAGGATGTGAATGTGTAGGCTGCGACAACCGTTTAATCTTCCGCGCGTGACAACAAAGCTCATGCAATGTCTTCGTATTCAACACATCTCTTACCTCTTGCTCAAGTTCAGCGAAAAAACCGCCTATTTCATAAGATTCTTGTAACTCAAAACCTTCAGAAAAATTCACCGGACCATCAACAGCAGTAAAAATATCACCGATACGAATCTCGTCCGGCGGCAATGCCAAACTATAACCACCATCGGGACCACGACGACTCACCGTCAAACCAGCACGTTTGAGTTCCAATAACAACTTTTCCAAAAACGGACCCGGTATACTACGCTTCTCAGATAATACATTCACAGAAACAAACTGATTATGATGCTGCAGACCAAGTTCTAACATCGCACATAACGCATACTTTAACTTAGCGGATAAATGCATCTGTGTCCCCCTTATTTAACCTAACCATTTCAGGTAACAATAATTATAATATATCCTACTAAAAAAGTCAAATTTTTATGCTATTCCCGACTAATATGGTCTGATTTTCTTATGTAACGTTATACATCCGTCTTCATTGGGGGTCGTAGGGTGTGTAAAGTTTTGGTTATAATCCCCAAGAAGACGCTGTAGGAGGGAACTCCGATTCCCGACAGGTCGCGATTCGGAGATCGCTCCTACACGTCTTTTCTGCATATTTCTACAAAAACTTTACACACCCGGGGTCGTAAACCCTATTGACACAGAATGCGTTTTAAAAGTACAATTCACACATACTTCATCAAATGGAACAAAAGATGCCTATCTATGTAACTGGCCCAAAACACCTCATCAAAAACCAACTAAAATCGCTCCAACACCGAAAACGTCTGCAAGCAGTAATTCATAGAACAACACAGACGCTCTGCTTATGTTTGTTCATTCTTGCGCTGCTCTCTATCGCTGCTCGTCTCGTATCCTTCCCCATGTCAACACTGTTTGCCACTACTTCGCTGGTTCTAATATCCCTTACTGTTGGTATTCTACTCGGATTCAGACAGAGAATATCCATGATAGATACGCTCAGGTATATAGACAATCATCTTAAACTAAAGGCGCGTCTAACGACTGCATGGGAAATGATGCAGATTGATAGACAAGACGAACTCACACAACTACAAATTGACGATACTGTAAAAAGCATCGCAAACAGAGAACTTTCAGACTGCATACCACTTACCGTGCCATCAATCCTCAAATGGATTCCGATTCCATTACTCATCGTTGGCCTCTCTTTCGCAATACCACGCCAATATTCAGTGCCACTACCACCCACGGTCGCAGAAGGTGAAGCAATTAACAACGCAATAAATGCACTATCAAATGAATTGGAACAAGTTGTTGACTCCAACTTACGCGAGAATATCAAAGATACAATAGAAAAACTGCAGCATGTTAAGGACGTACCCACAGCACACCAGAATCTACAGACACTAAATGATGAAGTAAGGAAACAGAAAACAGCACTACCAGATAATTCCACAATAACGCAGGCAGCACAAGCAACACATCACTTCAAAGACATGGATTCAACCGCGCTTGCAGATGAACTAGATAGCATCTCTAAACAAGATGAACTCACACCAGAACTCCGCGCTGAGATTGAAAAACTCTTAAACAAATTGGCAGAAACTGTACCACAAGGAGAACTAAGTCAGACGTTAGATAAAATGAAAGGGAAAACTGTTTCAACAAATATGTTGGAAGAAATCGTCAGACAACTCAATAAACTTGATCAGCTAAATCGGCTTGAAGCACAGATAACTGAAAGTCGAAAAAATATCGCATTGGCAAGTATTGAAACAGATATGTCGGATAGAAGCATCGCAAGCAGCGACAGCAATCCCGGACAAGAAACCGGTAATCAAGAAACACAAGGTAGACAGGTCCAACCCGATGATCCCCAACTTTCAACGACAAATGATGATGACTCTTCTCAGAATACAAACAACAGTACAGAAAAACCCATCACCGGTGATGAAGAGCCATCATTGCTGACCAACGGTAAAGAATTCAGAATCAACTCTGAAGTTGCAGCAGAGACAGAGCGCACGACAAGAGTCTATGCAGGAAACACAGGAAATGCGGAAGATGAACCCGAATACCTAAAGTTTGAAGATGTCGTTCTGAATGCACAACGAGAATACGCACAAGCGATAGAAAACAACCGCATTCCGATCCGTTTCCGATCACAGATACAAAACTACCTAAAAGCACTTACCGAAGTCAATGAGAAGTCCAATGAACAGTAAGTTAATCAAAAGCATCGCCGCATGCCTTACTATCGTTCTTATCTACTTTATACTAAGACATTACGGCGTAACCGAGTATATCAACCTTAAAAATGTCCACAAAATCAAAACATGGGTCTCAGGTTTTGGAATCATTGCACCGTTGGTGTATATCTGTTTTTACGTCATCGCGACACTCTTTTTTCTACCAGGTCTTCCTGTAACAGTGCTCTCAGGTGTTGCATTCGGACCGGTATTAGGTGTAGTCTATGCGTGGATAGGGTCAGTCATTGCCGTCTCACTGGCATTTCTCACGGCGCGTTATGTTGCCCGCGACCTTGTGGAAAACTGGGTTTCAGGAAACGCACAATTCAAGAAGATTGATGAGAAGGTTGAACAGGAAGGTTGGCGCATACTGATGTTCACACGCTTGGTTCCCCTCTTTCCTTTCAACTTACAGAACTATGCCTACGGATTAACAAAAATAAAATTTACCACTTATGCTCTTGTTTCAGCTATTTTTATGCTACCGGGAACCATTGCGTATGTTCAAATTGGCGGCGCACTCGTCAGCGGAGAAGGGAATCTCCGTAAGACACTCATTTATCTATCCCTTGCAGGCGTTCTCATTCTATTGGTATCCCTTATTCCCAGACTATTTAGTAAGACGAAAACAGAATTATAGTGGAACCCGCTACTTACGCAGTAAATCCTCTACAATTTTAATCGCCTCCTTTCGTGCGCGTATCTCACCATAAAACTGTCGTTTCTCAATCTGCTCTAACAACATCCCGATCTCTTTTCCCTCTTTCAATCCGAAGTCCCGTATCAAGTCTTCCCCCGTGATAAGTCTCCCCTGCTTCAGTATAGGTAAAAGATGGTCGTAATAGATATCCGCAATCAAGGAGATTCTCTCATAAGAAATCAGATGAATTACCGATGAAAACAGTAGAATACCCCACCAGTCAGAAGCAGCAGCCCTCAAAAAGTCTATAATCTCATATCTGCTATACTCACAATCTAAAAGGAGTTGGTGTCCACTTACGAGAGACTTCAGAAATTGCACCGACTTCCGACTCAGCTTAAGTAGATTACCAATATCGTTCACGCTATCCTGAAAAAGTAGACACAACTTAATCAACGACCTACGGTTAGCAAGCAACGCAATTTCTTGATTGAGATAGGCATTTATCTCATCACGATGCGAATCAAGTGACTCAGGTATTGGATACGCCTCAAAATAATCTAACATATCCCAATAGTCAGAAAGAATATTCACTGTAGGAAAAACCTGTGCTATCAATCCCGCCTTGCACATATTCTGTAAATGAGGTGCTGATTTCTCAACATTCAACGTCTTGAGTAATTCATCTCGTATCCGTTCCTGAGATACATTCGGCAAAAGATGTTGATGCTTCTGGACCTGTTCAAGCGAAACCTTTGACATCTCAAAGTCTAATTGTGCAGCAAATCTAAAAATCCGCATCATCCTTAGTGGATCATCAACAATTACCTGTTCACTCGGAAATTGAAGCAAACGGGACGTTAGGTCCGACTGACCATCACAAGGATCTATCACTTCAGGATTGTCTGATTCCATAATTGTTTCAAGTGGAATCGCCATTGCATTGATCGTCAGATCGCGTAAACGCAAGTCATCCACAAGTGTCTCGCCTCTGAACTCTGTAAAATCTAACTGAAATTGAGACGGAACACTATCAAGGGAACTTACAATAACACGAGCAGTCGGAGGGTTTTCCTCAAGTGGAATGAAGGGGGCTTTGATACTGTCAGCAAATTTCCTGACGAATGTTAACGTGTCAGATTGCAGTGTGAAATCAATGTCTGTTGTCCGACGATTCAGCAACAGGTCTCGCACACTCCCACCGACAAGGAAGAGCGCAACTTTATGAAACGTGGCAAACTCAAAAAGTTGGCGCATGAACGGACTTCGCATATCAGAAAGGGCACGCAACTCTTGAATGTTGTGAAACGCTGAATTCGTCACTTCCCTTTAGTTCTCCTTAAACGGAACAGAATACCATCAAGATAGAGATGGGACGCATACCCGATCACGCCAGCCAGATAGAACATCAAACTATCCAGTAACACATCAGGAAGCCTTTCCCATTTAAACAAGGAATCAATCAGATCATGTAATTCTACCGATCCAATACTCCATGTCGGATGTTCTAAATATACAGGAATTACAAAAAACAGACCTGGCAAGAGAATCATCGTTATGCGTGAATGCGTCCATCCACGATGCCGACTTAAAATCGGCAACATCGCAAATAGACCTAAGAGTGCAGCAGCTACATAGAATTTAAAGACGAAGATAAGAGCCGTATTCAGCACAAACAACACAGTATAGAAAACCTTCTGGCTTTTACTCTTAATGTCTACATCAGGCCATAATCCAAAAAGCAATGCAACGACAAAACATCCAACAATCAAAACCAGATTCAGAGAGATCGTCGGATTCCAGTCGAACGGTAAACCAAAAATGATGGATACTGAGATAGAGACTGCAAGTGAAAGAAAGAAAAACACACTATATGCAGTCAATCCTCCAATCCAATGTTCACGAAACATACTCATAGTACTTTTGCTTTATCAATATACCCTATTTATTGTTTATTCTATTATGCCATTTTCGATGTGAAATATCAACCTTTATCAATATTCGGTGTCAAGACTCAATCCTTTAGGTTTGGGATGTAGACACCGCCAATTCCGTTGTTGCGTCAAAAAGATTTGACTTTTACACAAATATATGGTACCCTATTAGGACTGACTCAGTGCAGGTATTGGTAGTGCCTGCACACCTCTACCAAAGGGAGTCAGAAACCTACAGGAGTCAGATATGTCTAAAAGGACACATAAAATCGCATTAAATCCTAACAATAAACAGCGTAAATGGTTTGCACAGCAGTGCGGATACTCACGTTTTGCGTATAATCAGGCGTTAGATGACTTTAAGAAGTATCATGACGCAACAGGTGAATATCTATCTGCTACAGAGTTAAATTCAAGGTTTAATGTTTCAAAGCAGGATCATGGATGGACTGCTGATATGGATCAGGTTGTAGCAAACAAAAGCATATTCAAGAATCTTGCGTCTGCAATATCAAGATGGAGAAAGAAACTATCAAGATTTCCAAGATTTAAGAAGAAAGGCATTAGGGATTCTTGGACAACAAACCTTTCAAATGATAAGATTGACGGTAAATACATTACACTGCCTAAAATCGGGCGGATAAAAATGTTTGAAGAACTTCGTTTTGAAGGTAAGGTTACTACAGTGACTATATCAAGGACAGCACACCGATGGTTTGCATCTATCACTGTTGAGACAGAGAACACGATAGCCGTTGAAAAGGATTCAACGCACCCTGTTATCGGCATTGATGTGGGTATAAATACATTGGCAACCTGTTCAGATGGCACAAAATACGAGAATCCTCGCCCTTTGAAACGATATGAAA
Organism: Candidatus Poribacteria bacterium; assembly: GCA_012267415.1. GTDB lineage: Bacteria > Poribacteria > WGA-4E > WGA-4E > WGA-3G > MSPOR6. The sequence continues at coordinate 38,144 of JAAXGN010000036.1, read as the reverse complement.
AGAAGTTAGTAAGGTTTCAACGTAGGTTAAGCAAACGTGTCCAAGGATCTAAAAACTGGTATAAGCAAAAGGATAAGGTTGCCCGCTTGCATTATCGTATTGCGTGTATTAGAGACGATGCACATCATAAAGCAACAACAGATATAGTCAATCGTGTATCTGGTATAGGTATTGAAACCTTGAAAGTGTCTAATATGCTAAAGAACAGAAAGATAGCAAAGGCATTATCCGATAGTGCGTTAGGTGGCTTCCTTTCTATGCTGAAAACTAAAGCAGAGGCATGCGGGATAAAACCTAAAGAAGCGGACCAGTTTTTTGCGTCATCTAAAACCTGCTGCAGTTGTGGACACAAGAAAGACGATTTGAAACTATCCGAAAGGACGTATCATTGCGGTGCCTGCGGTATTTCAATAGATAGAGATGTCAACGCTGCAATTAACTTGAGAAATGTCGCGGTAGGGCATACCGAGACACAAAACGCTTGTGGAGACCCTGTCAGACGTCAATCAGACGCAAAGGTCGTTGAAGCAGGAAAAGTCATTTGGCAGCAAAAACCGCTACCAATATAAGAACTAAAGAACCCGAAGTCTTTAGACTTGGGAGTATGTCAGAAGAGACCATGAAGCAGAAATGAATTGCACAATCAAACAGGATGTGCTATAATGAAAGGAACACTCTAAGAACCTTTAAGTTGTTGACAAAGGTATTGAAATAATGATTCAAAAGCGATGGAGATATGAATGGACAACATCAACGAATTTTACACCAAAGCGACTGGACAACCGACCGTTTACATTGAAGGATATCCATTTGCGGATGGTGAACCGATGGCAGAAACTATATCTCATGCTATACAGATAAACTCTTTATTTGACCAACTTTATCGTCTTTATCACTCAGATCCATATATCCTTCTCGGACTGGATAATTTTATCTATTATAGTGAAGGGGACAGGAAGAAATGCGTTGCTCCCGATATATTTGTGGTGTTGGGAGCAAAGAGAACGCCACCAAGACGTAGTTTCTATACATGGGCAGAAGGTGCTACACCCGACACTATATTTGAGTTTCTATCCGATAGCACGAAAAATGACGATAGAGATAGAAAAGTGCAGATATATTTAGGTGAAATGGGAGCAAAAGAATACTTTATACATCAACCCGATATGGAAAGACCTGCGGAGTTCCGTGGATGGTATCGTGACACTTCCGGTGAAATCATTGAGATGACACAAGACACACCAAGAACATTGTTTAGTGAGAAACTAAACCTATTGTTCAAATGGAATGTAGAAGTGGATTTGGAAGTACGACTGCTCCGTCCATACCTACCGGATGGAACACCTATGACCACATCCATAGAAATACAAGAACTTTATGAAGAAGAAAAACGACTTCGTGAAGAAGATCAGCAACAACGCGATGAAGCACAACAACAACGCGATGAAGCACAACAACAACGTAGAATTGCTGAGGTAAAAGTTGAAGAACAAGCAGAAAAGATCCGAGAACAGGCGGTTGAATTAGAAAAACTACGTCAACAACTTGGTAAGTAATTACAGATATCAGTCATCGCAGTAAGATAGGACTCATAATTCCCATGAAAAAAATATGTCAAATTCAATTCTTCCTATTGTCTATCGTATCATTCTTACTGATACCGCAAATATCCCATAGTGAACAAATTGCCATCGTTGATAGAGAAAACGGTGACAGACTCACAGGAAGGTGGCTACGTGCTACAAATACACATTTTGAAATTGAGTATAACGGACAGGTATTAAGGTTACCACTAAAAGGACATAGAGTTAGTTTCACAACAGATATAGCAAATGTGCCTGACAGAATCGCTACTGATCACTATGACAAAGGACAGCAATTACTTCAATTAGAACTGCCAGAACTCGCGAAAAGGAAATTTGAAGCAGCACTTGAAGAATTCCCACTCTATGCAGATGCACACTATCAACTCGGATTACTACACAAGAAAGATGGAGAAATAGAAAAGGCATTAGTCATGTTTCGCTCCGTATTGCTGATTGACAAACAGAAATTCGACCTTGTGCCAATCCTAACAGAAATCGGAGAAGAGGCTGCAACTGCTGAACAATATGAACAAACGTTAGATGCGTTCCAACTCATTCTCAAGCACTATCCAGAGCACGATTCCACTGCCGCAATCGCATATCGCACCGGTTTTCTTCTAATCAAAGAACTAAATGATCCTAATGCTGGTTTCAATGTCTTATATGATGCAGTACAACGTTTCCACCAATCACCTGAACACGAAGAGGCGGTATACCTGATTGCACTGGCTCAAGCAGAGAAAGGGGAATACCAAAATGCTCTATCCACACTAAAGAACTTTGCCAACAACTATCCAGAAAGTGAATGGTTAGATGATGCACTGCTAAAACGAGCTGTTATATACCTACAGATGGGAAAACCTGATGAAGCCATCAACGCAGCAAAACGCGCACGAGAGAAGAGCAGTGATCCTGAACTCAAGGAAAAAGTTGCAGAAGTCATACAAGCAACTGCATGGAACATCTACACATACAATCTACCTGATACAAATATACAGGTTGTCGTCGTAGATGGAAATTCGCTCTGGATAGGGACACCAAAGGGAATTGCACAGATCGTCACTGATCACACAGGGAAATGGAGTGCCAGTGAAGCTGTCGCACTCTTGATAAATGAACATCTGCCAACTGTTCCAGATGTTCGCTCTATTGCTGTTGACGAAACAAGTGTCTGGGTAGGGACACGAAATCAAGGTATCCTTCATTACAATAGACTGAACAACCAAGTGAGAAATTACACATTAGCAGACGGTTTTCCAAGTAACTGGATTCGCGATATTGAGATGGATGATAAAGAAATCTGGTTCGCAACAGATGCTGGCGTTGTCAGATGGGAACTCGCTTCTGGCAGTCAGACCCATTACAGAGGAAACAGTTCTGTAGCGGATGATATCTATTCAATCGCACTTACACCACAATCAGTATGGGCTGGTACAGCAGATGCAAATATTGCTTACTTCGATCGCAGATCAGGAAACTGGCAACAAAGGAGTTTTGTTGATATTGATCGAAATACACAGATCGTAAGATTTGAAGTAATCAACGAAAAAATGCTGTTCTCATGGTATAATGCAGACGAAAGTGAAAACGGATTCTTCCTCGCAAATTGGGACGGCAGCAACGGTGAATCCTATCCAATCATTACAGGTTTTACTGAAAAAGAACTTCTATCCAATATTTACGTAACAGGACAGACTGGAAAAACTGCAATAAGAAATAACGCCAATGAAGAGGATACGAAACCTTTACACCTTCAAGTCTGGGCTGCAATGAATGATTCTGTTACAATCTATGACAGTCGACTGAGTGATTTCATCGGAATTATAAAATACCCTGAAATAGTTCTATCAGATGCAGTTGTTCAATGTATCGCAGTAGACAGGAATCGTGCATGGATAGGAACATCAAAAGGTATGCTTACGATAGAAAAAGAAAAACTAAGTCAAACGGTTGAAGAGTAAACGAAATGTCTACAGACTCTAATAATACTTTTCAACAGACATCTACGAAACAGATCATACGCTGGAATCAGTCCACATCAAAACAGGTTGAAGACGAGTTAGTCATTGAAGAACCGCTGGAAATTCGTGTCGCGCAACAAAGCCTAATGGTGGTGATGCGGACACCCGGACACGATTTTGAACTTGCCGCCGGATTTCTATATACTGAAAGTCTAATAGAATTAGTGGATGACATTGAAATCATCGCATACTGTGAAGATACAAATGCTGACAGTACACACTTTTCCGAGTTCCAGAATATAGTAAATGTCCATCTAAAAAATGGCTTTGACCTTGAAAAACATGATGGTTGGCAAAGGAACTTCCACGCCAACGCCAGTTGCGGACTCTGTGGAAAGATGACAATTGAATCTGTAAAACTTCAAGTTGATCCTTTAACGACTGACATCAGTCTAAAGCAAGCACTGTTTTACAGACTCAATGACGAACTAAGAAAAGCACAATCGGTCTTTGAGAAAACAGGTGGCCTCCACGCTGCTGGATTATTCAACGAAAACGGTCAACTGCTGATTGTTAGAGAGGATATCGGTAGACACAACGCCGTGGATAAAGTCATCGGTCAAGCACTGTTGTCCGACATGTTGCCACTTGATAGACACATTCTGATGGTAAGTGGACGCGCAAGCTTTGAAATCGTTCAGAAAGCACTTTTTGCAAGGATCCCTTTTATTGTCGCTGTTTCAGCTGCTTCTTCGCTCGCAGTTGACTTAGCGGAAGAAGGAAACATAACGCTGATCGGTTTCATGCGAGGAGAACGCATGGCAGTATATAGTCATCCAGAACGGATACAAGTTGAAAAAACCGATAGCTAAACGTTACATACTATCCTTTTCCTTTATGGTGACTCTATTATGTTAAACATACATATAGGGAGTAAATTAAAATGGTAACTTTACTGAGCGGAATTCAAGGACTTGTTAATCTACTGTTTGTCGTTGTTATAGCAGGAACTCTGATAATCTCTTGGGTCTTTGCAGATAGACTGAAAAAACGACATAGTGCCGATTTTCCTTGGGGGAAAGCACTCTCAATCGTCGGCATTGAAGTGCTTGTTTTTCTCGGATTTAATGTCTTTTTTGAGATATTCAAAGCAAATTGGCTCTGGATTACGATTGGTACAATAATCGTACTGTTTATAATATCATCGCGAAAAAGCAAGAAATATCGTTGAAGAATCTTTGTTGGGTGTAGCAGATTACGTTATCTGTGTTCTGCTTAAATATGGAAACCGCCCTACCAGGATTCGGAACAAAAAATAGAGGAGATGACTATGCCGCGCACTGGTAGGGCAGTAATTGCTCACGGACAGGATTTTGAGATACGCGAGTATCCCGTACCGGAACCTGAACCGAATACAATACTCTTACGTCAGGAATTGGCGGGAATCTGTGGAACTGACCTTCACAACTGGCAAAATGGATTCAAGACTGAAATTCTCTTAGGACATGAGAATGTTGGTATCGTTGAAGCAATAGGGGATGGTGTTGAAACTGACTACGTCGGCAATCCTATCAAAGAAGGGGATAGGATCATTTTTGCACCAGGAACAGACTATGGTGGATACGGATTTCAGTGGAACCCAGATGAAGCACCCCATTTCCGCGGCGGCTTTGCCGATTACATGTACCTTACATACCCCAATACCTGTTACATGAAGACAGATGCTACACCTGAAGTCGCAGTTCTTACCGAACCTTTCACCGTCGGCGTGCATGCTGTCATGCGAGGGGAGATAAAGTTAGGCGATACCGTTGTTGTTCAAGGTTCAGGGGCAATCGGGTTGGTGACAGTTGCTTGTGCAAAACTCAGTGGTGCTGGGAAGATAATCAATGTCGGAGGTCCCGCAGGTAGGTTAGAACTTGCGAAAAAGCTCGGTGCGGATGTGACTATTGATATTGAAGAGATCACCACTGTTGAGGAAAGAACAGAACACGTTAAAGCTGAAACACCACGAAAAGAGGGGGCTGATGTCGTCTTTGAATGTGCAGGTTTCCTACCAGCAACGCCAGAAGGTTTAGGATATACGCGACGCAACGGCACTTTCGTTGAAGTCGGACATTTTGTTGATATGGGGTCAATAGACTTTAACATCAATCAGTTGTTGATGCGGAAAAACCTACGCGTAGAAGCGATCTGGGGAAGCCGATATGAGCACTTCGTCAGAGGACTACCACTCCTCGAAAAAAGCGAACTACCTTTCGCTGATATGGTGAGCCATCAGTTACCACTATCAAAGGTTGAAGATGGATTTAAGGCACTTGATGGTGGATACCGCCTTGACGGTGAAACAGCAATAAAAATCGCCGTTCGTGCAGAAGAATAAAACAGATATAGTAAATCGTACCAGTTCGTAGTAGGACAATTCATTACCCGTCCGTTTGTAGTAGGACAATTCATTGCCCGTCGTGCTTAAAAAATAATACAAGGAGATATATTTTATGTCAAAAACTTATCGCGTCGGTTTTGCATCGCTCGTTCATGACCACGTCTGGGGTGAACTGAATCGATGGAAAGCACACCCAAATGTCGAGATCGTCGCTGCAGGAGACATCAACGCTGAATTACGAGACCAGTTTAAAAACGAAAGTGGTGTTGATAACGTCTATGATTCCTGGCAAGAAATGCTTGATAAAGAGGAATTAGATATCGTTCAAGCGTGTGCTGAGAACAATGCCGGACCAGAAATCGTTGAAGCCGCCTCCGCAAAGGGTATCCATGTCGTATCAGAAAAACCGATGGCCGCCCGTCTGGCGCAAGCAGATCAGATGCTCAAGGCATCCGAAAAAGCGGGTACTAAACTCATGATCAATTGGCCAACCGCTTGGAGTCCTGCGTTGAATACTGCAATGCAACTTATCAAAGATGGGGCAATCGGTGATGTCTTCTATTTCAAATGGCGTTCCGCACACAACGGACCAAAAGAGATCGGCTGTTCACGATATTTCTATGAATGGTTATACGACGAGGAGAAAAACGGAGCAGGTGCTCTCATGGATTACTGCTGTTACTGTGCCGATATGTGCGCATATCTGCTCGGTCTGCCTGAACAGGTAACAGCTTTCCGAGGAACTTTCGTCAAAGACTACCCACTACCCGATGACAATGCTATTATTCTAATGAAATATGGAAACGCATTCGGACTAACGGAAGCATCCTGGACACAAAAGACAGGTTATGTTACACCCAACCCGGTTGTCTATGGAACAGAAGGAGCGTTGACAGTATCGGGAAACAGCGTTAACCTCACCCCTGCAGGTGAAGAGGTTAAATCCATTGAACCTGAACCGCTTCCTGAAGGAAAAAGGAATGCAGCAGAATACTTAATTCATTGTCTGGAAACAGATGAACCAGTTGATGGACTGTGTTGTCCATACATTAGTCGGGATGCACAAGAAATATTAGAAGCTGGATTGGTCTCATCGGATACAGGTAAAGCAATAACTTTACCAATGAATTAAACCTATTGAAGTCCCAAGGTAGGTAACTTTGATTTCACCAGGACCGGTAGGTGCGATTTCCTAATCGCACCGAATCTTACGCGAAAACCTCTTATGAGACTGTTTGGGACTAACCCGGTGCGATTAGGAAATCGCACCCGACAAATGCCAAACGCGCATTTGGCGTTGATTCACCGGACCATTTTTGGGACAATGTTTCGTAGGGGCGGGGTTTCCCCGCCCGCATATTACTTAAGATATAAAGGAGAACATAGTTGAACGAAAGAATACCAATAGCCTTACAGTTATATTCTGTTAGAGATGATTGTGCAAAAGACCTATCCCTCACACTGCAAGCCGTCGCACAGATGGGATATGAAGGGGTTGAATTCGCAGGATATTATGACCGATCCGCCGAAGAATTGCGAGGCATGTGTGATGATCTCGATTTAAAGATCATTGGAACACATACCGGTCTGAATACACTACTTGGTGATAAACTCACTGAAACAGTGCAGTTCAATAAAACCCTCGGCAACCCATATCTGATTGTACCAGGATTAGGTGGTGAATATACCGGATCTAATGAAGCCTGGAAAAACACGGCAGACATATTTAACGACATCGCTGAGAAAATTAAAGACCAAGGTATGTTCACAGGCTATCACAATCACACCGGCGAGTTTAAGCCAATTGATGGTGAAATACCATGGGATACATTCGCAAGCAACACAAACGAAGATGTCGTCCTGCAAATTGACACGGGTCATGTCCTTCGCGCGGGAGCAGACAATGTATCGTTCATTGAGAAATATCCCGGTAGATACAAATTAGTGCATATCAAAGAATTCTCCGCTACAAACGATAAGGCTGTGATTGGAGAGGGAGACATTCCTTGGGAAGATATATTCAACGCTTGCGAAACCGTCGGCGGCACTGAATGGTATATCGTCGAACAGGAAAGTTATGCCTTTCCACCACTGGAATGTGCTGAAAAATGCATTGAGAATCTCAGAAAAATGGGGAAAATATAGGTTTGCGTGAACCTGATGCATTGAAAACAAATACTGACGATACTTCCGTTGAAGTAGAACTGCTACTCTGGTGGGAAGATTACTATCTACCCATCTTTGAATACATATTACCCCAGATGGGTGATCTACAAGGAAAGAAGATTCTGGAGTTAGGCACTGGCACAGGTGGAACTGCAACAATGTTAGCAAAACGCGGTGCCTTAGTGACAGGTATTGATCTGTTGCCTTTCCGTCTTTCAGAAGCAAGGCAGAGAACCTTACAACATAATGTAGCCAATGCAACTGATTTCTTACTGATGGATGCAACAGAACTTGCCTTTCCAGACAATACTTTTGACATCATCATTTCTAAATCTGTTTTAGTTTTTACCGATCACGCAGAAGTATCAAGAGAGTGCAATCGCGTTCTTAAACCGGGTGGTAAAGCGATATTCATTGAGAATATGCGTTATCATCCGGTCGTCTGGTTATATCGCAAACTGTTCCTAAAATACTCACGTGAACTCCGTTATTTTTCACTCGCAGACATTCGTGCAATTGGTGAGAACTTCAGAGAAATGGAACACCGTGAATTCCATCTCATGTCCCTTGGCGCACTCTTTTGGAAAAGGTTTATCCCTATACCTGTCCTCTATCGCTGGACACTGAGGGTCTTAAGAACCGTTGATGATCTTATCATCCGTTACATACCCATGCTCAATTCTTTCTGTTGGATTTCTGCAATGATCTGTCGGAAATAGCCAATCATATATGAAGATTAATTTTAATGGGTAATATCCGGACGGGCAATGAATTGCCCTACTACGAACCAGCAGCCCGTTTGTAGTAGGGCAATTCATTGCCCGTTAATTCCGAAGGATTTTTTAATCTTCATATCCTGCCTGTGCTACGTTTGTCAAATACGACTTCTCCTGATAGGATTGTCATCTTCAGATCCATTTTACACGTATCTGCGTCCCACGTGAAAATAATCATGTCCAACGCAGTGTCTCGGTCTGTTCTGTCAATCTCAAAATCAATATCTAACAGATGCATCGGGTTTACTGACGCAAGTGAAACAGCCTGACCAAGCGAGATGTCCGCAAATTTTACACTATTTTCAACACCACGCACCAACACAATTGCCGAACCAGCAAGATACTCTGTTCCGATTAATCGGATACTCTGATCATCCCTCAATTCCACAGGTTGTCCAGCGAATTTATAATGACCTATCGGCATCCCTGCTAATGCAGTAGCATCACTTATGAGAATACTCTTATCTAATGTCTTTGCGCGCAGCATTGATTTCACAACGGATGGTGGGAGATGATGACCATCAACGATTAAACTTGCATAGAGTTCATCTGCAGCGAGCTGTTCCCAGATATAATTGGGATGCCGCTGAATCATGCCGTGTGCACCATTGCCAAGATGTGTGGAAAGTGTCGCACCTGCACTAATGGCATTCTGTATCTCTTTACCAGAAGCATTGGTATGTCCAATAGACACAACCACACCAGTTGATACTAACTTTTCAATGAACGGTAATGCTCCCTCTTTCTCAGGAGCAAGTGTAACAATTCGGATCATACCATCTGCGATATCCTGCCAACGTCTGAATTCATCCCAGTCAGGGTTCCTGACATGTCGTAGAGGGTGTGCACCACGAGGACCATCCTCAGCTGAAATATAGGGTCCCTCAAGATGAATTCCAAGTATTGAATGTGCAATCAACTTGTCCGAATGATATGCTTTCATAACAGCTTCCAATGAATTACGGATGCTTTCAAAGGATGCAGTTACAATCGTAGGACACAGAAAACCTGTCCCCACACGCCAGAGTTGTTGAACCATCATGCATACATCATCTGGTGTTACAGTGTCAACATTCAGATCATATCCACAAAAACCGTTCACTTGAATATCAACAAGTGCGGGAGAGATAAATGTATTTGCCTTTGCTCTATCTATTTCCCGAATCGCAGTAACGCGTCCATCCGCCACTGTAATCTCAAGAGGAATTTGATTATGAAGAGAATATCCAGTAATGTTCATATCTATACCCATTCATAGTGACAATGACTGTAGCACATTCATCCTTGATTGTGCTTCTTTCTGCAACCTGCGTCCATCTTTATACTTCTCTGTCAAATAATAGACGAAAAAGCGTATAAACACAAGAAAAAGGTTGAAATATTCACATAATTAGGTTAACGTATATTATAGTAAGGTGAATAATTAATGAGACATTTCACCCCATACACCGATGATGAACAACACCCTGCGTAGGGGCGAGGTGACCTCGCCCGTGTGAAGCTAGTCAATATTTTAACTGGCATTAATTCTAAAGTCTACTATAACAGCTCTATAATGTAGTCAAGCCGTAAAATCAATACATACTTTGGAGGCAAAAATGGAATATCTATCCTACGGAAAAACCGATTTACAAATCTCACGTCTCTGCTACGGCGCAGGTCGTCTAACAGATACATGTAAAACCTACGAAGCAGGTGCGAAACTCATGCTAAATGCCTATGATGAAGGCGTTACCTTTTGGGATACTGCCGAGGGATACGGTACCCAACCACATCTCGGTTTAGCATTACAACAGATCGACCGCAAAGCCATCGTGATTCAAACAAAAACTGCTGTCAAAAATCATGAAAAGGCAACAGAAAGCATTGACAAGGCATTACGTGAACTTCAGACCGACTACATCGACGTAATGTTATTACATGCAGTCTCTTCCCCTGATGACTTGGAAACACGGGAACGCGAAGGGGCATTTGACGCATTCCGTGAAGCAAAAGCTGCTGGTAAAATCCGTGTCATCGGCTGTTCTACACATATCTATACTGGGGACGTCATGGATGCAGTAATTCAGCATCCAGAAATCGAAGTCATCCTTACAACAGCAAACAAAGAAGGAAGAATGTTAGAAGGTGGACCTTTCAACAAACATCTGGAGTATATACAGCAAGCTTATGACAACGGTAAAGGTATCAGCATCATGAAGGTCGTCGTCGCTGGTGATATACCTGAATCCGATATGCCAGAATGGATTGAGTGGGGATTCAATCTGGAAACTGCACACGCCATAAATCTTGGTATGACAACAGACCAACACATCAAAATGGATGTTAACTTGGCACGTGCAAATGCAAGACAGAGGATTACCCAACGAAAAGCTGCATAATTATCAGTGTAGCATAACGATCTTTGTAGCACATTCATCCCTGATTGTGCCTCTTTGGCTGCATAATTATCAGTGTAGCACAACGATATAAGATGTGGTATAATATCTTATATAGTACCAGTCCTTATATTCTGCAACGTTTGTAGCACATTCTGTTAGATTGTGCGTTTGTCTGTAGCACATTCTGTTAGATTGTGCGTTTGTCTGTAGCACATTCTGTTAGATTGTGTGCGGACATGTTAAAGAACATGCTTTTAGATATCAAAAAATCGAAAACGACAAGAATAGCATTACTTGAAAGCAATTCATCCGATGCGTTCCAACTGTTACTTCAAGATTTCTGGACTTGGCACTACGAGGAATCACTATATGATGCAGCCAAACTACTATTGGGAACAGAATTGGGGTGGGAAAAGACTTCACAAATCATAACACCACCTGTAGGAGAAGTGATTTCACCAATTGGACATGCACTTGCACACACGGATAAAAACGTCCGTGCAGCTGCGCTGCAAGTATTAGATACGACCGTCAATATACCATCAGGCACTGTTCTTATAGGTGAAGAATGCACACCACTTGAGATTGAGGCATATCAAATCGGTATATATCCTGTAACAAACGCACAATATCTAAACTTTCTTCTGCATACAGGACATCCACTACCGAATGACTGGACTAAGGACACTGAATTGAATTATGAGATTTACGGACTAAAGGGGGACCATCCTATCGTCTGGGTCAGCCTCAAGGATGCAACAACTTTTGCAGAATATGTTGGTGGAAGATTGCCGACATTCCAAGAATGGCAATATGCTGCACGCGGATATGATGATAGAACGTTTCCATGGGGGTACGAAATAGATAAACCCAGATGCAACACCGCAGAACTTGGCGCAGAAAGAACTACGCCTGTTGGCACATTTGTGGACGGAAAAAGTCCTTTCGGGTGTTATGATATGATGGGTAATGTCTGGGAATGGACATCCACTCCCTACGATGATGAAGAGAATTTCAATGTCGCATGTGGTGGTGCCTGGTACTATAACCACGATTACAGCACTTGTATTAGCTACGATTTTTTTAGCAAAGACTATGCAGAGTTCGTGATAGGATTTCGTGTTGCTTTCTAATACAACCGTAGGGCTGGGTTTCCCAGACCGCATAATACCGATAGACAATTTAATTGGCACTTTTTCACGCTTTAGGTGTTAATACTATAACCGCACTTGTTGCCCACTTGTTAAATTAAGGACGTGGATCTGAATGAAAGACACTAAAACAGATAAAACACAAGAATCTGATGACGATGTATCTAATAATTCACCCCTAAAACAGAAAGAGGCGGTTATAACATCAGAACGTCTGCAGAACCAATTTGTTCAACGGGGACGTATAGATATTCATTTACACGAAGCTGCAGCCAAACATCTTAAACAGGGTGCACAAGCATTGAATGATCGAGACTATAAAAAAGCAATACAAGAATTCCTACAAGTCATCCAACATAACAACGGTTCAGCAGAAGCGCATTTTCATCTCGGCTTAGCTTATTTTATGTTGGGAGACTATGAAAAAGCAATAGATGCCTATAAGAATGCCATCATCTGTGAACCGAGTGAACTAACGGTATATACCAGTCTAGCTGAGACATACCGCCTGCTTAAACGCTATGATGATGCTATTCGAGTTTATCAAACAGCAATACAGAATGCACCAAATAACCCTGAACTCCATTCTGAACTCGGGAAAGTCTATTCTCTCAAAGGAAAACGACAAGAAGCAGTCGATGCATATAAAAGAGCAATGATACTTAAGTTGAAAGATTCCTTAGCATCAGACAACCAAGAAAGTGATACTTCAAATGACGAATAGAATCCAGATAACCTACAAACTATGGTGAAATTTGAAAATGTTTAGAAACTTGCACACCCCGGTAGGTGCGATTTCCTAATCGCACCGTTGTAGACTGTGTAAGAAGTATCATATTCAACCATAAATGACCAAATGGATTCGTGATTTGCCATTCTTCCATTTTTTATGACTCTCCAATAGGAGTAAATCATGTTTGTTTCAGATGAAGACCTCATGATGGACTGCAAAAAAGGTGATATGAGCGCATTTGAACTTCTGGTGAGAAGATATCAGGATGCCATCATCAATTATATCCATTTCAGCATCAACGACTACCATCGTGCAGAGGACTTAGCACAGGAAACATTTCTACGGGTCTTCAAAAATGCAAGTCGTTATGAGGTAAAAGCATCCTTCAAAACTTGGTTGTATACTATTGCTACAAACTTAACTCGAAACGAAATTAGAAACCGAGCAAGACGGAACACATACTTTTTAGAAGATTTAGTCGATGAAAATGAAGATGTCTATCACTCCGTATACATGATAGATGAAGGTTTACAACCAGATTTACTATTAGAGAGAAAGGAACGACAGCAGATAGTAAAAAAGGCAATGAAGATGCTACCAGAAAATCAGTGCATTGCATTAACACTTGTCACATATCAAGAATTAAGCTACGAAGAAATTGCTGAAATACTAAACTGTTCAATAGGGGCAGTGAAATCACTTATTCACAGAGCAAGGCAAAACATCAAAGATATACTCGTCAAACTTGGAATAGGAGACAGCAACAATGAAAAAATCTATTAATACTGAATGTGATAACATAGCTCCTCAACTTTCTGCATATTTCGATAGACAGATGCCAGTATGGAAACGGCATCTAATGAAAAGACACCTAAACCAATGTGCCATGTGTAAATCACGATTACAATCAATTCAACAGGCAGATAAGCTTTTAAAGTCTGTGAAACCTGTAAAAGCTTCCGACACTTTTCTTTCTGAAGTCTTACATCAAGCTGCAGACATTAAAAAGACCAAAAAAATCAAAGAATCAAATATAAATCGTATCGGTTCACGCATTGAAAATATGCAATTATGGATGCGTGGTAAAGTCCATGCATATAATCCCATATTTATGTTTGGTTTCATATTCGCTGTATTTGTCATGGTTGGCGCAACACTCTACTCAGCCAGCATAAAAGATTTCAATCCTTTCCCACAATTTATTACGAAATCAACAGAAACACAGAACCCTAAACTCATTACCCTTGAAGTAATTCAGCAACAGGAACCGAAACGTATTTTAAAAAGTCGTTAATGGAGATAAAGTCATGAACGTATTTACAAAGAAAACTGTAAAGTCAATCACAGGTAATGCACTATTACTCTCAATGATTCTTCATGTCATCCTGCTTATTGCACTCTTCTACTTTACTGTGCGCAATGAAAATCCCTATGCAGTTCAGGATAAACTTGACGCAACAATTACGACAATACCGAAGGAAATAAAGGCGAAACTGCCAATCAAAACACCCCTTCGTCAACTCTACAAAACCGCATCCCACGAAACAGCAACAGTTAAGGAGATCAAAGTAAAGTCAATTACACCTGAAGTTACAATTCAACCACAATTATCACCTACTGAACCAACGATGGCTGAGCAGCCACGACTAAAAAGCACAGAAATAACACCGGATGTAAATGTGGATGTTAGCACAGCACTTCGCGAACTACGGGAAGTAGAAGAAGGTTTATCAAAAACTGAAGCGACCGGACCCACCTTAGGGGGAGCCTTCGGCACAAAGAAATCTGGGGCACCGGGTATTCAAAGAAATAACATACCTTCTACACTCAACATCCCAACAAACATTGATGGCGATGATATAGATACACCCACAAAAATAGGTGACCTTGGTGGGGACCAACCAAAATTACCCTATATACCCTTTGAGAATGTGATGAAAAGTCTCGCAAAGGAAATCGTTGATACAAGCGATGGTGGACCGATAGATGTCGTTTTCATCGTCGATGCAAGCGGGAGTATGGGGGATAACATAAAAGGTGTTGCTGACCACTTAGTGGATATGATTGATGTTTATGAAGCCTCTGAAATAGATTATGAACTCGGTCTAACAGAATTTGCCACACGCGGAAATAAGAATGTAATTAAAGTTCACCAATTAACAGATAGACTGAAGGATTACAAACTGAACCTATTATCAATCGTACCACGCGGTGATGAAAGAGCATTGGATGCTATCGCACAGACTGTTCAAGAGTTAAAATTTCGCGCAACATCCAAAAAACACTTCATTATCGTAACTGACGAACCTTTGGAAAGTCTGAAGAATAGAACACTTCAAGATGCTATCGCGCTCTGTCGTGAGTTCGGAATATATGTAAATGTACTCGGTTTACCTAACAGAGGACACCAATTGATTGCCCAAGAAACGGATGGAAAATGGCATGCTATACCGGAAAATCCTGTAAAGTACAAGTCATTTTCCCGACAACACAAAACGCTTCTTGCAAAGGAAAAAGCGAGATTGCTCAGATACGCAACATGGCAGACTGCAGATGTGATAGGAAAACAGGTACTAAAGTCTACACAGAATGCGCCAGTGGATGTCCTGTTATTCATTGACGGTAGTAAAAGCATGGAAGAAAAAGTACCAAACATCTTAGATCAGTTAGAACTATGGATGCGCGATTGGGATAACGCTCTCATCGACTATCAGATAGGCGTTGTCCGGTTTAGAAAAAGCGTAATTCTCAATAGAGTGAATGTTTTCAATCCACCACAGACGCTTCAACAGATTAGAAAAATCGTAGAACTACCGTGCCAAGAAGATGAGGGTCTGCTATCTGCCATTTCTGAAGGATTGAGACGAATAAAGCTCAGACCAAACGCGCAGCTGCACATAATTCTCATTACTGATGAACCCGTCAGTGAAAAAACTTCAGCTAGTACGATACAATTCTTACGCGAAAAACATGCAGTGGTCAGTGTTCTCGGAACTATTGATGACTTCCAACAAAAGGTCACAATTGAAACAGGTGGTGTATGGGTACCTATTCCAAAAGGACATACGAAGAATAACACATATTGGTAAAGAAAACCAATTGGGAATAGACAAAAAGTGAAAATCGCTGTCCTCGCATCCGGAAGCGGAACAAATCTTCAGAACCTAATTACGCAACTCCATACTGACAAGAATTGTCATATAGAAATCGCCGTTGTAATCAGTGATCGCAAAAATGCCTATGCATTACAAAGAGCAAAACACGCAGGAATTCCACAGGAAATCATTAGAAGTCAACATTTCAGAGATAGAGTTGAATTTGACAATGCAATAGCTAAGAAAATTCAAGACTACGATGTTGATTTGATTGTACTCGCTGGGTATATGAAACTGTTTCAACCCCCTTTCGTCCGACAATTCCGAAACAGAATCATAAACATTCATCCCAGTCTATTACCCGCATTCCCAGGCGCAAATGCCGTTGCTGATACGCTAGCCTATGGTGTAAAAGTATCAGGGGTAACCGTCCATTTTGTAGATGAAGGTGTTGACACAGGACCCATCATAGCACAAGCAGCTGTCCCCGTTTATGACGGTGATGATGAAGAAACTTTACATCAACGCATTCAAATTGAAGAACACAAACTCTATCCTGAAGTCATCAAAAAATACGCACAAGAAAAAATAAAAATTCAGGATCATAACGTTGTCACAATAAAATAATACCATGTCTAAATGATAATGTCTCTCTTTTGTAGCACAAACTTATAGAAAAACGTGATATACACACTTCTTAGTCCCGTAGGGACGATATGTTTATAGAAAAACGTGATATACACACTCTTTAGTCCCGTAGGGACGATATGTTTATAGAACAAACCACATGTTAGCAATATCAACAATGTATAACGCATTAGAGCAGCCAGACGGCGCAGCAATGTTTGATGCATTGAAGGATTTAGGCTTTGAAAACATCGCACTTAGTCGACACCTTACCTTAGAGCAAGTGGAACAACTGAAACCGATGTTTCGTGAGATTGGACAAGCACATCTGCCTGTTATTCAAAATTATTGTCCTATACTACCGGGAACAACGCAATCCGATGTAGACAAAGACAAAGTACAACTTGCCAGTCTTGACAATGATGAACGAAAAGAAGCCATCCGCAAAACGATACAAACCATGCAACTCGCCATAGATATGGAAATTCCTACAGTTATACTTCGACTCGGAGAAGTAGATACATACAACCGTTCCTACCTAATGACTGATCTCTATAATTATGGTGAAAGAGAGTTTGAAGCGTTGAACAAAAAGGTGACTGAAGCGACTGAATGGAGAAAACGCAAAGAAGCAAAACATCATGATGCCGCACTAAGAAGTCTTGATGAACTAAATGAAGCAGCTTTACGCTTGGAACTGAACATCGCTATAGAAAACAGACCACAATACTTCCAGATACCAAATTTCGACGAAGTAGGACTGTTTTTTGATGAATTCTACGGCAGTCCTATGCGCTATTGGCACGATGTAGGGCACGCCGCACTGCAGGAAAAACTCGGACTCTGTTGGTCCCAAGAATGGATTAAAACTTACGGTGAACATCTCATCGGCGTAACGCTACATGATCTGCAGGAACTTGATCCGTATCATCCACCCGGAACCGGTGATTTGGATTGGGATGAAACCTTTGCACAGATACCTAACGAAGCGGTGAAAGTAATTGAAATAAAGTATATTGACAGTGAAGAAGTAACCCAAGCACGAGAATTATGTGAGACGTGTGTATAAAGAATTCAATGTCATAAGATGTGCTTAAGAGTAGTAGGCACACTCCGTGTGCCGTTCGCAAGGTCAAAAACGCCTAATGAAGAATAGGGTAAGATTAAATGCAGCATTTTAGATATACTTCATCAGATTCATATAGCAAGTCTTCGTTTTGTGTTTTTAACTATATGCTTATATTCCTTCTCAACTTCAGCCTTTTCGTCAGTATCTGCAAAGCACAAGATATTGCAGCCACGTATTCATGCACTATCCACGGACACGTAACAGATAAACAGGACAATCCTCTGGTAGGATATATTGTCTCAACAGTGCTTCCAAAAGACAGTGTAACTTACGCTGACAAGACGGATTCAATGGGTCAGTTTACGCTTAGATACCTTCCTGTTGGCACTTGGAATGTTGAAGTTCAACATCGCGGCGTACGGATTATGCAACGTGAAGTTACCGTTGTTGACAAAACTGAAGTGACTTTTGTTGTTGAAGGAACGGGTGTTATTTCTGGTTTTTTACTTGATTCCACCAACAAGCTGCCTCTGCCAATTACGGATGAAATCAAAGTTGAGCATATCGCAGAAGAGGATGAATTCTTCCTGGGAACATACAAAGGAAAGGTAAAAGACGGATACTTTGAAATAAGAAACGTGTTACCCGGCAGCTACCGCATCATCGATTCTTTTGATGGATATGTTATGACGAACACCAGTTTACCTAACATTACGGTCTCCCCACGAAGCCGTGCAGATGGTGTGGAAGTATATATCAAGAAAGGAGCAACTGTCACTGGCAGATTAAGTGGTGCGGATGATGGACAACCACTATCAGGAGCAATTGTCAGTGTTATATCAGAACATGGCAGCAGCTTCTATTCAGATGCAGCGGATACGCATGAAACGGAAACAGATACACACGGAGAATTTCGCTTAACTGTCCCAAACGATTCAGATGCTTATTACGCATTCACGGTAATTGCATCACATCCCCGCCATCAAACCCATCGTTGGCGAAGGGAGATGATACCAGACAAAACAGATTATACGTTGGGTGAACTCAAACTGAAGCCATTTCTATCTTTAACGGGAAAGGTAGACGACACCAAGTCAAATCGGTCACGCTACGGTCTCACTGTGCGTTTAAAGATGCACGATACACCTGCTGATTTCTTCCGTGCAGCAGCGCAG
The DNA here is from genome assembly GCA_012267415.1 of Candidatus Poribacteria bacterium. Taxonomy (GTDB): domain Bacteria; phylum Poribacteria; class WGA-4E; order WGA-4E; family WGA-3G; genus MSPOR6. Next base: position 19,038 of record JAAXGN010000036.1, on the reverse strand, counting down.
CCTGAACATGCAGTTACAACTGATCAGGAAGGGAATTTTGTCTTTGCTGAACTACATCCGATAGATTATAGTTTGACAGTCGCACAGAATGATGCTATCATTGCATATCTTGACACTGTCAACCCACAAACCGATAACCCGCTACACATCCAGTTGCCAAAAATGATAGCGTTACACGGTTCGGTAGTTGATACACAACAGCAACCTTTATCAGATGTGAAAGTACGGATAACCCTTCATCCAAAAGAAAGTAGCGGATACGGCACACACTTAGCCATGACACAGACTGACGAAAAGGGTGTTTTCAATGTGCAAGTCATTGCAGCTGCTGACGCACTACTGTTCGTAGAAGTGTCAAAAAAAGGGTATCTATCAAGGGTTTATCCAAATGTGAAAATTAGGAAAGACCCGTTGATTGTTACCCTCAAAAAAGGGAATGTTATTAAGGGGAACGTCATTGTTCCGGAAAATACAACAGCTACCTACTATGATGTGAAGGTTTTTCCGATAGATGTTGAGATGACACCAAAGTTGGATCCACTCGCACTAAACAAACCTATAATGTCCAGACGATTTGATGTGTCAGCACAAGAGTTTGTGCTGGACGGTCTTTTTGGAGGGGAATATAAGTTGTTTATCACAGGAAGCGACTTTACATCAAACGGAAAGAATGTTGAAGCAGGTGAAGATGAAGGTACTTGGGGTGATGCTATATTAGTCGTTGTGGACAGACCGACGATTAGTTTAATGGGACAAGTGATGTGGTCAGATACGGGTGAACCTGTCAAGAATGCCGTTGTCATACGGTCGTGGTATCCTTGGGATCTGGACAGATATGATATGTCATTGACCCTGGACCGCTTTGAAACTGAGACTAATGCTGAAGGAAAGTTTGTGTTTTCAGGTTTAACTCAAGGACGATACGCCTTACTTATCCGTGCTGTTGATACGGTTTGGGTAAATGAGACGAGAAAATATAAACGTATGTATGCGCAGAAGCGGGTTGAAATACCTTATTGTAGTGATAGCACACATCATATCTATCTGGGAAGACAGGATGGGAGAACTTTCTAAAATTATAGTAATATCCAAAAATATATTTACACTTTTAGTCCGTGAGTCCTAAACCGCTTTACTGTGCTGTAGCACAAACTTTTAGTTTGTGCATTAGTGTACGCAAACTAAAAGTTTGCGCTACATTTGTGTGTAAGTAATTATAGATTTCACTACATTGTTTCATCGGAATAAATAAAATGAAAGAAACTATCTACATTCTCAGACTATCCATCATCTTATGCTTCGCCTTTCTTTTACAAGGTGAAGTCGGTGCTGTAACGTGGCAAGATGAATTCGATCTCGAAACCCAAGAAAATTGGCAATTACGAGGAGATGATTCCACATGGCGGACCGAGTACGGATTCTTGCGCGCAAAAATCAACACCAAAAAGCAGTGGACGACTATGTTTGAAGTCTTTGAATATATTAACCACGTAGGAGACTTCAGTAACATTACAATAAGAGCAGAAAACATAGGTGCATCTGGAGATATTAAGTTTGGTTTAGTGATTGGTAAACGCTTCCTAAATGACGATGGGGAATTAGAGGAGACAGGTTATTACCTTTTTCTCACAAATGATATGCAGGCATTAAGGGACGGAAAGGTGTTTCTTGGGACGGGGAGACGTTGGAATACCGATGTGCTTTACCAAATGACACTGCACTTCAACGAAGGTAGATTTCAGTTTTCTGGTAATGACGAATCACGCCTGGACTTTATAGATACAAATCTGAAGACGATAGATTTCTTCGGTTTTGTCCTTGTCGGCTATGTTACTGATATGCCGAATACAGGTGAAGGATACGTGGAACGTGTTACAATTTCCGGACTACCGGTAACAGCAAAAGATAAATTAGCAACAACATGGGGACAGTTGAAACAGGATTAGGGTGAATTTTGAAAATAATAACCTCTTCACTCCGGTAGGTGCGATTTCCTAATCAATGCAGAATGCCAAAAGCGCATTCTGCCGTTGTTGACTGTGTAAATTATTCAATATTCTACTATAAACGCATATAAGCAGATGTTACACACTTATGTTTCAGAAGAATTTAGACCTTATTTTTAATCTATTCTTATTAATAGTACTAATCTCTGTTGCGTTCTGGGGTAAATTTGCTGGTGCAAGGTTAAACCCGCATGAACGGGCCAATCCAACCGCGTCCGGTGCATATTATCGCACACCCGGCAAAAATGGAAAATGGTTTGGTCCCGAAATCAACTCACTCACACTTTGTAAGGGTACACATAACCCCTATAACAATAAAGGCTTTTTTGACATAGTAGAAACGATTGAAAACGCAGTGGTATCTAAGTCCAATATTACGGGGGCGTTGCACTGGTATAGACGACAGAAGTGGACATTTGCAGATGACAAAACCCCGTGGGGTACAAATGTGTCCATTATCACGTTACATGACGATCTTGGGTGGAGTGAGATCAGTACCGGAGGCGGGACAACCGGTTATCCGTGGAGTGGCATAGAACGGCATTGGCGCGATGGAAATATCATCAGACAACAAGCAACAGTGATGGGATGGCGACAGTATGCACGCGGCAGAGAACGATGGGTCTGTCCAATGTACTTTAAAATCGGAGGTTGGCAAGGAGAAGACCTTGAAGTGCACTGCCGAACATATAGAACCTGGTTCCCTCCTGATTGGCAAGAACTGAAACAACGTGATGGAGACTTCGGTTTCCCTGTCGAACGTAAACCCGGAATCATCAGCCGCAGAGGAAAACTAACACATAGATGGTATGATTGTATAAAAATCAATTGAATGTCGTTTAGGTATAGGTATGCGAAATATTCTGTTCTTACTGATCCTCATATTCTTATCAGTTAGCAACATCATCTCCACATCGGCAGAGATGTGGCACGATGACTTTGATATGGAGAATACTGAAGCATGGAAAAACATCGGTGATAGAAGAGTGTGGAAAGTCGTTGATGGTATGTTACGCATTGAAGTCAATAGAGACTGGGCAGTTAGATATGAGTTCTACGAACTCATAGCATTTCCCGGACCCCATAGGGATTTTGTCGTTACAATCAAGAATTTTGGGGGGGACAAACTCCGTTTCGGTTTCTGCGTAGGACGACGTTTTCCTGAAACCGCTGATGAAGACCCGTTCTATTATGTATTTTTCCCTGATGAAATTAGAGCACGACGTTTCAACGGCAGAGGCACCAGCCATCCTTTTCGCTATAGGTTGTCTCGTGAACCACGTCAACGTTGGGACACAGACGTAATAGATGAGATGGAACTGCATTTTAACTCAGGATTCTTTCTCCTGTTTGTTGATGGCGAATTCCGGACAAAATTCAAAGATTCAAATTTCAACCGGATAGAAATCCTCGGCTTTGTTTTGGAAGGAATCAACATCGCTAACGAGTGGGAAGCTGAAGGTTGGGTCGATTCGTTCACTATTTCTGGTCTAAACGTCTCAGCAGAAGTTAAGGCAACAGAAACTTGGGCAGAAATAAAAGGGAACTGACTATAGTAAACCTGATAATTGATGAGACTTCTCACCCCATACACCGATGACGAAAGCCACCCAGCGTAGGGCGAGGTTTCCTCGCCCGTTAAGGAGTGTTTCATTAATTGTAAATTCCACTATAAATCTAACGAACACTACAAATTGCATCAGCACGTAAAACCTCATAATAAGGCAAACACTCAGATAATACACCTTCCAATTCTATAGGAAAGGGTTCGCTTTTCGGTTTATACGGCACGAATCCCACACTCCGATGCACGTTCTCATACCAATGCGGAGCCCACACGCCATCCGAAGAATGTCCACCACTCTTCCAAGATAGCATCTCTTCCTCAAACGGTACATCCAACTGAGAACACAGGATTGACAAAACATGCTTCGGATTAAGCAACAATTCCTTTGCATCTAAGATAGGTGGTACCTGTCCAATCTGCCGTAATTTGGTTAACAGTTCAGCCTGGATCTTCAAACCCGTATCCTTCAAGGTAGGAATCCCAATCACTTTTGTTAATGAGGGGAGCATCTCCTTCGGATCACGGATGAGTAGAATATTCACTGTCTCCTGCATGAAGGATCTGTTAATATTGACAAGGTGATGTGCCATCTGTTTCATGAAAAGGACAGGTTTAGCACACGTACCTAAAACAACATCACGAATGACTGCATCCGCATCCGTTTCCATTGAGGTAATAACCGCATCTCGACCAGGATGCAGTGCACCAGTCGTATGTAGATAGTGTGCATAGAACGGTTCATCAACAACTTCTGTATCACTCCGTTGTGCAAAAGCATACATCAGGGCAGTTGAAATGTTCCTGGGTCCTGACCATAGACACACTCTTTTCGTTTGCATGTGTATCCTCTATTCTTTATTTGATTACCAACGCATCGCCGCTTCTCGGTACAGTTGTATTTGCTCCATATTGCGTGGTACTGTTGCTGGTATAGACTTTCGTTTGCGATTAAGATCTTTCAACACTATTGGTGCACGAAGCATATTCCTAAGTGTAACGATCCCAGACTCATAATACACCCACATCCGTTGCTCTGTATATGGATTGAGTACATACACAGAATTAAGATTCTCCGATTTACCCACGATTTCTGAGAACGAATCGTAATCGGGATAGGTGAGTTCAATTGTCTTGTCGTATCCCTCAAGAAACATCTGATCCGGAGGGGGTTTGGGGGAATAACCACTCAATTTACATCTACTAAACTGTATCGGTGCAGCGGATTTGTTGATAAGATGGAGTGACACCACAATGGATAAACGATTATTGTCATCACGATTGATAAACCAAGTATCCTCCTGAATCAGGTTGACCGTCAAACCGGGTATTTGTCGCCATCTGTGATAGACAGCTGCCAATGCAACCACGCAACCTAAAATGAGTATCACCCACTGTCCCGTTGAAGATGTGATAAACTTTAGGAGTTCTTTAAATGTCTGTTGTAGCAAATCAACTCCTTCTCAAGTGTTACCGCAGAAATTACGCCGTGCCGGCGAACAACGGGGGGTGATATAGATATATCGTAAACTGTTGATGGTATAGACCCTAATGTCTCTCCATCATCAACAATGTAATCTAACCGAGAACTGAGTTCTTCTCCAAATTCCGCTGGTGAAGTGGCTGCGGGTGTACCTGAAAGATTAGCACTAGTGATCGCAAGTGGACCTCCGAATTCTTGAAGTATGCGCAATAATAATGGTTGATCTGGAATCCGTAAACCGACAGTGTTACCCCCAGCTGTCAGTTGGGGTAGCAGGTTTTTTGCCTCTACGATGATTGTTAATCCACCCGGCCAAAACCTATCTGTAAGGTGATAAAAGAAGCCAGAAAGGTTCTGTGCTACTTTTTCTACATCCTCTGTTGATCCTAAGACTAAGGGGATCGGTTTCTCTTCTGGACGTCCCTTTAACGTGTATAGTTTTTGTACCGCCTCCACATTAAATGGATCAGCACCTATACCATACACTGTATCAGTTGGAACAGCAATAATTCCGCCAGACTTTATACAGTTAACTGCTGCTTCAATACGTACATCGGATCCCACGTATATTACTCCTGTCTGTTAAAATATATCACTGACATCCACTATTGATCCGTTTGCGGCAGCGTTGAGTGAGAGTTCATCACGCTGCCCTTGCTGATACTTCTCATAAGCGATCCCTGCGATCATCGCGCCGTTATCCGTACATAAACTAAATGGAGGATAGTATACTTCCGCGCCAACTTCTTGTGCAGCTTCCTTTAGAGATGACCTCAGTTTACTGTTGGCTGCAACCCCACCGGTTAGTGTTATCGTGTGACAACCAGTAGTCTTTGCAGCTTGAACGGTTTTTGCTACAAGTACGTCGACAACTGCTGCTTGGAAACTTGCCGCAATGTCTTCAATGGTAACTTCTCCACTATCAATTGTTCCCGCGCGTTCTGCCTTTTCCACAAAATATCGCACCGAGGTCTTGACACCGCTAAAACTGAATTGATAATCTCCGCTGCGGAGCATTGGACGCGGAAAGTCAATAGCTGTCGGATTACCTTTTGTCGCAAGGTCGTCTATGATTTTGCCACCTGGAAAACCGAGTCCGAGATACTTTGCAACCTTATCATAGACTTCACCTGCGGCATCGTCCTGTGTCGTGCCGAGTACTTTATACTTCCATCCTTCATGAACTTCTACCAACAAGGTGTGTCCACCAGATACAGTTAGACAGATATGAGGAAAGGTTAAGTTCTCGTGCACCATGTAATTGGCGTAGATGTGTCCTTCAATATGATTGATACCGAGTAACGGAAGATTGTGACAGTATGCAAGACTCTTGGCTGCTGCCACGCCAATCAGTAAAGCACCAATCAGACCTGGACGATTTGTTACAGCAACAGCATCTATATCATCAAAAGTAGTGTCAGCTTCAGTGAGTGCTCTGTTGACGATATAGTTAATTGCTTCTATGTGTTTGCGGGATGCCAATTCTGGCACAATACCCCCGTATTCCTCATGTGCTTTTATCTGTGATGCAACGATGTTTGATTGCACATCACGACCATCAACTACTATAGCTGCAGCTGTTTCATCACAAGAGGTATCTATACCGAGTATTTTCAAATGGTTTTCTTTCTGTTTTGAATCCTATTTCTTATATTCCTATGAGCCTATTTTATTTGCATCATCTGGACCGATTTTCCAGACACCTATCATCACATTCTCAGCATGTCCCAACTTTTTCAGCAATGTCAATGCTCTTGTAATTGGGTTCTGTTTCGACCGTGGTGGGTTACCGCCGCGTTCAGCATGAGTCGCTTCTACAATATCTGCCATCTCCTGTTTGTGGAGTGTCTGTCCTGTGAAGAGTTCTAATATCAGTTCTTGAGCCATCAACGGCGTAAGTGGCAGTCCAGCGTATTTATAGGAAGAATTGTTCATCATCTTAAATGGATAATCTGGATAATTCAGAAGTTGATGGGATGGATGTATTATAGCCATCCATCCCATTTCATGTTATTACGTTATTCTTGAAGATTATTGCTATCTTCAGATAGAGATTCACGTCTTTCTCTGATCATGCCAACAAGGACACATCCGCCCATACCTAACAGCACAATGGCGAACGGGAAACCTGTCGCAAGGGATGCGGCTTGTAAAGCCTTCAACCCTCCTCCGAGTAGCAATGCAATTGCCACTAAACCTTCAGCAGTACACCAGAAAACCCGTTGTGCAACTGGGGCATCAACCTTACCACCAGCGGCTATTATATCAATGATTAGGGAACCCGAATCCGATGAGGTAACAAAAAAGATAATTGTTAACAGCATTGCCGCACACGAAAGCAGCAATGATACTGGTAGTTCTTCAAACATCTTAAAGAGTGCAAGTGGGTAATTATATGCCTCTACCTCTTCGGTTACGCCTGTGAAACCGCCAGTGAGAAACTGGTGGATTGCAGTTCCACCAAACGCACTAAACCACAGAAGGCACAAAAGGGTTGGCAAAATTAGCACAAAAAAGACGAACTGACGAACAGTACGTCCTTTTGAAATCCTCGCAATGAATGTGCCGATGAACGGTGCCCACGCAATCCACCATGCCCAATAGAACGTAGTCCAATCGTGTAGGAAACTTGTGTCCTCACGTCCAATCCAGTTACTCAGCGGAACCATTTCCTTGATATAGGTTCCCAATCCTGCAAAAAGACTTTGAAAAATGTATCGTGTTGGACCGAGAATGAAAATGGTTAACAGCAAGACAAATGCGAGAATTATGTTGAACTGACTCAAACGTTTGATACCGACATTTATACCTGTCATCACAGAGACAAGAGCGATGGCAGTAATCCCTACAATTAGCAGAATCATGGTCAATTTGCTTGCTGGTATCTCAAATAGGTAGTTAAGGCCAGAAGTTACCTGTTCTACACCTAAACCGAGGGAAGTTGCAAGTCCAAAAATACCAGCAAAAATGGCAAATGTATCAATGATGTGTCCGGGCCATCCCCATATCCTGTCACCGAGTATGGGATAAAACGCAGATCGTATGAGGAGAGGGAATCCTCGGTTGTATGCAAAAAATGCTAATGCGAGTCCTACGACTCCGTAGATCGCCCACCCATGTAGACCCCAGTGGAAGACCGTCGTCGCTATGCCTAAGGAGGCCGCCCTTTGAACCTTAAGTTGAACCTCCGGGTCATTGATGTCAGGTACATTTTCAGACGTGTATTCCGCAGCTGGGTCATAAATCGTTTCTGTTTCCAGCGGTGAATAGTCACCTCCCTGAAAATAGGTTACAGGTTCCGAGACACCAAAGAAGAGAAGTCCAATCCCCACACCTGCAGCAAAAAGCATCGCAAGCCATGTTAAGTTGGAGTACTCTGGTTTTGCCTCTGGACCTCCAAGTCGGATTTTGCCAAGAGGGGAAATGGCGACAATTACACAAAAGAGAAATACAAGATTAGCTGTGATCATAAAGAGCCAATCAAGGTTTTCCGTAAGCCAGACTCTGGTATCCTTGAAAAGCGTTGTTGCTTGGTCTTGAAAGATAAGGGAACCAATTATAAATAGAACAATGGTGATACCAGAAATCACGAATACTGGGGTTAAGTAAATGTCTAAACCGAATAGTTTCTTGTATCTACCTTCATCTACCTGATGCGGCATCTGTTGCGGTTGTTTTTCTTCTTCGTGCATTTAAGATTCTCCTTTATAATAGTAGTAACGTACACAAGTTCAACTACATGAGAAGCGGTGTGAACCAATTAGAAATAAACACCGAAGTTAAAATTAAGACGCCAGTTCCAAACGTTATTGCCGTTTGCACCAACATCACCCGCACCATCGTAGATACTTCCGTAACCTTCTCTGATACCATCGCCTGCACTATTACCTACAAAGGAATTACCATTTGATAGACCGAGGTCACTATAGACATACAGTGAATCAAAGATGTTCCAATTTATCCCAAGGGTTACAAGCGTGCTTGGGTTGTAAGTTTCAACAGTCTTGAGAATAGTACTCCATTCTATGTATGGCATTACACTGTTTAGCCATGAGATACTTTCCGTATTAATCCCATTATAACGTAGGGAAAGCGCAGGTATTAAACCCTCAGACGCAACAGGCCATGCAAATTCGTAAGCACCCATCGGAATCAAGTCCCCTGTTCCCCAAGCCGTATCATCTGTAATATTGTGTGCATAATAGGTAAACTGTGAATAGAGTGTGAAATCTGCTGCTGAGTTCTTCATGTGCGCGGAAAGAGCGTAGTGGTTTCCGCCTTCATCGTTTCCTACATTCGTTCCTTGCAACAACCCGAACTGTGCTGAGACTCCTATATCAGCGACGTTTTCAATGGAGTAGATTGCACGAAGATTAAATTGATGTTGCTCATCAAACCCATTCTCCTCAACACCCCATAGCACATTTCCATCTTCATCTGCTTGTTCTTCCCATTTTACAACGTCGTTATCCGTATCGTGCACTATTGAGACTATTTCCTATCGTCTGGGGTTCACTCATCAGGAAATAACCTACATCATAAGTCAAGTTACCAGTATTGTTATTCCATACGATCCCTACATCAGGGTCATCAGCGAGTCCGACATAAAAATGCTGGTCAAAAAACCAACTGGTAGAAACACCGTAGTCTGTTGGTCCAAAAGGCACTCGCACAATGCCTGCTCTGAGCGTACCCGTATCCTTAAAGTCATAACCCAACCAAGCAGTATGTATCATGCTGTAACCGATTGAACTACCAAAATACCTCGGATACCATCGATATTCCATCCTTCCAATGACGTTATGAAAGTCAAGGTCGACATTCAACCGTAGTAATTCAAGATCAACATCCCCAAAGTTTGCACCTCTACCATCATCCTCCAAATACGGCTCACCGGAACTATCATATCGCGTACGATCCTCATACATACCGTAGACGTAGTTGGCTCGCATGGCACCACCGATTTTTATAGGACTTTTCTTTGGCTCGACTTCGGCACTATTTTCTGCAGTCGTATCAGCCATCGCGAATGGTAAAGTTAGCAAGAACAAGACAATACAAAATATTAGTAAAGGTTGGAATTTTCTATTCTTTATACAAATCCAGTGTATAATACTATTTTTCTGTAGCACAATCTTCCTCCTAAGGTACATATATACACATTTGGAGGGATTTTAGTGAAATACAAAAATATATGCACAATTTCGGCACGTGGTACCAAAATCGACAGACTGGACTGTAGCACAAACTTTTAGTTTGTGCATTAGTGTACGCAAACTAAAAGTTTGCGCTACAATTGCGTGCAAGTAATTATATATTTCACCATAACAGAAGACTGGCAGTTGTGTGCACCCCTCCTTTGCACATAACTGCAAGCAAACATGTTGTGTATGATACCACATGTTCTATATAATGTTAAATAAAAAAACTCGCCTACAATTTCTTGTAGACGAGTTCGTGATGCTTATTGCATCTGTCCCATTGCACTAAACATCATAAATGTTTGTACCAATTGTTTGTAATCACCCACTGCAATGTGTAGTTTTGCACCGACACCACCGTCCCTTACTTTTGCTGATATACCGATACTGTAGTTTTCGGGAATCCCCATGATCATGCCAGCCATCATCTGCATTTCAGCGGCAGCGTTTGGATCAGCTTTCGAGGCAAGAGCAACGAAACTCTTAATAGCTGCTATAGGAGAAATGCCAAATAGTAGGTTGTTATCTTTTCCTAACTTTTCAACAAGATTCTGGTAACCTACATTTTCAGATATGTTCTCAACAACTTTAGCTTTGCTATTAAGTGCTCTCTGTATTATTTCTGCACCCCCTAAAGAAAAATAGAGTTGTCCATCCGAAAATGCATAAGACCAATGCCATTCATGGGGCATCAGAACAGCCATCTCTACGGGAACATCCTGAAAAGCAATACCAAAATTCGGAAAGACAATAGTCTTGATCTCTACCTCATTATGCATGATTGGCTTCCCAACGTACCCCCCATCGTAAATGGTGAACTGTGGAATTTCTCCCATTGAATCTTTCATAATTTGCATCATTTTGCTTAGGTTATCCAAAAAACGCTCATCATAGTATGTTTTGACTTTCTCTTCATCTTCAAGATCATAAATGACCAAAACATCAGGAATTAAACTATCTCTAAAATTCACGGAGAATCCTTGTTCACTACCCAATGCTTGGTACATCTCTTGCATCTCTTGTACGACATTTTTGAGGTCCTGACTCTGTTCCTCATCATCTGAAGGCAGAGCTAACAACCAATCCATGCTCCATTCATATAAACTCAAGGCATTTCCCTCAAAACCACCGAAAAGGAATCCTCCATTTGGTAAATCATCCATGATTACTAATTCATCAGGCACTAGTTCCTTTAGTGTTTCTTGAATCTTCCCTTCGTCTTTAAACTTCAGAAAAGGTGCAAGTTGTACATCAGTACCTTGTATCTGAAGGGTTGCACTCACGGACTCTAAATCTCTTATGAGTTCAGCAAATGTCCCAAACATACTTTCCATCATTGGAACCGCAGACATGGTAGCGGGATCACTTTCCATCTCATCAACCGCGGAATTCATGTCTTCCATGATTGTCTCAATATGTGGGCCAAGAATTGTCCCAAGGTCAAAATACGCAGCAAGCTGATCAGTTCCCTTTGCAATCTGATTTAGAAATACGGTGTAATTTGGGTTAGCAGCGATTGCGTTTTGTTCTCCCTTACTCACATCAATGATGCTTACACAATCTTTAGCCTGTTGTGTAAAGGCAAGTGTATTACCCAAAATAGCAAAACTACCATCACCTTCAGAACTGAAGTAGGTTTCACCCTTATATTCGGTAGGTTCGCTGCCTTGTGCTTCTGTCTGAATAACCTGCATCATCGCTTCTGGATCTGTCAAATGTACGGTTGCCGCAACAGCAACGGGGTCGAAACTTGTAAAAAAAATTGCGAAATCATTGTCTAAGTCCAATCCAATCTGTTCCAATTCAGCCAAATTCTCAAAGCCTGCACCAAAGGATTCTGCCAATATAGATGCAAGGATTTCAGGCTGTTGACCAACTTGAGGTGCCATTTCTGCCGCACCATCGTTGATCCTTTTATTCAGCTCAGAAAGGCTTGGACAGTAGATTATACCTATTGCGTTTTCAGGAATTAAATTTAACACGCTATTTTCAGGTATTGCATGAGATTTTTCTTCGGTTTTTTCTACGTGTGAATCTGTAAGAATATAGTCAGATTGATCAGCAATATTTGGGTGATCTGCATAAATGTTTGTCAATAAAACACATACACAGCTTACAACGATAAGACTGAATAGTGAAATTCGATTCTTCATTATTATTTCTCCTTAGAAGAGGGACAATTCTTATATCCTTTGTGGATATCGTATTATTTCCGGTTATCTTTAATCTTTTCTTCAAGTGCCTTAATCTCAGCATTTGAGGTTAACACACTTATTTCGACTTCATAGTGGCGTCTGCCACCAGGTTCAATGTGTTGTAGCGAACCTTGTTCACGTTCTGATGCCCTTCCATCAACTCTGCAATTTGAAGGCTCTAAACCCATTACATAGTTTCCTTGACTGCACAGTTTCCATTGCACAAAGTGAGGAAACTGCGTCTTATGGTATCGGACTGCTATGCCTATACCTTTATTATCATTGAAACTTCGGTTCACGAGTGCAACACGGATATGGTTGTCAACATCAGGTTCCATCTGATGATAGTATACCTGTTCCTTGAAATCAACAGTGGGAGGTTCGCCGCAGTTATAGTTTGATAGGTTATCTTTTGCGTGTTCATCGCGAGGCGTGACCTGAGATGATGGTGCTAATAGTTCGCTGCCATCTGAGAGTATTGGGAAACCTACATTTATATGGAATAGATACATAAGGGGTGAGTCTTGGTACCCGAGATTCTCAATAATGTCTTCAATGCGTATCTTATTAGAGCCTAATTCAGTCCAGATTCGTCGCGTTCTGCATAGATGTTCACCTAACGCTCTTGTTTCAGTGATTTTTCCTTGTGCCCATAGTATGTAACGGTCACCTTCCCATCGACTATCAACCCATACGTTCTTTGCGGGGATGTATGAAGCTCTCCCGTGTAATCCGAGTGCTTCATCTTCATCAACGTTTGGTGCCCCTGCTTGAGTCATACCACAGGTTGTGAGTAATCCACCATAAAATCCGCGTAACCACCCTTCCTCGTTTGGTTCGTAATGTGCAGCTGCTACATCACCAGTTCCAGATCGCCAACATAAGGGTATACCTTTATAATCTGCATAAGAGATATCAAGACCCCGGTTTATCAGGACAGTGAAGTTTAACCCTGAACCTGTCCGAAAGCCGATAGCGTCTGTTCCCTTCTCATTTCCATCAGTGAGTTGGAATATCTTGGCTTCCGCAACCTGAGAGATGTCTCCAATGTGCCGTAAGAGTTGCATTCTCTCATAGTTCTCTCCATATAGATGTATCAAAATGATGCTCTCCTTTGACTTATCGTTTATTGAATCAGATACCTATTCCATTATGATGAGATTGTAGCATAAACTGACAGAATACACAAGCGCGGATTCAAGTCGGGTGCGTAAAGTTCTTATAATAGTAGTAGGCACTCTCCGAGTGCCGTCTCTTCCGAAAAAATCACACACCCTACCAATCGTTACTGCTTAAATGATAATCTATAGCGAGAAAAGATAGTAAAATCTTAACATAATTAAATTTCGGACCGCAGGATCTCGGCTGCTTCATGTATCACTTGCAATTTTCTATATGCAATTTCTTCAGTATTCACAGGTCGGTCAGCAAATGTACCGAACCCGCAATCTGGATTGAGATATATCTGTGCAGGTTCGCGATGTTTTAGTAAATTGCGAACTTTATCTAAAACAAAGTCAACAGGTTCTACCTCAGTCGTACGGGGATCAACAACCCCCAGTCCGATCTCCTTATCTGGTGGAAGTTCTCCGAGAACATCAATACTCCCAGCACGTTCAGTGGCATACTCCAATACCAACTGATTGACATGCATCTGGCTGAAATACGGAATAAGCAGGTCGTAGGAACCGCGCAGAAGCACATCCTCTTGTTGACTCCAGTTGCCACGACAGACATGAAGTGCGGTTTTCATTTTACCATCCGTCCCATCAACAACGCGATTTATGAGTTCCACAGCAAAATTGAGTTCTTCCTCCGGACTGCTTTTCTCTGATAACGCAGCACACATAAACGAATGCGTTTCGTGCGGACCGGTAAATGCAACCTCGGTAAGCACAGGTTCATCAAACTGCACGAATTCACAACCTGCATCCTGTAAATCCAACAACTCTTGCCTCAGAACTGCAACCACATCATCCCCTAAAGATTCTTTATCGGGATAGAAGTCGTAGGACAACTTCTTAACCCACATTGAGCGGGTTAACAGATAGGGACCGGGTAGGGTGACTTTGATAGGTTTTGTTGTATGTTGTTTTAGGAAATGGTAGTCATGCAATACAAGGGGTGACGTGCGTTTTAGTTTTCCATCAACGACAGGGTTCTTTAGAGCAAACGCGGGGACATCTAATGCGTTAAGCAGTTGTTCAAAAGCCGCTTTATCTTCAACATAGTCCAGCATCTCAGCAAGCGTCATCAACCTGATTCCATCCATACATCCAGTAATAAAGGAATAGAAGTTATCACGTCTTTGTTCACCGTCACTCACGATGTCAACACCATTTTCTTCTTGTGTTTTGAGACTTTCAATCACTGCGTCGTCAGCAATTGCGTTGAATTCGGCATCAGTGACGCGTCCCTTCTGCTTATCTCTTAGTGCCCGTGAAACTGTTTTTGAACGGGGCATGCTACCAACTACGGTCACGGGGAATGTGGGTAAATTGTTCAATGTTAAAATCTCCTTTTTTCATCAAGTAACGCACACATTACGGTTAGGATGTATCATACTTGTGCGCATCCGAAACTTGCACTGTCTATATCAGACCAATTATACATCTTCACGGTTGTACTTGTCAATTGCTTTTGGTGTTGCGAGCGGGTGTGTAAAGTTATGGTTGCTTGTCTGAACCAGGATTTTCAGGATTATAGGATTTTCAGGATTATAGGATTTTCAGGATAAGATGTCTTTGGTGAGTATCAAAGGGGTATGTTGGAAGGCATTACAAACTTTGATGTCTGAGTTTTATCTTGGTAATCTTGAAATCCTGTGAATCCTGGTTCAGACATTAGGTGTTCCGCCTTGATTTGGTTGGACTTCATCAGTAGCGATATCAAGTTGGGATACGTCTATTTCGCCGGAGATGAGTTTGGGGAGAAGTAGGTCTCGGGTTTGACGAAGGTTGTTGTTAGTAAATATTAAATTATGAATTTTGCCAACTATTTCCTGATTCATATTATTGAATCGATGCAATATATTAAGTGGAGGTACCACAAAAGGAAATTTAGTAAGAACTTCCCAGTTTGCTCTTGGCATTTTCGTGCCTTGTGAAGTTGCAGTAGCATAATTGATAAAGTACTCACTTGAAACGTGAGAGAGGATTATGGCAAAATATTCGTTTCTTTTAGGACGAATCACGATTGTGTCTGAAGAACAAATTCCATTCAAAGGTGCAACTCCAACTTTATGGAAATATGGACGAATTTTGCCGAATAGAATATCATTTTTTTTGAAGATTAGTTTGGTGCTATTAATAGCATCAACTAAATCCCAATCTGATAGAGCAATTGACTTTCGAGGCAGGTGTTCTAAACCGAAGTAGGGGGATTGCTGTTCAACTTTTCCCGCTTTTACATTTTGCCTAACAGATTCAGCGAGATCCCCAAGTTGAGATGTCTTCCATCCCTGGGGTACCGGTCCCAACTCGGATTGGACCATTGGGACATTCTCATGTCCGGGAAATCGGTAGTGGACAAACCATTCTTGGTAGAGGGTTTGTGCCATGTCTTCAAGGATTTTGATGCGGCGGGTGTTGTTTTCTATGAGGTCGTCGTAGGTGCTGAGAATGGCGGCGATTTTTTGTTGGGTTTGCATTGGAGGGCAAGACATTTTAGACGTTTTCAGATATTTAAAATGCCTTTGATAACCGAACTGTTCTAAGGGTAAATTTCGTAGCGCGTAATAGAAATAGCGAATGTCAAAGTCTTTTTTGGGACGTATGATTTGTGTGCCTTCTGCACCTATCGCGAATCGAAAATCTACGTATTTGAAGGTGCACGTGTGGTCTCCGAACACAATAACAGGAAGGTCTCCATCATAAGCACGTTCCGTGTCATTTATGTAGCCTGCAATAAAATCTTGACTTTGATCAACTACTGGAATGGTCCCGTTAGGAAGGTACTCAGAACGTTTTATTTTGTGTTTTTGCCTGAGTGTTTGAATACTATCGCCAACAAGGATTTCGGTGTTTTGTAGCGGATTATTCATTAGATTCTGTTTTAAAAGTCATAGGATCAGACAAACCTAAAGCGCGCCAAATAATCCCAATTCTAACTGAGTAAATCGGTTCTTTGGTGTGTACCTGTCCCAATCTTTTTGATACGACCAGCCTTAATATCAGCACGAACTTTTTGAGCAAGTTGCGCGAGTTGATCTTGCGATTCAGCAAAAGCCTTATCCCACCGTCGCTCATCTTCAAGTTCTTCAAGAATTATAGCAGCAATCACATCCTGTTCTTCGGGAGATAGTTTATATACCTCACAAAGTACTTTTTCCAGTAGCTGCGTCATATATTCCTCCTCTTTGGGTATTGACAGTGTGATTGTCGGTACACCATCATCTGTAACCACACCAAAAATCACTTATGTCCTCCCTTACGAAAATAGGTTTCATTGCCAACTCGTTGAAAGAAAAGTGGTGAATCCAAACCCTCTTTATCTCTTTGCTGTACTATCGCCTGAATAGAATTCCCGAACCAAATACGACTATTTTTCGGATCTATTCCCACTGTCTGTCCGATATGTTCAGAAAGATCATACTGCTTCTGATATGCCTCCCATATCTGTTTTGCTTTATGGGAATCGGCTTTAGTCCATTTTGTATGTTTCATTTTCAGATTCTCCTTATCGTTTTTGCGTTCTATACTACTCGCAGCTCAACATCAATATCAACATCACGGGTCAAAGTACTCGTCACTGGGGAAGCAGCAAGCGTTTCCTCCCACAATCTCTCCAAAACTTCATCATCCGCATCGGATGCGACATAGATCGTACCACGCACTGCTCTAAAACCGCTATGTCCATCCTGTTCCGTGCCGAGAAAGACGAAGATGTTATCAATCTGTCCACTCAAGGAAATCTCCAATTCATCAATTTCAATCTTCTGCTGAGATGCACGAATCTGGAATCCCATTGCCAAACATGCACCGAGTGCACCTAAGACATACTCAACAGCACTCGGAGCAGCATCACGTACATCAAAACTCGCAGGTTGACCTACCGACCATGAATGATTTCTACAGAAAACCTTCGCCTGTAGACCGCCATCCCAATGGATACGAGTCTGCCATCTATAGTCTCGCGCTTGAGCATAAGCAGCATCAGCATCCTGTTCCGCTTCTCCACGTTGAACGAAATACTTGTTGTGTGCAGGCGCAGGTCTCCACCCAAGATAGGGATTCTCTGTCATACGACACCAGGCGGGGAGATCCTCCTTGACGCTAATCTCTGTACTGCGAATCTCCAACACATCACCATCTGGTACTGCCTCCATTGATTTCCGAATCAGAAGCAGCAGACCGGAACCACAATCAAGGTTCCCACCTTCACAGATATGTGGTGTCTGTAGACTTTCAGGGGCTTGTAAATCTTCTTCTCGCATTTGTTAATGATTCCATAAAGATTGTATTTGGATACCGATATACTGATCGTAAGTAATGATGTTTATTGAAATGGACTGTAGAGAGTTTTTGGCAGGACTGATGAATTATATCTTTTTCAAAGTGTGTCTTTTAAGGATTTGAATGAGCATCCCTCCTCTGGAAAAAGTTGGCAGTATATCAAACATGCACAATTTGCTTTCGTAAGGAAACCTTTTCCATAATCGGAGGGAAACTCTCAGTTTAGGTTTGGGATTCAGCCGAATCCTTATGAAAATTCCTGCTAAGTATAGCAGGAACTCCTTTCGCAAATGTCAATAGGTAAGACTTGATCCGCCAGTTATTAAAAACTCAACAGCCTTAGCACCACCAACGATGACGGCACTCTCTACAAGGTTTTCTTCATCAAGGTTGCGCTTTTTGAAGCATGGTGAACAGACCCAGATTGTTCCGCCAACCTCAACAAAGTCTGTCATGAGTTGTTTCAACGGTGCGAAACCTTCTTCGTGTATGTCATCTGCGTATCCATCTTGTGATAAATGCACACCTTCTGTGCTAAGAAAAACAACGGTTTCAACACCAGAGGCTACAGAAGCATTTGCAACAACAAAACCGACAGTTGCTTTGTCGGTGTTATCTTTAGCGTGCGTAATGCTTATCATCAGTTTAGACATTAAGTTCTATCTCCTTTTTTAATATAAAAATAGGCACTGTCTTCACCGCAACAGTCTGCGAGAAGGTCATTGCCTATCATGTTACACCATGCTGCTATATCCACAGGTGCACCGGGATCTACAGCATGGACTTGTGCGATCTGTCCTGATTCAAGAGTCCTCATCGCTTTCAATAATGCAACGATAAGGTCACCACATCCGAGTTCTCCTAAATCAAAAACAGCATCTGGCTCAATATTTGGAAGTTTGTTCATTGTTTGCATACTAAAAAGAATACCATATAAGTCATCAGACGTCAAGACGTTTTCTGATGACACCAGTTTTACTAAAATAACCTAAGTTGCCACCTTGTAGCACAAACTGTATGAAGATTAATATATTAATTCGGTAATTTTGGAATGTGCAATGAATCACACTACTACGAACCTGATCGTTTGTAGTAGGGCAATTTATTGCCCGTTTATTACCGAAATATTTCATTAA